>JABAZY010000059.1 GCA_018608245.1 Alphaproteobacteria bacterium | reverse complement strand
ATAAAAACCCCACTAATCTCCACCTTTAAAATCTTAAAGAAAGATAAAATAAATGACTTATAAATATACAATAAATGATGTAAAGGAATGTGCTCAAAAACGAGAATTTAAACTACATGAAACTGAATATAAAGGGACAAAACATAAGTATGCTTTGGAGTGCCCTTTTGGTCATAAATGGCAAGCTTCTTTTGAAAGTTTGAAACAAGGAAAAGGCTGTCCTGATTGCTCAGGAAGTAATGGAGAAAGACTCTCAAAATCTATCCTAGAATCCATGTTTGAAATACGATTTCCGAAGCAAAAACCAACATGGTTATTAAACTTAACTGGCAAAAGATTAGAGTTAGACGGATACAATAAGGACGCAAAAATAGCCTTCGAATATCAAGGAATTCAACACTACAAAGGTTATGGTATTTATGAAAAAATTGATATACAAGAACGGCAAAATATAGACGAATTAAAAGCCAAATCTTGCAAAAAATATGGCGTTAAATTAATCGTTATTCCTTATTTTAAAAAGCTTGATGATTTAGAAAAAATCATCAAATCAGTTGAACAATGTGTTGTAAGATCAGGACTAGAAATTCCTAAAACTTGGAATAATAGAAAAGCAGATTATAGTTTTTATGGCTACTGCCCTGACCTTACAGAAATGCAGAAAATAGCTTTAGATAAAGGTGGAAAATGCCTCAGCAAATATTATCTTAATGCACGTACTTTATTACAGTTTAAATGCTCAAAAGGACATATATTTGATATACATGCCAACTCTATTAGGGGTGGTAATTGGTGTTGGGAATGTGGCGGTTCTTTTCCCCTAAATATCGATATTGTAAATAATTTAGCCTCCAAACGTGGGGAGATATGTTTATCTAAAACTTACACCAACCAAGGGCATAAAATGGATTTTCAGTGTGCTGAAGGTCACAAATATGCCTGTACCACTAAGAACTATAAGAAAGGTCGTGGATGTCCTGAATGCGCCAAACAAAAACGTATTGAAAGTCGGCGTTTAGGAATAGATAAAATGCAAGAAATTGCGTGCGCGATGGCCGAGAGTGGCCGCATCCGACCCTCAATGCAACATTTTACATTAAAGCAATTATCTACTTATAATTGCAAATTAACACATAGTTATGTATAATAATAAAATGATAGATAAGCACAAAAATTATTGATGGACATAGCTTTAAAGCAAAAACTTGATCAGAAACTGCAGGATCCAAATTTTTTTATGTCTTTTGGTGAAGTATCTTCAAGAGAAATGCAAGCCGTTCGTGACGGTTTACTTGAGATGCCGCCCGCTACCCTTCGAGATTTGTTAGATTCTGATTTTAAAGTTATTATTGGTTCGCAGTCTGATTTAGCTAAAGCACTTAATGAAAAAGGGCTGGACCCATCCAAGGCAGAGTCTTTAGGAATGGTTGCGCCTAAAGGCAGTGATTTTGCAATACTTGCAGGTAATAAACCCGCCCTCATGGTTCGTACAGATCAAACAACCGATGAAATAAAGGCAACCATCCGCCATGAAGCTGGACATGCCATTGACCATATAAACACTAAATATACAGGATATGCCTCCGACAATCCAAACTTTAAACAAGCGCTTAAACAATATTTAGAAACTAAACAAAATGAGCCTAGGACGCAATTGCTGTTCAAGGGTGATCGTGGTTTCCGTCATGACCATGCCCCCCTTTATGAAATAGATCATCATGCTGGAGAAATGGTTGCTGAACTTCACAATAAATACAGTATTGTTGCAACCGAACATAACCCTGAGATAGCTGAACAATTCATGTCACGTAACTACCCTCACGTCTGGGACTCTTTGAAAAAAGACGTTATGCCGCAGATTGAAGAGTCCTTGAAAATGCAGGGCCTTGATCCTAAAGGCCGGCCATTAGATACTCTTAAACCCATCAATTCAAAACAACAGCTTGATGAAATTCATGAGGATGCAAAGCGCGCAATTAATAATGGTAACTGGCAAGCCTCCTACACCGATGACGGCGTTCGTATAATTCGTATGCCAATTGAAGATATGACGGACAGAGAAATTTTGATACTAGAAAACGCCCTAAACTCTCAGGGTTTAACCCCTATTAGACACAATAGCATTACATTGGGAGATACTATTAGGTTGGCAGAAAAGGATGTTGAGCGTTTTGAAGACTTACGCAAATCATTAAAAAAAATTTCAAACATTCAAAAAGTAAGCGTTGAAGATACCCATATCATCGCCTCGAAGCAATGGGAGGATATTACCTCCGATCGAAGTGGAAATGCTGCTAAATATTTAGACGTCTACTCTATGACACCGCAAGAACAACTTGATTTAGAAATGGCTTTAAAAGAACTGGGGGTTGAATATGACATAAAGCCTAGTTCAATTAATGGGGGCACTAACGTAATCTCTATCACTGATCCGGATAGCATGATGAAGGTTAACTACATTCAAAATGTAGAAGCTGTATACACAAAGCAATGGGAGGATATTATCTCCGATCGAAGTGGAAATGCTGCTAAATATTTAGACGTCGAATCTATGACACCGCAAAAACAACTTGATTTAGAAAAGGCTTTAAA
>JABAZY010000037.1 GCA_018608245.1 Alphaproteobacteria bacterium | reverse complement strand
AACACCAGCAGAACGATTTAACCAATGTGTTGCAGCGACCACTTGAGATCACCGTTAAATCTGGACGGTCATGTGGATTGTGAATTGTATTAGCACAATCATAAGCACGATCCCCGACAAGTGATTGTGGATCAAGGGCTACCCACCCTTTTTCTGCATGGTGCATTATATTCTTATGATGCATATCCCCATGAAGTAAGCAGATCTCTTGCTGATTTTTTATGTGTTTTTCCGCAAATTTTGCAGCTCGTTTTATAATTTCTGGTGCATCATCAATTGGAGTTTTGTCGAATGATTTGAGCATATGCTTATTAAAATCATCAAATTTATGATTTTCAGGAATAGGGGTCTTATGAATTTTATTAAGTGTTTGAGCAATGATCAAGGTCGCTTCTTCATCTTTACCGTCATCAACAAATGTTAGTAATTCTGGTCCATTAATATATTCTAACAGGCAAGCCTCATCGTTATAGTTAATAACGCCGACAACGCCATTGCCTTTGCATGTGTCTAAAAAAACAGGACCGTCGCTTTCACAAATACGACCAAGGTCGGTATAGAGTTTTAATACTCGTGTATTATCACCTTGTGTAACTTTGTATACGTGACTGGTTGGTGTTTTGGCTATTAGGTTAGCGTCAGATAGAATCCACGCTTTTAAATATTGCTGTAATAAAGCATCCATTTATTTTTGATCTTTGATCGCGCAAGTAAGACGGCTAACACAATTAAGCTTCTTGTCGTCCTTGAACATTTCGATGTTCCAAACATGAATAGAGCGCCCAATTTGAACAGCTTTACAAATTGCAGTGACGTAACCTTCGGTCACGGGGCGGATATGATTAGCATTAATTTCTAAGCCAACTGCCATTTGTTTAGAGGGGTCAATGCACATCCATGAGGCAACGGAACCAACGGTTTCTGATAAGACACAGGACGCGCCACCATGCAAAATGCCAAAGGCTTGCTTGGTACGCTCATTAACGGGCATTGTAGCCTTAAGATAGTCATCACCAATTTCTGTAAATTCAATGCCGATAAGCCCTGCCATATTGGCATTACGCAGACCGTTAAGCATTTCAAGATCGTATTTTTTAAACCATATCATGGCAATATTTCTACCATGCAGATTAGAATTATGCACGGGGAATTTATGGAGAAACCATTCATTGACATAATAGTAATAACTTGTTAATGAGTGAGCTTTGATAAAACCATGGAGTTTAATATGTCCCTTAGAACCGTCGGATTAGATTTAAGGCAAGAACATCAAAGATTTCTTGATGAGTTAGGGCGACAAAAACCAGAAACAATGAGTGCTAGCGATGTCAATGTTCCTGGAGTAAATGCCTCTATTGAGGTTGTAGGAATTATTGAAACTATGGAACATCATCCACAATTTGGAACAATCATAACTATAAAACAGGAAGATGATTCAAAAATGGTTTTTTCTAGTGACCAAGTAAATGGTCGTGGCCTTAAAAAGGCAATGCATGCAAAATTTGCATTGAAGCCAGCAACTATAAAAGTAGGCAACCGCCCTGATTTTTCATTGAATAGTTATGAAGTTATAAATTTATCAGAAGCAAAAATTTCTGGTGCTACGCCAAATGATGGTTCAGTAGGCCCAACTTAAACTTTTTCTAATCTGTCAGATCCGTCCAAAGGTCTTTCATTTTTGTAACGAAGCCACTAGATTCTGGGGAATGTTTTTTACCATCTTTGCCGCTTAAATCAACATCAAGTTTTTGAAAGATTTCTTTTTGTTTGCTGCTTAAGTTCATTGGCGTTTCAACAAATATTTCGATGTAGAGGTCACCATAGCTGGATGATTGCATGATGGGCATGCCTTGCCCCTTTAATCTAAACTGTTTACCAGTTTGTGTTCCTGCTGGAATGTTTGATTTCATTTTCTTGCCAGAGATCGTAGGAACTTCAATATCACCACCCAATGTTGCCATGGTCATAGCAATTGGCACGCGGCAATATAGATTCGCACTGTCGCGTTTGAACATTTTATGTCCTTTTACGTTAACAAGTATATAGAGGTCACCAGAAGGGCCACCACGCATGCCAGCTTCACCTTCACCACTTAGGCGAATACGACGCCCTGAATCAATACCTTTAGGGATAGATATTTTTAATTTCTTTTCTTTGTGAACACGTCCTGCGCCCTTACATTTTTTACATGGTTTCTCAATAACCGTTCCTTGACCGCCACAGGTGCCACAAGCACGCTCAATTGTGAAAAATCCTTGTTGCGCACGCACACGACCTGCACCGCCACAAGTTGAGCAGTCTTTGCTGCTCGTACCATCTTCTGCGCCTGAACCTTTACAGCCGTCACAAGTGGTATTGATTGGAACGGTAATATTTGCTTCTTTACCTTTGTAGGCTTCTTCCAATGTAATATCCATGGCGTATTGAATGTCAGAGCCACGTGTTGCGCCGTTACGTCCACCACGGCTACCCATGAAGTCACCAAACATGTCTTCGAATATGTCAGAAAATCCAGCACCACCGAAACCACCGCCAGCTTGTCCGCGTGATCCATCAAAGGCTGCTTCGCCAAATTGATCATAGGCTGCGCGCTTTTGATCATCTTTCAACACGTCATACGCCGCGTTGACCATTTTAAATTTTTCTTCGGCTTCTGCGTTATCTTTATTTTGATCAGGATGATATTTCATCGCCATCTTACGATAAGCTTTTTTTATTTCAGCCGCATCTGCGTTCTTATCGACACCAAGTGTTTTATAGAGATCTTCCGCCATGGTCATTCCTAATGGTCTTAAATATTGACGAAGCGACGTGAGCGCCGCTTCGTTTGAATATTATTTTAAGATGAAATCTTATGAAGATGATTTTTCGTCTTCGTCGTCATCTTCAAGTTCAACTTCGCTGAAGTCTGCATCAACAATGTCATCATCAGAGGCATTGCTAGAGCCTGCATCAGCATCAGCTGTTTCGCTATCAGCTTCACCTGCTTCAGCTTCTTGTTTTTTACGATAAACCATTTCACCAAGTTTCATAGAAGCTTGCATTAGCACATCGGTTTTTTCAGTGATGTCTGCTGCTGAACTCTCTTCATTATCAAGAAGTTCTTTAAGCTCAGTCATCGCTGTATCAATTTCGGCTTTTTCAGATTCAGGTACTTCATCGCCTAAATCTTTGAGTGTTGAATCAGTTTGATGCATCAAACTTTCCGCATGGTTGCGTGCTTCAATCACTTCACGTTTATCCTTATCAGAATCCGCGTTGGCTTCGGCATCTTTTACCATTTGGTCAATGTCATCATCGCTCAAACCACCACTCGCTTGAATACGGATTTGTTGTTCCTTATTCGTCGCTTTATCTTTGGCAGATACCTGAACAATACCGTTGGCATCAATATCAAAAGTTACCTCAACCTGTGGCACGCCACGTGGTGCAGAAGGGATACCGACTAGATCAAATTGACCAAGCACTTTGTTATCTGCCGCCATTTCACGTTCCCCTTGGAAAACACGAATTGTCACAGCAGATTGGTTATCTTCAGCTGTTGAGAATACTTGAGATTTTTTCGTTGGGATTGTTGTATTACGGTCAATAAGACGTGTAAACACACCACCCAATGTTTCAATACCAAGTGATAATGGGGTTACATCAAGCAGTAGAACATCCTTAACGTCACCTTGTAAAACACCACCCTGAATAGCAGCACCATCGGCCACAACTTCATCAGGATTTACGCCCTTGTGAGGCTCTTTACCAAAATGCTCTTTCACTGTTTCAACGATTTTTGGCATACGGGTCATACCACCCACCATAATCACATCATCAATGTCTGACGCTTTTAGACCAGCATCTTTAATCGCCGCTTTCACAGGATCAAGTGTACGTTTGATCAGATCAGCTACAATGCTTTCCAGCTTCGCACGTGTTAATTTCACGTTCAAATGTTTTGGGCCAGACGCATCAGCTGTCACGAACGGAAGGTTTACTTCAGTTTGTTGCGCAGATGAAAGTTCAATCTTTGCTTTTTCTGCAGCTTCTTTCAAACGTTGAAGGGCTAACTTATCTTCACGAAGGTCTATTGATTGCTCTTTTTTGAATTCATCCGCAAGGTAGTCAATGATACGTGCATCAAAGTCTTCACCACCAAGGAATGTATCACCATTCGTTGATTTCACTTCAAACACACCATCGCCAATTTCAAGAACAGACACATCAAATGTACCACCACCAAGGTCATAGACCACGATCGTACCCGTTGCTTTTTTATCTAGACCGTAAGCAAGCGCTGCCGCAGTAGGCTCGTTGATAATACGTAGCACTTCAAGACCGGCAATTTTACCGGCATCTTTTGTTGCTTGACGTTGAGAGTCGTTAAAGTAAGCAGGCACAGTGATAACTGCTTGAGTTACTTCTTCACCTAAATAGCTCTCGGCTGTTTCTTTCATTTTTTGTAGGATCATCGCAGAAATTTGTGACGGCGCCATCGCTTCGCCTTCAATTTCTACCCATGCATCGCCATTGTCACCTTTAACAACTTTGAAAGGGGATTTATCAATCATGTCTTTAACTAACGGGTCATTAAAACGACGTCCGATTAGACGCTTAATCGCATAAACAGTGTTTGCTGGATTTGTAACCGCCTGACGCTTTGCTGGCTGTCCAACAAGACGTTCATCATCTTTCGCAAATGCGACCATTGAAGGGGTTGTTCTTGCGCCCTCTGCATTTTCAATAACGCGGGGCTCTTTACCGTCCATGACGGCAACACAGGAATTGGTGGTTCCTAAATCAATACCAATAACTTTACTCATAGCTTTTATCTCCTTGTAATAAGCGAGTTATAACCAAACCTATATGGTTTGGCTAGGGTTCTATTTAACAAAAGCCCGTTTTGCACAGCACTTTATGATTCAATTTATAGCAAAAATGGATGGAAAAAAGCAAGTCCCTTGATTGCTATTTTTATAATATCTAAGCTTCATTGTTGAACTGTTTAATAATTTGTTTTAAAGGTAAAGTATGATTAAAGATTTTTTAGATAAGACTATTAAGAATATAGGGTTTGATGAGGGGATTAACCCTTATATCGGCAAGGTGCGTCATGTGTATGACACGCCAAAGGGCAATAAGTTGCTGGTGACGTCTGATCGTTTAACGGCGTTTGATCGTCAAATTACGACTATTCCGTTCAAGGGGCAGGTGCTAACGCAATTAGCGCGTTTTTGGTTTGAAAACACAACAGATATTTGCCCCAACCATGTGATTGATTACCCTGACCCAAATATTGTTCATTGTCAGGACTTAAAAATGTTACCCGTGGAATTGGTCGTGCGTGGCTATTTGGCGGGGGCAACCGGGACATCTGTGTTAACGATGTATAAACGTGGCGAACGGGAGATGTATGGAACAACCTTCCCTGACGGTATGGTTGATAACCAGAAGTTGGAAACGCCAATCATTACACCAACAACCAAGGCCGCCATGGGCGACCATGATGCGCCGCTCTCTGCGGAACAAATTGTGGAAGAGGGGATACTGCCTGCGGATGTATGGGCGCAGGTTAGTGCGTATGCATTAGCATTGTTCGCACGTGGACAAGAAGTTGCCGCTAAGGCTGGATTAATTTTGGCAGATACCAAGTATGAGTTTGGCTTTGCACCTGATGGCACATTAACGCTGGGGGATGAAATTCATACGCCTGATAGTAGTCGCTATTGGATGGCTGATACTTATGCGGAACGCATTGCGCGTGGTGAAGAACCACAAGCCCTTGATAAAGATCAGGTAAGACGCTGGGTTGTCGCCCGTGTTGATCCGTATAAAGATGATATTCCAACGATACCAGATGAACTTCGTGTTGCTACTGCGGAAGTATATATTGGTGTCTATGAGAAAATAACGGGACAGAAATTTGAATTCCCAAATGCGTCAGATCATCCTGAAGACCGTGTTTTAGAAGCTCTACGAGCGTTCAGCAATAAAGAGCAAGCGGCTTAATTAGCACGCTCGCTCTGGTTTCTGGTTTTACGGGGTTTTAGGGCCGAACATATCGGGCATATCTGCTTCGAATTGCCGGGCTAATGTGATGGGGGCTGAAAAGCTCAAAATGGTTTCTGTGGCACCTAAGACATTATCTATAATATCTGTGCCAACAGCAATTTCTGCATTTTGTTCTTTGAACCATTCAACTAATTTCCCCCGTGCTTCATCGATATATTCATCGTAGCTCATTTCAGGATAGAGGCCATCTTTTACGCATATTTGAAATATTGCAGAATCTAACATGACTAAATTATATTGCGCTTTTTTATCTGTGTTCATAATTTTAGCTTCCTATGAAAGATGACGTTCTTGAAAAGAAGGTTGTTTAAATGGTTTGGTTTTAAGAAAGCTCCATTTATCTGCGTTAGGCTTACGGATTTTTGAAAAATCGGATGTAAGGTCATGGCTTTTAATAGGGGTTTTATTGGTGCGGGTGCTTTGTTTCATTGATCTATTTCCTTTTTTTATTGCGTTACGTTAAGAAATACAGAAAATTAAATGATATAAAAATATTATATAAATATAGTTTTGATATGTTATAACTATCAAATGGAATTGAGGCATTTACGATATTTTGTAGCAGTGGCAGAGGAGATGAATATCCACCGTGCCGCAGAGCGGTTAAATATTTCCCAACCGCCATTAACGGTTACGATCCAGCAATTGGAACAGGAACTGGGTGTACGCTTATTTAGCCGTGAGGGGCGCGGTATTCAAATCACACGTGTGGGAGAATTCTTTTTAGAAGAAGCACGCCAGATCTTAAAGTCAGTCCATGACGCCACGGTGATCGTAAAAGAAGTGGCGCAGGGTATTAGAGGGGGCTTAAATATTGGTTTTATCAGTTCCTCTGTGACAGGAATTTTGCAGAATTGTATTATTAAACACCGCAAATTATATCCTGATATAAAACTGGACCTTAACCAGTATAGTGGGAATTCAATTATTAAAGGCGTCCAAAATGAAGAATTGGATATTGGTATTGAACGTTTACCGATATATTTACCAAATGATTTAGAACAGTTTCCTATTATAAAGGAAAGTTGGTTTGTGGCTATTCCTGAGAAACATAAATTGGCTCAAAAAAAACAGGTGACGATTAAAGACTTAAAAGATGAAAAGATTATTTTCTACCCTAGGTGGAATAGTCCTGCGAGTTATGACTCTGTTATGCAGCTTTTTAGCAAAAATGGATTTGAGCCAAATATCATACAAGAAGCAACAGAGCAAATGACGATTGCTGGCTTGGTCGCAAGTAACATGGGGATTGGCATCGTGCCTGAGTGTATGGCAAAAGTTAAAATGCCCAATGTTGTGCATCGCCCTATAGCAGGCACCAAGAATTTGACAGGGTTTACCCTGATTTATCACAAAAATGAAGATTTACTGGTTGAGCAATTTATGGATTTAGCTAAAAAGATTAAGTTTTAACCTTGAATATCTATCTTCACACCGGGGTCAGCATTTGGATCTGCTGGCGGTGTTTCGCTTTCTTTGGCTATACCGACTTTGGCGGCGCGTAAGAGACGATCCTTGATAACGTAGCCTGGCTCAATCACTTGGATGATAATGCCTTTAGCTTTACCAGGGACGGGCGCTTCAAACATAACCTCGTGATAGTTTGCGTCAAACGGCTCATCAAGCGGTTCAATTTTTGTAATACCGTGACGGTCAAATGAACCTTGTAATTCACGCTCCATAGCGTCCAGTCCACCTCGAACGGCTTCAGGTGTTTCTGGCGGTAAGCTCTCAAGCGCACGACGAAAATTGTCGGAGAAGTCCAAAAGGTCACGGGCAAAATTAGCGATCGCATATTTACCTGCATCATCACGATCTTTCATCGCGCGTTTACGGGTGTTTTCTGCGTCGGCAAGGGCGCGCATCGTACGGTCTTTTGTTTGCACTAATTCAGCTTCAAGATTGGCAATAATTTGATCAGGGGAAAGAGCAGAAACTTCTTCTTCCAAATTCACAATGTTATCTTCTTCATTGTGCTGTACTTCTTCTGGCGCATTATTTTGCTCAGGATTATTGCTGTTTGAAATATCGTCTGTCATTTTACTCTCTATTTTATTAATTCTTATTAGGGCGCGTATTTATGGGCGCATGGCGAATACTTTTAACGGCACAGGCGTGACTGTCAACCCATTGCTCCCTTGGTAAGGGCGCTTAACTTCGATCTCGCCAAACTCCATGTAGGCTTCATCTCCTAGCATAGAGAGGTTTTTGCCACTTTCGTCTGTGAAGTAAAATATATTGTCCTTGCCTGATGTGTCTAGGCCGTCCATCTCAAAGATAGGGCGCATATCGGTTTGGTAAGCAAGGCTACGTAACTGTAATTCAAAGTCATCAGTTTTCTGTGCCATAGGTACTTTTAGGGCAACAATATTGTTATCCATGAAATTTAAAACCATACGTTTATTCTGTGCTCCATAAAGCTCCATCGCTTTGAACACTATTTGACTACGTGGGTATAACTCAACGCGTTTTGGATAAATTCTTAAGTCATAGAAGTCATTCGCAAAACCATTATTGAAACGAATTTGTTTAATTTGGCGGCGTTGTAAATCTTGTTTGTTTAACACGATCATACTGGAAATATTTTGAGTGCGTAGATCGCAAGGCTCGTTATCAGGCTTTGTTGTACGACGATAATCACTTACTTCAATATCCATGTAGTAAGGTTCAATAAATTCTGCTTCATATTGAAGAGGTGTAACATCGTAACATCCTGAGATATTACTTTTCACTTTCATCATAATGCCAAATTGGTTTTGATCCATATAATCGTGGTGGACAAGGGATAGATAAATTTGTTGTGGTTTAATGAAACCGTCTTGTGATCTTTCCGCTTGAATTAAGGCGCGGGCAACGGCTTCTGATTCATTTTTAAATACGCTATAGGGTGCATAAGTTTGGTCATCAACGCGTTGTCCCTGACCTTGGGCGGGGCGTTGTATTTCTTCATTAAAAATACTGTAGGGGGCATAGATTTGTTGCTCCCCACTTTGTGCCATAACCGTATTTGTGACCATAACCGAAAAAGAAAGCATAATGAATAATGTAAGAAAGAAACGAGCCATAATTTACCGTGATTTTTGTTAGTTTTAGCGATAATAGGATAGCCTGTATCCCCCATAAGCGCAAACTTTAAGGCGGATATGCTCCCCAGATATAATTTTAGCATAATTTGGCTTTGCTTAACCAATTAAGCTTATTGGCGTAAAAGGTATGGTAGAAATTGACAATTCTTATCAGTTCAGTAAAGTCCCCCATATAATCAGACACAAAATATAAGGAAATAACCATGACTCGCCCATCAGGCCGTAATCCCGCAGATCTTCGCTCCGTAGAACTTATCACAGGCTATGCCAAACACGCGGAAGGCTCTTGCTTTGCCAAGTTTGGGGATACGCATGTGTTATGTACAGCGACCGTAGAAGAGCGCGTACCGGGTTGGATGCGTGGCTTAGGTAAAGGCTGGGTGACAGCGGAATATGGTATGTTACCACGTTCAACGGATAGCCGTATGGACCGCGAAGCATCTCGTGGCAAGCAATCTGGCCGTACACAGGAAATTCAACGTCTTATTGGCCGTGCTTTGCGCGCCGTTGTCGACATGAAGAAGCTGGGTGAGCGTCAGGTGCGTATTGATTGTGACGTAATACAAGCGGATGGGGGCACAAGAACAGCCTCTGTGACGGGGGCGTATGTTGCCCTTCACATGGCGATGCAACATTTGGTTGATTTAAAATTACTTAAAGAATTACCGTTTACGGATACTATTTCTGCTATTTCTTGCGGTATTTATGATGGCACGCCTGTGCTTGATCTAGATTACGCGGAAGATTCAGTGGCGGGCACAGATGCTAACTTCGTGCTGACGGGTAATGGCGGTATCGTTGAAATTCAAGGAACAGCCGAACAAGCGCCATTTTCTGAAGCTGAATTTCAGGAATTGTTAAATCTTGCGAAGTCAGGTTGTACTGACCTTCAGGCAGCGCAGAAAAAAGCTTTGGGTCTGTAGAAAAGTTTTTGGATTATGGCCTATTTTAACGCTGTATTATTGCCACCATCAGAATTATCGGCAAAATTAATAGCGTTTGCTCAGGAAAATTTCGCTGAGGTAGTCGATGGTTATTGTTTATCAGCGGACGTGTTGCCACATATTACTTTATGTCAGTTTAAGGCAGACACTTTGCCAGAAATAACGATGAATGATATTAAGGCCGTGCCTAAATTGATGCAGTATCAATGCCGTGATGGGGCAGGGCAACATGAGAGTTATTGCTGGTCACAAATTGACGTCGAGTCAGAAAATTGGATGTATCATTTACATGAATACGTCAAAAATAAATTAGTACCTTATGACGTTGAGGTGCTAACGAAAAATTATAAACCGCATTTAACATTTTGCCGTGTGAAAGCAGATGACGTAGAAAAAATAAAGATAGATATTCCTGCAGAATTTTTAACCCCCGTAAAGGGTTGGAAAGTTGCCATCGGAACATCTAATGAAAATGGAGAATGTTTTGCTTAAAGAATTAATATTAGCGACACATAACCAAGGTAAGGTTCATGAATTTGAAGTGATGCTTGATGGTTTGGTGGGAAAGTTATCGTCAGCGCTAGAGCATAAGCTAGATGAACCAGAAGAAACTGAAACCACATTTGTTGGTAATGCTTTACTGAAAGCACACGCAGCCGTAAAGGTAACGGGTTTGCCTTGCTTAGCGGATGATAGCGGTTTATGCGTTGATGGCCTTGACGGCGCACCAGGGATTTATTCGGCACGCTGGGCGGAGACCGATAATGGGCGTGATTTCAATATTGCGATGCAACGTATCCATGATGATTTGGGTGGTATTGATGGCACGCAAAGGGCTTACTTTATGGTGGTGCTTGCGCTGGTATACCCAGACGGCGCAGAAGAAGTTTTTGAGGGACGTGTGAACGGGAAATTATGTTGGCCGATGCGCGGGGAACAAGGTCACGGATATGACCCAATGTTCGTCGCAGATGGATATGATATAAGCTTCGCTGAAATGGATGTCGCCAAGAAAAATGCAATCAGCCACCGCGCCGTCGCCGTTGAAAAATTAAAGAAATATCTTTCCGACAATGAGTGATCTTTTTGGTATCTATATTCATTGGCCTTTTTGTGCGTCTAAATGTCCGTATTGTGATTTTAATTCACATGTTAGTGACGGTATAGACCATGAGGCATGGGCGCGAAACTATTTGCGTGAGTTGGATTATGTGGCAGAGAAAACGCCTGAGCGTAATGTAACGTCTATTTTCTTTGGCGGCGGTACACCATCATTAATGAAGCCAGATACTGTTGAGAAAATTCTAACCCATATCCGCAAATTATGGACGGTGGCGGATGATGTTGAAATTACATTAGAGGCAAACCCGACATCAATTGAGGCATCCAAGTTTAAAGATTTTGCGAAGGCAGGGATCACCAGAGTGTCTGTTGGTATTCAATCCCTACGTGATGATGATCTAAAATTTTTAGGACGTCAGCATAGTGCGGAGCAAGCGCTTGAAGCGCTAGAGATTGCCAAAGAAAACTTTGAGCGTTACAGCTTTGATCTTATCTATGCCCGCCCTGAGCAAACGCTTGAGGCTTGGGGGACAGAGCTGGAAGAGGCACTTAAACATGAAAATGGTCATATCTCGCTTTATCAATTAACGATTGAGCAGGGTACGCCATTTTATACGCAACATGCGCGCGGTGATTTCGCTGTTCCTGAACAGGATAGTGCAGGGGCTATGTATGAGCTCACGCAAGAGGTTTTAACGGGTGCTGGGTTGCCTGCCTATGAGGTATCTAATCATGCGCGGGTGGGGCAAGAGTCTCATCACAATTTGACCTATTGGCGTTATGGGGATTACGCAGGTATTGGTCCAGGGGCGCATGGTCGGTTAACACTTGAGGGTGATAAGTTCGCCACCCGTACACATCGTGCGCCAGAGATTTGGTTATCCCGCGTTGAAGAACATGGCCATGGCTACCATGATTTTGAATTGGTCACACGCGAGAATAGATTTACTGAAGCCATGATGATGGGTATGCGTCTAGTTGAAGGCGTACCGTTTGAGCGCATAGAGGCTGAGTCTGGAAAAGACTGGCAGGTCTTATTACCAGAGGCAAAAATAAAGCCACTCATCGAGAGCGGCTATATTTCGTTAGATAATGTATCAATAAAACCAACCGCCGAAGGAATCCAAAGATTAAACGGCTTGCTTGGTTTATTGCTTTAAAGGTTTATTGCGCGGCGGCTGCAGGTTCGACACTACCGCTCATAGCTTCTTTTAAATCCTGACCATTCACAAGTGTTTGACCTTGTTCATTTAGTTCAAATTTAGCAACTGTGCTGTTACCTTCTACGCGACCAATTTGTTGTAGCAATTGTAATTGGCTTAATAGAGCTTGCGCTTTACCCACTTTAGATTGGTCGGTTTCCTGTGACATTTGCGTATTGATCAGGCTAATAATTTTGCTCAAGTTACTAACATCCAATGTCATGTCACCAACAGCACCAATCATAGAGGTCGTGCTAGCTTTTACTTCACCATCAATTTTGGCGTTGTAAGTGTCATTTGCCAGATATGAGTCAGTTAATGTCAGGGTTGTACCCGCATTCGCCAAAATTTGTGGAAGCGACATAAGTGAACGCATGGCAATCATACCACCAGCATCTGGGTTTTCTGCTTTGGCCGCCATCGCGTTTTTACCCATATCAATTAGTTGATTGATGGGCAGGTGGTTTAGCTTCAGCTGCGTTTTAAATTTGCTTGGCATTAATTCAGAATTTGCTGGTATAGGATCAATATTCAAACCGTCAAAGGACAGCGCATAAATGATGTCTGCTTTATCATCCTTAAGACCATCAATACCAGCATTAAAGAGGATATTACCAAGGCTTAATGCGTTGTTTTTACCTGTTTTCTTATCAACACCTTCAATACCAAAGTCTTTTACAGAAAGGGTTAGTGTTGATTTGTTCATCGCTTTCAACATTAAATCCAATGTTGAAGTCATCATTTTTTCAGATTTCTCTTCTAACCCTTTAATTTTAGACTGGTCTAGTTCTGTACCATCTTTCATCGCTTTACGAAGGGCATCCATTTCTTTGTTCATATCTTCTAGCTGGCTCAGTACTTTTTCTTGAGCGCTTTTGTATACTACTGGATCAAATCCACCAAGCTCTGCTAAGGCTGAAATAGAACCAATGTTAATGCTTGAAACATCCTTTGCATCTTTAATGGACAACCCAGAAAAATTAAATTTTGCATCGCCTGACCATTTATCGTTTTCATCTGGTGCATACTGCGTTTTGGCAATGATCTTATCTAGGGTCATTAATTCTTCACCTGAAGCAGATTCTAAATTCATGTTTTTATAAATGGAGGCAAAGCTGGAATAACTATTTAGTTTTTCGTTATAAACACCGCCTGCTTTTTGTTCACCAATGTTAAAGCGGAATAGTTCACCTTTTTTACTGTGGAACATAAGAGGGGTTGGAATAGATAGGGACATTTTCCATTCATGTTCTTTGTCGGTCGGGATAGCATTTACGGCAATTAGCCCCAACTTTATCTTCGCACCTTCACCCATACCTATTGTTACGGAAGGCATTGTTATGGCGTAGTAACTATCGGCTTGTTCGATTAAAAGCTCGCCTTCTGTTATTAATTCACCACCTTGTGCAGCCAAAGCAGTCTTTTGCGTGTCTAAATAATCAGAAAATATGGCTTTTAACCTGCTTGCGCCTTCGTCATTAATTTCGACTTTTGCGTGAGCAGTTAGAGGTAAAAGAGCGATAAAACAAAGCGTTAGGGCGATTCTTGTAAGCATGATTATGTGTCCGTTGTTATAAGTTGACCAAGCTTAACAAGTTTTTTTCCGATGATAAAGCAGGTTTTCGCTTTATCCCGCGCTCTAGTTAAGGTAAATAGAGAGCCATGATATTAAAATCGAATGACAAACAGTTCAAATTGAACGATGAAGGGCAGATTACGTGGCAACGTGATGAAACGAATCCATTGCCGGGTATCCCTGTGGCGCAAATTGCTAAAGGCGAGGATGCGTTATATCCAACAACAAAATTAATCGAAGAAGCACAGCCTTTGGCTGGTGTTGATAAGGTTGAGGCTGAGGCGCTTATCAAGGAATGGCTAACGCGTCATTTGCAAGTAACATTAGAGCCGTTATTTAACCTTAAGAAAGATGAAGTACCAGAAGGCGCACCACGCGATATCACAAATAAGCTTTATGACGCTATGGGTATTCTGCCACGCGTAGACTTAGAAGATCTTATTGCGCAAATGGACGAAGAGACGCGTAGCACGCTACGCACCAAGAAAATTCGTTTTGGGCCATTGCTTGTATTCTTGCCTGAGTTAAATAAGCCAGCCGCTGTAAGATTGCGCGGATTATTATTGAGTATCTGGCAGGATAAAAAATTACCTGCTGAAATTCCTGCGGATGGGATTGTTTCTTTCTCTGTTGAGGGGAAAGAGATTGATAAAAATTATTATCGCTCAATTGGCTACCCTGTCTATGGCCCGCGTTCCATTCGTGTTGATATGTTAGATCGTGTGATCTGTGCTGTTTACGATAGCGCGGACAAGGGCGTGTTTGAAGCACAACATAAAATGGCTGAATGGTTAGGCAGTAACATTGCTGACCTTTACGCAGTTTTAGAGGCGATGGGACATACAAAAATTAAAGACCCAGCTGATGAAAAAACAGCAGAAGCAGAAGTCATCAAGACAGAGGAACCTGCGCCTGTTGCTGAGGGTGAGACCCCTGAGAAGAAGGTAGATGTTAAGCCAGAGCTTGCTACTTTTAAATTAAAACGTGGTAAGGCGATTAACACAGGTAATACTGGTCGCCCAATTTACGTGGCGAAAGATAAGAAACCTGAAGCGAAAAAATTCACTAATAAAAACTCCGGGAAAAACTCCGGGAAAAACTCCGGGAAAAAGCCTGCTAAAAAAGAGCAACGTGTGAATGTTTATGTAGCAGAAGCAAAAACGGAAGCTGATAATCCATTTGCAATTTTGGAACAACTTAAGTCCGGTAGCAAAGAATAAATTTTAATGGCGCGTATCAATAAAATTTCTTTTTTTATCACGTTCATGATTATGTTGGCGATGATTCCACAAAATTCTTATGCTCAAAAAAATAAAACAGGTGCGCTTATTTCTGGTGAGTATTTATATGAAGTGTGTAAGCGCAATGAAGAGGGTGGAGAAGTTGTTAAAGGCGGGCACAATGCGTGCCAGTCTTATATCTCTGGAATTATTGACTATCATAATTTACTACGTTCGTTAGGGACAGCGCCCAGCATAGATTTTTGCGTACCAAATACGGCGGAAAAAGCTAGATTGCAAGATGTTGTTTGGAGATATTTAAAAGTGAATGACCACCACGGACCATTTATTGCAGCGCCTGCTGTTACACTTGCGCTGTTTGAATCTTATCCATGTGAGAAAAATAAAAAGAAGTAATTAGAACGATTTTTTCAATCTGAAGATGAAGCCATCTTCCATGTTGTAACCGCCTTCAATAATGCCGTTATCATCTTTATAAAAACGCACGAATGTCTGCGGGCTAACTTTACCGCCACCTTCATGTTTCAGCTCTAGCATCAACCAAGCGTTGTGACCGTCAATCTCCCCTAAACGAGAGGCGTAACCAACACCAGATTTAATGTACATACCATTGTTGTCTTGGGTTTTATCCCAGCTTTTAAAGGATAGATGATTGTAATCTTGTTTGATGTCATCAACCACTTTGATGTTGTAAGTAATAAACTCTTGCAGCTCAAGAAGACCATCCGCCTTTGCAGGGGATGTGAAAACTAAGCATAATCCAATAATGACATACAAATACCTCATATCACTATTTTAGCATGAATAAGGTTAATAAGCCCTAAATTTCCATAAAACAAATTAAAATCAAAGGCTTAGCAGGGCATAAAAAGTTGAATGGTGATTAAAATTTGCAGGTTATTACTTTTTATTATTTTGTTTTATTTTACCGTCTGGAGTTTCTTTATTTGCAGGGATTTGGTTCAGTGTTTGAAACTCTGCCACGCGTAGCGCAGAAGCGCCATCGGTTGTCACAATAACCATGTTTCCCTTGTCACCAACATCACGGAGGGTATCAAGGCGCATCGCTTCTTCCATGAAACGATCAGCCGTATATGGGTCTGCACCATCAGAGATAAGTTGCTTACGTAGTAGTGAATACCCATCGGCAATTTTCTCACGGAAACCTGCAACCCCTTCACCTATTAAAATGTTACGTTGCTTGTCAGCTTCGGCACGTTTCACGGTTCTGATGTAGTCCGCTTCCGCTTCGTTTTTGGCGGCATCTTTTTCAAGCGCACTTGAGCGTACGCGGTCAAAGGTTTCTTTCACTTCAACGGAGGCTTGTGGTTCATCAATGACGATATCGCTGATTAAGATACCGTAAGTGCCAACTTGAGTTTCAACCTTGTTCAGCACGCCTTCTTTGATTTGTTGGCGCTCATCATATAACTCTTGGAAGTCTTTGCCAGAGGTGTATTCACGCACAGCGGCGGCCACAACCTTTTTCATCAATTTAATCGGGTCACCCTTTTCAAAGAAAAACTTCTCTGGAGCGTTTACTTGGTAATGGATAGAGATCGGTAATTTCACGAACAAGTTATCCGTGGTTTTTGTTTCCAACATTTCATCCGCTTGAAATTCCTGCATCGAAATTTTATCAACTTTTTCGATCAATGGGATTTTCATCTTTAGCCCCGCAAAGTCATTCGTCCGCACGTGACGGTCAAAGCGTGTCACCAACCCCGTATAAGTCTGCGGAATGGTATAGAACGTTCCCTTACCAATTAAAAATAAAATAACACCAGTAATAATAAGAGCGGGCACTGCTTCCGCAAAATTGACAAAACTATCGAAGGACATGATAAGGCTTTCTTGTTAAATAAAATCAAGTTCAAGTATGAAGCTGGCGAGGGGGATGGTCAATACCATTAATTTTAATTGGGTTCGTTTCCGTAGGAGTTTCTGTAACGGCCGCCTTGTTTTGGGTGTTTTTTGATTTTATCATATTTACTACAATCAAGACTTGTAGCATTTACATCGCTGTCAGGATCGCAATATGTCGCCTTAAATTTAGAGGCTCTTTGTCTTGGTGTCAGTTTATTATATTCTGTTCCAATGTTTTCTTTTGTTTGAATGTTTTTGTTCCATTCTTTCCAGTAGGTAATACAGCCTGAGGGGTTTATTGATATTTTCTTATTTCCGCACGGGCCGTAGGAAAATTTTTTATCTGATAGAAACTCTTGTGCCTTTGGGTGCTGCCATACATTGTAACATCCAATCGTGAAGAGTAGAATACACAAGGCAGTTAAGCCTAAATTTTTATTATTAATCATCATAGCGTTTAAAAATATCTTTTATCTCTGCCATCTTTTGGTCGCGCGTTGCTTCGTCACCTTCGGCAAGAGCGCCTGTTAAGCAGCCTGATAGATGGGATTCAAGGATATTGGCTTCAATTGCTTTCAGCGCGGCGCGGGTGGCGCGGAGTTGCGTCATAATGTCGGGGCAATAGCGCCGTTCATCAATCATTTTTCTAATCCCCTCTAACTGTCCACTGGCGCGGTTCAGGTTGGGAATTAATTTCGAATGATCTGGGTGCTGGTGATCTTTATCACCACAACAATTATCGCTCATAATAGGCTCCTTGTTTCTGCGCGCTAACAAATCTAGCGCGTTATTTTTGTGACCTCATAACCAGAAAAGGTAATCATCTCATCTATCTTCTCATCGCTTAACTCTGCGCCATCTTTAAGGTCAACAATCACTTGGCCCGCATCTAAATCAACGCTTGTAGCGACAACGCTATCTTGCTTGCCAAAAACTTTTTGGATGGATTGCGCACAGAAATCACAAACCATACCCGCCACGTCAATCACAACATCACGCTCAACAGTGGCAACGACTTCGGCTGGTGTTTCTTTTGGATCAAGCACAACTTTTTCTTCTGCTATCGCTGGTGCTGTGCCTAATGTAATCAAAGCTACTGCTAATAATAATTTTTTCATTTTCTTCTATTCCTTCTGCTTTTTTGTTTTGTCCTCAGACGTGTAAACACATTACGGACGGTTAAAATCTTTGTACAAAATTAAATAATACGCCGTCATCTAAATTATAACCTGCTTCGACCATTGTTGTGCCCTTGAAAAAACGGACGAGGGGCGTAGCGCCAAAGCTATCTTTCTCCCCCGCATCAAAATGTGTTTCTAACATTAGCCAAGTATGCAGATCACCAAAATTCCCAATATAAGGTGCAATACCCACACGGGCTTTATGCTTCACAAAGCTATTGCCAACATCGTCTGTCCATTGGAATTTATTCTCGTATGAGGTGAAGTAACGGCGGGTTTCCCAATCAAGGGCAATCCCTGTAAAAGCAGCAGGCGCTGCTTCGCCATCATCATAGGCAATACCAACACCAGATTTCAGATAGAAATTGGCTTGTTCACCTTTTTTGTTCCAACGCTTTAACAGATTGTTTATCTGGATGCTGTCCATATTCGTGGACGTATCACGTTGATAGTCATGACGCCACCCAATCGAATAATTAATCGTTGGTGAGTAGTGTATATGCGTACTGTTCGTGTCATTGTCATTCATGGACATTACTGTCCATCCTCCTGGGTAAGAAACGGGTCTAGCCTCCACGCTAGACATTAGGGGGAGGGGAATTAATGCAATCATTGTGATAATAAAAAGAAAAAACCTCATATATTTAATATATACCCCCCTTAGGTATAAGTCAAATAATATGAGGCCTTTCTTCTTGTGTCTTCTATGTCTGTCTATCCCAACACTTATGAGTGTTTACTACTGGGCGGAAAGCATGGATAGAACGCATAGAAATCCTAGTAAAGTAATAACAAAATTTAATATCTATCGTATCGTCTTTGATAATAAGCAATTTGTGTCGGCTGGATATTATTGACCCGAACGGCTTTAACTGTTTTAACTTCCTTTGTGATTTTGGCAGGGGCGGTAATTTCGTCCTGTCCTGATTTCACTGGTGGGGCATTATCCATCATGCCGATAACTGCTAGTAATAATAACTTCTCCATGTTTGTTGACCTCTTTATCTTGACGCGCTTATTTTTGCGGCGGTTATTTTTATTTCTCTATCTTTTAAGTTTACATATAAAAATAAGGTTTGGTCAAGAAGAGTCGTTTCGATTTTAGGTCGAATTTTATACGTTATTTATCAGTTACTTAAATGTGATTTAAGCCGTATTTAGATCAATTTTTATCTATCGGTTTATGTCGCTTTAATATCAAGATGATAGCGAAATGGAGTTAACTTAAACTAGCTTCCAAAGGATAAGTAGAAATCCAACGCCAGATAAAACAGGAGGCAAGGCACCACCAGCAAGACCTAATAGAATAAGTAAAATACCGATAACACCGATACCACTAACGATAATTTTTTGTTTATGTTCTAACATGAGGTTTTCTCCCTAATGATTGTTTTAAACGAGTATATCTGATTTATGAGGGATGAGAAAGCGTCTAATGATCGCGGTTGATTGTAAACTCAACAAGGTCGATCATAATTTGACGGAGAGGGCTATCGGGCGCGGCTTGTTTTAAATCCTTAATCGCTTTTTCGCCATAGCTATGGGCGATTTCCAATCCTTTACTAATCGTATCGTATTTATTTATTAATTCTTGTGCTGTCGCTAGATCATCTTCGGTTTGGTTTTTATCGCCTAAAGTACGCGTCCAGAATTTTTTTTCTTCGTCAGTTGCTTGTTCAATCGCTAAAATAATTGGTACAGTCATTTTCCCTTCGCGGAAATCATCCCCAACAGCCTTACCCATTGTTGCGCGTTCGGCGCTGTAGTCCAAAACATCATCGGCGATTTGGAAGGCGATCCCTAAATTCATGCCGTAATCACGTAATGCTTGAATGGTGCTTTCATCTTTATCTGCAATCACAGGACCTACTTCACAGGCAGCAGCAAAGAGCGCGGCTGTCTTGCCCTCAATCACGGCGTAATATTGCTCCATTGTGGTCTCAAGGTTATTTTGGACACTAAGCTGTAGGACTTCACCTTCGGCAATCACAGCGGAGGCGTTGGACAGGATGCGTAAGATATCTAAATTCCCATCAGCAACCATTAATTGGAAAGCACGGGAGAATAGGAAATCACCCACCAATACGCTGGCTTCGTTACCGAAGATGACATTGGCGGATTTCTTGCCCCGACGCTCGTCACTATCATCCACGACATCGTCATGCAGGAGCGTGGCGGTATGGATAAATTCAACACAGGCTGACAAACGGTGCGCGCGGGTCATGTCGCCATCGAACAGTTGTGTGGCGGCTAATGTTAGAAGTGGACGGATACGCTTACCACCAGCCGCAATTAAATAGCTGGCTAAATGTGGTATCAGTGGGACATCAGAGTGCATATGATCAAGGATCATTTTATTGACGGCCTTCATCTCAATCGCCATCTGAGATTGCAACGTGTCCAAGGGAGTGGTTGTTTCACTTGTTTTTGTCTTTAAAACAGTCATATATAGTCATTTAGACCAGCTTAAACATAACAGCAAGAGCAAATATGACGCCCCATCAAGAAATTGATAATCAAATATTCCTACTGGGTAAGAAATTAACCCTAAAACAGCCTGCTGATGGGTTCAAAACTGGTTTGGATGCGGTGATGTTGGCAAGTGCCTGTCCCTTGAAGGCAGGACAAACTGTTCTGGATTTAGGTTGTGGTGTTGGTAGTGCAGGATTCTGCGTACTGAAACGCGTTGAGGGGGCGCACTTAACGGGCGTTGAAATTCAAGAAAACCATGTTGCGCTAGCCCAAGTAAATGCAGAGCTAAATAATTATTCGAAGCAGGTTGAATTTATTAATGCAGATATTCGTAGCTTTAAATGCGAACAGAAATTTGATCATGTGATTTGTAATCCTCCTTATCTGGAAACGGGTGCGCACTTACGTTCTCCCTCAGATGAAAAAGCCACGGCGATGGGGCATGATGACGATGACTTAACTATTCAGGACTGGGTTGATTGTGCAAGGCGGTCGTTAAGCCCAAATGGATCACTGACACTTATTCACCGTGCGGATTTTGTTGATAAAATTATTCAAGCGCTGGAGTCTAAATTTGGCGCGGTAGAAATTATTCCCCTATGGCCAAAGGCTGGCACTGAGGCTAAGCGCGTTATTATTCGTGCATTAAAAGGGCGTAAAACCCCTGCGCGTATCCATGCAGGACTTATCTTGCATGACGCAGAGGGGGAGTATACATTAGAAGCAGAAAAAATATTACGTGACGCAGGAGATCTCAATCTATGAAAAATATATTATTCACATTATTGCTGATTACTTTTTCATTCAGTGCAAACGCTCAAGAAGTGTTCAACCCAGAAGGGTTTTGGCTGACGGAAAATAAGCGCTCGGTCATTGAAGTTCAAAAAGCGACCAATGGCAAAATTTACGGTAAGATCGCGTGGATCATTGAAGGGGGTATGCAATATGACTCTAAAAATCCAGATGCGACAAAACACAAAAAACCTATGTGTGGCTTACGCATTATGTCTGCCCTAAAACAGTCACCTTTTAACCCTAATAAATGGCAGGGTGGTACGATATATAAAGCGGATGATGGCGATATATATGACGTGTTCGCAGAACTGCAAAGCGCAGATAAAATGAAAATCCGTGGCTTCAAAGGAATAAGCCTTTTGGGTAAAACACAATATTGGACACGCACATCACAGAGTGACTATCCGCAATGTAAACCAGCTAAATAATAAGGGCTTAAAATAAATGAGTGACGGCAAAGTTAAATGCGTAAAAAAGAAACTAGCAACGGTTCCAGTGATTGGAAAAATTTTTACGCCAAAAGATAAAGTTGTTGTCATGCGCATGGCTGGGGTTATCGCTGATAGCTCTAATACAAGAAAGGCTGGCATTTCATTTCAAAAATATACGAAGCTGATCGATAAAGCATTTGGTATAGATAACGTCAAAGCACTCGCGTTGGTGATTAATTCACCAGGCGGTGCGCCAACGCAGTGCGCGTTGATCTCCAACCAAATTCAACGCTTATCCAAAGAAAAGGAAGTGCCTGTTTATGCATTTGTCGAAGATGTTGCGGCATCGGGCGGGTATTGGTTAGCTTGTACGGCGGATAAAATATATGCGCAGGAAACTTCTATTATCGGTTCTATCGGGGTTATCTCTGGTGGGTTTGGGTTTACTGAATTAATTCAAAGACATGGAATTGAGCGCCGTATTTATACGTCAGGTAAAGATAAATCATTTCTTGATCCGTTTACGGAAGAAAAGCCAGCTGATGTTAAACGTCTGAAAAAATTGCAATCACAATTGCATGAGAGTTTCAAAAACTGGGTGAAGGAAAGCCGTGGTGATCGTTTGAACGGAACAGATGCTGTCTTAATGGAAGGTGGCTTTTGGGTCGCGCCCGAGGCGATTGAAAAAGGTATCATTGATGAGCTGGGGGACGTCACGGAGGTCATGAAAAGTGAGTTTGGTGAGAAAGTAAAATTTATTGAGATGAGCCCGGAGAAAAAAATGTTTGCTGGATTAATTCCATTTGGTGCTGAGGCTAAAATAGATGGTGAGATACTGATTGATGCACTGGATGTCATGAATAACCGCGCTCTTTGGACAAGATACGGTTTATAATTTAAAGGAATAAACTATGCCTGATATTCGCCAAGCAACGGAAGATGATATTGCTTCTCTTTATGAATTATACGAAAAAATTGGGCATAAAGATGAGGGGTATTTTGAGCAATGTTTTGAGAAAGATTGTATCCTTTTAATCGCGTCAAAAGATAATGTTGATGTTGGATTTGGTCTTATAAATTTTGAACCAAAATATAGTCTTTATAAACGATTAGAAATTCCAGAAATTCAAGATTTAAATGTTATTCCGACAATGCGGGAGCAGGGGATAGCGACCGCGTTGGTGGACGCGTTTGAAAATATTGCACGTGACCAAGAGATAGAGCAGGTCGGTATTTCAGTAGGTCTTAATCAAGATTACGGACCAGCACAAAGGCTCTATACGAAGATGGGTTATCTACCCGACGGCTCAGGTATTACCTATGACCGTGAGTATGTTAAGGTTGGGGCTTCTTACCCAGTGGATGATGATTTGTGTTTGATGATGGTGAAAGATCTTTCTCAATAACTTTTTATATTACCCATGATTAAAATTTTGAGCATTGATAAAACGTTTTGAGGTCAGTATGTTTGATATTTCACGCGTGAAATTGTCATGAAAATATTTTTCTACCTTACTCATTTCAACTTTTTCACCATCAGGTGATAGACCCTCCATTAAGCGGTTAAATTCCGCTAAGGTAGGTTCTGTGACACATCTGCTTTCTTCTAGATCTGCTATAGCTTGGTTAATAACAGGCTCATACATCTCTTCCGCTGCTGATGTTACCTCTAATTCAATGAGTGTATAAAAAAGATCGTCACTTGAAGGGGTGTCATCATGCGGCAATTCAAAAATACGCTCTTTTGCTTCCCTAAAGTGTGCACAGAGATTTTCAACACGCTTTGTCTGCTTTTCTTCTCGGCTTTTTTTAACTTTATCTGTGACGAGCTTTTTAATCATTTGAAACTTATTAACCTATTAAACTGTATAGAAAGCTTGATTACACAAGGTGAGAAATTATGTCAATAAAATTGTTGTGTTTTTGCTATATTTCCCGTATGAATCTCTTTAGATTACCAGCAATTATCATTCAACTAGCATAGAGGGCTTAAAAATGACTAAATGGGTATATAATTTCGGTCAAGACACAGACGGTAAAGCGGAGATGAAAAATCTTCTTGGGGGAAAAGGGGCGAACCTTGCTGAAATGTCCTCTCTAGGATTACCAGTACCGCCAGGATTTACGATCACAACGGAAGTTTGTACAGCTTACTATGAGAATGAAGAAGTTTACCCTGAGGAGTTAAAGCCTCAAGTTCTGGAATCGCTTGCCAAAATTGAAAATCAAATGGGCATGAAATTCGGTGATGCAGAAAACCCATTGCTCGTATCTGTGCGCTCTGGTGCGCGCGTGTCGATGCCGGGGATGATGGATACAGTTTTGAACTTGGGTCTAAATGATGAAACAGTGCAGGGGTTAATTGCTAAATCTGGTGATGCACGTTTTGCGTGGGATTCTTACCGTCGCTTTGTTCAAATGTATGGCGATGTCGTGATGGGCGTAGAGCATCATGATTTTGAAGATATTATTGACCAACATAAACGCGATGTTGATGTATCAGAAGATACAGACATTACCGCCGAAGGTTGGCAAGAAGTTGTCGGCAAATACAAAGAAATGGTACAGCGTCAGTTGGGAAAACCCTTTCCAACAGATCCACACGAACAATTATGGGGCGCGATTGGTGCGGTCTTTGGTTCATGGATGGTGCCACGCGCGATTAAGTATCGTGAAATTAATGATATCCCATCAGGCTGGGGAACGGCTGTGAATGTACAGTCTATGGTCTTTGGTAACATGGGCGAAGATTGCGCGACAGGCGTTGCCTTTACCCGTGATCCATCAACTGGTGAGAATTTTTTCTATGGTGAGTATCTTGTGAATGCACAAGGTGAAGATGTTGTCGCGGGTATTCGTACACCGCAATCTTTGACCATTCAGGGTAAAGAAAAAGAAGGCTCTGACATGCCAGCCATGGAAGAGGTTATGCCCGCTGTTTTTAAACAACTTGATGAAGTGCGCCATACGTTGGAAAAACATTATAAGGACATGCAGGACATCGAATTTACTGTTCAGCAAAAAACACTTTATATGTTGCAAACACGTGCAGGAAAAAGAACTGCTGCGGCGGCATTAAAAATTGCCGTTGATATGGTTGAAGAAAAATTAATTGATAAGACAGAAGCAATTTTAAGAATTGAGCCAAACTCACTTGATCAATTATTGCACCCAACGCTTGACCCCAAGGCGCAGAAAAATATTCTAACGAAGGGGCTTCCTGCATCCCCAGGGGCGGCATCTGGTATAGTTGTTTTCTCTGCCGATGAAGCTGAAACGCAAGCCAAAGACGGCGTACAAGTTATCCTTTGCCGTATTGAAACATCACCTGAAGATATTCACGGTATGCACGCGGCGGCGGGTATTCTAACCACACGTGGTGGGATGACATCACACGCAGCTGTTGTAGCGCGTGGTATGGGACGCGCTTGTGTGGCTGGTGCGGGTGCAATTGCGATTGATTATGCCGATAAGAGTTTCAACGTTAATGGCACTGATGTAAAAGAAGGTGACATCGTCACCATCGATGGTTCAACGGGTGAGTTAATGTTGGGCGCGGTTGATACGATCAAGCCTGAACTTTCTGGCTACTTCGGTAAAGTTATGGGCTGGGCGGATGAATTACGCCGTATGAAAATTCGTACCAACGCGGAAACACCTCTTGATGCGCAAACAGCTATTGATTTCGGCGCGGAAGGAATTGGTCTTTGTCGTACAGAGCATATGTTCTTTGATGCTGATCGTATCCAACATGTGCGTGAGATGATTTTCGCTAGTGATATGGATGCACGCCGTGAAGCGCTTGCAAAATTATTACCAGCACAACGTAGTGACTTCACAGAATTATTTAAAATTATGAACGGTCTGCCCGTGACGGTGCGTTTGCTAGATCCGCCACTACACGAATTTATGCCACATAGTAAAGAAGATATTGAAGGCTTCGCAAAAACGGCAGGGTTTGAAATTGAAGCGGTGAAACGTCGCTTGAGCGAGCTTGAAGAAGCAAACCCAATGCTGGGCCATCGTGGTTGTCGTTTGGGAATTAGCTTCCCTGAAATCTATGAGATGCAAGCGCGCGCAATTTTTGAAGCGGCCGTGGAGACGGGGGCTATTCCAGAAGTGATGATCCCGCTAATTGCAACTAAGACGGAACTAAGTATTTTAAAGCAAGTTGTGATTAATGCGGCTGAAGCTGTCTTTGCTGATAAAGGTAAATCAGTTGATTACATGATCGGCACAATGATCGAACTTCCTCGTGCGGCATTGATGGCAGAAGATATTGCAGAAGAAGCAGAGTTCTTTAGTTTTGGTACAAATGACCTAACGCAAACAACCTTTGGGATGAGCCGTGATGATGCGGCAAAATTCTTACCTGATTATGTATCACAAGGAATTTTAGAAAAAGACCCGTTTGTAACGCTTGATAAAGACGGCGTTGGACAACTTATTTCTATGGCGTGTGAGCGTGGACGCAAAACCCGTCCAGAAATCAAGGTTGGTATTTGTGGTGAACATGGTGGTGATCCAGCCTCTATCGCTTTTTGTGAAAGCGTTGGGTTAGATTATGTATCCTGCTCCCCATACCGCGTGCCAATCGCCAGACTAGCCGCGGCGCAAGAGGCTATACGCACAAATAAAGTGAGCAAAGTAAAAAAAGCAGCTTAAGGCGTTTATGATAATTAACTAGTGTAATTAATGCGATAAATTTTAATCAATATAGGAGAAGACAATGGGATTATTTAATTTTGTAAAAGACGCAGGTGCAAAAGTAGCAAGTGTATTTGGTGCGAGTGAAGCAAATGCCGCAACGCCAGAACAAACACAGGCGCCAGCCAATGACATCAAGGGTGAATTTGCCAAATATGATTTTAATATTGAGGGTTTCGATGTTCAAGTACAGGGCAGTAAAGTTATTCTAAACGGAACAGCGCCAGATGCAGACACATTAGAAAAAACAATTTTGGTTGCTGGTAATATTCGCGGTGTGGATCAAGTTGAATCTAACATCAATGTTGCCAATGTTGAAACAGCGCCAGAGCCACAGTTTTATACGGTAAAATCTGGTGATAATTTATCAAAAATTGCGAAGCAGTTTTATGGTGATGCTAATAAATACCCAACAATTTTTGAAGCAAATAAACCAATGCTGTCACACCCAGATAAAATTTATCCAGGTCAAAACTTACGCATTCCACGCGAAGAAAAATCAGCAGCATAGTTATAAGTTGTTTGGATTAAAATAAACCACTAAAAATTAAAACCGTAGAATTAACGTTCTACGGTTTTTTATATAAGGAAAATTTATTTTTACTTAGCTAGTGTTTAAGCTACCTGTAATCCACGTCTTGATCTTCTGTATGTTATCTTTGGTGATTGCTCGGCACTAACTACACCTCTGGGCTGATGTGCTGCTTTCTCTTTATATGTACATCTCAGGGTATCTTCACCATCATCCGTTATAGTTAAGTTTCTACCAGATAATAATTTTTCATGCGAGCGGTGTCTAATGGTTTTCTCTGATGACCTCCGCCTTTTTGACGTTCTAAAGTGTCAACACGAACACCCTAGCTTACTGTATGGTCGACAGCTGTTTCTTCATAACCATACCATGTCGTACCTTGGAACGCTTTACGGACAGCAGCTTTGACATTATCAGTATCTGCAGCTTCAAATTTTAAAATAATCATTTAAACACACCTTTTTATTTGAAGCTTTTAGACAGGGTGAGTATATATGTCAACAGTGATTAGGGGGTATAAATAAGGTTATCAATATTAATTAGAATAGAAAAATTTAAGGCTCTAAAGACCAACGAATACCTGTGCTTGTGTCGCATTTCAGCTCAGATAAATCTTCGCTTTCGCACTCATAGGAGCCATATGCTTCTACTCTTCCCAAAGGGAGCGGGATAGGCATGCCCATTTTAGTGAAAACGTCTTGAATGCTAAATATTTTATAACTTGCACCAGCCTCTGTTTGAAAATTGGTTTCTTCATTATCCAATCTATATGTAGCGTCAAAACGACCATATAGATCAATTCTTTCGCCTGCAGCAACACCAGTATAAGCCGTTAGTCCAGTTATGGTACCATCTTGGTCTTGTCCAACGCCTATATAAATAGATGATCCATCATACGAAAAGGTGCTCTCTGCATCACTGGTTGAGTGGTGATTAAATCCACCCCTAAGCCCCATTGAATAATCACCTGAATTTAAACCTTTATGTAAGTATCCATTTGAGCTTAAAGTAAACGAGGGAGATAGTTCAACGCTGTTAAGTTCTTTATCGAGTTCAAAATTTAATTTTCCATCTGTATCTAAATACACACCCATTGGGGTTAATTGATTTAAGGGTAATTGAAGGCCAGCAGAAATAACGCTTTGCCCAAGTTTTATGACCGCGCCATAATCTTTAAGCTCTAAAAGCTCTATTATTCGTTCACCATATTTTTCTAATAATGCTGGCATTTCCGCATCATATTTTTCTTGATTAAAATCGATTCCTGGGCTTACAAGTTCAGCATCTATTATTTTTTGGTAAGTACCGCGGGGCATTTCTAATAAGACGCGGTCTAAATTAATGACGTTCTCTGGGGAGATAATCCCTTTTTCTAATAATTCCTCAGCGATCTCAGGAAATTGGGTTTGCATTTCTTCAACATTAGCAACATCATAAATAGTAATGATGCCTTTCTCTTTCATTTCTTGGAACATTTGCCCGGCAGTATTATTAAGGGCATCGTATTGCCTTTTAGACATTGAAATAGAGGACGATTGTGCTGCTGGGTTATCCATAGTCAAATTATCGTATAATTATGGAATTAAATGCAAAAATTATGCTTATTTAGCAGGATGTTAGGCGTTTAAGCAATGAGCATATCAATAGGCTTATCATCGCCAATTGGGCGGTATAGCACGCTCATACCAGCTGCTTCGCCGGCACACGCGCCTAATTTGTCATCTTCAATGACCAGACAGCTGGCGGGGTCTATATTCTCGCCCGTCTTGGCCTTCATTGTGGCGAGGGCTTTTAGGTAGGGGGCTGGATCGGGTTTGCGTCCCTCATAATCTTCCTTGCATAAAACAAACTCAAAATATTGGAGCAGGTCTTTAGCCTCAAGCGCAGCCATGACAGAACGACGACGACCATTACTAACAACACATTGTTTCATATCGACGCTTTGAAATTTTACGAGTGCTTCTAACACGCCCGCACGGATTTTGATTTCATTGATATGCTCAAAATACCACGCATCAATTTGATCAAGATAATCTTCACACCTGACCTGAAGGCCAAGCTCTTCGGTGATCCATATCCAATTTTGGTTGCCGTTATTTTCGTAAATTTTCTGACGATATTTTTCGTCTAAAATAATATCGTATGTTTTTAATGTTTCGACATGTTTGCGCCAATGGTGCTCAATGGTTTCCACTAATGTGTTATCACTATCCCAAAAGGTATATAGAATTTTTGTCATCTTTTAAGCTTTCTAAATGTTCATCTCTAACCACGGCTAGACCAATAGTGCCACAGCTTGAGCGCATATTACCAATCTTTTTATCATCTACGATAATATCTTCGAACGGGGCGGGGGGCGTGCCTTTGAACTTAAGGCTACGTAAATGTTTCTTACCCAAATTGCGGTAATGCATACGGGCAGTTAATTCCTGCCCCATGTAACAACCTTTGTCGAAATCAATGCCGTTGAACTTATCTATGTTGCAATCTAGCAAAGTCGATTTTTCAATCGCCATATCACGGGAGCCATCAGGGATACCAAGCGTAATACGTTCCAAATCCCATTCATTGAAATTTTCTTCACGTAGGTTTTCTGGCTTTTCAAAGCTACGATTGCCTAGTTTAAAATGGCGCGGATCAGGCAAGCCATGACGTTCATTAAACACGGCATAAACAAGATTATGTTTCTCAACTGAGATAAAAACATCAGAGCGTAAACGGTATTTGGTTAAGCGTTCATATAAATCTTGCGCGCGCTCACTACCTTCGCAATCCATCAGGATAAAATCATCACCATGATGCAAAAAAAAGTCATGCAAGAATTTACCATTGGGGGTCAACAAACACCCATACATAATTTTAGCTTCTTCAAGCTTGATAACATCTTGTGAAATAAGCCCCTGAAGGAATTCTATGCGGTCTTCCCCCTCAACATGAATAAGCCCACGATTGGGAAGGGTGACATAGGATGTGTCAGTCATTTTAATGGCAGACTAATTAATCATTCAAATTTTCGTACGGTGGTGGATCTTGTTTATCTGTATGAAGTGTCGTGACGTTTTCGCGATCACCACGTGGTTTTTTCTTCTTCTTACGTCCCGTATTTTCGATGTAATCCTGACGCGCACGTTTTGCATTTGTGTAAGGTAGATACTCTACACGTTCCCAACCTTTATTAACCATGCACCCTTCGAAGTCACTATAGTCTAAATGCTCAGCATATAAATAACCATCGCGTTCTGGGCTATCCCATTCATCTAATTGTTGTTCAGATGCGGTGCGGTCCATTGTGTTTCCACGGTTGTAATTGGGAGGAATAACGCTACGGATAGCGCCTAGATTTTCCAGCTCTCTAATTTCATTGGTGCAATTAGCAATGTCTTTGTGCAACATTTGTTGTGCTTTTGGCCCTTGTTGGTACAGCGCCGACGTCGCGTTACTGCGTTGCCAATAATCAGCGGACTCAAATTTTGGATGCGTATTATGATTTGTGCAAGCTGCAAGCCCACCCAAAGATACTAAAGAAAGGGCTAATGTTGTTTTTTTGTTAAGCATAAGAGAACCTTAAAGGATATTTATGTAGAATCATTACTGAACAATAGGATAACAGTATCAAAAGCCCTGCTCAACGCTCTTTTTGCGTGATATCAGGCTCTATCCACCATGTTTCGGTGACAATGCCGTATAATGGGGTAGTTTTTGGGCGTTTCAGTGGTTTCCAATAGGCGACGAAATCCTTGGGATTATAGTAGAGCGGGATCAAGTAATGCCCCTCTTGTAGCCTTTTATCTAGCTCTTGCGTTTTTTCAACCAGTTCGGCGCGTGTTTTGGCGGTTGGAATAGATTTGGCCAGTTCATCAATTCCCTCGTCACAAATCCCTGCATAATTCCAACGTGACGGCATATCCGCAGAATCGCACGACCAGTACAAATATTGCTCTGTTCCAGGTGACAAGGTGGAGTGCCAGTAATAAAGCGTCATATCAAAATCATAATTGCTCATCCGCCCACGATAGGCAGCGCTGTCGAGGACACGCACGTTTGCTTCAATGCCCATTTTTTGCAATGAACGGGTGAAGGAGAGCGCAATTTTTTCATCTGATGGATTATCCAGCAAAATTTGGAATGTCATCGGCTCGCCCGTTTTTTCGCTCACGCGTTTACCGTCTTTAATAATCCAACCAGCATCTTTCAAAAGCTGATCGCCTTCACGCATCAAGATACGAGGGTTATTTGTTTTGCGGATGTGTGGCGTTTTATAAGCAAGGTCAGTGTTCGGGTAGAAACTATCGATCTGGCTATACTCATCATAGAATAAATTTTTGTTCATCCAGTTAAAATCAAAGAACAGTGCAAGCGCTTGACGCACGCGAATGTCGTCAAAGGGCGCACGGCGGGTGTTGTAAATAAACCCACGCACTTTATCAGGGCGTCCATGCATAATTTCTTCTTTGACGACTTTACCTTCGCTAAGGGCAGGGAAGTCGTAAGTGTTGTTCCAATTGCCTGCATCCCACTCACGGCGTAAATGAAGATCACCTGTTTTGAAGCTTTCAAAGGCGACGGTATCATCGCGGTAATAATCAAAAATTATTTTATCAAAATTATGATGACCCTTATTGGTCAGGCTATCCTTCGCCCAATAATCTGGAACACGTTCTAGGTTAATGCGCTTGCCAACATCAACGTCTGCTATTTTATAGGGGCCACTGCCAAGAGGTGTTTCTAAAGTTGTTTTGTCAAATTCTTTATCTGTCCAATAAGCTTTGGATAACACAGGCATAAGCGCAAAAATTAAGGCTGTCTCACGGTCATACCCTTCGCTAAATTTAAATTGAATGGATTGTTTATCAATCACGCTTGATGTCGCAAGCGTATAAATACGGCGCATATTTGGACGGCCTTTTTCTTTGAGTATCTCATAAGAAAAAAGAACATCGTCCGTGGTGATGGGCGAGCCATCATGAAAGCGCGCTTTAGGATTTAAGTTAAAAGTAATGCTAGAGCGATCCTCTGGCACATCAACGCTCTCGGCGATCATCGGGTACATCGTAAAGGGCTCATCCCAAACCCGCGCCATTAGGCGATCCGTCACAAGGTTTAATCCTTGCGCGGCTTTACCTTTAATGGCGTAGGGGTTGAGTGTGTCGAATGAGCCCGTTGCGGCTTGTTTTAAAATACCACCTTTGGGCGCATCTGGATTGGCGTAGTCTAAATGAGTGCTTTCAGCATTATATTTAGGCGCACCCACCATTGCTAAACCAAAGTCCTCTTGCCCGTAACTTTCTTCTGCCAAGCTTTGTGTGGCAAAAGAAAATATAAGAGCGGTGATGAGGAATAGTAATCGGATGATTAAGCTGCCTTTTTGTTTTGAATTAAAGTTTTTAATTCAACTTCTGGACGGGGGCCAATGTGTGAAATAACTTCTGCCGCTGCGATAGATCCGTAACGACCACAAGTTGCTAAATCTTTGCCTTCTGTATAACCAAACAGGAAACCAGCCGCATAAGCATCACCAGCACCTGTTGTATCAACGGCGCGTTCAACTGGTTCGGCCGCAATTTGTATTACATTATCGCCATCAACAATAAGTGATCCTTTTTCACTTCTGGTGATTGCAACCAACGCACATTGCATTTTGACGTGTTCAATCGCTTCTTCAATAGTGCCTACTTCATAAAGCGATTTAATTTCATCCTCATTGGCGAATAAAATATCAACATGTAAGCTTACCAAATCTTTGAACGCTTCGCGGTGACGACCAACACAGAAAGAATCTGATAGCGTCAATGCAACTTTACGACCTGCTTCATGCGCTTCACGAGATGCTTTAATAAATGCTTCCATAGCTTTTGGCGGATCAAATAAGTACCCTTCCAAATACGTTACTTGCGCATCGGCGATTAAGGCAGGGTCAATATCATCAGGCGTTAGCTCAACAGCGGCACCTAAGAAAGTATTCATCGTACGCTCACCATCTGGCGTAATTAAAATCATACAGACGCCAGTTGCGGTGCTGTTTAATAACGGCGCTGTATCATAATGAACACCCATATTTTTTAGGTCACCCGCAAAAGTTTCTCCAACGGTATCATCAGCAACTTTACCGATATATGCACCCTTACCACCAAGGGAAGCGAAACAAGCCATCGTGTTACCAGCAGACCCACCAGATTTTTCCAAAGGGTTTGTCATCTTCTCGTACAAGTTTAGGGCGCGTTCAGCATCCACTAAATTCATTGATCCTTTTTCCATGCCGTGACTTGTTTTTTGCGCAGCAATATAGTCTTCCGTAGTTTCGGCGAGTACATCAACAAGCGCGTTTCCGATGGTGATTAAACCGTATTTAGGAGTAGACATATTTAATTCCTTTTTCATTTGTATATTAACCCTTATATCTCTATATTTTGTCACAAGAAAGGCAAGGGATAGACGTGTAAATGGCTAAAAAGACCACAGAAAAAAGCTTAAAAGACCAAGTTGTTGATGCGGCGCTAGATTTAGCGTCTGCGCGCCGTTGGTCAGAGCTGTCTTTCAAGGAAATTTTAGACCATGCAGATGTATCACTTGTCGATGCGCACGAATATTTTGATGATAAAACCGATATTCTGGTGGCTTATGGAAGACGTATTGACCGTCACATGCTGGAAAATTGCGTGTTCGTTGAGAATGAAGAAGGCACGCCTTCGCTATCTTGCCGTGAGAAGATATTTGATCTGATGATGGAGCGTTTTGATTACGTGAATGAAAACCGAGCGGCCGTTATATCTATCCTCAGCTCATTTAAAACTGATCCAAAACAGGCCATTATCAGCTTGCCTCATCTAGGGCGCTCGATGGAGCGTATCTTGGAATCGGCAGGAATTAAGAATGATGGTATTTGTGGTGCAGTTAACGTCACTGGTCTAACCGCACTATACCTCCACGTTCTACGCGTGTGGAAGAAAGACGAAAGCGCCGATATGGGTAAAACCATGGCGACGCTTGATAAAGCTTTAGACAAAGCAGAGATGCTTTATAATGACATTGAAAACAGAGATGTGTTTTCAACGCTATCCACCATAAAAGAAAGCGTCTTTTCCTGTATGAAAAAAGACGCTTAATTTAAATTAGCTAAAACTTACCAAGCTCTAGGGCCATGATCTTTAAATTCGCGATCATATAAGTATCTCTCAAGAATTTCAGGATCGCAATCCATTAAATTATCAAAACCAGGCGCTGATCTAACAGTGCTGTTTTCGTTTTCTGGATTTGCAAACACGCATAAAGCAGCACCTGTTTTTGGATCTGCAACAACAATATCAAGACCTTGTAGGTTGAAATCTGCTCTAGGGCGCTTAGGGGCGCTAAACGTGCATGATGATAAAGCTAAAGAAGCTGCTACTGTTGTTATTGCTGCAACTCTTCCGAAATTTGTATTAAGCATAGTTAACTCCATATATTTAAAAATTCAGCATGAACATAACTCCAGATTAAAATTATGTCAATGAAAATCGTGCATATTATTGCCATTTTTGGCGCAGATAGTCGGTTAATGAGATTAATTAACGCCATCAAAGCCGACCCACGGCATTTTCAAATTATCGCGCTAAGTAGTTTACTGACGCTATTATTGCTCTGGAGCGACTTTGCTCCTAGCTGGGAGGTGTTGGTGTTAACCTTGTCTGCGACATTAATCTCACAATATATGTTCACCAAAATATTCGATGTGCCCACGTTTGATTTCCGTTCACCACTTATCACGGGGCTATCTTTATGCTTATTGCTGAAGGTCAGCGTGCTGTGGCTCTATCCGCTTGCGGGGATTATCGCGATGGCCTCAAAATTCCTTATTCGTTGGGATGATAAGCACATCTTCAACCCCGCCAACGCCGCTATTGTCATTGGTCTAATCGCGCTACCCGAAATGGTGTGGATTTCACCGGGGCAGTGGGGCAGTGCTGTATGGATGGGCTTCTTGCTTATATGCTTAGCGATCATGGTGTTGGGGCGCACAGGGCGTGCAGATATTTCACTCTTTTTACTGGGTGCTTGGTTCGCGTTATTATTAGGGCGGGCGCTATGGTTGGGTGATCCGTTGGAGATACCAATTCATAATGCGCAAAGTGGGGCACTCCTTATTTTTGCCTTCTTTATGGTGTCTGATCCTAAAACTACCCCAGATCATCGCCTTGGGCGTTTGATCTTCGCCATCTCAATTGCGGTGATCGCCTATATCATGCAATATCATTTGCAAATTAGAGAGGGATTATTTTACGCGTTATTCATTGTTTGTTGCATAACGCCAATTATTGATTATTTTATAAAAGACAAACGCTATCAGTGGAGAGAGACATGACCCGTTTATTATTCTTACTAACTTTATTGATTTTCGCCAGCACCCAAAACGCACAAGCATTCTGTGGTTTCTATGTCGCGAAAGCCGATGCAGATTTATTTAACGGCGCTTCAAAGGTTGTGATGTCTCGCCATGAAGGGCGCACCGTCATGACAATGGCCAATGACTTCCAAGGGGAAGCCAAAGATTTCGCCATCGTTATCCCTGTACCGACAGTTGTTACAAAATCACAAGTGAATGTCGCAGACACAAAATTAATTGATCATCTGGATGCCTATACTGCACCACGCTTGGTTGAATATTATGATAGCAATCCATGTCAGCCACAATTTGAAACGATGGCGCGTAATATGGCTGCGGCACCTATGGCAATGGCAGATGGTGCAGCAATGCAAAAATCAGCTAAAAAATTAGGCGTGACCATTGAAGAGAGCTACAGTGTTGGTGAGTACGATATCCTCATCCTTTCTGCCAAAGAAAGCGATGGCTTGTTCAAATGGTTGAACCAAGAGGGCTATCAACTTCCTAAAGGATCTAAAAAAGTTCTGGGTAGTTACATTAAACAAAACATGAAATTCTTCGTCGCAAAAGTGAATTTGGATAGCTACGAGAAAGAAGGCTTTACTTACCTACGCCCATTACAAGTGGCGTATGAGTCAGAAAAATTTATGTTGCCTGTGCGCCTCGGTACATTAAACGCCAATGGCCCTCAAAATCTATTACTATTCACGCTAACCAAAAAAGGCCGTGTTGAGCCAACGAATTACCGCACAACAAAAATTCCAACTGGGGATGATATTCCTTTATTCGTCGCGGATGAGTTTGGTGAATTCTATAAGGCGATGTTTGAAACAGCTGTTCAAAAAGAAAAAATGAAAACAGTGATGCTGGAATATGCATGGGATATGGCATGGTGTGATCCTTGTGCGGCTGATCCACTTCCAAAGGCTGATTTGCGTAAGTTAGGTGTTTGGTGGTTGGATAAAGAACCTGGTCGAAAAGTACGTCCGATGCCTGGGCAATCACAACCACGTATCATGCCACCACGCCCACCATCACAGGCGGTTAACGCTTTTGTGACCCGTATGCATGTTCGTTATACGGCTGATACATTCCCAGAGGATATTGTGTTGCAAGAAACAGAAGATCGTCAAAACTTCCAAGGGCGTTACGTCATGCGCCATCCTTGGACAGAAGAAGCATCTTGTGAAATGGCAAGTAATTACTATAAAGGCCTACCAGAGCGTTTCGAAAAAGAAGCAAAAGCGCTTGCGAACCTAACAGGCTGGAGCATTTCAGATATTCGTAAGAAAATGGAAAAAGGCGGACAATCTTTCGCCATGAAACCAAAGTCCGACGACCGTCCATGGTACGAACAAATGTGGAATGAGTAATAATCTGCATACTTTAAACGTGTGCGTCGTTACCGCGTCGCTCACGTATTTAAAAATACGTTTCGTTCCTTGCGCCTAACACACGCCTAAATTATTTGATTATTTTTTTCGTTTGCGAAAATTAATAAGCGCTATTATTGCACTTATTAAGACCCAGAAGAAAAACGAGAGCCATAGACCTTTTGTTGAGGGCATATTAAAGACATCTAACCCTGACATAAGACCTTCTACACCAAGGGCGTCAAACATTATTGCTGGTAAAAAAAGTGCAATACCAACGGGTATTAGCAAGCCCATGGTAATCCAGTTATCACCAAATAATGCATTTAAAACAAAGCTTATTAAGGTGAAAATGAAAAGTAATATTAAGGGGATAAATGGTCCGATAAGCCAGAGATTTTTCTTAATGAAGCTTTTCAAAACTAACCTGCCATCCGTTCTAAAATTCTATGCTCTTGATATAGCTCAGTAAGAGCAGAAACCATTTTATCAATGTCATCTTTTGTATGCGCGGCTGTCGCGGTTAGGCGCATACGTTCTGTGCCTTTGGGGACTGTCGGATAATTAATGGGTTGCACGTAAATATCATAGTCGTTCAATAAAATATCCGTCACGGCCTTGCAACAAACCGCATCACCAACAATTAATGGCACGATGTGGCTATCGCCTTGTAGGTAAGGCAGGTCATTTTCTTCTAACGCGTCCTTAAGATAACGCGCATTAATATGCGCCGTTTTACGTTCGATTTCTGACACCTTTAAATGCTCAACACTCGCAAGCGCACCTGCCAAAATCGCTGGCGGTAGGGCGGTCGTAAAAATAAAGCTGGAGGAGAAGGAGCGAATAGCATCAATCATCGCCTGTGTACCAGTCACAAATCCACCCATTAACCCATAAGCTTTGCCGAACGTACCTTCGATAATATCTATACGATCCAACAACCCACGCATCTGCGCGATACCACCACCGTTAGAGCCATAAAGGCCAACCGCATGAACTTCGTCCAGATAAGTCATAGCATTATATTTATCCGCCAAATCACAAATTTCTTTGATAGGTGCAATGTCGCCTTCCATTGAATAAACAGACTCAAACGCAATAATTTTTTGCGCATCAATAGGTGCTTCTTTTAACAATGCTTCTAAATGTGCCAGATCATTATGATTAAATATTCTTTTCTGAGCATTGCCCGAGCGTATACCATGAATCATTGATGCATGATTTAACGCATCAGAAAAAACAATCGGATTATCGAGTAAATTAATTAACGTACTCAGCGCACCAACATTGGCGGTGTAGCCAGAGGTAAACGTAATCGCAGATTCTTTACTGTGTAAATCAGCCAGTGATGCCTCAAGATCGCAATGTAGTTTCTGCGTACCAGAAATATTACGCGTACCACCTGCGCCCGCACCATATTGATCAATCGCATCATGCATCGCTTGTTGCACAGACTTATTTTGTCCCATGCCCAAATAGTCATTGGAACACCAAATGGTTACTTGCTTGCGCGTGCCATTTTCATCATGGTAATAAGCATGTGGAAAGTTGCCTGATTGGCGCTCTAGGGTCGCAAAAACGCGGTAATGCCCTTCCTGTTTAAGGTCGTGTAAATGCTGTTCAAAAATCTTGTTATAATTATGCATCATTATTTATTCTTTATAATTTCAGCCTAGTTATTTCAATCTTTGACCTAAAAGTCTATAGTAGGGCTAGAAAAATAAGGAATTTAGTGATGATAATCGTCTTTGGCTCAATACATATGGATCATAATCTGCGGGTGAAGAAGTTCCCAAAAGCAGGAGAAACAACGCTTTCCTCAAGCTATACATTGCTTCCCGGCGGTAAAGGCGCAAACCAAGCTTTCGCAGCCGCCAGATTAGGGTCAAAGACAGCCATAGTGGGCAAGGTCGGTGACGATGGCATGGGTATGCGGGTATTAACCCACCTGAAACGTAACGAAGTCATGACCTCTGGCGTCGCAACCTCTGAGGATTTACCAACGGGGATGGCCTCTGTAATTCGTGACGCAAAAGGTGAAAGTCAGATCATTATTTCCTCTGGTGCAAATACGCAAATTAATGCTGAGCAAGCACCAGTCGATATTTTCAACGACGAAAAAACCTTGCTCGTACAAATGGAAGTGCCTGTCGAGCAAACTAAACAAGTTATAAAAAATGCGAAAGCAAAGGGCTCTACAATTATTTTAAATTTGGCGCCTGTCGCGGAAATTTCAAAAGATATTTTGGAAGATGTTGATTATTTAATCGTGAATAGCATCGAGGCGGAGCAATTAGGCAAAAGCCTTGGGCTAGACATTAAAAAAGACGCAAAAAAACTAGCGGCCATTTTTGCCAAGCAAGGCGATTTAACTTGTATTATTACCCAAGGACCAAAAGAGGTTATTGCGGTTCAACCCAATGGTGTCGGGTGGGTAGTACCCTCAATTGATTTGGGTGATCAAGTTATTGATACGACGGGTGCTGGGGATTGTTTTTGTGGCACATTCGCAGCTGGCTTAGATCAGAAAAAATTATTTTCGGATTCTCTACGTATGGCAACAGTGGCTTCTGGATTGTCTTGCTTGAGTGAGGGCACACAAGAAGCCTACCCATATTTAGCGGATATAGAAAAGAAGTTAGAAAATTTTCCGAAAGTTCAAAAGATAGGTGTTTAAAGCCTTAAGCGTTAATATCCACATTGACACCACGAACGGGTGAATTTGGAACGCGGGAAATAGAATCTGTTAAAACATCAGCAATCTGAGCCTCAGCATCAGCATTCTGTTTAATGAAGCTGGTCGTTGCATTTTGCTTAGTTTGTTGGATTTGAGCCGCAACGGCTGAATTTAATTCCATAGATACTTTCCCAGTGTATTACCCAATTGACTAAACAGAATAGCATGAAATAGTTAATGTTTCTTAAATAATTTTAACTTATTGGTCATAAATATACATATGTATTGCACATAACGTCTATGCAGGTGGATGAATATTGTATAAGGCATTGGCAAGCGCTTAAATTGGGCTTAAAATCATATTACAGAATCAATAATAACGGGTAGGGCTCTCTTAAATGGGACAGCAAATCATCATGAACTTTTCGACAGCGCCAAGTGCTGATGACATTAACGTCATCGCGTTGGAACAGATTGAGAATTTACCAGATGAGCTGGCTGAGCTTTGTGAAGAAGTTGTTATCCAAATTGAAGACATTGCAGATGAAGCAACGGAGAGCGATTTAGACCTCGACCACCCTTATGATTTATTGGCGTTATTTAAGGGCGGTAAACAATTAACCCCAGGCGTTGAAAAGAAAAGCGCGAATGATGACGATGCACTTGTCTTATATCGTCGCGCCTTATTAGATGTCTGGTGCGAAACAGGCGAAGAACTAAGCACGATTATCCGCGAAGCGATGATCGAAGAACTAGCCACAAACTTCGAATTCTCCGACGACGACATCGAAGAAATGCAACGCCGTTACGTTTAATTAAATTTTTAATACGCCATTGCGAGGAATGTAATGACGAAGCAATCCAGAATCTTTCCTTAAATCACTGGATTGCCACGCTACGCTCGCAATGACGGAAGTAAAAATTACGAACCTGAACTTTTTTTAAATTATCTACATAATATAAATTGTATAATATTTTCATAGACCATTACGTTTGTCTTTAATTGTAACCTCTCACCATTATCAAGTTGATAATGAACAGCGGCATTTCCCTCTCTATTATAAGGCTTACAAGAATTTTTGATATAACCACCACTGGCAACTCTAACTTTTATAGATCCGCTATCATTAACAAAGACAGTTTCTTCAATTTTCGCGTTTGACGTCTCCCCGATTAAACCTTCATGTAATATAAACCAACGCGCTGACTTCGTTAAAACAACATCACCCCAAAGGTATTGATTGCTCTTTTTGATAATTTTCAGAGGTTTTTAATATTTAGCAGGAATTGCGTCCAGCTCTTTACTATCCAATGTTTTACGGTTGCCATCTTTATAATAAATAATATATCGTTGGTATTCATTTGCAACGACACTGTGATCCCACGTCGCTTTCATATATTGATCGAATGCAATAACTAGCAGTGTAATAATGATAAGTGATAAATTGAATTTTCTTTTTCTAGTCATGGTTGCTCTATTAAGACCCCAATCCCTTCTCAATAAAACTTGCCATGCGTTTCGCGAAGGCGGCGGGGTCGGTTACGCTGTCGCCTTGGATGATTAGCGCTTGATCCATTAACAATAGCGCTGTGTCTTTTAGCGTTTCTTGCTCTGCGTCTTTGCTCACCATATTAGCCATCTTTTTAATCAATGGATGTGTTGGATTAATTTCTAAAACGGGCTTATTACTTGGCTCATATTTTTGTTGAAGTTTCAGCACTTTTTCCATGTGCATATCAACACCACCATCATCCGCCACTAAACAGACTGGGGATTCCGTTAGGCGTTTTGATACACGCACGCGGTTAACTTGCTCAGCCAATTGTGTTTGAAGCATTAGCGTTAATGCGTCCATTTCCTTATCATCATCGCTGGCTGTTTCTTCGTTGTCATTTTTGGCATCAGAATCTTTGTCGTCGCTGAATTCATCAAGATTGATGTTTCCTTGCGTCACAGATTTAAATTTCTTTTCCTTGTAATCTTTGACTTGTTGTAACCAAAATTCATCCACGGTGTCAGTCATCAGCAACACTTCAATACCGCGAGAAATTAACCCTTCGATCTGCGGTGAGCGTGACAGGCTCTCGGCGTTTTCACCCGTGATATAATAGATAGTGTCCTGCCCATCTTTCATACGCTCAATATACTCATCAAGGCTAGTCATTGGCGCATCTTTATTGGTCGAATTAAAACGGCAAATTTTGAATAAGTCTGGGCGATGTTCAATCGCATCATACAGACCTTCTTTTAACACGGCGCCAAATTGACCCCATAAAGTGTCAAATGCTTCTTCATCTTTTTCAGACAGTTTCTGAATTTCACTCAAAATTTTCTTGGTCACACCATTACGGATTTTGTGAACAACAGGATTAGATTGCAACATTTCACGGCTAATGTTTAACGGTAGGTCTTGTGAGTCCACAATACCTTTCACAAAACGTAACCAAGGGTGCAGAAGGGTGTCCAATTTATCAGTGATAAACACACGCTTAACATAGAGACGTAGCGCCGTTTTACGGTCAGGGTCATACAAATCCCACGGACGCATTGTCGGAATAAACAACAATGCTGTATATTCAATAACACCTTCTGCTGTCCAATGCGTTGTCATGATGGGGTCATCAAAGAGCTGCCCAGTATGGTGATAAAATTCATTATATTGTTCTTGAGTGATTTCACTTTTTGGGCGAGTCCAAAGGGCGCTCGCGGCATTGATCGGTGCTTGCTCGTCTTCCTTACCTTCTTCTGGCTTGTTGAAATAAATTGGCACTTCAACATGGTCGGAATATTCTAGAACAATACGTTTAATCTCATCTTCCAATAAATAATCAGTTGAGTCAGAGTTCACGTGCAGGCGAATGGCTGTTCCGTGAGCATCTGTTAACCAAGCTTTTTCATCATCATTGGCTTCGCGGATAGTGAATCCTGTTTTACCATCAGATTCCCAATACCATGTTTCTGGCTCACCTGCCTTTTGGCTGACCACTTCAACCTTGTGCGCAATCATGAAGCTGGCGTAGAAACCAACACCGAACTGACCAATCAAGTTCATGTCTTTTTCTTGACCTTGGTTTTTTAGATTTTCTAAAATCGCGGCTGTGCCTGAACGGGCGATAGTGCCGAGGTTGCTAATTAATTCTTCGCGGTTCATCCCAATACCATTATCGACGATTGTAAGATTTGGGTTTTTAATGGTGGTTAAAAGGCGAATATGAAACGGCGCACTACCTTTGGTGAGCTTGTCATCTTGCAAAGCCTGATAACGTAAACGATCACACGCATCTGCGGAGTTTGAAATTAGCTCACGTAAAAAAACATCACGGTTTGAATAAAGCGCGTTCGTCACAATATCCAGTAATCTTGAAACATCGGTTTCAAAATTCATTGTTTCGTCATTGTTGTTTTCTTCATTCTTCATTTTTGCTTCAGCCATTTTTTCCTCTAATTAATTTTACTTATTATTTATATTTACTACAATCTATACCTATGTGCCCTACATCCCCGTGAGGTTCGCTAGTATCAACCCCATCATTAGAACAAAGTTTTCTATTGCGAATTTCTTCTCGATCAGCCACTGATAAAGCACTCAATTCTTCTGCAGTGTATATTTTTTTGTAATCCAACTCTTTTTCAGCTGGATATAAATACACACCCATACCACCTAGGACTAAAAGCAAAGCAACCACGCCAATCATAATCTTCTTTTTAGTCATGTTTCCTCACTTACGGGTATAACATTTTTGTTGTCCAACCACCGTTACCATCTGGCTCGTATAGGTAACGTTGGTGTAACCTATATTCGCCATCAATCCAAAACTCTATATAGTTTGGTTTGAGACGAAAGCCGTTCCAATAGGGTGGGCGGGGAATCGTTTCTCTATCTTTAAATTCTTCTTCGTAACCTTCAACAAATTTTTTCAATTCATCATAACTACCCAATTCTTGCGACTGCTTTGATGCCCATGCACCAACACGACTACCGCGGTGACGTGTGTTATAATATTTATCAGCTTCTTCTGCGCTTACCTGTTCAATAACACCTTCAACGCGCACTTGCTTTTGTAGTGTCTTCCAGTGAAAACAGATGGCAGCGTTTTTATTCTCATTAATCTGTTCACCCTTACGGCTAGTGTCATTAGTATAGAACACAAACCCACGCTCATCTAAACCTTTAAGTAGTACCATGCGCGCACTTGGTTTTCCATCAGGTGTGGCCGTGGCAAGGCACATGGCGTTTGGATCATTAATCTCATTATCTTCCGCGAGCGTTAGCCAATCTTTGAATAAATCATATGGATTTTCTGGGGCTTCAAATCCTTCTGGCGCCTCTTTGTTGTCACTTTTCGTCATTTTTATGTGTTTTTCCCTTATTAAAGCCTTTATTTAACCTAATTTTTTGCTTACCTTAACGGTAATTATAAAAATCGCAATATATGAAAGGCGGTAATCGTTATGAAAAAAATTATATTAACAATGGCATTGATTGCATCTGTTGGACTAGCTGGGTGTGAAAGCTTCCAAGGCGCAGGTACAAAACAAACTGTAGGTGCTGGTGCTGGCGCTGTATTAGGTGGCGTTTTAGGCTCAAAAGTCGGAAACGGTAGTGGTCAATTATGGGCAACTGGTATTGGTGTACTTTTAGGTGGCCTAGTCGGAAGTGAAGTAGGTCGTTCATTGGATAAAGCTGACGTTGCTTATGCACAACGTGCAAACTACGAAGCACATAGCGCACCAATCGGAGATGAAATTTCTTGGAACAACCCTGAATCAGGTAACCGTGGTGTTGTAACACCTGTGCGTGATGGTCAGGATACATCAGGACGTTACTGTCGTGAATACCAACAAACAATCTATGTTGGTGGTCAGCAAGAAAGTGGCTTTGGTATTGCTTGTCGTCAAGCAGATGGTACTTGGGAAATCGTTAGTTAATAACTTTCTCTAAATTTAAGAATTAAAAAAAGCCTCTCTGTCTTTAAAACAGGGAGGCTTTTGCTATTACACACCTTAATTATTTTCTGCTGAATTATTCATCTGTTTGTCGTTCAATTTCGCGACGTGCTTCCATTTCTTGTTCGCGTTGAATTTCTTCACGCTTTTTCTTTATATCCATATGTTTTTGATACATTGCACGTGCGGCATCATTATTGGATTTACTGCCACCAAGTGACGGCGCGGCACGCGCGGCAGCCATTGTTGGTGCCACTGCATATTCAAGTTCTTTTTGTGGTGCTTTAGGGCCAGGGCCTTTTATTGATGGGCCGGCAAATGTTGGCTCCAAAGGTTTGGCAGGAATAAGACCAAAGTCATTCGCTGCTTCAAGTTTTTGAATATAAGCAGGATCTTTCATTGTCATTGTTACGGCGTTTAACATTGGTGAGAAGGCAATGTGGTTGTTACAAATTTCTGCAATATGCCCCATTGTAATGGTCAGGCCTTGTCTTTTTTGTTCGATAATTGTGTTGCTTAATTTCTTTAAATCTTCCCATTCAGGTTCATCGCGCTTGCTTTCAAATTGCATTTTTGCAGCTTGCTCTGGCGCTGTACCACTAATAAGAGAACGTTCAAAGGCGGCGGCGGCTTCTTGTAATGCATTTGCACACCAGCCTAAAATCTTACCATTCGTAAGCGCTTCGTTCTGTGCGTTCGCAGCATTAAGAAGTGCGCGGTGACTTGATTCTTTAATCCCTTGTTCAATGGCGTCAGCAAAAGTTTTATCAACTATTTCACGGTGCAGGTTTAAGTTATTATCAGGATCAAGAAAGGCATTATAACCATTATCTAATGTAATGGCTTCGCTTGGTTCTATATGACTGGTTTCAGATACAAGTAGCCCAGTTGAGCGTACAAATGGATCTAAGCTGGTATTAACGGCTGCGCCCAAAATATCTTCTTGTGAGAAATCACGCCATGCCATGTCTTGTGCAGGGATCGTAAAATTCCACCATTGTCTGATATTTTCTTCATCATAAGTTTGACCAATTTCAATTGAAATATCGCGTGCGCGTGCCATATACTCAGATTTTCTTAGGTTAAAGCCTTGTAAATCAGCATAAGCAACTTTACAGGATTCAATAGCGAGGACTGATGGGTAGTCTTCAGCTTTAAATCCAATAGTTGATGTGACTGCTTGCTTGGCGCGAAGGGCGCCTAAGATATCAATGGCACGTTCTTCTTTTTCTAACGCCATTAATAGCATTGAAAAAACATCTGCCTGTAAATTGGCTTTGCTTAAATTAAGGGCTGTTCTTTTTGGAATCATTTCGCCTACGCGGAATTTTTTACGATATTGCGGAATTTTACGAATGTCATATAAGTCAATCGCATGCCAAGCAGAGTGATAAATATGCGCTCTAACTTCAGTCATGTCTTTAAACTCACTTGTGTTAAGCGTGTAGAGTCCGACTAAGTGATCTTTACTCTTAAGACCTAAGTATTTTGATTCATTGGCAATCGCTAAGCCTAAGAAGGATGATTTTTCACCGTTATTATTTTGGCGTAGGATTTTTCTGGCAGTCTCGCCAGCTGGGTGCAAAACAATGTCATGTTCTGCAAGGGCAATGTTCTCTTTCATTTTCCCATGAGGGTAGATGACAAAATGTAGTGTAAGGCCATCATAGGCGTTTTCAACGCGCTTTGATGTCTGTTCACATACTTCCTTTATTTTATCAATATCCATCGTCACCTAATTTTGCCCCTAAAAGCCTTCACTTTCCGATCCTTAAATTATAAAACAATAAGGTTAACAGAATATCAAAATACCATAAAAACCTTTAAAAAAGCCAAAACCGGCGGAAAAAGCAGATTTTTCAGCATGATATAGGCTGGACGTGAGCGTTTATTTGTGTAGGATATGTTAATAATTTCAAGGATACGAATCTAATGACAAATACATCAAAAAACTGGCTTGAAGGTAAAAGAGGCTTGATTATGGGCGTGGCTAATGAGCGCTCTATCGCATGGGGCATCTCAAAGGTGGCTCACGAAGCTGGTGCTGAGCTTGCGTTTACTTACCAAGGTGAGGCGCTGGAGAAGCGCGTAAGACCGCTGGCTGAGAGCGTTGGCTCTGATATTTTGCTGCCTTGTGATGTGACGGATGAGGGCAGTATCGATAGCGCTTTTGAAGAAATTGAGAAGAAATGGGGCAAAATCGACTTTGTTGTCCATGGAATTGCCTTTTCTGATAAAAATGAGCTAGATGGCATGTATGTTGACACTAGTCGCGCTAACTTCTTGAAAACAATGGATATTTCTGTCTTTTCTTTCACGGCCGTTGCAAAACGCGCCGCGCCATTGATGCAAGAGGGCGGAAGCCTTGTTACGCTGACTTATTACGGTGCAGAACAAGTTATGCCACATTATAACGTCATGGGCGTCGCAAAAGCGGCTTTGGAAGCTTCTGTGAAGTATTTAGCCAATGATTTAGGGCCTCAAAATATCCGTGTAAATGCCATCTCAGCAGGGCCGATTAAGACATTGGCGGCCTCTGGTATTGGGGATTTCCGCGCTATTTTGAAGTGGAATGAGCTTAATTCACCCCTTCGTCGTAACGTCACCATAGAAGATGTCGGTCGTTCAGGCCTATTCCTGCTTTCTGACCTTGGAAGTGGTGTCACAGGAGAATGTCTCCACGTTGATAGCGGTTATCATACTGTCGGCATGTGCGCCGTTGATACAGCCGCCGAAACAGGTGAGCTTCTAACATCCCTAGCCCCCAAAAAACAAAAAGGCGAAGCGGCTTAATTCGCCTCTAGGAGAGCAGAATGAGTGGTAATCGGTTCGGAACATTATTTCAATATCAAAGCTTTGGTGAGAGCCACGGCACAGCGATTGGCTGTGTGGTTGATGGCGTGCCACCGCGTATTCCCTTAACTGAAGCCGATATCCAAGTATTTCTAGATCGCCGTAAACCAGGGCAGAGCAAATTCACAACCCAACGCAAAGAACCTGACCAAGTGAAAATTTTGTCTGGTGTGTTTGAGGGTATGACAACAGGCGCGCCAATTGGTCTCCTCATTGAAAATGTTGACCAAAAATCAAAAGATTACGGTGACATCAAAGATAAATTTCGTCCAGGCCATGCAGACTTCACCTATAACGCCAAATACGGCATCCGCGATTATCGTGGTGGTGGACGATCATCTGCGCGTGAGACAGCGATGCGTGTGGCGGCTGGAGCGATTGCCCGCAAAGTTCTGGCACATGAGATTGGCAACGAGGTGCAAATTTTAGGCGCCGTTGTTCAAGTCGGTACGCAAAAAATAAACCGTGATAACTGGGATTGGGATCAAGTTGCTCAAAATCCTTTTTGGTGTCCTGACCCTAAGGCTGTCCCTGAATGGGAAACATATTTAGACGGCCAACGCAAAGACGGCTCTAGCGCTGGCGCCATTGTTGAAGTTCACGCAATCGGAATTCCCGCAGGATTAGGTGCCCCAGTATACGACAAACTAGATGCTGATTTAGCCAAAGCCATGATGTCAATCAACGCAACCAAGGCCGTAGAGATTGGCAATGGGTTTGAGGCAGCAACATTGGGCGGTGAAGACAATGCTGATGAAATTCGTATCGGCGCAGACGGTCAGCCAGAATTCCAATCAAATAATGCAGGTGGTATTCTGGGTGGAATTTCCTCAGGGCAGGATATTGTTGTCCGCACGGCGTTTAAACCGACCAGCTCTATCTTAAAACCCGTCAACACAATCGATAAGGCAGGAAATGAGACTGAAATCATGACCAAAGGCCGTCATGACCCATGTGTTGGCCTCCGCGGGACACCCGTCTGTGAAGCCATGATGGCCTGCGTTTTAGCCGACCATTACCTTCGCCACAAGGCTCAGTGCCTATAAAACGCCAATTTTTATTGACATAATCTAAATATCACGCTATTTTCCAAAAAAATAAAATTATAGGTGTGTTATGTCTGTTGTTGAAAAAGAGTTTCAAGCTCAATTTAGTGGAATTAAACCGTATATATTTACTAGTATTGATCATCTAGGTAAAGAATTGGGTTCGCATGCTTATATACAAGGCTTGGATGATAAAAAAGTACGTTTTGATGTGCAAATAGAGAATGAATTATCAAAAGTTTTTATAGATTTTGAATCAAATCAAATTCTTGTTGAGGGTGGAAGTAACGAATCTGTAAAAAGAATTCAACAACTGTTTCAGAGTGTTTTTGATGAGCTAGCAATATGTACAAATGTTACGCATATATCAACGATTGAAGATACAAATCGTGAGCGTGAAGCGTTACCAGATAAGAGTGAATTTATGGTGCAATTTGAAAACCAAAGCCCTCTCGCTTTTGAAGGCATTACTGATTTTCGGGAAACATTACAAGGTTGTGCTTATATGAGTGGAGCAGGTTTGCCGCAAATTTTTGAAGTGCGTGCTGGTGATAAAACGTCTGGCATGACTATGTATATAGATTTTGACAATAGTCGTATGGCTCTTAATAAATCGGGTGAAGGTGTATGTACTCAAGCGCTAGGAGTAATGATTCAAGCTTTTGGTCAATTTGATTTAATTATTGATAAGTAATACAGCCATTTATAAGTCAGATTACTTTGGGATAGCTTTGTGATGTTACAAGACAGTGAAAGAACAGAAATGCTGGTAGCGCAGAATTTGCCTGCATTTTATGAAATGTTAAAGACATCTCGTAAGGGTGTGTTTTCTTTTCAAGTAAGTAGTACAATGGCTGAAATTCCTACTAAACTTTCCATAGATTTTGAAAATGGAACGATTAGCCAAATTAGTGGCCCTCAAGATCTGCAATGTAACATTTACGAGGTAATAGCTGAGGTTTGTCCAGAGTTTGTATTTAAATTAGATAGTCTTTCCTAAATCTTTTACGTGACATTAACGGCGTAGCCCTGCATATTTATGACTGTCTTTAATCATAAATAACAAACGCTCAGGTCGCTATGTCAAATTTCAGTTCTCTCTTTTACAAACCAAAAAAACGCGACGTTGAAATTAAGAAAAAACGTTGGAGTGTTACGGGTATTATTTGGAAAGCGTTAAAACGCGTTTGTATGGCCTTCGGCGTCATGTTTTTAATTTCACTCGTTATGCTGACAATTTCAACGACCCTTATTATGAAGGGATCAAAACCTGCGGCGCTTCCGAAAGATATGGTTTTGTTGTTAGAACTTGAAGGTGGCTTTAGTGAGATGCGTACCAAAGCATCATTCATGGATCCGTTTCCTTTTTCAAAACCAACTTTGCGTGATGCGGTGAAGGCTATCGAAAATGCAACGAATGATAATCGTGTGCGCGGTATTGTTGTTAGTGTCAAAAGTGGCGGCGTTGCATTGCCCCATACGCAAGAAATTCGTAAAGCGCTTAGCAAGTTTAAAGAGAGCGGAAAATTCACAAAAATCTATGCGCCATCTTATAGTGGAAATGGGTTAGGGCTTTATTATTTCGCCTCTGCCTTTGATGAGATTTGGATGCAACCTGTTGGGCAATTAACCATGACTGGGATGAACATGGAAATGCCCTTCGGGAAAGAGGCGCTTGATAAGCTTGGTGTTAACCCTGATTTCTTCCAACGTGAAGGCTTTAAAAGCGCGATGGAGAATTTAACCAATTCAAAAATGTCTGCAAAGAACAGAGAAATGCTAAGCTCTATTGTTGATGATCTATCAAAACAGATGGTTACGCAGGTCGCTAAAGATAGAGAAGTATCACCTGCTTTTATTAAGCAAAAAGTTGACCTTGGGCTTTTGACTGGACGTGAAGCGTTGGACGCCAAACTTGTTGACCGCTTGGATTATGTTGATGTGTTAGCGTCTGAAATCCGCCAAGCGACAATGGGCGATCCTGAAGATGAGAATTTAAAGTTCATTTTGTTGGGGCAATATGCGCAAGCGAAAAAAACACCGTCAACACCTGCTGAACCTGCCCAGAGCACGAAATCTAATATTGCACTTATTTACGCTGTTGGAACAATTGTTGATGAAACAGGCAATGGTGGTAGCGCGGGGGCAGATGATATTTCTGCGGCTATTCGCGAAGCCTATATGGATGATACTATCGAAGCCATCGTCTTGCGCGTTGATAGTCCTGGAGGGTCACCGTCGGCGTCTGAAACTATTCGCCGTGCGTTGGTGAAGGCAAAGGAGAAGGGCAAGAAAGTTACTGTGTCTATGGGGACAGTTGCGGCCTCAGGTGGGTACTGGATATCTGCAGATGCGGATGAAATTGTGGCGCTTCCTTCTACACTTACGGGATCTATCGGTGTGATCATGGGTAAGTTTGAAATTAGTGCGCTGTCGGATAAGTTGGGTATTAATTGGGAAACGATTAAGTATGGTGAGAATTCTGATATCTTTTCTGTCTCTAGCCCGTTTGATGAAGCGGCGCGTGCGCGGATGACTGTTCTGATTGATGATGTCTATGATGCATTTTTAACGCGCGTGTCTGAAGGGCGTGGCATGACCAAAGCCGAAGTTCGTAATGTTGCGCAAGGACGTGCGTGGACGGGGGCTCAAGCATTGGATATTGGTTTGGTCGATGAGTTGGGTGGATTAAATCATGCGTTGGATCGTACGGCGATTATGTTGGGTAAAGAAAACCGCAAGAGCCTAAACGTTATTCAAATCCCCCGTCAGAAATCTGCCGTTGAGGAGTTCATTGCGTTATTGGAAGGGCAGGTTAGTATTGGCCATACGCTTCAGCAACAATCAAAATGGTTGGATCGTTTGAACGTGTTATCAGAGCATCTAGATATCATGACCCGTGCGCCAGAGCATACAGTTTATGATGCGGAGCTGGAAGCCTTACGCTGACCCGCTGTCTCAACTGTAGAGCTGCCTTCTATTAGCGGCTTAATCCGCGCGATGAAGTCGAAGTAGTTCAGGATAATATGGTCAGCACCAACGTTGTTTTGCAATACCGCCATCGCCGCGTTTAAGCCATAGGAGAAGGGCAGGATTTTACAGCTCAGGATTTTATCCGCTGCCAATGTTGCTTTGATGTCTTTATGACGATCACCGATATACCAAATGACGCCACCATCTTCTTCGCATAGTTCCTCACCGTCCATTGCGCGGACGGCGCGTAGGATTGGGTCGGGGTGGGGTTTTGATTTTTGGACATCTTCGCGGAAGATATCAATCTCGAAAAAATGCTCTAGGTTGAATTTCTCAAGCACGTCATGGCCGTAACCTTTTCCGAGGCCGTTACTGACAATCCCAAGGCGCACATTATTTTTCTTGAGCAATGTTAGCAACGCGTAGATGCCAGGGCAGGGTTCGACGATTTGTTCGATCTCTTTACGGCGGAATTTATGGAGGGCGTGATGCACGAGTAAGCGTTTACGTTTGGCGGGTTCTTCGGAGAAATCGACAATCTCGCGCTTGCGACGGAAAATGTTCGTCACGGCATAGAGGGCGTTATCGAGAAATTCGATACAGCCAATAAGACGCGGGTTCACGTGCCTTATGGTTGTATTATCCATATCAAACAGGACGATTGTGGGCTTAATGGCAGTCATTCGAAGGAATATAATGCGTTGTTTCGCCAAAAGCGAGGGAAAACCCTCATTTCGCCCCCAAAACCATTTGGATAAAGCGCGCCTGCGCCTGTAAGTAGGTTTTGATTAACGTCATATCCGCATCATAAAAGCCGTGTTTATAGGCATTCTGAGAAACGATTTCTTTGCCTGCATCCGTATTAGGGCCAGTGGCATGGCGCGAGGGCTTTTGCGCTTTGCACCGTTTTGCCTGTGCGTCTCGGCGTTCCTGTGACCAACCCTTGCCTTTTTTGGCTTGGTAACCAATTGATTTTAAATCGTTTTTCATGGTCTTTCAGTTTGTTCCTCTGGGGAAGGGAAATCTGGCAGGTCGGGGGTAGTGCGGATGGCCTTCATCGCCTGCGCCGTCATACGGCATTGCGTCTGCACCTGTAACGCAAGCGCCATATAGTTTGCATTGATATAGCTGGGGTCATAACCGTTGGTGATGTACTCAGCCCCCAACCCCTTATCCAGAAAGCGGGCGAACATATTATTAAGGATATGCGTCTGCGCAAACAGGATATCGGTGGCGTCGGGATCGTGCAGGCGGGCATGGGTGAGGGCGCGCCCCAATGTCTCGGGCGAGAGCGCCTCATCCATCGGCGACATCAACTTGCCCGACACATCGGCGGTAAGCTTGGCCAAAACGGCGAGCGCCTCGTTGGTATCAAGCGCCTCTGACGTGGTGGCGGGAAGGGTGGTTTGCGTGTTGTCTGTGGGGGTGTTGTTTAAATTTGTCAAGGCTATGCCATTTGCGCGATATCTCTTATTCTGTTGCGCTTTTGTTTTCTTCTGCGGCAGCTTTACCTTTTTCAATTTTTGCAGGTAATTCATATAAAAATGTTCCCAATGCATTTGCAAAGGTAAATACTTGTTTGGCATCCTCTTGTGTCATATGAGGCCTTTCTTCATCAGCATGTCTTGTGTTATTAGCTTCTAGTCGAACTGCATCAGCCCACTCTTTCATATCTTGGGTGATAAGGTTATTTTCTGCAGCTTCATTTATGCGTGAATATAAATTACCATCTTTATACCCTTTTTCTTTTAGCATTGAATCTATGGCAGAAGCGCAAAGCATCACAGCTCCATCTGGGGCGTGCATACTATCTAATGCCTGCTTTAAAAATTTTTCTGCAGAATCTGGGAGGTTATCTATAATTCGTTGCGTATCAGGGAATATAGACACTACTTTTATAGAAGCACCATTTTCTAAATCTCTTGAAGTGGTATTGCTGCGTTTTAAATCGGACTCGCAAAGAACAAGATTTTTACAGCTTGTGCATTGAAAAGTTGCCCAGTTTCTATGATACATGTTTCCACTTATACGATGGTCTTCAAATATTTGAGACCAAACTGAAATCATTTGTGGATTAGCAATTCCACAATGAGGGCATCTATTAAGACCTTTTAAGTCTTCTCTATACATGCTGATCATTTTAATACCTTCTCAACAATCGCCTTCGCAACCAGTCCTGCTTCTTCGTATTGTTGGGCGGGGGTGTGGTGGTTTTGGAATGTGTCGGGGAGGTGCATTGTGCGGAGTTTTAAGTCGCCCTTATCCAACGCGCCATCATTGGTTAGGAATTCAAGCACGTAAGAGCCGAAGCCTCCGACAGAGCCTTCCTCTATGGTGATTAACGTCTCATGGGTCTCGGCGAGGGTGCGGATGAGCGCGGTATCAAGGGGCTTGGCGAAACGGGCATCGGCGACCGTCACGGACATGTCTTTTGCCTCTAATAACTTGGCAGCCTCCATACATTCCTGCATACGCCCCCCAAAGTTCAGAATAGCCACGCTGTTCGAGTTATCCGCCGTAGCGCGTTCACGCGCCTGAGGTTTTTTATTTGTGTCGCCCTTAGCGGGCTTGCCCGCCTGAGGGGAAACACTCAAGTCAGCATGACTTGTGTGAACAATACGCCCTTTACCGATCTCTAAAATCTCGCCGTGGGGCGGGAGGTCTAGCCCTAAGCCTTCGCCGCGTGGGTAGCGGAAGGCAATGGGGCCAGCATCGTAAGCGGCGGCGGTGGCGACCATGTGCATTAATTCCACCTCGTCAGCGGCGGCCATCAGCACCATGTTCGGTAAGCATCCAAGGTAGGCAACATCAAACGCGCCTGCGTGGGTACAGCCATCAGCGCCGACCAGTCCTGCGCGGTCTATCGCGAATTTAACGGGCAGGTTTTGGATGCAGACATCATGCACGACCTGATCATAGGCGCGTTGCAGGAAGGTGGAATAGATGGAGACGAAGGGCTTATAGCCTTCGGTGGCGAGGCCTGCGGCGAAGGTCACGGCGTGTTGCTCGGCGATGCCAACGTCAAACATACGCTCTGGGAATTCGTAAGAAAATAAATCCATCCCTGTGCCATCGGGCATAGCGGCGGTGATGCCGACAATTTTATCATCGCGCTTGGCGCAGGTAATGAGTTCCTTCGCGAAGATTTTGGTGTAGGAGGGCAGGGTCGATTTTGGTTTAAATTGGTTGCCTGTTACCACATCAAATTTCGCCACGCCGTGCATTTTATCAGGCGCGTTCTCAGCTGGGGCGTAGCCTTTGCCCTTTTTGGTGATGGCGTGGATGAGGATGGGGCCGTCTGTTTTGTTATCGCGGACGTTACGCAGGATAGAAAGCAGTTGCGGTAGGTTGTGACCGTCAACGGGGCCGATATAATAAAAGCCCATCTCTTCGAACATCGTCCCGCCACCAAGGGCGGCGCGGGCAGTTTCTTCGGCACGGCGGGCGGCATTCTTGAGGGGAAGCGGGAGGACATCGGCGAATTTTTTCGCTATGTCACGGGCATTGATGTAGGGGTTGGAGGAGACAACGTTGGTCAGATATTTGCTCATAGCACCGACGGGCGGGGCAATCGACATGTTGTTGTCATTCAGGATCACGATCATTTTGGACTTGAGCGCGCCTGCGTTGTTGAGGGCTTCATAGGCCATACCTGCGGACAGTGCGCCGTCGCCAATCACGGCAATCACGTTCTTGTCAGGCTTGTCACCATCCAGATCACGCGCCACCGCCATGCCTAGGCCAGCTGAGATGGAGGTGGAGCTGTGGGCGGCACCGAAGGGATCATATGCGCTCTCATCACGCTTGGTAAAACCAGATAGCCCATCGCCTTGGCGGAGGGTGGTGATGCGACTTTTGCGGCCTGTCAGAATTTTGTGGGGGTAGCATTGATGCCCAACATCCCAGATCAGGCGATCTTCGGGGGTGTTGAAGACGGCGTGAATGGCTGTTGTTAGCTCAACCACGCCTAGCCCTGCGCCCAAGTGACCACCTGTTTTGGAGACCGCATTGACGACCGCTTGGCGCAGCTCATCATTGACTTGCTGAAGCTCATCATCGCTGAAACCGCGCATGTCCGCCGGCTCATTGACTTGGTCAAGGAGGGGCGTTTTGGCGTTCTGAGGCTCACTATGTTCTTGTGGTTTAGGCATGGGAACTGTTTTAGCTTGTTATGCCCCAAAATGCCAAGGATTTTTTGTTGCCATAATGGTTTAAGGGGTATAAGGTTTTCGCCATAATGTTTAGGAATGTTCAAAAAATCGCAGAGCGGTGTGATATTAACTCTTAAAGGTTAGTATTAAGCCGCAACGAGTTGTGGTTGGTTTTGTAGTCTGGATAGGGCGGTATCTGAATCTGTCATAAGAGCGCCTGCTTTTTCCATTCTTTTTATATATAAAGGTGTCGCAAGAGCGCGCACTAAGGCTATTGAGTGGCGTTGTTGATTTTCTGTGATGAGATCACTCATAAGGGCGATGTTAAAATCTTTGGCTAGGCCATCCATCACTGTTTCATAAACACAGATGCTAATATTCGCGCCCGAAATTAATAAATTTTTGATGCCTCGATCTTTTAATTGTGTTTCTGCGTCACTGCCTTTGAAGAGAGAGGCATCGGTCTTAGGTAACTGTAAATATGTTTCTTGATGGCTTAGTTTATGTAGCCCACCGCAAGCCGTGTCTATATCCATGCCATCTGATGTCGAGAAGGCTATGCCTGTTAGGATACCCGTTTGTCCAAGTTTAGGTGCTTGCGTTGCAATTTTTTCAGCAGTACTTTCTGTCTCGGTTGTTCCATAGGTATAAAATACTGCGTCAGGGCCACGCCCCATAGACATTAGTTCAGTTGACATTGTTTGTTTTTGGCAATCAATAACTAAGTGCGCTATTTGGGAGGGGTGAACGTTCCAAAAGCGCGTTGATCTATTCTCAAATGTATCACGTATAGATAACATTCAAATAATAAAGCAAATTTAAATTGTTATGTCAATAATTTTGTGGTTAAGCCCGACGTTCCAACACATACATTGCAAGCTCTTTGAGCATTTCGCCGCGACCGTCGAAGGAGTGTAGGTGACGAACAGCTTGGTGGGCGAGCATTTCTGCGCGGCCTTTGGCTTGGTCTTTACCCATTGTCGATACGAAGGTTGATTTATTGGCCGCTGCATCTTGGTTCGCTGGCTTGCCTGTTTCTTCGCTTGATGCTTCCACGTCCAACACATCATCTGTTACTTGAAAGGCGAGACCTAAGTCATAGGCATAGTTACAAAGTGCTTTTTTCTTTTCATCGGAGGCTTTACCAAGGATGGCACCAGCTTCACAGGCGAAGGCAAACAGTTTACCTGTTTTCATGCGTTGCATACGGCTGATGGTACCAAGGTCAAATTCTTCGCTCTCACCAATTAAATCAAGCATTTGCCCGCCAACCATACCGTGACCGCCAGAGGCGATGGCTAATTTACGGACAAGTTCAACACGTACATGTGGATCAGGGTGGGTGTCGCGGTCTGCTAATACTTCAAAAGCCAGTGTTAAAAGGGCGTCACCCGCTAAAATTGCTGTGGCTTCGTCGTATTTACGGTGAGTTGTGGCTTTGCCACGGCGTTTATCGGAGTCATCCATCGCAGGTAAGTCATCATGGATGAGGGAGTAACAATGTAGAAACTCAACGGCCGCTGCGACACGGCGTGCGCGGGAAGAATCCACATTAAATAATTTGGCTGATTCCATGACCATGAAAGGACGTAGGCGTTTACCACCACCGATCACACTGTAACGCATGGCATCATATAATTTGGCTTCTGCAAGGTCAGCTTCTGGTAGTAGGCGCCCAATTGTTTTATTAACGGCTTCTAGATTTTCATCTAGCGCTTCTTGAAGGCGGGGGGATGCGTCTCTTGGGGATGGTGCCATGTGTATGTCTCTTTATATTAGTGTTTTATTCGGTATCAAACGGAGCAGTAGAGGCTTGGCCGTTTGCGCCGATTGTGATTTTTTCGATTTTTTCTTGGGCATCGCTCAGTTTCTGTTCGCAATGTTTACGTAAGGCTACGCCACGTTCATAGGATGATATTGATTGCTCTAAGGGAGCTTGCCCGCTTTCTAGCTGACCTACAATTGTTTCTAATTCTGCAAGAGATTCTTCGAAGCTCATTTTAGCTATGTCTTGTGCGGTCATTTCACTCTAGTAACTGTTGTTTTAATAAGCGCAGAGTGTATGTCAGATTCCACAAATTCTCAACTATTATTGGTCTCTATTCGCCATTTAGCGCTAATAGGTGGGCGCGGACACTGTTTTTCAGGGCTTCGAGATTGTAACCACCTTCTAAAATCGAGAGAATACGTCCGTCACAATATTTATCAGCAATTAATTTAAGACGTGTTGTCACAATGTGAAAATCGCTTTCGGTTAGGCTTAAGGTTGCAAGGGGGTCATCTTTATGGGCATCGAACCCCGCAGAAATAAGCAATATCTCTGGCTTAAAGGCTTCTAAGGCAGGAAGTATTTCATCTCTGTAGGCATATTTAAATGCGCTGGAATCGCTGTCGAGGGCTAGGGGGACATTACAGGTCAAATCATCATTATCTTCTATGGTGCCCGTCATTGGCCACAAGGGGGCGGCGTGGCTGGAGGCGTAGAAGATTGGTTTATCAGGGTTTTGGGCGTTATGCGCTTTGGTTAAATCCTGCGTGCCGTTGCCGTGATGCACATCAAAATCAACGATGGCTATGTTTTTAAAGCCATATGTTTCTTGGGCATAGCGGGCGGCGATGAAAATGTTGTTAAATAGGCAAAACCCCATCGCGGTATCAGCATTTGCGTGATGTCCTGGCGGACGAATAGCGCAAAAGGCAGCACTATTATTATCAGCTATATCATCAATGGCGGTACAGGCAGTGCCAACGCTAGCGAGGGCGCAATCATAAGAGCTTGGCGATAGCACTGTGTCGTTGTCTATAAAATGTAAACCACCTTCGGGTGTTTTTTCCAAGAGGTCATAGATATAGTCAGAGGTATGAGCAAAAGAGAGTTGCTCATTCGTGCCAGATTGGCCTCTTTCTTGAAGCCATGCATTAAAAGGCTCTTCTTGAAATAATTCGTATAACACCATAAGCCGATCAGGACTTTCGGGGTGACCTGCGCCAGTGTTGTGATCGGTATTTGTAGGATTTGTATAAATAACTGTTTTCATCTGCGTCTAAGACTATAGAATAATTCGCATGAATAAGGAATATAAATTAGAATCTGGGAAACGCGTTTACGCTATCGGCGATATTCACGGACATTTAGAACAATTAGAACAACTACATACATTGATTTATGCAGATATTAAATCTAATCCTGCTGACGACATTACGATTGTGTATATTGGTGATTATATTGACCGTGGGCCAGAGTCTAAGGGGGTTATTGATTTTCTAATACAACGTGAATTAGTGGCTAAAAGCATTAACCATGTGTTTTTACTGGGTAATCATGAATTAGGGATGCTGGAATTTATGCGCAATCCTGATGGGGCGCGCAAAGATTGGTTATTGTGGGGTGGTGTTGAAACGGCAGCTAGTTATGGTGTCGATGTTGTGTTTGAGCGGGCGTTGAATGAAGCGATACCAATGTTATCAAAGGCGTTGAAAGAGGCTGTGCCAGACAATCATTATGAATTTTTGAAGAACTTAAAAAAGCTTCATGCCGTTGATGATTATGTTTTTGCACATGCAGGCATTAGGCCGAAAGTGGCGTTGGATAAACAGCGTACGACAGACGTAACTTTTATCCGTGAAGGATTTTTGGATAGCGAGATTATGCATGAACAACGTGTGGTGCATGGGCATACTATTACCCAAGAATATGACATTGAAATTCACCCTAATCGTATTGCTATTGATACCGGTATCTATAAGGGGGGGCCATTAAGTTGTGTGATTTTACAAGAAGATCAGGTGCGCAAACTACAAGTCTGGCCACCTATGTCTGAAGAAGAGCTGGAAGATATTGAGGAAAGCTGACTTTATATTGACATAAAATCTTAGATGATCTAAATATTGCTTTTTTAATAATGAGCAATAGGTTTCTTATGATTTTAAAGCAAAAATGCACTGACTTTCGTGAAACTGCAGCAACGCTACATATTGTTGCTTTGAAAGAGCGTGTGCAGAATATATCTAACCAATCAGATTATAATTTTGCAACTCAATTATTTTATAACGCTGGCTTTGCCAATGGTGTGTTGGGATTTTCGAATGGTGATCAATTGGGTGCCTTTACTATGTCGGACGAAGTGCGCGCCGATATAGCAATAACGGCTATTAGAAAAATCAAAAAATTACTAATGGCGCATGCGAAAGATAAACCAAACGAAGACGCAAGAGTTGCAAGTCTTATAGACGAAGTGAAATTATGGGCGATAAAGCTTGCACAATAAACAGCTGCGTTTTTGAATGAAGATAATGAAGGTCCTGATATTAATGTCGAAAATTTGATGGCGTTTGAAAGTGACACACCTCCGCTTGTGTTAACAAGTCAATGGAATGGGAGGAGTGCTTTTGATTATGAGGTAAGAATAGCATTTTTAAGGGGAGACTCGTGTGCTTATGCTCTTGTCGGTGACGATAAAACATCAGAGGCAACAGCAAAAGCAGAAGATGGCAATTATCTGTTAACGGAAAAGCTTATTTTGGACGCAGAAGAGCTTTATCTTGGGTTGAATAATGATATCATTTTGCCTGAACTGCGGGCTAAAACATGTCTAGGGATTGTTCGATCAGTTAACCTTACTTTGAACTCTTTGCGCTCTGCCTATGATAATGGTGCGATAGGAGATTGTAAATTATTGGAGGATGCATTTTCTTTGGCGACAGATTTGTCTGAAGAGGTTGTCGATATGCTGAACAAAGATAATGCAGATCATCCCGTTCATCAGAGATATGCTGAGATACAAAGCGCTAAGCTAGAATTAAACCAAGCTTAATTGTTGCCCAATATGCCACACGCAAATATGACCTATGCTCATGCGACGGGTTTTTTCTGCGTCCAAATCAACTATTAGTGTGATGTGTTGTAGAAGAGTTGATCTTCTGTTAATTGGAAACCAACATTCACGTTATAAGCAGGTACTGACCCATCTGGATTTAGCGGTAGGCGCTGGCGAATAGTTTCAACCAATCGAATAGAGTCTTGGCCTTCATCATAAGATACTGACGCCGCGAAAATTTCTTTGGCCAGTTCTATGCCCATGCTGTCAGTGACGGCAATGAAATAAGGGTAGGCGAAGAAAGGGCGGTCGCTTGTTTTCAATCTGCCTTTTGGCCCTAAACGTCCTTCGAAGTTTAGGTCGATGCGCATATTGATAAAGCTACCTTCGATTTTACATTCTTGGGCTGTGCTTTTTAATTCAATGAAAGAAACTTCACTATAAGAGGATGGTTTTTCCATGTCTTTGAATTCAGACATTTTGCTTAAGCTTGGATCAATGTAAATTGGCGGACAGTTGTTGGAGACAATATCACCCATGCTGGAGCGCACTTGGCTTGTGGTTTCAGTCATTTGCTGGTTTTTGTCCTTGCCCCAATTTTCTTTGGTTTCAACCAGTTTGTCACGGTTGCTAAGGAAGTCTTTCTGCATACCTTGCATGGTACCGCAGGCAGACAGAACTAAAGTGCTTATTGCAAAGCTTAGGAGCGTAAATTTTTTCATGTCCTTAGACTAGAAGAGCGAGAAGGGGATGACAAGTTTTTTGATAGATATTCCCACCATTATTTACCCCCTTTATTTTATGCCTTTACGTAGCTATAGTCGTGCTTATGGATACAGATATTAGAGATTTAAAGATATTAATGGCTAGTCCGCGCGGGTTTTGTGCGGGTGTTGACCGTGCCATTCAGATTGTTGAAAAGGCGCTGGAGAAATATGGTGCGCCTGTCTATGTGCGCCATGAGATTGTTCATAATAAATTTGTGGTGGAGAGCTTGCGCGATAAGGGGGCTGTTTTTGTTGAGGAATTGAGCGAAATTCCTGATGATGGAGCACCTGTGATTTTCTCCGCGCATGGTGTACCGAAATCTGTGCCAGAGAATGCCGAGAAGCGGAACATGTTTTATATTGATGCAACCTGTCCGCTGGTGAGTAAAGTTCACCGTGAGGCAGAACGTCATTTTGATCGAGGCTGTCAGATTATCCTGATTGGGCATTTGGGGCATCCAGAAGTTGAAGGGACAATGGGGCAGTTGCCTGATGGTGCTGTGTTGTTGGTTGAGACCGAAGCGGATGTTGAGAAGCTGAAGGTTGATGAGAGCAAGCCGCTTGCGTATTGTACGCAGACGACCTTAAGTGTTGATGACACGGCGGGGATTGTTGAGGCGTTGAAGGTGCGTTTTCCAGAGATTATAGGCCCGCACAAAGAAGATATTTGTTACGCGACCACCAACCGTCAAAATGCGGTGAAAGAGATTGCCGCGCGATGCGATGCGTTGATGGTGATTGGTGCGCCGAATTCATCCAACTCTAATCGATTGGTTGAAGTGGGGCTTGCTTATGGGTCAAAGAAATCAACGTTGGTGCAACGGGCTGATGATATTGATTGGGATTGGTTTGAGGGCGTGTCTGTGCTGGGGCTATCCGCTGGTGCGTCTGCGCCAGAAGTTTTAATTCAGGAAGTTGTCAAAGCGATTAAGGATAAGTTTAACGTAGAGGTTGAAGAAATTTCTATTGTAGAAGAAAATGTTGTCTTTAATATTCCACGTATTCTAAGAGACAGTGAAGCCAGAAAAGCATGACGATTACCAAATCTGATTTCGATAAAATTGACCATAAGGTTATCACGCTGATGGGGATGTCTGGCGTTGGTAAAACTTATCTGTCGCTGATGTTAGCGGAGCAGGGGTGGTATCATTATTCGTGCGATCTTGAAATTGGCACGCGTTATTTAGGCAAAGAGATTGAAGAAACGCTGGGTGAAGAGAACCGCGTTGTCGCCGAGGATTTATCACAATTATCGAATTATGTTGGGCGGTTAGGGGATTTACCTCTGGATGAGTTTAAACGCCGTCAGGAAATATATTTAAAAGCTGAATGTGATTCACTGCATGAATTACAAAGTGTAGTGCATGAAGTGACCAACGGTGGACATGAGAATGTCATTAATGATTCCACAGGTAGCATGTGCGAAATTGATGATGATATTTTGTTGGATAGTATCGATGAGAATTCGTTGATTGTTTATATCAAGGCCAATGCAGAAGAAGAGAAACAAGTTTTAAAACGGGCGCAGGATTATCCGAAGCCGATGTTTTTCTCACCCGAGCGATTTGATTTTTGGGTGGCAGAATATTTGGCGGATCGAAATCTTGAGAGCGCGAATGAGATTGAGTCTGATGATTTTGCGCGTTGGGTGTTTCCAAGATTGTTTGAAAACCGTCTACCAAAATACCAAGCGATTGCAGACAAGTATGGTGTGACAATTCCGTCTGAAGAGTTTCAGGGAATAAAGACATCTGATGAATTTTTGAACGTTATTGTGAGGCATTTACCTGATGAGTATTAAGATTTATACAGACGGCGCGTGTAGCGGCAACCCTGGCCCTGGCGGGTGGGGTGCATTGCTATGTTGGAATGGTCATGAAAAAGAACTCTCAGGGGGTGAACCAGATACCACCAATAACCGCATGGAAATGATGGCGGTTATTAAGGCGTTAGAGAGTTTAAAGAAGGAATCTACGGCCACGCTTTATACAGATAGTAAGTATGTGAAGCAGGGCGTTGAAGAATGGTTAGAGGGTTGGAAAGCCAAGGGATGGAAGACGGCGGCGAAGAAACCAGTGAAGAATCAAGACCTTTGGGAGAGAATCGATTCGCTTTTTTCGATGCATTCGATCAAAATAATTTGGGTAAAAGGGCATGATGGGCACGTTGAGAATGAGCGTGTGGATAAACTAGCAGTTGATGCAATATCAAGGCCTTAGAGAAATTTCTTAAAGTTGTGGAGTGCCAAGCGTTAACCTTTCGTTAAGATTTGAAGGGCACGCTTAAGGTATACTTAACGTATATGGCAAGCCATGTTAACGATGATTAGATATATGATTTGCTGAAGTGCCACCCACAAAAGAGAGGCCTGTATCATGACTAAACACACAAATGAACAAACGTTCAAATCAAACGATAATAGATCTGATGGCAATTTTATTTTGCCGCTACCACCGACAGATAAGTTAGCGCGTTCCGAGATGGAAATATATGCGCGCTTCATGCGTCACTTACGCATGGTGCCGAATAGCCGTATGGAGATAAAGATTTTATCAGCCATTCAATTCACTGCAGACATGTTGGATATTGCCGATGAGTATGTCGCGAAAACACTTGTTGATTTGGGGTTGAAGGGGACACGTAAATCTTTGCCGAGTTCCTATCTTGAATTCGTAGACCGCGCATTGATGCGTTCAGGTATGGAATATGGTGCGCCGAGTACGCATATTGCAGAGTTGCGCAAACATTGGGATTTAATTGGCGAAGATAAGTTCGCCGCGTTTCAATATAAAGTTGATACGGTTGAAGAGACGGTGTTTATCGAGACTTAATCGTTCACCTTCAAGCGGTGACGGTCGGGTTTGTTTTTATCTTCCTCGATTAAAAACTTTTGACCATCGTTATTATCGCGAGGAACGTCTTGTTCGCGTGGTCTTGACGAGAACCAGCCGAAGCCACTACGTTCTTTTTCAGGGCGTCTGCCATATTCGAATTCGTCATCTGCCAAAATGTCGCCAAGTAAGTCATCAAATAAATTATAGCGAGGCACGTATGAACTAAAGGCTGGGTAGGATCTACCGCCTTTTGATTGAGCTTTCAACATGACTTCTTTCCAAATACGTGCAGGGGCAGAGCCACCAGTAAGTTTGTTGGTGCTTGAGTTGTCATCATTACCCATCCAAATTACGCCAGCATATTTGGTTGTGAAGCCAGCAAACCATGCGTCACGGTAATCTTGGCTAGTACCTGTTTTACCGGCAGTTGGGTAGGGAAGTTGCGCCGCTTTACCTGTTCCGTTTTCAACGACTGAACGCATCATGTATGTGATAGCACCAACATCTTTTTGTGAGACAACCTGACGTTTTTCGGTTGGGGCAGAGTATTGATAAAGCACGGTGCCTTCTTTGTTAGTAATTTTGCGAATTGAGTATGGGTCAACGGCGCTACCAGCACGTCCCAATGTTGTGTAGGCGGTCGCCATTTGGATCATGGGCACGCCAGAGCTTCCGAGTGCTAAGCTGAGGTCTGGCTCTAAATCTGCGGTGATCCCTAAACGGCGTGCCATGCCGATGACTTCGCCTGGACCAACATCACGCATTAAATTCACAGAAACTGTATTCAGTGAAAGTGTTAGGGCGCGGTAAAGTGTGACAGGGCCGTAATATCTGTGGCCAAAGTTTTGAGGTTTATAACGACCGCGGGTAATTTTTGCATCTTCAATAATACTGTCGACATTCCAACCTTTTTCAATTGCCGTTAAATAAACAAAAGGTTTGAAGGACGAACCTGGAGGGCGAAGAGAATCTGTGGCACGGTTAAATTCGCTGGTGGCATAATTTTTACCGCCAAGCATACCAACAACGGCACCATCAAGACGCATGATAACGCCAGCCCCTTCGGAGACGTTAGAGCTTTCGCCGTATTTTAGAAGCGCTTTGGTTAAAGATTCTTCCATTTCATTTTGAACGTCAGTGTTTAGCGTTGTTTCAACAATAATGTCTTGATCAATTGTGCCGATAAGATCATCAAGTTGTGAGACAACATAGTCAGTGAAGTAACGCACCGTGCTACCGCTTGATGGTTTTTTGCGCGGTGAGGGCGGCATGTTTTTCATTTTATCGATTTCAGCCTGTTCGATGTAACCACCGTTAACCATTGCCTGTAGCACAACATCTGTCCGTTGAGCCGATAACTCAGGATTATTGCTTGGGGCGTAACGGGAAGGGGCTTTCAGTAGCCCCGCAATAGTCGCGGCTTCACGAATACTTAGCTCTGTGGCTGATTTGTTGAAGTAAATATTGGCAGCAGCATCGATACCGTATGCGCCTGCACCTAGATAAACACGATTAAGGTAGGCGCTTAAAATTTCATCTTTGGTGAGTTCGTATTCAAGTTGAAACGCCAAGATAAGTTCTTGGATTTTACGTTTGATTTTACGTTCACGGCTAAGGAATAAGTTTTTCGCAAGTTGCTGAGTGATGGTCGACCCCCCTTGGGAGAAACCACCGCGTTTAATGTTTACAACGAACGCACGGGCAATACCGATTGGGTCCATCCCAATATGGTCATAGAAACGACGATCTTCAATCGCAAGCACGGCATTGACGACGTGAGGAGGGAGATCTTTAACATCAACAATTTTACCTTTTGTATCACCGTAGCGATCAACGATTACACCACTGCTATCTTTGATGATAATGCTTGGGCGGCGTTCAAAGACCATTGCTTTTGTAATGTTAGGAAGCTCGCTAGCGAACCAGATAATTGTTCCTGTCAGGATGATTAATAGCCAAAGCCCCGTGACAATGCCCCACTTAACCGCAAAAGCAAATAAAGTACCGAACCAGCCAGAAGATTGCTTCTTGGTTGATTTTTTTGCGCTTTTTTTAGCGGTTTTCTTTGCGGTCTTTTTGCTCGCTGATTTCTTCGCTGTCTTTTTGGCAGGTTTCTTTGCCATGAGGCTTTATCCATAATTTCTATAGGGGTGTTCGGAAAGGCATATCTATAGGGATTTTAAGAAAAAAGTCCAGTTAATTTTGGCGTTTTAAGTGCAATCTAGCCAATATCTGCGCATCGTGGGGAATTTGTCGGTTTCGGTGGTTTCGTCTTCGAACTCTGCGCCACAGCTTTCTAGGATGTTAATGGCGGAGTGATTATCAGGGGCGACGGTAAAAAGCGCTCTATCAATACCAATATAGTTAATAATAGGCATAGATTTTCTAAGAATTTTACGGCCGAAGCCCATACCGCGCATGGTCGGGCGAATAACAAAATGTGCGTGACCACCCCATTTTTCAAGATGCCAATTCAGGCGGTGACGAATATCAACGGTGCCGATATAGTCATTGTCTTTCACAAACCAGACAACGGTTTCAGGCACGGGCTCGACCCAGTCTTGGTAGGGTTGGTGAGGGTAGCCTTTTTCAGCCTTGAGTTCTTTAACGAAGCCTTCAAAGTCAATGTCTAGCTTTTCAATGTCTTGATATAAATAGCGCCCTTCACCATGATATTCTTTTAAGGCTTCAAGGTAATCATCTTTGTAATCTATGGATGGACGAACAAGTTTTGAGGCGGACATTATTAGTACTCTTCTTTTAAAGTGTGTTTACGATCTTCTATCATAATTCCTATAGAATACTATAAATCTTAAGAATTTGTTACTAAAATCATTAGAGTAAGAAGATAGAAGCTAGCCCCAAGAAGGCGAAGAAGCCTACGATGTCTGTGATTGTGGTCAGTAGGACGGTGGAGGATAAAGCAGGGTCACTGCCCATTTTATTGAGCAGGATAGGAATACCTGCGCCACTTAAACCTGCAACAATGAGGTTTAGCACCATCGCGGCGCCGATGACGAGGCCGAGTGTGACGGATTGGAACCAAACCGTAGCGATAACGCCCATGATAAGTGCAAACCCAATACCATTGAGTGTACCAACGATGGTTTCTTTCCAGATAACACGGAAGGTGTTGGTGCTGGAGAGTTCTTTGGTGGCAAGAGCACGAACGGCAACGGTTAGCGCCTGTGTACCTGCATTTCCACCCATTGAAGCCACGATGGGCATTAGGACGGCGAGGGCGACAATTTGTTCAATCGTTGCGTCAAACATTGAGATGACAAAGGAGGCGAGGATAGCGGTCATTAGGTTGACGAATAGCCAACGGAAACGCGTGCCTGTTGTAGAAAGGATGGCGCGGTAAAGGTCACCTCTGCCCAAACCAGCAAGTTTCAAGATGTCTTCGTTCGCCTCTTCATCGATAACATCCAAGATGTCGTCAACGGTGATGATGCCGATGAGGCGGTTATCGTTGTCGATAACGGGTGCGGAGCTTAGTCCTTCACGACGGAAGATGTAAGTTACTTCTTCCTGATCCATGTCAGCGGGAATGGTGTGAAGGCTGTCATACGTTAGGTCTTCAAGTTTTTCTGTGCGTTTGGAGCGCAAGATGCGGTTAAGTGGGACTTCACCAACCACATGATAGAGCGGATCAATGATGATGATATCTGAAAAGTCGGCGGGCAAGTCGTTGGCTGCGACACGCATGTAATCAATTGTTTTACCAACTGTCCAATATTGTGGGATCGCGACATATTCGCGTTGCATCAAACGACCAGCAGAATCTTCGGGGAAGGTTAGACCTTCTTCCATCGCAACCCGCATTTTGGCGGATAGTTTGTGGATAATTTCTTGTTGGAAGTCTTCGTCTAAATTCTCGATCAGTTCAAGCGCGTCATCACTGTCTAGCTCGGAAATAATTGCGGCCACGCGGGAAGCAGACATGGAGGATAGCGCGGATTTACCAACATCAGGGTCAAGGTAGGGATAGACTTGCGGGTCAAGTTTTACCTTGCGGTCGATCAATAAACTTTGGCGATCTTCTTCATTAATTTTATGAATTAGATCGGCCGTGTCGGGCACGCTTAGGTCGTTAATTAAGTCTAAGTGATCGTCGTTGCCTTCTTCATGAAGGGCATCAACGATTGTAGAAATGGAGTCATCACTTAGGCCGATAACACTGGCATCTTCGAAAGCATCTGCAACTGGTTCAATATCATCTTCGAGAGTAATTTTAGTTTGTTCTGGCATATAAAATTCCTCCGTTTCGAAATTGATTTAAATTAATTTTTTCAAATAGTTGCTTTTGTTTATTTAGCTTTCGCTTTTCTTTTTGCTGGTGTTTTATTTGACGTGTTGGCAGGTTTTTTGTTTTGTGCTTTAGCGTCTGTGGCTGATTTTTGAGCATCAACAGAGGCCACTGCGGTCATGTTTAAAATACCGCGTGCGGTTACAGCTGATGTTGTAATATGAACAGGTTTGCTCATCCCTAAAAGTAGTGGCCCAACAGGAATACCTTCGCCTAAAATCTTCAACATGTTGAAGGAAATATTGGCGGCATCAATGTTTGGCATGACGAGTAAATTAGCTTCCCCCTTAAGAGTGGAGTCTGGCAGTAGGTCGTTACGAATTTCTTGTGACAGAGCCGTATCGGCGTGCATTTCACCGTCAATTTCTAACTTAGGATCGCGTTGTTTAATATCCATGCAGGCCATGCGCATTTTCTCTGCACTACCGCCGTCATGTGAGCCGAAGTTAGAGTGAGACAGAAGGGCTACTTTTGGTTTCATCCCGAAAGCTTTTACACGCTCGGCGGATAGTAAGGTCATTTCAGAAATTTGTGGCACGCTTGGGTCTGGGTTCACATGCGTATCACAAACGAAATAAGTTCCTTTGTTTGGCATGATTAGAATACGTAAGGCGGCGGCGGTTTCTACACCTGGTTTTAAACTGATAATGCCTGTTACATGTTGCAAGTGATCTTGGTAGTCACCGATGGCACCACAGATGAGCGCATCTGCTTCGCCCTTATGCACCATCAATGCGCCAATGACGGTTGTGTTGGTACGGACAATGGTTTTTGCCATTGCAGGGGTGACGCCTTGGCGTGCCATTAATTGGTGATAAGTTTCCCAGTATTTTTTATAGCGCGGGTCATTTTGCGGATCGCAAATTTCAAAATCTTTATCGACTTCCATACGGAGGCTAAGACGCTCAAGGCGGGTCGCAATAACATCGCGACGACCGATGAGAACAGGTTTCTTAACAACCTTTTCATCTAGCGCCATTTGAACGGCACGTAGAACGCGGTCTTCTTCACCTTCAGAATAAGCAAGTTTCTTCGGTGCTTTTTGAGCCTGTGAGAAAACAGGACGCATGACCAAATTACTTTGGATGTGGAATTGTTTTAATGTCTCGCGGTAGGCTTCAAAGTTTTTGATCGGGCGGGCGGCAACACCACTATCCATTGCGGCTTGTGCAACGGCGATTGGAAGCTCCACACCCAAACGTGGATCGAAAGGTTTTGGGATCATGTATTCTGGCCCGAATTCCATTTGTTCGCCTGGGTAGATGGCGGCAACTTCTGGAGGGACTTCTTTACGGGCGAGTGCGGCGATAGCGTTCACGCAGGCAATTTTCATTTCTTCGTTGATGGTGGTGGCACCTACATCTAGTGCGCCACGGAAGAGGAATGGGAAACAAAGCACGTTGTTCACTTGGTTGGTGAAGTCTGATCGACCTGTACAAACGATAGCGTTTGGTTTTCCTTCACGCGCAACGTCAGGCATGATTTCTGGTGTTGGGTTGGCAAGTGCCATGATTAATGGAGCATCTGCCATGGTTGATGCCATTTTAGCGGTGACCATGTTTGGCCCTGATAGACCTAAGAATACGTCCGCACCCTCAAGCGCATCGTTTAGGTCACGGGCGTTTGTATCAACTGCAAATTTCTCTTTGTATTGATCCATAGATTCGTCGCGACCTTTGTAGATCACACCACTACGGTCACAGACGGTTATGTTGTCTTTTGGTAGGCCAACGCTGACGAGTAAGTTCAGGCAAGCAAGGGCAGAGGCACCAGCACCGTTAGCGACCAAGCGCACGTCAGTGATTTTACGTCCCTGAATTTCCAACCAGTTGGTAAAGGCGGCAGCAACGATAATCGCTGTTCCGTGTTGGTCATCGTGGAATACAGGAATGTTCATACGCTCTTTCAAGCGTCTTTCAATTTCGAAACATTCTGGCGCTTTGATGTCTTCTAGGTTAATTCCACCGAAGGATGGCTCAAGGACAGCAATGGCTTCGACGAATTTATCAACGTCTGTTTCATCAACTTCCAAATCAATAGAGTCGATGTTGGCGAATTTTTTGAAGAGGACTGATTTCCCTTCCATGACAGGCTTTGAGGCAAGTGCGCCGATATTACCAAGGCCAAGCACCGCTGTACCGTTAGAGATAACTGCGACTAAATTACCGCGCGATGTATAATCTAATGCTTTGAGAGGGTCTTTTGCAATTTCTTCACAAGGAATGGCCACACCCGGAGAGTAAGCCAAAGCAAGGTCACGCTGGGTTTCAAGCTGTGTTGTCGGCTTGATGGAGATTTTACCAGGAGTCGGCAGGAGGTGATAATCCAGCGCTGCTTTTCTTAAATTATCCTGCTTCTTTTTTTCTTGATCAGCCATAGTTGTAAGTCCCTCTATATAACACACACTAAATATAGGGCGATCATGCCTTTTTATAGGGGGAAAAGGCAAGGGGGAAAATGTTTGGGATTAACAGGTTAGTGCACGTGTTCGTTTTACACGATTTGTAAGTATTTCTATTAATTCACCGACAGTAGGCACGTCTTTGCTAGAAGTGTAGTGTAGATCATCGCTATTGGTAATTGCTTTGAGCGTGAAATGTAAGAGAATTCCTTCAGTATGTGGAAAGTTTGATACGTCTTTAACGCCAAATGGTTTGGTTGCTTGAACGCCATCCTGAACACTGAGTAAGGCGGTATGAATAATAGGTGCGGTAGCTTTTTGTCCCTTAAATACTGATGCATTCGCTCTGGCGAGTATGTTTGCTAAGACAAGATCAGGCGCTAGAAGTGCTTTTTGCGTATCAGTTTTCATATCAAATACCTTATTTATTGAGTATAGCTAATATATAATCAATGCTTTGTTTTATGTCAATATAGAAAAAGTAATGGTGCGGCCGAGAAGAGTCGAACTTCCACGGGATTATCTCCCACAGCGACCTCAACGCTGCGCGTCTACCATTCCGCCACGGCCGCTAAAGATCATCATTTCTTCTCTGATGTCGTTACTGCGCGCCTCACGTATTTGCATACGCTTCGTTGCTTGTGCCTAATCAGGTAAGAAAGCATGACCTTTACTAAAATAAGGTCAGGGTTGTGGTAACAAATAAATTCTGTAGGAGCAAGATACTTATTGCTCTTGGGGCATTATATAGGCATTTATTAAGGATGAGTATTGAATGGACGATATCGGAGATGCCTGTTGGGTATGAAGATGCGCTGGCGGTCATGGAAGACACGGTGGCGGATATACGCGCAGACACGTCGCCCGAGCAGGTTTGGTTGTTGGAGCATCCGAGTCTTTACACCGCGGGGACGAGTGCGAAGGCGGATGATTTATTGAGCGCTGAATTTCCTGTGTTTGAGACGGGGCGCGGGGGGCAGTATACCTATCATGGTCCCGGTCAGCGGGTTGGCTATGTGATGTTGAATTTAAAAGAGCGTCAGGCGGTTCCTGACATTAAGAAATACATCTATCAGCTCGAGCAATGGATTATCAATACGCTACAAGTATTTGATATTGTTGGCGAACGACGCGAAGAACGTGTAGGTATTTGGGTGGTAAAGCCTGATGGGAGCGAGGCTAAGATCGCGGCGATTGGGGTGCGGATTAGGCATTGGGTGAGTTACCACGGCATATCTATTAACCTTAATCCTGACCTGTCACATTTTGGCGGGATCGTCCCGTGTGGCATTGCTGAGCATGGCGTGACCAGTTTTGAAGATTTAGGCGCAAAAGCCACGATGGCAGAGTTAGATCTGGCGCTTCAGGATCAATGGGATGAGATATTTTCTGAATGATAATCCTGATCAAATAACGCTTTGTTTTCGTTTTTAAATTTTAGGTTTATGACGGTCATCGCTGTCATGAAGGATACGCAGTTCCAGAAGACAATTGAGTAGACGGCTTCTGCTAAACCATAGGACACCCAAAGCATAGAGCCTATAACCCACATTAAATATGTTGGATAAGAGAGGGCGCGCGTGTCGCCTGTTCTAATGATTTTGATGATCTGAGGTAGGGTGCCACCAACGCCGAGCATTGAGGCGATAAAGGCAATAAATTCTGGTTCGACGGGCATGCAAAACTCCTTGTTATTATTAGGTAATTTCACACATTCTCTATTTTTGCTATTTATTATTAATATAGTAAAATAATAGAAAAGCCAACAATTATGTAAATTTTTTACTCCCTTAGGTGTCTCTATTTTATTGACATATTATAATTAATTCTTTATGTAATATAAAAAAACAAAGAGAGCGCCTTGCAACCAGAACCAATTTATAGACCTGTCGAAAGTGATCCTACGTTGCCTTTGGTAATCGACGCTAGCGGTAGAATGGTCAAAATAACCTCTAATTTTACCTTGTTTGCGCAGGGAAGTCCTATAGAACAACCTGTTAGTAGAGCTTTTCAGGCAGCGAATGATGCCTCCTATAATGATGCCCCTTATGTGGAGTATGGCGCGGTTAGGCTTATGCAAGAGACGACGGTTAATGGGGTTCACGTTCTGACGGGTAGTGGGGCAATTGTCACGACTTCCGAAACGCTACCTGAAGGGTCATTGTTGCTGGTCAATGAACAGGGGGAATGGTTTGGGGTATGTTTTAGTGATCAAATGTCACTAAAAACGCTACATCGCCTGCCGTGGGATAATGATGATACATCAAAAGCGGTTAGTGTTGTTGCCCCTAAAGATGATCAGTGGGGCGCTTTGCAGCACTGGGATGATAATGAAGACAAACCTGCACAGCTTCGTGATGTTGAAAGTTTGAGAACATTAGGACTGGGTTATTAGTAATTAAAAAGGTGTAACAATGTGTGTTTATAAACCAACAGATAAGCCTGGTGTTTTAATGTCTAGCTGGACTTTGGCGAATCCGAGAACAGAGGTCATATCATTATCTGATAGTCAGTTATATATGGCGGTTGACGCTCCTGTGTTATCACTCAATTCATTAGGTGGTCGAGATCTCAGCCAATACCAATTCTATAAAGCTGTGCGTGTTGATGAGCCCGTTGAAGTTGAAGGGGTTTGGACGGTTATTGGTGATGATCCTGAAGTAAATGAAGATTTAGGCATTGCCGTTATGAAAGATCTTAAGGAGTTTAAAAAAACGAGAGAATGGGGCGATCATTATTCTGATTATATGCGAAATGATCGGGTGGCGTTGCAGCCAGGAGCCGTTATATTAATGCCAGTTTCGGGTGATAATGATTTGTATGCCCTAAACCCTTTGCATCAAGATTGTCATCAATTAAGACGGGTGAATTTAGAGTTGGCGGGTGCGGATGGTAAGGGATTAGCGTTTAAGCCAGAAGCACAACCAATTCGTTCAACGAATATTCCGTTGAAAGGTCAATTTGATTCAATTAATAACAGCTGGTCAGATGATAGCTCAACGTTTGCTCACAAAGCGGATATTGGTCATATGCAGAGTTTAGTCGCGCGTGGATTTATGGGTGGGTTTAGTTTGGCTAAAACCTCTCCTTGACTATTCGCTGTCGTAAGCACATATAATTTTTTTAAGCCGCTTTTTTCTTGGTTTTTTTGGCGCCTTCTAGGATTTCTTTTAGGAAATGGCCTGTGTAGCTCTCTGGGCAGGCAGCGATGTCTTCGGGGGTTCCACTGGCGAGTAGGTTGCCGCCTTTGTTTCCGCCTTCGGGGCCGATATCCAAAATATAATCAGCTGTTTTGATGACTTCTAGGTTGTGTTCAATGACGACAACGCTGTTGCCTTGGTCGACTAGTTTTTGCAAGACTTCTAATAGTTTACGGACATCTTCGAAGTGAAGACCTGTGGTTGGCTCGTCCAGAATATAGAGTGTTTTACCTGTTGAGCGTTTCGATAGCTCTTTGGATAATTTCACGCGCTGGGCTTCACCGCCTGATAACGTATTGGCAGGTTGTCCTACTTTGATGTAGGTCAAGCCAACATCTTTTAGCGTTTCCATTTTATCGCGGATTGAGGGGACGGCCTTGAAGAATTCAGCGGCATCTTCTATCGTCATATCAAGGACATCAGAGATGCTCTTGCCTTTAAATTTGATCTCTAATGTTTCGCGGTTATAGCGTTTGCCGTCGCAAGCTTCGCAGGTCACGTAGACATCTGGTAAGAAATGCATTTCAATTTTGATAAGTCCGTCACCTGAACAAGTTTCACAGCGTCCGCCTTTGACGTTAAAGGAGAAACGACCTGGGCCGTAGCCACGGATTTTGGATTCTGGAAGCCCTGCAAACCACTCACGGATTGGGGTGAACGCACCCGTATAGGTGGCGGGGTTTGAACGTGGGGTACGACCGATGGGGCTTTGGTCAATGTCGATGACTTTGTCTAGGAATTCTAAGCCTTTGATTTCTTTATGGGCGAGCGGGTAATGGCGTGCCTTCATTAGGGTTTGAGAGGCGGCGCGGAATAATGTGTCGATGGTGAAGGTGGATTTACCTGAGCCAGAAACACCTGTCACACATGTTAATGTGCCGAGTGGGATTTCGCCTGTGATGTTTTTGAGGTTGTTACCTTTTGCGCCGATGACTTTTAGTTTTTCGCCCTTTTTGCCTTTACGGCGTTTGTCTGGGATTGGGATTTCGCGCTTGCCTGTTAGGTAGTCAGCGGTCAGGCTTTTTTTGCATTTCATGACTTTATCGGGGGTGCCTGCGGCGATGATTTCACCGCCGTGGACACCAGCGCCTGGGCCGATGTCGATGAGGTAATCAGCGCTACGGATGGCGTCTTCGTCATGTTCAACGACAAGCACGGTGTTCCCTAAATCGCGTAAGTGGCGGAGGGTTTCTAGAAGGCGGTTATTGTCGCGTTGGTGAAGACCGATGGACGGTTCGTCCAAAACATAAAGCACGCCTGTTAGGCCTGAGCCAATTTGGGAAGCTAGACGAATACGTTGGCTCTCGCCACCTGATAATGTGGCTGATGAGCGGGATAAAGAGAGGTAATCTAGGCCGACATTCATTAAGAAGGTTAGGCGCTCGTTGATTTCTTTTAGGATTGTTTGACCAATTTCTAAATGCTGTTTGGTGATCTTTTTGTTTAATGTTCTGAACCACTTATCGGCGTCTTCTATGGAAAGATTTGAAATCTCGGCGATGTGGTTGCCGTTGATTTTTACGCAGAGCGCTTCTTTCTTCAGACGGTAACCTGAACAAGCTTCGCACGGTGCGCTAGTTTGGTATTGCGAAAGGCCTTCGCGCATGGAGTTGCTGTCGGTTTCCAACATACGGCGTTCAATGTTTGGGATCACACCTTCGAATGGTTTGTTTGATTTCCACGTGCTTTCGCTTTTGCTGTGGTAGGTGGTTTTGATGGCTGTATCGCCTGAACCATAAAGGATAATGTCCTTATGCTCTTGCTTCATTTTTGACCAAGCGGTGGTGGTTTTGAAGCCGTAATGATCGGCAACGGATTGCATGGCTTGCATATAGAAGGGCGCGAAGTTTTTTGACCAAGGCTCTACTGCACCTTTGTCGATTGATTTTGATGAGTCGGGGACAATTAAACTTTCATCCGTGAGCATTTTCTCGCCCAAGCCGTCGCAAGTGGGGCATGCGCCGTGGGGTGAGTTGAACGAGAATAAGCGTGGCTCAATATCAGGTAGGGTAAAGCCAGATATTGGGCAGGCGAATTTCTCGGAATATAAAGTTTGTTCGGCGGAGGTCGCGTCCTCAATGATGCACAAGCCATCGGCAAGCTTTACAGCGGTTTCAACGGAGTCGGCGAGGCGGGTGCGGACATCTTCGCGTAAAACAACACGGTCAACAACGACTTCGATATCATGTTTTAGTTTTTTGTTGAGGGCGGGGAGCTCGTCAATCTCGTATAGCTCGCCATCAACTTTAACGCGTTGGAAACCTTTTGCCTGTAACTCTTTGAATTCTTTTCGGTATTCGCCTTTGCGTCCACGGACGATGGGGGCGAGGATGTAGAGTTTGGTTTTCTCTGGCATGTCCATGATGCGGTCAACGATTTGGGTGACGCTCTGGCTTTCGATGGGTTTGCCTGTGGCGGGGGAATAGGGCACACCGATACGCGCCCATAATAGACGCATGTAATCGTTGATTTCTGTTACTGTTCCGACCGTTGAACGCGGGTTACGGCTGGTGGTTTTTTGTTCGATGGAGATGGCGGGGGATAGTCCCTCGATGCTATCTACATCAGGCTTTTGCATCATCTCAAGGAATTGGCGGGCGTAGGCGGAGAGGCTCTCGACGTAGCGGCGTTGCCCTTCGGCATAGATGGTATCAAAGGCGAGCGAGGATTTCCCAGAGCC
>JABAZY010000065.1 GCA_018608245.1 Alphaproteobacteria bacterium | reverse complement strand
CTTGTAATACTTCTCTCCATTTGTGATGTTTGGCTGGTATTCCGCATGAACCATTGGGGCTTTCAGCGTAAGAGCCAAAAGTCCAAATGTTTTCAGGATCGAAAAACTGAATGTTTTTAAGTTCACTTTTATCATCGAAACGCAAAGACCTCATATTTCATTTTGTTAATTTTGATATTAGCGGCTCGCAGATGTTCAACAATAGATTTACGTAAGCTGGTTGGGCCGCAAAAATAGATGTCAACTTCTTTGCAATCCGCTGGGATAAGGCTGGAAATTGTACTTCCAGTTGGCCTGCCGTCTTCACTGGTTGCAATGACATTGAAATTAAATTCTTTGTTTGCTTCAGCCAATTTTGAAAAAGTATCGACTTCCAATGCTTGATTGCGTGATTTCACTACGTACAGCAATGAAGATTGCATAGTTTGTGTATGATTGGATGACGCGAACGCGATGAAAGGCGTTATTCCGATACCACCTGCGATCCAAAGGCTCGGTCTGCCACTTTTCTTAGCAAAGAAAAATTTACCATGTGGGCCTTCAACGCGAACTTTTGCGTCCTGATTTAGGTGTTCATCTAGCGATGACGTAAAATCCCCAGCTGATTTTATATAAAACGTCAAATTTCCGCCTGCGTCAGATTTTGCGATTGTAAACGGATGCTTTTCTTCCTTACCAGCAACTTTTGGGAAAGATAAAAATGCAAACTGACCTGGCTTGGGGGTTAATTTTTTTCTGCCAACTGGTGAGATTACGAGCTTTGTAACCTCGTCGTTAGACTCTATTTCTGAAATTTTGTAATCGAAATAGTGAATAGTACTAAAGCCTCTATAAAAAAGGCTAACTAATCCGACGATTGCCGTAATAATCATGAAATTATCTATGCTCGAACCGCCGGCATAGGGCTTATTAATTGCCCAAAAGTGAAATGAAACACCCAAATATACGGCGATGAAAAGTTTATGCGATATCTTCCAAGCTCCATATGATAGGAGCGTCTTTTTGCCAATTTTCTTTATGATAGTTGCTGCTATCAAGATGATAATCATCCAAAACAATATATTACCTAGATTTGTTGCTTCTCGATGCAGAGTTGAAACAAATAATTCATTTTTCTCGAATGTGCCCGATACTTTTGTGAAGTGAATTAGGACAAGGAGAGCGATGAAATAGCCATTAAGTTTGTGAATCCAATAGGATTTATCTAGACCACCAAAAACGTTATTTATTAAGCGGAGCTTGGTTGAAAGTAACAGGCTTACAGTCATCGCGACGAATGCCATGATCCCTGACCAGATTTGGAGGAATTCCAAAAATCCACCAGTAGGACTTTTAAATACTTTGATGTCCACGCTCGCCGCATAAAAGTACAGTGAACCCAGGCTTAATACGAGCATCAGGCATAAGTATCTTAAAAAAATAGAGGCCATTACTCAACCACCAGATATATATCTTCGCCCGATAGCCGGTTTCGCGTAACGGGTATTTGTTTGCCGTTTGTCATGCGTTCCACGTTATCACCTAGTTTTCTAAATAACTTTCCGACTTCTAAGTTGGGCTCGTCCAACAGTTCGAGAAGGGACGTTGCGTAGGGGCTATTATTACCAGTACCATCCTCAGCGACTTCCCCACTTTCTGCAGCAAAGCTGATGATTTGGTCAATTTTACCAGGTTGCGCATCTACAATGGACAAACCCCGTCCCACCGATCTGCTACCTCCAATCATCGATTTAGCAAAGGGGTTGTCGCGGCAGGCATCCACCAAAACCATCGAGAGCTTTTCTGTATTGAGCGATGCCCTCACAGCATCCTCAAGCATGACTGTTTCAAATTTAACGTCACTTGGATTGCTGAGTTCTGCATCAACAGGTATGAGATAGTTCACACTATCCACCTCTATCCCATGGCCCGCATAATAAATTAAACTTACATCTGAACTCGCTACCTCGCGTTCAAAGTCCCCAAGTGTCCGCCCAAACTCCCGATACTCCAGATTTTCTTTGTATGTGACCTCAAAGCCGATCTGTTCCAACTTAGCTGCCACGGCCTTAGCGTCATTGATAGGGTTCTTGAGCGGTGTCTGATCCACATAGTTTGCATTGCCAATTACCAGGGCTTTGCGATTGGTATACTTGAGCACCTTCTTAGGAGCAGGGGGCTCAACTTGTTTTTGTTCGGGTACAGCCGCCACAAGGTTTTCCTGGACGCCGCAGGTCATTCCAGAGTTCTTCGCAAATTGAACATACGGCGCACCATTTATTGTCGTAGTCCAACCTAGCTTGCCAGTTTCAAATGAAATGGCACGCTGGCATAACTCTGCGAGTGAGCATTTGGAGGGGGTGTTTTCACATGTCTCCAATTTGGCGGTCTCAATAACCTTGGATACAACTCCACAAGTCACCCCCGTGGATTTCGCGGTGTCTACATACGCCTGCAACGCTGCATCCATGCGCCAGAATTTTTCTCCTGAGGTATTCATTCCGGTAGCCTGTTGGCAAAGCTCAATCACAGAACATTTGGTTGGATCATCCTCACATGTTGGAGCTTTGGCAACAACGACGGGCTTTGGCTTCACGCCGCATGTTACGCCACTAGACTTTGCAAGCGCGACATAGT
>JABAZY010000054.1 GCA_018608245.1 Alphaproteobacteria bacterium | reverse complement strand
GACCATCATTACCACTGTAGTTTAGGCCAACAAGATTGCGCGTAGGCACTGTGCGCGGAATATAGCCACCCTGATCAAACTGAGCATCAACAGAGTCTCTGCCTAAAGATGCCACTAGGCTACCATTGGCAAGATTAATGGAACGACTAATTTGTAGCTCATAGCCTTCAAAGGTTGCGTCTTGCTGCATATATTCTGCTATCTCAAGTTCAAGATCATCCAAAACATCAGCCGTCTCATTGAACTCACCAGTTTTATTCAGGTAAATAAAATCAGAGATACTGTTTTTAAACAGGCTTAATTCAACATCAAAACCTGATGCAGCTGTATTAAAAGTTAGGTCAATATTATTAGCTTTCTCTGCAGTTAGGCTGTCATCACCCACTTCATGTAGCTGAGTCACCATATGATCACCATCTACAAATAACTCCATCGCAGACGGTGCTTTCTCAACACTTGATAAGCCAAGGCTAACGCCTAGATTGTCAGAAAGCTGTTTACTAGCGGCAAAGGAGAAGCTTAATAGGCTGTCGTCGTATTTGTGACCATCTTCTGTTTCGCGATCAATTCGATCATATCTAACACCAAAATCAATGTGCGCAAAATCCAGTTGATTGCTGATGTAGTAGCCTAGTGTTAACTCATCTGATTGAGTAGGTTCTAGATAGCTCTCACCGTGATGTTCGTCTTCACCTTCACCTTCAACTTCAACTTTGTCTTCATCTCCATGATCAGCAAAAATAGCTATCTCTTCTTGAGCAATGTTCAGGGCAATTTTTTGACCCATTGATTCATCGCCAATATCAAATTTTACGGCTAATTCAGTTGACTGATTTGAGAAGGTTGTTGGTCCATGTCCTTCATGCTCTTCTTCTTCAGGGTGGTCATGGCCGCCAAGCTCTGCATGAGCTTCAACATGCACGTAGTCAGTGTCTCGAATAGAGTATTCAGCGCTATTAACAAGACCGCCATTAAAGTTATACAGGCCTTCAAAGGTCACTGTTTTAGAGTCTACGCGAGTAAAGATACGCTCTTCTTCTTCGTGAATCGGCTCACGTAATTGATTTTTTGTGTCTAAGATACATTCGGGGTTATTAACACAATGATCGTCATCAGCATCAAAAGGTTCAACATGAACATATTCAATTTTCCCTTCATGTAACTCTTGTATGCATATATCTGAAGCTTTTTCACATTCAAAATGTTCACCATGAAATGGAATACCATAGGTGGTATTAGAATCTGCTACAGAAACCCCAGCATAACCCCAATCAGCTACCTTAGATAAACCAATTTTGGCGCTAAAGTTGGCAAAATCTGAGTCTTTAAGTGATGTTGGGTCTTCTTCAGCTTCATGACCATGATCATCATGTTCTTCATCGTGATGAAGCGCATGCTCAGGGATAGCATAGACATCTAAATTTGAGTACTGAATACTAGAGGTCAGGTTAATACCGTTAACATTACCTTGGTAGCTGGCAGTGCCGGTATTACCCGTATTGCCGTCCTCATAACCAGCGCCAATTTCAAATTTGGCATCGGTAATATCTTGCTTAGCAATAGTATTATCAACAATATTTACAATACCGCCGACCGCACCATTGGCATAGAGTAAAGATGAGGGTCCACGAACAATTTCTACCTGCTCAAGATGCCCTAAATCGATTTGATTAAGGTGGTCTGGGCCCAATGCCGAAACATCACGTACAACTTTCCCGTTGTTAAGTACCTTAACTCTGCTGCCGCCAAGACCTCGAATAACTGGCTGGCCAACACCGGCACCAAAATCACTGGTAGACACACCTACCAAGCCATCGATAATGCTACCTAGGCTTTGTGAAGCGTCATCGCTAATGGACTGGCCATTCATAACATGAATAGGGTTTGAAATATCACTGGCCGAAGCGTCGATCAATGAAGAAGTCACAACAACTTCCTCAAGGTCATTTGCCAAACTAATGTTGGCAAAAGTAGTTAGGGCTAAAAGGGGTAGCCCAATAAAATTAATTTTTTTCATAACTAGCGTCTCTTAAAAATATAAAAAAGCCCACTGAAAAACAGTGCGCGAAAGATTTAATCAAAAATTTGAGATTTTAGACGCTGGTAGGGGGTGCTCTAGCAAAGAAACCGTTATCCGGTTGTCGGGATTGCGAAGAAATACTAGGGGTAAGCTTTTTACTGCCAAAAACAGGTACAGAAACAGCAGGGATTTCATGAGTTAATAAGGATTCAGAGTACTGAATAACTGTAAATACACAGCCACTCTCATCATGCCCATCATGGCTCTCATGATCCACATGCCCATAATCCACAAATTGATTAGAAACATCGTTTTGGTGAATATTGGCATCATGATAATAAAGATTGTGAGCAACAGACGCAGTAGTACTTAGCGCTAATAAAAGGCTAAGTAAAAGTGCTGTAGTTGTCTTTGAAATACTCATTCGACCGATTATATACAATATAGTTAAATAGAGATATTAGTAAACTGGCTTATATCTACAACTAAATTGTAAAAATAGATCGTTTTACGCTTATAATGTTGCCTTAATTGTTCTGATTTGGAGAGCCCTATGGCCGAGCGCACCGCAACCGTTACGCGCAATACACTGGAATCACAGATAACTA
>JABAZY010000029.1 GCA_018608245.1 Alphaproteobacteria bacterium | reverse complement strand
AAATAATATTATCCCCTGTCGCTGCATTTTTTTGAATTTGTTGTGTGTCATAAGAAACATCATCTCTTGGAATTTGACCAATGATCTGTGTGCGCTTCATTTCTTCCAGAATAAAACTAGCAATTTCCATGTGTGCGCGTGCCTGAATAGACAGTAAATTAGCTAAAATAACCAATGTTGATTCTGTATCATCAATATCCGCACAAAGTGCGTCCAATAAATCCGCCAATGCCTCTAAATCTTCTGGCACGGTACGCATTAATTCTTGCAAACCCTCTTCCGACATTGGTGGGTTATGATGAAAATGAATCCAGTCTGGGCCATAATCACCAATAATATTTTGTGCTTCATGTTTTAAAACAGAAGCAATTGGATATTCATCCAAAATTTTGTTTGTTAAAAAAGGAACGCATAAAGCAATCGCCAGTAGGGCTGAATCAGGATCAATCTCACTTAACGCCATGTGAAGCCCATACTGCATATCAGGCTCAATATTGAGGTCATATGTCGCAATATCTGCTACAGCAATAGGTACAATTAATTCACGATGAAGAAGATCAATTTGATCTTTGGTTACATTATTAAACATTTTATTCATTCCTAAATCTTGTGAGAATAACTCTCTATAATCTTTACTTGAAGCTGGTTTTAAGTGTTTTAAGTTGAACGTTTAGAACCAAACTTTCCCCATTATTAACGCAAAACTCTAAAGAACCCGTTAAAGTAAAATGAACAAAAAGTTAATAAAGCGAATGAGTTAAACGATTGAACAAAAAAGATTGTTTCCTGTTTGTTCTCATGGTATGAGTGGGTTAATAGAGACAGGAAGTTTTTAAATGACAGCTAAGATTAATACGATTGCTTTCCAAGGCGTGGATGTTCGCCCTGTTGATGTACAGGTGCAAATTTCTAATGGCCTTCCTGCCTTTACGATTGTTGGCTTGCCTGATAAGGCCGTTGCCGAGAGTAAAGAACGCGTACGTGCGGCGCTTCATGCGCTTGGTATTGCCCTGCCCCCTAAACGTTTAACCGTTAATTTGGCCCCAGCAGATGTTAATAAAGAAGGTAGCCATTATGATCTGCCGATTGCGCTTGGTCTGCTTGCCGCCATGGAAGTTGTCTCAAAAACAGAATTAGAAGGCTACGTCGTGCTAGGTGAACTTTCCTTAGATGCAGGCATTCGCTCTGTCATGGGTGTACTTCCCGCCGCTATTCACGCTGCGACCAATGATAACAGTCTAATCTGTCCGTATGATTGTGGTGGTGAGGCGGCTTGGGCAGGTGACAATTTACAAATTTTAGCGCCTTCAAATTTACTACAACTAATTAATCACATTAAAGGCACACAAGTATTAAGCCGTCCCGAAGGCAAAATTGCCGATAACGTACAAGCCAGAATCCCTGACCTTGCCAACGTTAAGGGACAAGAAACAGCCAAACGTGCTTTAGAAATAGCAGCGGCTGGTGGCCATAATATGCTGATGGTAGGGCCACCTGGGTCTGGAAAATCTATGTTGGCTAGTTGCTTACCGGGAATATTGCCTCCCCTCACCCCACGTGAAGCGCTTGAAATTTCAATGATCCACTCGCTCTCAGGCACCTTAGAAGGTGGTGGATTAATGAAAACGCGTCCCTATCGTGACCCACATCATTCTGCCTCACTACCTGCGCTCATTGGTGGGGGGCATAAAGTTAAACCAGGGGAAATATCACTTGCCCATCACGGTATTTTATTTCTTGATGAATTGTCTGAATTTTCGCGTAGCGCATTAGAATCCTTACGCCAACCGTTAGAGACAGGTCAAACCTTAGTCGCGCGCGCAAATCACCATGTGTCTTACCCAGCACGATTCCAATTAATCGCTGCCATGAATCCTTGTCGATGTGGGTATTTAGGCGTCGCCGATTCAGAATGTAGCAAAGCCCCTAGATGCGGTTCAGATTATCAAACGAAGCTTTCTGGTCCTTTATTAGACAGGATTGATATCAAAATAGAAGTGCCCGATGTTTCCATTAGCGATTTAAATCAGCCAAAGGGCGAAAGTTCAGCAGATGTCGCTCAACGTATATTGAAGGCATGGCAGATACAAGAGAAGCGATTCGAAGCGTTTAATGAGAATGTTTCACAAATGATTAACGTTAATGCGCACGCTTCTGGTGATATCCTAGAACAAACCATGATATTAGAACCAAGTGCCAAAAGCTTGCTGGATAAAGCCGCTGAACATATGCAACTTTCCGCAAGAGCTTATTTCCGTCTGATTCGCGTTGCACGTACAATAGCCGATTTAGACCATGCTTCTGAGCAAATTACTGACAATCACATTGCTGAAGCGTTAAGTTACCGTAAAATACTATAACATATTGATTTTACTTATTAATTTATTTTTAAAATTACTTCCCTATATATAAAGCTCCAGAAATTTGTTTTTCAACCCTCAAGTGCGATATTCTAATAATAGAGTAAAAGCCTAATTTTAATGTAATTACGTATAGTTAGGCCAAACGGATAAAATTATTATGGCATTAAATGGTTATTAACCAATATCCATTATGATGGAAAAGTTAAACAAAAGATAAAGGTAATATAAATCGTGACTTACAACACTTTAGCAGAAGCAGACGAAGCCGTTAGAAAATATAGCGGTGAAATGTATGAAACTGATAAGCGTGAAATGGCTATCAAAGCTGATGGCGCGCAAAAAGCTGAAGGTGATAGAGAGGGTCAAAGACAAGAAATAGCCAGAAAAGAATCAGGGCAAGAGCAAGAAGATTCAGGCGATGCTTTTAAAGTAGATCTAATAGAAGGTGCCTCTGCAATTGGAGCTGGACTAAAAGTTGCCAAGATCGGGTTAGAAGTTTTTGATGATAGAAAATCAGACCCAGGTACTTTTGGTGACAGCGAAACATTGGAAACTAGAGGTAAAGAGACAATTTATAATGCGGGTGTTAATAGTAGCCATTCAGTTGAAATGGCTGATACCGGTAGGGAAATAAGAACTACAGGCGACTACTCTCCAAATTATGCAATACATAACACAGGTACCAGTCTAGCGAATTCAGGCCTTAATGAAGCATTTACTACAACAGCGGCCGATGTGGAAACAACAGTTGGTGTAAGTATCCAATTATGTCGCTCATTGAATTTATGTGTTCAACAGAAATTGGGTAATGCTATGCAAGCGAAATCAGAATTAGCAGCTGCACCAAATGTGGGTTTTGCCCCAGGCGGTGGCGGTGGCATGCAATTGGCCAATAACAGACCAGAACAGGGTCCTAAAGGATATACAACAAAAGTAAGAGAAGAAGAATCAACCGAAACGAATTGGGGTTAATGAGTAATGGCAGGTGACGCAAACATAGTAGGAGCGCCAGAATATGTGTCTGAAGAGGTACAGATAACTCCTGTTGCAGCTGTGCCAGTTCAATTAGGAACTGATTTTAGTGTTGCCGCTAACGAGCCAGTTATTGAAACACCAGCAGTTATTAATGCCCCTCTCATGGGAGAACAATTTGCAGTAGCTACTGCGCCACAAGAACCAGTGCCAGCTATCACACACCCAGGTGTTGACGGCCCGATCACTTTCCAAGCAGAGGCAACGCCAATAGAACCAATAGAGCCCGTTGTAGCATTTAACAACGTTGCACCTCAGCAACCAGGTACAATAGTCACAGCAGAAATGACAAATGACGCTGGTATAACCACAGTTATAACAGGCACAGATGTAGGATATAACGCGGAAAATGCAAGCTTGAATCTTCAAAGCAGTCCTGTATGTGATTTATTTGATGTAGGAGTTGCCGCAATTGAAAATACTTTTACCAATACGCATGATGTAGCCGCTATGGAAGCCTTCCAACCTGTTCCTCAAGTGCCAGATCAACAGCCTCCAGTCAAAAAAGATTGGGATACTACATATAGTATAAATGACGGCCCAACTTTAAACGCATAACCCCCTTTGATATTTAGGAAATTTCTGATAAATTAGTGATGCTTCGGCATGTCTAGTCTATTACATCCCTTCATTGGTAATCGGAATATCCCCCCATGCGTATCTTTTGCTTAACTTCTTTTTTATGTCTTATCTTGATGCCATCTGTAGCCTTTAGCCAAGGTCATGGAAATTATTGCGATCAAGCAGACAGCACGGCTAGTACCGTTAAATGTTTAAAAGACCATCTAACCGACGCGCAAGAACGTTTAAATCTTGTTTATAAGAATCTTGAACAAGATATGAATGGCGAACAGCGGTCAGAATTGAAGGAATTACAGAACACATGGCTTGTTTACCGTGATTCAGAATGTATGTGGGAAGCACAACGCTCTGATGTTGTCACCCTTAAAAACATTAACGAACTTTCATGTATGGCACGCGTAACAGATGACCGTGCGGATTTATTGAGTGTGACATTAACAGGGGTTAATAATCCTTCAGGCCAGCGTGAATTCGGCTCTTTCCCCAGATGGATGAATGTAGTTTCAAAAGAAAATAAGGATGTTTTCTGGAATTATGGTGACCGTCAACGCTTAGAGCTTAACTGCGATACTCAAGATGAATATGTGATGTGGGGCATTAAAACTGATTCTAATGTCGATAAAGCGCACAGTATCTATAAAAAAACACTTATAATCGCTATTGCAGATAACCCACCTATTGGACGTCCAGAAATCACAAAATTTAGCTTTTTAATATCTGATGTCAAAGGTCCAGAAAACATATGTAACGATCAAATTTCGGTCGCAACGCTTGAGGAAGCACATCCAGACGTTCAAAACATCAAAACTTGTACAAAACAGCTAAAAGTATCTGCCATAGGCTGTGCAGATAAAACAATATCATGGTCAGGAAAAGAGTTTACACTTGATAATACCCGTGTAACTGATATGAAAACAGCTGGTAAAAAATAATAATCATAAAATAAGTAAAGAAATTAGAATGTTAGATATTAAAAATGTATGTGTGTATTGTGGGTCATCTTCGAATGTTGATGACGTTTATAAAACAGCTGCCACGAAATTAGGTGAATCAATTGCCGCAGAAAAATGGGGTGTTGTATACGGCGGTGGTCGTGTTGGTTTAATGGGCTTAGTTGCCGATTCTGCTCTTAAAAACGGCGCTCCCGTTATTGGCATCATCCCAGAACACATACAAGAGCGTGAAGTACAGCATGAAGATTTAACGGAGTTGCATGTTGTTGATACCATGCACATCCGCAAACAAATGATGGTTGATCGTTCCGATGCTTTTATTGTACTTGCTGGTGGGTTAGGTACATTAGACGAATTATTTGAGCTACTAACATGGAAACAACTAGGCCTTCATGACAAGCCTATTGTTATCGTCAATATTGATGGTTACTGGACCAAAATGTTAGAAGCTATTAGCCATATCGCTGATATTGGTTTTATGCGCAAAGAAGATTTAGACATGTTTCTAACTGTTGATAGCGTTGAAGATGTGGCCGAAGCACTTAAAAATGCACCAGCGCAAAAATTTGACCCTACAACAAAATGGATATAATTTATTTCTTGAGTAGCACTAAACTGGATTAACATATAATATTTATTAGAAATTAAACGTTTTAGGATTATTGAACGATGGCAATAGGTACAGATTTTTACGGACACGATATTGATGTCGCTGATAATTTTGCTTCGCAAGCCATCAATCGCCTGCGTGGTGATAAAGTGCCTCCTGTGCCTCAGAATTTTGAAGTTTGGTATGTCTATTACGCAAATGCTAATCCACGTTTACGCAGTGAAATTAATGAAATTAGCCTAGATAAAGGCGAGATCACGCATCAAGATTGCCAAGATCTATACGAAAAATATATCAACAACGGTCACAACCGCGAAACATATCAACGTGCTGGCGATAAAATCCAGATGGCACTACAAGATGTCTCTGGCTTGATGGATAATGTTAAGAGCAATACCAAAGAATTCACCATTAAATTAAATGGCGTAAACAATAGAATTGCTGAAACAGCCGCACCTGACGATGTCAAAGAAATTCTAGCTGAAGTTGTCAGGGAAACTGGTCGTATGATGCAGTATAACGCCGAGCTTGAAAAACGTTTAAATCAATCATCTCTTGTGATGAACGACATCAAACGTGATATGGAACTGATCCGTCGTGAGGCTGTGACTGACGGTTTAACAGGTTTAGCCAACCGTAAATCCTTTGATGAACAAATTCAGCGACTTGCGCGCGAAAGCAAAAAAACGGGCGATATATTCTCTCTCATCATGATTGATATTGACCATTTCAAAACATTTAATGACACGTACGGCCACCAAGTTGGTGATCAAGTATTGCGTCTTGTCTCATTAACACTAGTGAATGAAGTTAAAGGGCAGGATATGGCAGCGCGTTATGGTGGTGAAGAATTTGCCCTTATTCTACCAGATACAAACGAAAACGCGGCAACAGCTTTGGCTAATAACTTAAGAAAAGCCGTTGAGAAAAAAGAAGTCATCAACCGTTCAACGGGTGAAAATCTTGGACAGATAACTATTTCCTTGGGCGTCGCGCAATTTTATGGATCAGAAGACCCTGATGATTTAATCAGACGCGCAGATAAAGCGTTATATGCCTCTAAGCATAAGGGACGTAATCAAGTAACGACGGCCCCTACACCGCACGAAGAAAAATAAATATCTATAATCATGTATTGCGCCAAGCGCTCTAGCCCTTTATCACTATTACCATGATGATGGATAGTGAAATGTTTGATATTGAAGAACCTGAAACAACACCTGAAACAGGGTTGTTTGACGGATTAAACCCATCCCAAAAAGAAGCTGTCGAAACGCTTAATGGGCCTGTTCTGGTTTTAGCCGGTGCTGGCACAGGAAAAACGCGTGTTCTAACCACACGTCTAGCCTACTTACTCAAGTCAAATACCGCCTTCCCTGGACAGATATTAGCTGTAACCTTTACAAACAAAGCCGCTCAAGAAATGAAAGAGCGTGTGAGTCATTTAATGGGCGGTGTACCTGTTGAAGGTTGGTGGCTGGGCACGTTCCACTCTCTCGCGGCCCGTATGTTACGTCGCCATGCAGATCGTGTTGGGCTTGATTCAAACTACACTATTTTAGACTCTGATGACCAAGTACGCTTAGCAAAACAGCTCATGGAAGCGGAAGGCATGGATATAAAGAAAAATCCACCTAAAGCTTTAGCCATGAAAATTAGTTCCTGGAAAGATAAAGGTAAAATACCGTCAGATTTAAAGTCAGATGAAAGTGGAGATTTAGCAGATGGTAAAGCTGTTCAGTTATATGCCACTTACCAACAAAGATTAAAAACTTTAAACGCCTGTGATTTTGGTGACTTACTTCTACATATGATTACCATTTTCAAAGATCCAGCCAATGCTGATATTTTAGAAGATTACCACAGACGCTTCAAATATCTTTTGGTAGATGAATATCAAGATACAAACGTGGCGCAATATTTATGGCTAAGATTGCTTGTTCAACAATCAAATAACATTTGTTGTGTGGGTGATGATGACCAATCTATCTATGGCTGGCGTGGCGCCGAAGTTGATAATATTTTGCGCTTTGAAAAAGATTTCCCTGGCGCAAAGATGATCAGGCTAGAAGAAAATTATCGCTCCACAGGTCATATATTATCTGCTGCAAATGGCGTAATAGGCAATAATGGAAACCGATTAGGAAAAGAATTATTTACCAGTAGAGGTGATGGCGAAAAAGTTACCGTCCGTGGCCTTTGGGATAGTAACGCCGAGGCACGTTGGGTTTGTGAAGAGGTTGAAGCTTTACAAACGAAGGGCTGGTCACTCTCACAAATGGCTGTATTAGTTAGAACCAGCTTTCAAATGCGCGCTTTTGAAGAACGCTTTATACAGTTGGGAATTTCTTACAAAGTAATTGGTGGCCCCCGCTTCTATGAGCGTCAAGAAATCCGTGATGCACTAGCTTACTTACGAGTGACCATGCAAAGTCATGATGATTTGGCATTAGAGCGTATTATTAACAAACCAAAACGTGGACTAGGTGATGCTACTATTCAAACGCTCTATACTCATGCACGCGCAAAAAATATCAGCCTATATCAATCAATTTATGACTTAACACAGACAGAGGAATTACGCCCGAAAGTTAAAAGTACTTTGATGAAATTAATGGATGATTTTGAACGATGGAAATCACTTGTTAGCTCAACACATCATAGCGAATTGGCGACAACAATCTTAGATGAATCTGGCTACACCGCGATGTGGAAGGCTGATAAATCGCCTGATGCTCCTGGGCGCTTGGAAAACTTAAAAGAATTAATCGCCTCTATGGAAGATTTCGAAGATTTACAGCAATTCTTAGAGCATATTGCCCTTGTGCTTGATAACCAGAATAAAAACACAGGCGATTATATTACGCTTATGACCTTACACGGCGCAAAAGGGCTAGAATTTGATGCCGTATTTTTACCTGGCTGGGAAGACGGTTTATTCCCCTCCCAACGTTCCATGGATGAAAGCGGTGTCAAAGGCTTAGAAGAAGAGCGCCGCCTTGCCTATGTAGGAATCACCCGCGCACGTAAAAAAACCTATATTTCCTATGTTGGTAGCCGATACATGTATGGCAGTCTAGTAAGCTCTATCCCTTCCCGATTCGTTGAAGAGTTACCAAAAGAGCATATTGAAATAGAGACAGAAACGGGTCTTTACACGCCTGGCCGTTCAGAACATTGGGATTCTTCAGCGCCCAGTTATAATAAAACACGCTCAGTTTCCGCCAGATCAGAAACAGTCATTATTGAAGGCACCTTTAACCGCGGTGACCGCGTCATGCACGCTAAATTTGGTGAAGGAACGATCATTCATATAGAAGGACAGAAATTAGACATTAACTTCAGTAAGTCTGGACAAAAACGCGTATTAGACAGCTTTGTTGAAAAGCTTTAATAATAATTTCATAATGAAGACCATTCGCTCTATAATCGTCCCAATAATGACCAACCAAATCACATAAAGTCGACATAATTACAGAATAAAAATAAATGATGAAAAAACTTTATATTCCTTTCCTCGCGCTTACATTATTGATGGCCAGCATAGTCGCAAGCCCCAAGATGTCTGCAGCTGAAAACTTCTCTATCGTTAGTGTCGTCAACGATGAAGCTATCTCAGCTATTGATTTACTTTATCGCTCAGAATTATTGCTTATATCCTCAGGCCAACAAAACACTAAACCAAACCGTGATAAAGTTAAGAACCAAGCGTTAAACAGTTTAATAGAAGAACAATTGAAGCTTCAGGAAGCTAAACGTCAAAATATTGAAGTAACAGAAGAAGACGTACAGAACGGCTTCCAAACTTTAGCCGAGCAAAATAACCTAACTTCTGAAGAATTTACAGCGATGATTAAACAACAAGGCATCCCTAAAGCCACATTGCTTGCACAAATTAAAGCACAAGTTGCTTGGTCAAAAGTCATTGCCCAAGTTTTACGCCCACAAGTAGATGTGAGTGAAAATGATATTAATGCTCGCCTCGAGCGCCTTCGTGAGAATGTTGGTAAAACACAATACCTTATCGGAAAAATATCTCTCCCCTTCGAAACCGAAGAAGAAAAAAGGCAATTAGCACAACTTTCACAACAAATCATTCAAGAGGTACAGTCCAAGCGTACGCCTTTACAAGTTATTGCTTCTCAATTCTCCAGAGGACCAGCGGCGGCCAAAGGCGGTATGTTAGGATGGTTATATGAAGCCGAATTGCCATCAGATTTTGCAAGCCAAATTTTGAATTTACAAGACGGGCAAATAAGCCAACCAATCATCCAAGATGATGTATATCATTTAATATTGCTGCAACAAAAACGTGTAGTCTCTGAGGAATCATTACCTTCCGAAGATGATGTTTTAAACCAAATTGGTCTTGGGCGACTCGATTCGTTACAACAGAAATATTTATCAGATATCAAATCTGCGGCCTTCATTGACAACCGTATATAGAAATAGAAAAGACGTACGATTATGACGGCGACTGATCTATCCCAATTGCCGCCTTTACGCGAGATTATCAGCAACCATGATCTGCGCGCAGAAAAAAAACTTGGCCAAAACTTCTTACTTGATCTCAATTTAACCGATAAGATCGCCCGTGCTGCGGGCGATCTTAAAGATTGTACTGTCTTTGAAATTGGCCCCGGCCCTGGAGGCTTAACTCGGTCATTGTTATCAACAAACGTCAAAAAAGTTATCGCAATCGAGTATGATCCGAGAGCGATTAAGGCCCTACAGAGCCTAAAAGAATGTGTCGGCGATCGTTTAGAACTAATCCACGGCGATGCATTAAACGTTGATCTTTGCACATTAGCAGAAGGACCCAGAGCGATTGTCGCCAATCTTCCTTATAATATAGCCACGCCACTTTTAATAAACTGGCTCAAACAACTCAGCCAAGATCACGATAGCTATCGCTCCATGACACTCATGTTTCAAAAAGAAGTCGTTCAACGCATTACCGCTGATATCAGTACAAAAGCGTACGGACGCCTCAGTGTCCTCTCCCAATGGCTGTGTAACACGCGATTATCATTCGATGTACCTGCATCTGCCTTTTCACCACCACCCAAAGTTACTTCTTCTATTGCACATTTTAAGCCAAAGAATTTACAGATTGATCAAAAGGTTAATTTTTCTAATTTAGAGAAAATAACAGCGGCGGCCTTTGGGCAAAGACGAAAAATGATCCGCTCATCTCTAAGAGATTACAATCAATGTTTTGAAGAATTAGGACTGAACCCTAAATTACGTGCGGAAAATTTAACGGTTGAGCAATTTATAGATTTAGCACGATTGGTTTAAATTAATAATTATTAAAAAGTTACTGATCCAATATTATAAGCCGTCTTGAAGCCCTCTAACAAAATCAGACATACCTGTTCTGCGGCGACGTTTTAAACGTTCTGCATTTAAAATCATTTGTGTTTGTTCAATCGCTTTGTCAATATCATGGTTTATTAACACATAATCATATTCTGAATAATGAGTAATTTCATCCTTGGCTTTCCCCATGCGATCACGAATTTGTGTTTCTGTTTCTAATGTATCTTTAGAGCGGTTACGTAAACGTTGCTCAAGCTCCCTTGCTGACGGGGGTAAAATGAAAACAGTCACTAAATCATCACGTACCATTTCACCCAATTGTTGCGTGCCCTGCCAATCTATATCAAAGATAACATCTTTACCGTCCGCTAAAGCCTTTTGAACGGGCTCTTTAGGTGTACCGTAATAATTGCCAAATACTTTTGCATGCTCCAGCATTTCACCTTCATCAATCAAGGCATTGAATTCTGGGATATCCATGAAGTAATAATCTTGGCCCTGTACTTCTCCAGCACGTCGCGGACGTGTAGTCGCCGAAATAGAGTTTATAAGATCAGTGTTTTGCTTTAAAAGGGCGCGTGTAATCGTTGTTTTTCCAGCACCTGATGGTGATGACAACACATACATCAAACCTCGTCTTTTTAAACCAGTAACATCCATAACATTTACTCTCGTTGTTTTGCCCCATTCTACATATAGTCTCAAAAGACGCAAACCTTGTTTACGCGTTATAGACAGGCTGATAATATGAGAGCCATGGAAAATCCAAAATCTATCCTTATTACAGGCGCATCAAGCGGCATAGGTCAGGCATTAGCCCTATCTTATGCAGCATCAGATAGCTTTTTAACCTTAAATGGGCGTAACGCAGAACGCCTTAAAATGATCGCCGATCAATGTAGAGCAAGAGGTGCCACGGTATATACCTGTCTTGTAGATGTTACAAATGCAGAAGCCATGAATGAATGGATTGTTGAGGCAAATAATAAGCACCCTTTAGATTTAGTCATAGCCAATGCGGGAATTTCTGGGGGCACAGGTATGCGTATTTCAGGAGAGCCAGTTTCAGAAGCAAGACAAATTTTTGATATAAATGTTAATGGCGTTTTTAATACCGTCGAACCAATATTAACTATTCTTAACAAACGCAATGCAACAAACAATAAACCTAAAGGTCAAATCGCCATCGTCAGTTCCTTAGCAGGCTTTAGAGGCTGGCCAAGTGCTCCCGCCTATAGTGCTTCAAAGGGAGCAGTACGTTTTTATGGTGAAGCCATGCGGGGTGTATTAAGTAAACAAAATATTGAAATAAACGTCATTTGCCCTGGATTTGTAACGAGTCGTATTACGGATGCTAATGATTTTTCCATGCCCATGAAAATGGACGCGGACAAAGCCGCCAAAATTATTAAAAAAGGCTTGAACCATAACAAAGGACGCATTGCATTCCCATGGCCTGTGTATTTTATATCATGGTTGATATCAACTTTACCTGACGCATTAGCTCAAATATTGCTTTCCAAAGCGCCAGCTAAAAAGCCTAGTATTTCAATAAATAGTGAAAATTAACTATTTAATTTCTGAATGACTTCTTCAGGCGTTATGTCAGCGATTGGTTCTTTTTGCATAGTCCGCACGTCTACCCCTAAAGGTGCGTGATGAATTGGATTGCTATTACCTGAAAATAAAACCAACGTTTTACACCCTGTTGGCCCAATCATATGCATCGGGCCTGTATCATTACCAACCGCCAATTCCGCTGACTTAGCCAAAACAACAATATCAAACAATGATGTTTTACCTGTCAAATCTAGTGCATCAGGACAAGCTTGTGCAATTTGTTGTGTTACATCACGCTCTTGCTCTGTTCCTATCAAAACAGGCTGTACGCCTTGTTCGATTAGATAATGACAAAGCTCTGCATAATGCTCAGCAGACCAGCGTTTATAAGGGTGTTGAGGAGCACACCCTGACACAATCAACGCATAAGGTTCTTTGGCACCAAAATCTGCACTATTTCCTTCGATCCAGTCCATTGTATCAACGGTAACAGGCGTAACACCCGCCAGTTTAAGCGTCTGTACGTGTCCATTAAAAGCTAAACCAGCCGTACGTTCAGGAGACGTATTTCGATGAGACGCACCTTTTGCAGCCCCTATCCATTCTGGTTTAGGCGTAAATAACTTAAAATATAGTCCTGTACGGTCATTATTTTGTAGATCATACACCCGCCCAAATTTACCAGCATTAAATATCTTTTTAAGCGCACGCAATTTCCCAAATTGATACCATTTGGGGCGTTCATCCAAAATTATATCGTCAAAATAGCCAGATTTTTCAGCCAATCCCTTAAACGGCTTGGTCGTGAGCAAGGTAATAGATGTATTAGGATGATGATTCTTAATCGCTTTCATAGGCCCTAAAGCCTGAATAAAATCACCAAATGCGCTTAATTTAATGACTAGGATTTTATCCATTATAACACCCTAGCCTCTATATTTTTCATGCAACAATTCCGCATAAACGTTCAACGTTTCGTCAGCCATTTTGGCAAGTGAAAAATTATGTGCGATATGTTCCATCGATTGATAAGACAGCATTTCTTTTTGAGGTTGCGTAAGATCAATTGCTTGCCCAATTGCTTCTGCCAACGCTGTCGAATTATTCGGTGGTATCAGCCAACCTGTTTCGTTTCTTACAATTGTTTCTTGCGCACCGCCATGATCCGTTGCAATAATTGGTCGACCCATCGCTTGCGCTTCAATAGGAATACGCCCAAATCCTTCAGGATCAATCGATGCCGAAACAACAACAGTTGAAATCATGTAAGCCGCGGGCATATCATTACAATGATCTATAATACGTATTTGCCCCTCTAACCCCTTTTCAGAAATCGCTGTTTCTAATTCTTCACGATATTCTTTTCGTCCTTGATCAGAGCCTATTAAAACACAAAATATTTCTTTTCTGTTAAGCTTGGCCATGGCATCAATTAACACGTGATGCCCCTTCCAGCGCGTAATACGACCTGGAAGCATAACAATAGAAGCATCATCAGGCACACGCCACTCTTTAGATAAATTAATAAGTTGTGCAGGCGCCACAACAGAAGGATGGAATCTATCTAGCTGAACACCTCGGTGAATAAGACGAATTCTATTTGGATCAGTTTGATAATTTTCAATCAAATAATTTTGAACATGATTAGAAATAGCAATGACTCGCTCTCCCTTTGCCATGATAGAATTATAAAATAATTTTAATTTTTTATCGCCAATATTATAAGGCGCATGACATGTCGTCATAAATTTGGCATCCGTTTTTTCACATGCTTTCCATGCTGACCATGCTGGTGCACGACTGCGCACATGGACAATATCTACATTATTATTTTGAATAATTTTACGCAGATTTTTTATATTTTGATACATCACAAGCGGGTTTTTACTATGTACTGGTAGATCAATATGCTCTGCCCCAACACGCCCCAATTCATGAGCACGTGGACCACCATTTGAAATAACAATTGAGCGCGCACCAGATTTAACAATTTCGCCAGCAATATCGATCGTTCCCTGCTCCGCCCCCCCTGGGCCCAGTTCGGGTATAATTTGTACAATAACTGGCCTAACAGGCATCTGCCTATTCACGGGCATATTCAAGTTTTCTTGTCTCTGAGAAGCAATCTGTGTCATGTTATTCGTTGTATAAGAGATTAATTTAATGAAAGATAACCATTTTTAACATGTTTCATTACATATGCCGAATAGAGTTAATCAAAAAGGACTAAATACTGATGATAACTTACTTAGAACGTCAAAATTTACCAAATTTAGCTTATATCCAAACGCCAAACAGTGATGAAGGTAAGAATCTGCCCACAATAATGTTTTTAGGTGGGTTTAGATCAGATATGGAAGGCAGTAAAGCTACTTATTTAGAAGCCAAGTGTCTTGAGCGTGGACAAACGTACATGCGCTTTGACTATCGTGGCCATGGGCGATCTGAAGGTAAGTTTGAAGAAGCTTGTATTAGCGATTGGGCACAAGATGCCATTGATATATTGGACAACTGTACGTCTGATAAAATCATGCTAATAGGCTCCTCAATGGGAGGTTGGGTTTCTTTACTGGCCGCAATTAAACGCCCAGAACACATACACTCAATTATTGGTCTAGCCGCTGCACCTGATTTCACGATATGGATGGAAGAAGGTATGAATGATGATCAAAGAAACGCAATAAAGAATGAAGGCTACTTTGAGTTACCAAATGATTATGATGACCAACCCTATATTATTACCCGCAAATTAATCGAAGATGGACGTAATAACTTCCTACTTAATGATAATATTGATATTCAAGCACCTGTACGTCTTATTCAAGGTAAAAAAGATACCGATGTTCCTTGGCAAACGGCTGAGCGTATTAAAGATAAGATAACAGGAAGTGATGTTGAAGTATTATTGATAGATGATGCTGATCATAGGCTATCAAACCCTGAACAGCTTGATTTTATAAATAAGACAGCTGAAACACTACTGTAAATAAATTATTTCTTAGAATATTTAAGTTTATTGGCCTTTTCACCCTTAAATACACTATATTCACCTTTAGCAGAGCCACCGCTCATACCTTTGTAAGGGCCAATACCCATTACAAACATCAGCATCAAGATTAGCGTACCAACGACGAAAGGAATCAATGCCACAATCATCGTAGGTAATTGTAAAATTGGGTCTAATATATTTTGCCACGTATCAATAGAAAAATTCTGACGTGCCCATTCATAGGAATCTGGAGAGCGGTTTGTCCAAACCCATCCCAAATCACTAATACGAAAAGAACTTGTATCAATATTTAGATTCTCTAACTGTTGAATTTTTTCATCATCAGAGAAATAAGCTAAATGAATATCGTGCCCCAAAGCCGCTAAAAACGGTAGAAACAGTATAAAAAGAAAGAGTTTTGCGCCACCAGCCATAAGATTAACACCTAAATTTTGTAATTATTTGTCACATACTAGCATTTTAGATTCTTTTATCAAATATCAAAGTATATTATTAACTTTCTGCCCCCATATTAGCGCTTAAAGCTTGTCAGCCCAACCATTATTGGATATTGTCCGACCCACAAGATTAAGTGTAGCTGGACAGGTGGCCGAGTGGCTTAAGGCGCACGCTTGGAAAGCGTGTTAGGGGTCAAACTCTACGCGGGTTCGAATCCCGCTCTGTCCGCCATTACTCTTGTTTTTCCCATTCATTAACAATCGTTATTAACTGCTAAACATATAGCCACTGGGCAATACATTTCCTTTACTAATCTTTATCAATCTCTATTAATCATTTACAACCGCACTCTTTAGGGGTACGTTTAGGGGGTACAGAGCAGATACACAAGGAGGCGTACCCCTAATGCCATTGACAGATACAGCCTGCAAGAATGCAAAACCCAAGGAAAAAGTATATAAGCTAGGCGATAGCGAGGGCTTATTTCTTCTTATAAAGCCTAATGGCGCTAAACATTGGCGTTTAAAATACTACTTTCATAAAAAAGAAAAACTTATGGCACTGGGAGCGTACCCCCACGTATCTTTAGCAAAAGCCCGTCAAAAAAAAGACGATGCTAGGTCTTTGTTGGTGGAAGGGATTGACCCTCTTATTGAAAAGAAGAAACGTGAGCAATTAGCACATACAGATTCGCAAGACACTTTTGAGGCTGTAGCGCGTGAGTGGTACAAAAACAGGGAATCGCGCTGGAGTGAGAAATACGCCAAAAATGTAATAGGCCGTTTAGAAGCGGATGTTTTTCCACAATTAGGCATTTATCCAATAAGTCAGATTGAAGCCCCTATGATATTGGCTTGCGTAAGGTTAATAGAAAAACGCAACGCAAGAGAACTAGCAAAGCGTCAATTACAAAAATGCGGTGAGATATTTCAATATGCCATTGCCACTGGCAGAATTAAGCGTGATCCTACTTATGGTTTATCAAAGGCGCTAGAACCAGCAATTAAGAATCATTACAACGCTATATCTATAGAAGAACTTCCTGAATTTTTAAGCATATTAGAACGCAATGACGCGCGACTTTATCCTACAACCCGCCATGCCATACATTTGCTTATGCATACCTTTGTTAGAACCAGTGAACTAATTAATGCTGAATGGAACGAAATTGATTTTGACAACGCCCTATGGAGCATCCCAGCAGAACGCATGAAAATGAAGCGCCCTCACAAAGTTCCACTAAGTCACCAAGTGATTGAGATATTAAAAGCGCAAAAAGAATTAACAGGGCATTGGCCTCATGTATTCCCTAGCCCTGTAAAGCCTAAACAACCTATGAGCAATAATACAATATTGAGTGCCTTAAAAGGCATGGGATATAGAGGACGCATGACAGGCCACGGCTTCCGCTCATTGGCTATGAGTGCCATTAAAGAAAAGCTTAACTATCGCCATGAGGTGGTGGATAGACAGCTTGCACACGTTCAAAAGAGCCAAGTAGACCAAGCCTATGATAGAGCAGATTACATGGATGATAGAACAAAGATGATGCAGGACTGGAGCAGCTATCTTGATGCACTAGCGGGGAATGGCAAAGTGATTGAAGGCAAGTTTGAGGCGAAGGTTTGATGGATAATTCTAGCGAAAAGAAAACATATAAACAGTCTTTTCAACCTGCGGGGGGGGGTACCATCCCAAGAAGCAGTTTTTGTTTTAGATGTATATAAGGAGTTAAGGGTTTAATGAATAATTTGTATTCTGAAAATAAATATGGGGAATGGTCATCACTTACAATGGCGCTGGATACCCTCTCTGATACTGACTTCAAAAAGACAGATGATGCTCACGATAGAATTTTAAACAATGTCATAGATATTTTTGAACAATGGCAACGTGAGACAAATTCGAATTTAGATGGAAAACCTTGGGAGGGGTCTGAGAATTTTGCAACACCAATAGGATTATTTTGGAAGTTATTACAAGATGAATACGTGCCTTTGAACGCATATCTAGATAAAAATATTTCTGATTTTACAGCCATTCTTGCGTTACTTCTTTGTGCTTCGCATACAGTTTCTAAAGAAAAAAATACTAAATCAATTATGAAAGAATTAATAGAAGGCGGATTCAGATTAAGTGAACACCGTATTCGTGTTTTAAAATCTTGTAATTCTAATTTAGAGCCGATGGCTAGAGCAAAGATGCTAGGCGAAGAAAAATCTAAAATGACTAGACAATTACAAGGGCAAGAAAATATTGTCCCACCCCCTATAAAGGAGTCCAGATTTAGCCGTTGTAGTGCTAGATATA
>JABAZY010000060.1:16509-18280 GCA_018608245.1 Alphaproteobacteria bacterium | reverse complement strand
TGACTGCGCCGCTAATGCCACCTTCTTGCGCGGCGGAAATTCCTGTGACGGCAGCTGCACCTGTTAGAATACCAACACCAGTACATCCAGATAAGGCTACACATGTGATTGCCAATAAAAAATAACGTGGTTTAAAATGAGATAGCATTGAAGAAGACTTTCTTTAATCTACATGAAAAAGAATCAAGTTCCCTATTATGCCGTTGGTCGCCATGCATTGTCTAGATGTGTAATGAAAAACGGTGATTTAATTGAGAATGGGCGTAACGCCACCAAATCAAAGCGCATATCACACTCAAATATTTTTGAATGATGCGCCATGTAATAAGAAGCCGCACGCTCAATGCGCTTACGCATCTTAGGTGTAATACTTTCCAAAGCTTCTGCTTGCGTACGGCGTGCTTTAACCTCAACAAATGCAATCAAATTTTTCTTTCGGACAATTAAGTCTATTTCACCCATGGAAGTTTTATAACGCTGCTCTAAAACTTTATATCCTTTTAACCGTAAGAAAAGTGACGCATATAATTCCGCCCGTACACCACGATCATAGGTCAGTGCTTTATGTATAGATTTTCTTGTGGTAGTCGGCATCTTCTCTCGCTCAGGTGCGTAAACGCGCTACGCTTAATCTTTAGGGGCTGTTGTACCTAATTTAAGTGCCAGCGTATAAATAGCTTTCTTAGGCTTGCCCGTTGCTTTTGACACCATCTCCGCCGCATCGCGCACGGACATAGTAGAAAGCGCTTTTGTCAATTGTTGCTCAATACTATCTGATGAAATTTCAATCTCTTTTGGTGCACCCAGCGTGACAACAATCTCCCCCTTTGGGGCGCCTTTATTTGAGTAATGCTCAATTAGTTCACTTAAAGACCCACGACGTGTTTCTTCATACATTTTTGTAAGCTCACGCATGACAGCCGCATCACGATCACCCAAGACCTCAGCCATATCCTGCAGGCTTTCCACCAAACGTGGCCCTGTTTCATAAAAGATAAGCGTGCTTTCAATCTCAGTCCATTTCTGTAAAATCTTTTGGCGCGCTACCGTTTTAGATGGTAAGAACCCTAAAAACGAAAACTGATCTGTGGCAAGACCCGATAATTGTAAGGCAGACAAAGCCGCATTAGGTCCTGGCACTGATGTCACGTATAATTCTTTTTCAATCGCCATGCGAACAAGCTTATAGCCCGGATCAGACACAAGTGGCGTGCCCGCATCACTTAACACAGCAATTGCTTCACCATTGCTCACTTTATCGGTTAAATATTCACGCTGTTCATCTGTGCTGTGATCATTATAAACATGCATCTTTTTCTTAAAACCATACGCGCTCATTAACTTACCCGTAACGCGTGTATCTTCACAAATAATCAAATCCACGGATGATAAAACATCTAACGCACGAAAAGTAATATCCCGTAAATTACCTATAGGCGTTGCCACCAAGTAAAAACCTGGCTTCATAGGAATAGATTGCGGTGTCGGCGCATTAGACATAGGACGTGCGTCTGTTTTCCCCGCTTCCTGTGATGAAGTTGAAATGCGTGGTGGTGTTTTTTCTGATTTTTGTGTAATGTCTGTCATAATCTTATTCTTTATAAATATCAGGGCTTTCGAGGAAATACCATGACAATTCACCATAAATTTTTCTTTATCACCTGTATTTTTCTTTCTCTCGCACTTGTTGGTTGTGGAACAATAGACCAAACAGGCACGTATAGTGGTGGTTGGGGCAACGGACAACAAGCACAAAAGCCTAATGTTGTAC
>JABAZY010000060.1:0-16499 GCA_018608245.1 Alphaproteobacteria bacterium | reverse complement strand
TCCTGAGCCTGTGCGTGAAAATGCACAAGCCATACCGCAAAGACCTATTTCTCAAACTCAGAATAATAGCGTTCCTGTAAAAGTTGCTATTCTACTTCCCTTAAGTGGACGTAATGCTGCGTTAGGGCAATCTATGTTGCAAGCAGCGCAATTGGCACTATTCGATATGGGTAGCCAGAACTTCACCCTCATCCCTCGCGACACACAAGGTACAGCACAGGGCGCCAGTGCTGCCACAACTGACGCTATTAATGACGGCGCACAATTGATTTTAGGCCCTTTATTCTCTGACTCTGTTCGCGCAACACAAGCTATCGCCAGACAACGCAATGTGAATGTAATTGCTTTCTCAACTGATTGGACCCTTGCTGACCGTCAAACTTTTCTAATGGGCTTCATGCCTTTTTCCCAAGTTGAGCGTATTACCCAATATTCAACGCAAAAAGGCTATCGTAACTTCGCGCTCATCGCGCCTAAAAATCAATATGGTGATTTAGTTACACAACGTTTTACTAAAGAGACACGTGCAAATAATACTAACATTGCTCAAACAATTAGATTTATTGATAAAGACCCAGCGGTAGCGAACCAAATTGAGCAATTAAAAGGCGCTTCTATAAACGCCGCCTTTATGCCTGTTGGCGGCAATCAGACCGATATCATCTCCAGCGCCCTAAGTTTTAATGGCTTCACCCCTAATACAACAAGACGTATTGGAACGGGCTTATGGGATGATCAACGTATTGCCAGCCAAAAAAGCATGGAAGGTGCATGGTTTGCTGCCCCATCACATAAACAACGTAAATCATTTGAAAGACGCTACAGTGAAACTTACGGTCAAAACCCAGTGCGCATCGCCTCACTTGCTTATGATGCAACAGCACTCGCAGCTGTATTAGCGCAAAATAATGGTGGCTTCAGCTATGGTAATATTATTAATGCCAATGGCTTTTCTGGAACAGACGGCATCTTTCGCTTCCAACCAAATGGACTGGTCGAACGTGGCCTAGCGGTTTTTGAAATTCGTAGTGGTCAGATCGTTGAGATAGAATCAGCACCTAATAGATTTTAAGCCTTATAACCTAACAACATTATCTTCGGTATTGTCACCTTGTGGTATTTCTTTGCCTAAAGCTTTACGCATGGCATTAAATATTCTTTCTGGAATATTTTCACCAGAAGCCTGCTCTAATCCCTTGAAGCCAGGGAATGTATTTGCTTCACAAATTGTATAACCGCTATTTTCTTTGAACAGCAAATCAATACCACCAATTTGAATATCCAACGCTTTCGCTGTCGCGAGTGCTATATCAACGGCTTCTTGGTCAGGCTTGAATTCATGAACGCTGGCGCCAGAACTGTAATTAGCTTTAAAGCCACCATCTTTTGCACGGCGTTCCATCGCTGCCACAACTTCTCCATCAACAACCAATAGACGTAAGTCACGCCCTTTACTAACAGAGACAAATTTTTGAAAGATTAATTGTAAGTTTGGATTTGTTTCACCAACAAGATCCATCAAGTCCTGAAACGCACTACGGCTTTCAAGTAAGAATACACCAATACCCAAAGCACCATTCAATGTTTTCACTACTACAGGAAAACCAATTTTCTTCTCGATCAATTCTAAATTAACTGGGAATTTAGCAAGCATTGTATCTGGTGTATCAATACCACTTTCAGCCAATATTTGATGCGTATGTAATTTGTCGCGGACACGCTCAATTGTGTCTGCATTATTAAACACAAGAACGCCTAAACGCTCTAGCTGGCGCACAATCGCCAATGCAAAATAACTATGGTCTAGATGATTAAAATAAGGGAACACACAATCTGGAAGCGGAACAGCCTTACCATCAATAAGGATAGAATCGAGTCTTTCTTGAGTCACAAGAAGATCAAGTTGAGATGGCTTATATACCTTTAAGGTAATATCCATTTTAGCTGCTTCCGCCTTAAAACGGCGTACTTCGTGCGCTAAATCTGCGGTGGATTCAATGTCATCACCGTAAAGTACCCAAACTTCCATCAATGCCCCTCATTCATAATTACACAATAATGCTCTTTTATAGACTTCTAGTATAGCGAGCAAGGGTTAAAAATTCCTTTTGATTGACAGAATAATAGCTAAAAAATAAAAAATTTCAGAAACCGCTTGATATAATGCTCATATCTAATATAAAACGGTTCGTATAGTTTATAGAAGAAAGAGGATACTATGTCACAGCATGATAATACTGCTGAACAGGCAATTGCGTCTGTACCAGCATCAGAAGAAAATAATAAATCTGGACGCCCACGTTCAGAGAGTTCACGTCGCGCGATTCTTGACGCCACAAGACGACTATTAACGCACACATCCGTACAAAAATTATCTATCGAAGCCATAGCCCGCAAGGCTGGCGTTGGTAAAACAACGATTTATCGTTGGTGGCCTAATAAAGCCAGTGTTGTCATGGAAGCTGTTTTCTCACAACCAGCATTTCAAAATATCCTGCCAACACCAAGTAACGCGAAACAAGGTATTCGCATCCAAATCGAGAAGCTTGCTCGCCAATTAGCTGGTAAGCACGGTCGTATCGTAGCGGAAATTATTGGAGAGGCTCAGCCTGACCAAGAAGCCATTGATATGCTGGTTAAAACTTTTCTTCAAGATCGCTATGATGCCCTTGCCGCTTATATTAATGGTGGTAAGAAAAATGGGGAATTTGATCCAGATATGGACACTGATACCGCTATTGACGTTGTTTTAGGGCCAATTATCTTCAGAATTATCAGCGGACAGGAAATTGACGACGAATTTACCGAACAAGCAATAAATATGTTGACAAAGTCCTTAAGTGTGTGACATAAGTCTTTTACATAAATATTAATAAGTAATTAAGGGGGTTTAATTATGGGCAAAGTTAAAAATGTTGTAACATCACCATTAAGAGGGGTTCGTAACCTATTTTTAGCCGCTGGGGTCTTCGCTACAGCATCTGCGCTAGAAAATTATAATAATTTTTTTACGGATACCTTTAAAGATCTTAGCAGAGGAACAGCTGACACTATAGCGGGAAATCCACCGGAATCTTTGCAGCGTAGACTTGCTCAAGTTGCAGATGCGACTTCCGGATTAACCAATTTAGCTGCAGATGTATTACCGATTAACGATAGGGTACAAGTTTTTGCGACAAAAAATCAGACTAGAGCTATATTGGTCGCTAAGGATCTTAGAGAAAAATTCAACCTACCTTTCGAAGCAGATAAAGGAGCAACGCCTGGAACATATATTGTTGCTGGACGCCCTGAAGGTGGATGCCCAGCAGTACAGAAGGAAGTGAACGTTGACTGCTTTAGACTAGGTGATTAGGAAGCATAAATAATACTCGAAAAATTTCTTAAAACAGCGCTTCCAAGGGGGCGCTGTTTTCGTTAGAGTAGTCATATGTTTGAAAATCTCAACCTCATCACAATGAATAAACAAGCAACAGAGTGGTTTATCGCCAATATCTGGACAGTGGATAGCTTTGTTCAAGCGGTTCTTCTTATCGCCTCTTTCTTTTTCGCTTTCCTTTTAAAACGCGTTTTAAAAAACCGTATTAATGATGGGATTAATAAATTACCAATTAATTTTAAATTATCAGAGATTCTGCATAATTTTGCCCGCCTAACGCTTCCCTTCTTTGCCCTTATCTTTGTTTTTATCAGTGCAAAAATTCTTGGTAGCGTTGGTGTAAACCCAGCTTTTGCCATGGGTATAGCAAAACTATTGCTGGCGTGGATGTTTATCCGCTTCATTGTTCAATTAATCGAAAACCGCGCGGCGCGTAATATCATTGCCTTAAGCATCTGGACCATAGCGGCCTTAAGTATTTTCGGCATCATGGATCAAACGACCACAACTTTAGATGCCATCGGCTTTAACCTTGGTGAATTCCGCCTATCCGCCCTATCTGTGATTAAAGGTATCTTTGGTATCTTTATATTGCTTTATGGTGCGCTCGTACTCGCCAAAATCACAGATAAGCGTGTTAGCTCGATCCGAAGCTTAAACCCATCTTCCCGTGTGTTGATATCAAAAGTATCACGCGTATTTCTGGTTGTTACAGCGGTACTTATCGGCATGACCTCAGCAGGTATTGACCTATCTCTCTTTGCCGTTTTCTCTGGTGCGATTGGTTTGGGTATTGGTTTTGGTCTTCAAAAAGTCATATCCAACCTATTTAGCGGCATGCTTCTACTTATGGATCAATCCATTAAACCGGGTGACATTATCGAAATGCAAGGCACATTTGGCTGGGTGAACCACCTAGGTGCGCGCTATACCGAAATCGTAACGCGTGACAATAAATCCTACCTTGTTCCGAACGAAGAATTTATTACCCAGCAAGTGATCAACTGGTCACATGGAAATACATTAGTACGTATAGAAGTTGGTTTTGGCGTACATTACGATTCTGATCCATACGAAATTCGTCGCCTTGCTATTGAGGCCGCCAAAGTACCAGACCGTGTTGTTGATAGCCCATCACCAGTTTGCCACATTACAGAATTCGGTGATAGCTCCATCAACTTCGTTCTACGTTATTGGATTAAAGATGCCGAAAAAGGTATCGCCAACACAAAAGGTGATGTCTATCTAGCAATATGGGATGCCTTTAAAGAAAATAATATCAACATTCCCTATCCGCACCGCGAAGTTTTTGTGCATGAGCCCCCTAAACCTGCCCCTAAAAAGACAGCTAAAAAACCGGCAGAAAAAAAGAGTGCCTGATATTACTATCAGACACCCTTAATATTGATACTCGATGAGTGTATACCCATATACACTCACGGATCATCAAACTCTTTACGCGGCTTTTGGTTCCGCAATATTCGTATTATTCAGCGCTTTATCACTATCTAAGATGACGCTAACAGCTTGCACAACAGAAGCAATACGAACGGCTGTCTGAATTGCTTCCTTGCTTATACCGTGTTTAATTAATTGTGCTTCATGCGCGTCAATACACATACCACAACCATTAATAGCCGATACAGCCAATGACCATAGTTCAAAGTCATCTTTTTCAACACCAGGGTTACCAATTACATTCATGCGTAATTTAGCCTGCATTGTTTGGTATTCTTTATTAGAAGATAAATGCACAAAACGGTAATAGATGTTATTCATCGCCATAATTGATGCGGCCGCCTTCGCAGCTTCCATAGCGTCTGCTGATAGATGCTCAGAAGCAACGTTAGCGATTTGTTGAATTACAAATTCATTACGTCCAGCCAACGCAGAGGCCAAAAATGTTCCCCATAGTTGTTGCACGTTCAGCGTTTCATCATTCGATAGACTTGAAAGGTTTAATTTAATATCTTTCGCGTAATCAGGAATAGTATTCTTAAGTGTTTCAATGGTCATTTTTTACTCCTTATAAATTAAAAATTATTTGTAATAACAGCTTCATCAAAATCAATTGATCCCCCCCGTGGATTCGATTCTTTCGTAGCTTTCCCAATAGTTAAAATCATACCGATCTTATGGTCTTTCGGCAGATTAATAATTTCCGCCACCTTATCTTGGTCAAACCCAATCATAGGACAGGAATCATAACCCATCTCTTTGGCTAATAGCATCAGGCTCTGAGCGGCAATACCAACAGAACGCATAGCTTCATCACGCTGTAACCATTCACGTCCCTCATAAAAAGGGCCAATCATCGATACCATTAACTCAGCGACTTCTGTCGGTGCATTACGCCAATAACGTACAGGGTCTTTTTTCCATGCCTTAACATCAGCACACAACACAAGTGTCACTGACGCATCCGTAATTTGTGATTGGTCCCAAGCAGCTTCACGTATTTTCTGACGCTTATCTTGATCAGTAACATTTACAAATCGCCAATTTTGGATATTAAATGAAGTCGGTGATTGTAACGCATTTTGCATCATTTTTTTAAACTCAGCATCACTCATTTCATGATTAGCATCAAAATGCTTAACCGCACGGCGTTCTTCTATTGCTTTAGAAACAATCATTATATTACTTTCTGTAAAAATCAAGAAAACGATGGGCGGCAAGTATGGAGAGAGAATATATTTCCGCCCATCGTTAAACTGTTTTAAGATTGCTTATGCAGCAATCTTTATTGCTTCTGCACTTGCGTCGATAGTGTCACCGCCAACGGCACGGTTACATGGACATAGTTCATCACTTTGTAACGCATCCAATAAACGTAAAATTTCTTTTGGATTACGCCCAACGTTCAAGCTGTTCACTGAAACTTGTTGAATTACATTGTGTGGATCAACAATAAATGTTGCACGAAGCGCAACACCAGCTGCACGATCACGAACACCTAAACCATCAAGAAGCGCGCCAGTTGTATCAGCAAAGCTCCATTGATTAAGCTTCGCAAGATCAGCGTGCTCACGACGCCAAGCTAGCTTACAGAATTCATTATCTGTGCTTCCACCTAATACAACCGCATCACGGTCTGCAAATTCTTCGTTTAACTTTGCAAATTCTACAATTTCTGTAGGACATACAAATGTGAAATCTTTAGGGTAATAGAATAAAACCTTCCATTTTCCCTCAAAACTATCTTGTGTAATTTCTTCAAACGCGCTTTCGCCATTTTCCTCATGTTTCATGAAGCCTGGCTTTACGCCTGTTACTGTAAATTCAGGTAGTTTGTCACCAATACCGAGCATTAAAATCTCCTTTTTCTTGTAATTAACTGCTTATGTACTCAGACAATAGACTTTAAACGTTCGTAAAATCTAATGAATATTTTGATTATTATTAATAGATTTTTTCTATTGATTATAATTTTTTTATATGAAATATTATATGAATGAATAATTACCCTACCCTGCGCCAGTTACAGTATTTATGTGCAATAGATAAATATATGAATTTTCGCATCGCCGCTGAAGAGTGTTTTATTACGCAACCGACCTTAAGCGCAGCGATCAAGGAAATGGAACAATTACTGGGCAACCAGGTCTTGGACCGCACGAATCGTAAAAAGATTATTTTTACGCCCTTCGGACAAGAAGTTGTGCAAACAGCTAAAGCTATATTACCTCAATTAGATCAATTAACTGCCAATGCTCAAAGACTTTCTGAACCATTATCAGGATTGATACGTTTAGGTATTATCCCAACAATTGCACCCTATTTACTGCCCGACATCTTGCCTATCTTACAAAATAAATTTCCAAAGATGGCTTTTAAAATCACTGAGGATTTAAGTGCATCTTTAGTTGATAAAATTCAGGAAGGGGATTTAGATTTAATTCTAATGGCTTTTCCTTATGACACAGAAAAATTAGAAACATTTTCCTTATTAAAAGAAAATTTTTATTGTGCTTGTCCACCTGACTATTTTCCGAATAAAAAATCATTAAAAACAGATGATTTAAAAAACCACCATCTTTTATTATTAGAGGATGGTCATTGCCTGCGCGATCATGCGTTAGAGTCCTGTAAACTTCAATTACCTAATGATCAAAAATTGTTAAGCGCCACCAGCTTACAAACTATTTTACAAATGGTCGCACAAGGCTATGGTATTACCTTATTGCCCAAAATGGTTGTTGATACAAAAATTCTACCTCAAAATATAAAAATAATACCGCTTAAAAACCCAACACCTACCCGTGAAATTGGCTTTGCATGGCGCAAAGGGTCACCGCAGGTATCCAACATACAAGCAATCTCGAAAGAGATTAAAGCGCATCTAAAGTAACGCCTAAATCGTCACGTCATATGAAGTACCGCGTTGGTAAGTACTTAAATATGCGTTACTTTCTGGTGAAGGCGTGCGCCCAAAAATAACATCTGTATTTTCTGGCACAACATCAAAAGTGATATTTGTCTTTTCTTCGCCAATCTCATTTACAAATAATTGTGTGAGACGAAAACTTCCATCGCTTTGACGATCCAAGACTTCTTCTGAGCGTGACGTACTGCCCGAATTATTTTGTTGAATTGATATTCTACGCGCACGATCAGTGTTTGAGGTGAATTCTTCTATGCGTGTAAAGTTACGCCCATCAGCCTGCTCAAAATTTTGTGTACGACGGTAGCCATTTTCTAAATTGGTTATATCTTCTGAAATAAGACGCGTTGATTTTAAAACAGGTGCTTGTTGCCCTGCTTGATTTTGTGATGTTTCACGTCCTTGTTGAGGAAGAGAAACAACATCAGTATTTTCAACTAGTTTTGTCGATTTATTGTTCTGAACATTCGCAACACCAGATTGCTGTGGTTGCTGTCCCGAAGAACGCTTCAATAAAGGAGAATTGTTTAAAAAATTTAAATCTAATCGCGTATCCATAGCAAGTTTCTATAAGCTCATTCGCCCATCACAAAATGATAGGTTGTTTTAATTGAATGAGCAGCAATCCTTGCTAATCAAAATCTGAAATTTACTAGACTTAAGAAATATAGAATATTTTTAGGTGTTATTTCAACTTTTTCGGAGAAATACTCCCCAATTTATACCCAACACCAGTATTATGTCAGCTTACGCATCGTTAAAAACGTTATGTTATTATCATATTCAATCTGCCCAGAGAGCTGAATCTTATCCCCTTTACGCGCTAATTTAAGCATAGAAGTATAAGTCACTGGCTCACGCGTTGGGCTTCCGTCTGGTTTGGTTAACGAAAAATCTTCATCTGCACCTGACGGATCAGCGACAGAAGTCATCTCAACTTCTATTTCACTAATAATTTTAAAATTACTGGTCCACAGACAATTTGCCTCATCGCGGCGTTCCGTTTGAGAATTCTTAATCTCAGTTACACCGTCACTTTTTTTCTGCAATGGGCCATTATAGCTGGTTGTACTAGTAACTTGATAAGTTCCATCTAATTCATCTGACATAAGATACTCCCTAATTTAAGCAGCTTTAGTTTTTAATAATCCTTCACGACGAAGAAGCGACTCAGGATCCGCGTCACGCCCACGAAAACGTTTATAAAGAACTTCTGGTGGCTCACTCCCCCCTCTTGAAAGAACTTCGTCTTTATACTTTTTAGCCGTGGCTAAGTCGTATAGCCCCTTCTCTTCGAACAGCTCAAATGTATCAGCATCTAAAACTTCTGCCCATTTGTAACTGTAATAACCCGCAGCATAACCACCAGCAAAAATATGAGAAAATGACGTAGATGATGGACCGCCTAGGCGTTTGAAAAGAACAGCACTCTTTACAGCGTCATCTTCAAATTTAGCCACATCTTTAATGCCTGCTGGATCCGCTGTATGCCAGGCCATATCAAGTAAGCCCAAGCTAACTTGACGTAAACCTGCCATACCAACCATAAAGTTTTTGGCCTTATTTAATTTTTCGATTAAATCAGCAGGAATTTTTTCACCTGTTTCATGATGTACTGCAAATAAATCTAGTGTTTCTTTTTTATACGCCCAGTTTTCTTGTACTTGGGATGGCAACTCAACAAAGTCCCACAACACGGATGTTCCCGCATGAGATGAATAAGTCACATCTGAGAGTAATGCATGGATAGCATGACCCATTTCATGGAATAATGTTGTAACTTCACCAAAACTTAATAAAGCTGGGCTGTCACCCGTTGGTTTTGTAAAATTACACACGATAGCCACGATAGGTTGCTCCATTGCCCCTTGGAATAAACCTTGATCACGGTAGCTTGTTTTCCAAGCACCGTCTTTTTTACCTGTCCGTGGATGAAAATCAGCATATAAAACACCAACAAATTTATCTGATGATTTTTCATAAACTTCATAAACTTTAACATCTTCGTGCCATAGAGCATAATCATTTGAAACACGAAAATCTAAATCAAATAATTTACTAAAATGTAAGAAAACACCATCTAGTACTTTATCTAATTGTAAATAAGGTCTGAAATCTTCACTAGAATAGTCAAAAAGTTTTTTCTTTAATTTTTCACTATAATAGCCTACATCCCATGGCTTTAATTCTTCCTTCAAACCAGATTCTGCTGCAAATGCTTGAAGATCTTTTAATTCTTGTTCAGCGGCAGGCTTATAAGTCTGACGTAGTTTTTCTAAGAAACTCATCACTGTTTTTGGTGATTTGGCCATACGGCGTTCCAGTACATAATCAGCATGATTTTTATAACCTAGCAATTTTGCTTTTTCATCACGAAGTGCCACAATTTTTAAAATATTACCTGTGTTATCAAAATCATCTTGATAAGCACGGTTGGTAAAAGCACGCCATACTTTTTCACGTAACTCACGGTTATCAGCATACGTCATAAATGGCCCAAAGCTTGGGTAATCAAGAGTTATCATCCATTTACCCTCATGATTATTTTCGCTCGCCGTTTGCTTTGCGCTCGCTACAGCATTCTTAGGCAAGCCCGCAATATCATTTTCATCATCAATAATAAGCTCAAACGCTTCGGCTGATTTTTTTGCATTATTCATGAATGAAGGGCCGAGCGTTGAGGTTTCTTGAGAAATCTCTCTTAGGCGTGATTTCTTGTCTTCACCTAATAACGCACCACTTCGTACAAAGCTTTTATACGTGTCATCCAGCAAAGTCATTTGCTCAACATTTAAGTTCAGATCATCTTTTTTGTCGAACACAGTTTTCACCCGCGCGAATAATTCTGGGTCTAAAGCAATATCACTAGAAAATTCAGCCGTAATAGGACCTATCTCTTCTGCTAATGTTTCTAACGCGTCCGTACCTGCCGCAGACAACTGATTATAAAAAATCGAAGTAATAACGCCTAAACGCTCTGAACAAGTTTCTAACGCAACAATGACATTCTCAAAATCAGGCGTATCATTGTTACTTTTAAGCACCTCAACATTAGCACGCGCTTCCTTAATAGCTGCTTTAATGGCAGGCATATAATGTTCTGAATCAATTTGATCAAACATAGGTGCTTGGTGAGGACGGGTAGAATTTGTTAATAAAGGATTTTGGGTCATATGATTACTGCTTATTTTCCTAATTTTAATATGTTTTTTTAACTGTATATAACTTATAACTAAATTAATGATTGAGCCACCAAAATCTATAGAATTTGATGATGTCTATTTTTCCCCTTATGACGGGTTAGCAGAAACACGCCATGTATTCTTAGATGGAAATGACCTGCCAAACGCTTGGCAAGGTGGGGATAGCTTCACAATCGCTGAAACTGGCTTTGGCACGGGGCTTAACTTTTTTGCCACGTGGAAATTATTTGAAGAAACAGCCAATAGCACGCAAACGCTAGATTATATCTCTATCGAAAAATTCCCCGTTACGCCTGATTTCATACGTAATGCCTTAAAACCTTGGGAAAGTGAGCTAGGCAATTATGTTGAGCAGTTTTTGGCGCAATATCCCATTCGTATATCAGGTTTTCACCGTATCAAGTTCAATGAACGCGTTACCCTAACTCTTATTTTTGATGATGCAGAAAAAGCATTAAACTCTTTATATGCAAAAGTCGATTGTTGGTTTTTAGATGGATTTACTCCCGCTAAAAACCCAGATATGTGGAGTGAGGGCATCTTCAAGCAAATGGCACGATTAAGCTACTCAAGCGCAAGTTTTGCAACATTCACTGCCGCGAGCAATGTAAAACATGGATTAGAAACAGTGGGCTTTGACGTTGAAAAAACCAAAGCCTTTCATCATAAACGTGATATGTTAATTGGAAAATGTTCTGGCCAAATATCGAAAAACAAAACACGGCTTAAATGCACATCTCCGCTTCTAAACAATCAAAAAAATATTGCAATTATTGGTGGTGGTATAGCTGGAACATCCTGTGCCCATACATTGAAAAAATATGGTTTTACTTCAACAATTTTTGAAGCAAGTAGCGAACTTGCCGCAGGTGCATCAGGAAACACACTAGGCTTATTCAATCCACGATTTTCAAAACTACAGGATGCTTTTTCTGATTTTTATGCCAGCGCCTATGCTCAATTTATTCGTACAGCCCAAATAACTGGTAATGATATTGACTACAAACCCAATGGAACATTACACATGATCCATAGCGCCAGCAAAGCAGGGCGATTGGAATCGATGGCTAAAAATTGGCTCTGGCACTCAGATCACGTGCGTTTAGTTTCCAGCGAAGAAGCCAGTAGAATAGCGGGTTTAGTGCTAGATCACAGTGCAGTTTACCTACCTCATTCCGGTTCTATTTCACCGAACAAACTTTGTCATTATTATGCACAAGATATAGAGATTAAACTTAATCAAAAAATATCAAATGATGATTTAGCAAAATTACAAAAAGAATATGACGCTGTCATTTTAACAAATGGTATTAACATTTCTGAATTTTCTGATCTATCTTGGTTAGAAACAGATATTATTCGTGGGCAAGTCTCCGTCGTTAAAAGCACAGAAAAAACTGAAAAACTGAAATGTAATATTTGTTATAGCGGTTATCTTTCACCTGCACAAAATGGTTATCACATAACAGGATCAACTTTTGACAAAGGAAATGATAGCCGCGATATAACCTTAGATGACCACACAGAAAATATTAGTAAGATTAAAGCTGGTATTCCCTCCCTCGAGTTAGAAAATCTTAAGGTTAAATCTGGTTGGTCTGGAATACGTTTAGCCACACGTGATCGTTTCCCTGTCATTGGCGCAGTACCCAATACATCAAATATGTATGTTTTAACCGCTCTGGGATCGCATGGAATAGTCGGCAGTATAGCAGGGGCGCATTTAATCGCTGATTACCTTCGAGGTGGCCCCTTAAGCATATCTCCTGAAAGTGCCTATGAGCTGTCCCCACAGCGATTTATTGATCGTGCCGCAAAACGCGGGCATATCTTGATATAAGTATTTTGTGTTTTCTAACAATATGTTAGGCTTTCTGAATGGATTTTTCATTCGCCTCATCGCTCTTTTCTTTTGGATTCGCCGCAACAATTATTGCTTTGTGGATTGGTATCAAACTATCTCACAAATTCGATTTTTTAGATCAACCTGGTGGGCGTAAGGATCATGCTGAGGCCACACCTTTAATCGGTGGTTTGGTTATCATTCCAATTTATTTCATACTTGGTTCTATTCTGCATTTAGATTACACCATGCCCTTTACCTATCTTATATGGGGCGTAATGTTATTACTCTCCGTTGGAGCTATTGATGATAAGGTTCACATCCACCCTTGGGTGCGGTTTGTTATTCAAATTTGGGTAGCCTGTTACATTGTTATTTTTTGTGCCGCAGAAATTGAAATGATGGGTGATTTATTCGGCTTTGGTAATATTAATATGGGGTATATAGCTAAGCCCTTCTCGGTCATCTGTCTCGTTTTACTGATGAATGCAATTAATATGATGGATGGTGTAGATGGACTTGCCAGCGGGTTTGTTCTTATTGCTCTAAGCTGGTTACTATTCGTCGCTTATGATGCAGGAATTATGTCTCAATTTTGGGGCATAGCGCTCCTCATAGCCCCTATCCTTGCCTTCCTTTGTTACAATATGCGCCATCCTTTGCGTAAGAAAGCCTCTATCTTTCTAGGGGATGCAGGATCACTCTCACTGGCACTTATCCTTGGTTGGTTTGCCATTAACCTTAGTCAATATCCCGGCAATATGAATGTATTAGCCCCTGTCAGCATTATCTGGATTATGGCTGTGCCAATTATTGATACATTCGCGCTATTCTTTGTCCGCATGAAGCAAGGACGTAGCCCGTTCGAAGCAGACAGACTTCACCTCCATCATAAAATCCTAGATAAAGGCTATACACCAACACAGACAACATTGATTATACTAGGTATTGCCCTCACAAGTGGTGCTATTGGTGTTTACGGTATCAAATTAGGCGTGCCAGAATCTATTTTACTTTATAGCTGGAGTAGCATATGGATTGGCTACACTTATTACAGATTAAAGCATGCATAAATTATGACGGATCAAACACAAAACCTAGAAATTAAAATTGCGCACCTCACAGAAGAAGTACAGGAATTAAATGACATTGTTACACGTCAGAGCCAAGAAATTGACACGCTTAAAGCCTACACAAAACTAAAAATAAATGAGTTAAAAAGTAGTCTGGGTGATATATCAAAAGAAGATGGTAAAAGCGTGACTGACATCGCAGCGTCAGAAAGACCGCCACATTATTAACGCCCGCGTTCGCGTACTTCTGAGAACTTTAATTCTTTCCAATCATCTTGAACACGACCCAAATCCCAATCATTACGGGCTAAGTAGACCGTTGTTTTATCACGGTCTTCACCAAGAGAGGCTCGGTTACCATCAATAAATTTCTTAAGTACGTCATTACTAGTGGCACTAACCCAGCGTGCCGTTACATATTGTGTTGGTTCAAAATCAACTTCTAAATTATATTCAGCTTCTAAGCGATCTTTTAGTACATCCAATTGCAATGTACCGACAACGCCAACAATCCATTCACTACCCAGCATTGGTCTGAAGACTTGCGTTACACCTTCTTCTGCCAAGCTTTCCAGCGCACGTTGTAGATGCTTTGCTTTCAACGGGTCGCCTAAACGCACACGACGTAGAATTTCCGGTGCAAAGTCTGGAATACCCGTGAAGGATATTTTTTCACCTTCACTGAGTGTATCACCAACACGTAGCGTTCCATGATTTGGAATACCAATAATATCACCAGCAACAGCTTCTTCCGCCAGCTCACGCCCTTGTGAGAAGAAGAAAATGGGGTTACTAACGCCAATTGTTTTACTAGAAGCAGTATTTAATAATTTCATACCGCGTTTAAAATTCCCTGAGCATAAGCGCATGAAAGCAACACGGTCACGGTGATTTGGATCCATATTAGCCTGCACCTTAAATACAAAACCAGATACTTTATCTTCCTCTGGCATCACTTCGCGTGTTTCAGTTGGGCGTGGTTGAGGTGATGGCGCAAATTGCTTAATACCATCCAGCAAATCCTTCACACCAAAATCTTTTAAAGCACTACCAAAATAAACAGGGCTCAAATGCCCTTGCGCATAGCTCTCATGGTCAAAGGCTGGACACAGCTCCCGTACCATTTCAACATCTTCTTTTAACTTATTATGTTGCTCTTCAGTTAAAAGCTCTTTGAGCTTTTCATCATCAACGCCCTTACATGGGACAACATCTGGTTTCTTATTTTTACTCTCATTTTCAAAGACAATCATTTGATCTTTGACGATGTCATAGCATCCTTTAAATTGCTTCCCTTGATCAACCGGCCATGTCATTGGAATAGTGTCCAACGCCAACATTTCAGAAATTTCATCCAGCAATTCAAACGGATCGCGTGTTTCACGATCCATCTTATTAATAAAGGTGATGATAGGCACGTCACGCAAACGACATACTTCAAAAAGCTTACGCGTTTGTGCCTCAATACCTTTAGCCGCATCAATTACCATGATGGCGCTATCAACAGCTGTTAATGTTCTGTAGGTATCATCAGAGAAATCTTCATGACCTGGTGTATCAAGCAAATTAAATACGACATCTTCGTATTCAAATGTCATGACAGAGGTCGTCACAGAAATACCACGCGCTTGCTCAATCTTCATCCAATCAGATTGCGCGCGCCTGCGGTCTCCCTTAGCCTTCACATCTCCAGCTAAATGGATAGCACCCCCAAATAACAATAATTTCTCTGTCAGCGTGGTTTTACCAGCATCCGGGTGAGAAATAATCGCGAAAGTACGACGATTTTTGTGGTTCATCTTTGTTGTCATAGCGATTTAATATACTAGATAGGGTCAAAAAACCAGCCCAAATGCACCTTAGCGAGCAGCCGTTTTGATATATTTTTGTTCTAATGGGCGGGTAAGGATTTCCATCTCACATCTCATACCAGAGCGCATAATAGCCTGACAGCGTTCATAGGCCTTATTAACGTCATTACCCTCTAACATATAGCGCACACGATCATTATCGGCGCTTAACTTCATGTTGATTGGTCGCAGCCCTTTAAACAGATCATCATCAACATTTTTCTGCGATAAATTCTGCAATGCAACAAGTAATCTTGATTTACCTGTCTTTGTAACAAGTAAGCTATATAGCGGTTTATTGGCTGGAATATTTAACGCCTCACGCGATACTTGCGCCTGCTTAACTGAAATAGGGACAGCAAAACGACTTTCAGTTAATTGAATATTCTGCCCAAATAGCGCATCGCCCTCATATCCAATTTTAATAATTTTTGGTGGCGGCGCTGATGCTTTAAATTTCTTTGTGCTTTGTGGTGCAATTGTCATTAAATACTCACCCGGAAGCACATCACTCACCACGTAAAATCCATCAAAAGCAGCATCAACTTCAATTAACTCACGGCGTTGCCCATCAAGTGGTACTAATATAATCTTAGCAAATTTTGCTGGCTCTACGATTCCATTCTTACGCTTAACTTCAACCGTTCCATCAATTTCACCAGCCATATGGATAGGAAATTCTAATTCGTAGACCTCTCCTGATTCAGGAAAAACAGAAGAACCTTCTATCGCAGAAACCATATAAGGATCAGGAAGCGAATTTTTAT
>JABAZY010000056.1 GCA_018608245.1 Alphaproteobacteria bacterium | reverse complement strand
GTAATGTAATGTACGCCTGTCATGCTAAAATCTGCCTCATTAAAAACACTCCTGCAAATAAGCCTGCAATAGAGCAAAAAACTGACCCGCCAATATAGCTTGCCATTAGTAAATATTCTTCCCGTTCCCACAATTTGAACGCATCAAGTGAGAAGGTGGAAAAAGTGGTAAACGCACTTAAAACCCCAAACATGAGAAAAACCCGTAAAGTTTGATTTAAATCCTCAATTGAAGAAAATAAAATAGCACATATGCCCAGTAAAAACGAGCCCAATACATTGACTGTCAACGTTCCCCATGGAAAAGCATTATCTATAAGATTATCCATCAAAACATACGTAAAATACCGTAATACACCTCCAATAGCACCTCCACTCGCAATTGCCAATATCATATACATATTTTAAGTACTTTCCTTGTTCTGTGATTTTTTTAACCGTAACTTCTGCCAGTAATCAAGGCGCTTTTGGATATCGCGTTCAAAACCGCGCTCTAACGGTTGGTAAAATTCTTGTCGTTCCATTTCATCAGGGAAATATTCTTGCCCAGAAAACCCATCCGCCGTATCAGGATCATAAGCATAATCCTTGCCGTACCCTAAATCTTTCATCAGCGATGTTGGTGCATTCAAAATATGTGCAGGTGGCGTTAATGATCCCGTCTTCTTCGCACAAGAAACTGCAGACTTATAAGCCACATACCCCGCATTTGATTTAGGAGCTGTCGCTAAATAAATAAGCGCCTGCGCTAACGCTAACTCCCCTTCTGGACTACCCAAACGCTCATAAGTTTTCCAAGCAGTTTCGCATTGAACAAGCGCATTAGGATCCGCCATCCCAATATCCTCAACCGCCATACGTGTCAATCTACGGGCTAAATATTTAGGGTCTTCACCGCCATCTAACATACGGCTAAACCAGTATAGCGCCGCATTTACATCTGACCCACGGACAGACTTATGAAGCGCACTTATAAGGTTATAATGCCCATCATCGCTTTTATCATAAAGGGGCGCACGCTTTTGCAATAACGCCATTAACCCTTCATTATCAAGCTCATTTTCTTGCTCAAAAATTTGTTCTGCCATGGTCAACAAGTAACGTCCATCACCGTCTGCCATCATTTTTAATGTCACGCGTGCCTCAACATTAAGGAGTATTTTTTTACCCGCATCCTCTTCGGCGCGTACCAACAATTTTTCCAACGCCTCATCATCCAGACGCTTTAACACCATCACCTGACACCGCGACAAAAGCGCAGCATTTAATTCAAAGGAAGGGTTTTCGGTTGTTGCCCCAATTAAAATAATTGTGCCATCTTCCATCACAGGTAAAAAAGCATCTTGTTGCGATTTATTAAAACGATGAATCTCATCCACAAATAAAACAGTACCCTGCCCCGTTTGGCGACGCATTCTGGCAGCTTCAAATAATTTCTTTAAATCAGCAACGCCAGAAAAAATCGCAGAGATTTGTTCAAAATGATAATCAGTATAATCCGCCAAAATTCGCGCAATGGTCGTTTTACCACAGCCAGGCGTTCCCCAAAAAATCAACGATGATAAACGCCCCTGATCCAGCATAGCACGAAGCGTTCCACCCTCTTTTGCGATCAAATGATCTTGCCCCGCAATTTCATCTAATGTCTTAGGGCGCAGGCGATCAGCCAGCGGGTGATGGGTATTTTCATCTAATTCAGCACTTTGAAATAAATTAGCAGTCATGCTTACGAAAATAGCGAGCTATAGGCGTAAATGCGAGTCTTAAATCATTGTTTTTTACTTGAAAAACACCCTTAAAAACCCTAGTTTATGATTATGAAATTAACACCTAATGACATTCTAAAGATGAAAAGCCAACCACAGGCTTTTCCTTGTTTAACCGCTTACAGCGCGCCAATGGCTACGCAAATAGACGCACATTGCGACCTGATTTTGGTCGGCGATAGTGTGTCTATGGTGCTTTATGGGTTTAACAGCACCCAAAATGCCGACATGGAGATGATGATCCGCCATGGGCAAGCCGTGGTCAATGCCACCCAGCAAGCCGTCATCATTGTTGATATGCCATTCGGCTCATATGAAGAAAGCCCTGAGCAAGCTCTAAAAAATGCTCAGCGCATTATGGTTGAGACAAAATGCGATTGCGTTAAATTAGAGGGTGGCGAAGACATGGCGCACACCATTGCCACGTTAGTGAAAAATAATATTCCGGTAGTTGCTCACATTGGTTTACAACCACAAATGGCCACCCAAGCATCCGATTATAAGATTAAAGGCAAAGATAAAGCCGAAGCGGAACAATTACGCAAAGACGCCCAAGCCGTCGCCCAAGCTGGTGCCTTCGCTGTTGTTATTGAAGCCGTACCAGAGTCCCTCGCCCGTGAAATCACAGCACAAATCACGATACCAACAATCGGTATTGGTGCGTCCAACGCCTGTGACGGTCAAATTTTAGTAACAGAAGATATGCTAGGGTTAACACTTGGAAAAAAACCAAAATTTGTTAAAGAATATGAAACATTGTCTAATAATATAGAAACAGCAATACAATCTTACGAAAACGATGTGCGTACACGGAGTTTCCCCAACGAAAAATTTACGTATAAAAGTAAAAAACCTAAGAATCTGCCCGAGGTGGCTTAATTCCTTCAACTTGAAGTTTTTGGTCATTGCCTCCTCTAAATTCGGGCAAACGAAACTGATCAGGCACTTGTAACAAATTATACTCTTCATGAGATAATTGCTGACCAGATATTTCTTCAGTAATTGCAGCACTCTTAAAATGAGCATCCCACAGACTTAACCTGTCACCAACTTCATCAATGGCGTTACCATTAATTGTAATATCATCTTCAACACGCTCAACAAGTCCAATTTTTTCCCAGTATGATATAATTATTTGAGCTTCATCTCTTGAAGCTCCCGGCCCCACAAAAGTATCTGTAATAATTTGTTCAACAATATTATTAACACTGCTAGTAGGCCTGATAGGTTCTAAATTGTCATCTGTTTCAGGCCAAGGAACATTCCTATCTTTTGCCTCTTGTTTAAGCGCTGCCACAAGTTCTTTATCGCTATCTGTAAGTGGCTCAATTACATCATGCCAAGCACATGCCGCCGAGATAGCCATGTCCATCACTCTAACTTGTTCTTCAGTATAGCCAGCCTCTAATTCTTTATCCCAATAGAACACCATATTATAATCTGGATTAGATTGAGCCTCTGAAGCCATTTCTATAGTTTTACTTAATGAATCTTCTGTCATATTACACACCTATGAATATTTAAATTATATCAATGCTTTATTAATTTACATAATTATATACTATTGTCAATAAAAAAGCGATTTGAACTAGCCAAACCGCTTTTTGAATTCTTATTTAAGAAACTAGATTAAGCTGTAGCTTTCTTTGCTTCTGCTTCGACTTCTTCATCCATTTCGTCGAATACTGGACCAGAATCTTGACCTTTAGCATCTTCGTCACGATCAACAAGCTCAATTACTGCCATTGGTGCATTATCACCATAACGGAAACCAGCTTTCATGATGCGGATATAACCACCTTCACGTGTTTTGTAGCGTTCAGCTAATGTGTCAAAAAGCTTTGCTGCTTGATCTTCATCGCGAATACGGCTTTGTGCCAAACGACGGTTAGCCAAGCCACCTTTTTTACCTAGCGTAATTAATTTCTCTACGATAGGACGTAGCTCTTTCGCTTTTGGCAAAGTTGTGGTGATTTGCTCATGTTTCACAAGCGCAGTCGCCATGTTTGCAAACATAGCCTTACGGTGTGGTGATGTTCTATTTAGTTTTCTTTGTTTGATGCCGTGTTTCATCGACTTAAATCCTTATAATTTAATTAAGCACTAAAAGGGTCATCTAATTTCTTAGCTAACTCTTCAATATTTTCTGGTGGCCATCCTTCAACTTGCATACCTAAGTGGATGCCCATTGTTGTCATGACTTCTTTGATTTCATTCAATGATTTACGACCAAAGTTTGGCGTACGAAGCATGTCACTTTCTGACTTCTGTACCAGATCACCAATGTAAACGATGTTATCATTTTTCAGGCAATTTGCAGAACGAACAGAAAGTTCAAGCTCATCAACTTTGCGTAACAAGTTACGGTTGAATGGTAATTCATCCGCTTCATCTTTTGCTTCAGCAGCTTCAGGCTCATCAAAGTTGATGAATACTTGAAGTTGATCTTGCAAGATACGTGACGCAAAAGCCACTGCATCTTCAGGAGATACAACACCATTTGTTTCAACTTGAATTGTTAATTTATCATAGTCAGTGATTTGACCGACACGTGTATCTTCCACTTCGTAAGTAACCTTACGCACTGGTGAGAACACGCTGTCTACTGGAATAAGACCAACAGGACATTCTTCAGGACGGTTTTGCGCCGCAGGACGGTAACCTTTACCTGTGTTCACTGTCATTTCCATGTTTAGTTTTGCACCTTTATCAAGTGTACAAATAACCAAGTCTGGGTTCATGATTTCGATGTCTGCACCCGCTTCGATCATGCCCGCTGTTACTTCACAAGGGCCAGTCGCCGCTAAACGCATTTTCTTAGGTCCTTCAACATGCATACGAACAGCAATCGCTTTTACGTTCAGCACGATGTCTGTTACGTCTTCACGTACGCCATCGATTGTTGAGAATTCATGTAAAACACCATCAATCTGGATCGCTGTAACAGCGGCACCTTGAAGTGATGATAAAAGAATACGACGTAGCGCATTTCCTAATGTTAGACCAAATCCACGCTCTAATGGCTCAGCAACGATCTTACCGTTTACTTGTGGATTGTCTCCGTGACCGATTTCTACTTTTGATGGTTTGATAAGTTCTACCCAATTTTTATGTACCAAAGTCTTATCCTTTCAAAATAATTCTATAACTAATGAATGACGGTTTTAAAAAACCGTTTATTAAAATTAAACTCTTCTACGCTTACGAGGACGTGCACCATTATGTGGAACTGGTGTGATGTCCTTGATAGAACGAATAGTAAATCCAATCGCTCCTAACGCACGTAAAGCTGACTCACGACCAGAACCTGGACCCTTTACCTTTACATCTAATTCTTTCATACCATGTTCTTGTGCTTTACGACCCGCATCTTCCGCTGCCATTTGCGCCGCAAATGGAGTTGATTTACGTGATCCTTTAAAGCCCATCAAACCAGATGAAGACCAAGAAACAGTGTTTCCTTGTGCATCTGTGATGGTGATCATAGTGTTGTTAAAAGTTGAATTAACGTGGGCTTCGCCAGACGTAATATTCTTTTTAACTTTTTTCTTTGTAGCTTTCGCTGATGGTTTTGCCATTTTTTAAATTCCTTGTATCTAAAGTGAGTAAGTTAAGTGGCTTAACGGCCTACTTGTTTCTTACCAGCAATTGCTTTTGCAGGACCTTTACGCGTACGTGCATTTGTACGAGTATTCTGTCCACGCACAGGAAGATGTTTACGGTGACGTAAGCCACGGTAACATGCCATATCCATTAAGCGTTTAATATTCATTGAAACTTCACGACGAAGATCCCCTTCGATTTTATACTTATCAGTATCAATCTCAGCACGGATTTGATTTAATTCATCTTCGCTTAGTTCGTTCATACGACGTGTAAGGTCAATATTTGTGATTTCACAAATATCACGTGCGTGTTTGCGTCCAATTCCGTGGATATAAGTTAACGCGATAACTACGCGCTTACGGTCAGGGACGTTTATTCCTGCAATACGGGCCATTTCTGCTCCTTTTTGATCATTTCATACAAAACCGTTAAATTCTGATCCAACTTTAGCTTCATCAGAACGCCGGTTTCTACACCATCAAAAACCTATAGTTTCTGCGCTTTACAGAGCAGAGCATTAGTCACCTATAGACCTTTAGATTGGCGCATTATATGTATTTAAACGCCCACGTCAATAGGAAAATGCACTATTCCTGTGGATTGTTATTTGATAGGAAAAGACAAGCGCTGGACGCACTTTGCATCAAGTAATTATATGGCAATAATAATTAAGCGGCTTGGCCTAAATTAAGGATATTTTCGATCTGCACCGTCACGTCCGCAATAGGCGCCATACCGTCGATAACAGCTATTTCACGCGGTGCGTTATAATAAGGCAATACTTCGGCTGAGTAGCTACGATATTGCGCTAAACGGTTCTTAAGCGCCTCAACATTATCATCGCTACGCCCCTCTTCCTTAGCACGCTTCTCGATACGCGCCACAAGCGCCCCATCATCAACCTTAAGCTCCATAACAATGTCGATAGACTGTCCACGGGCTTTAAGCATTGCATCAAGCGCCAAGGCTTGCGCCTCAGTACGAGGAAAACCGTCAAAAATAACGCCTTTAGCACATTCTGGAGAGTCAACACGCCCTGCAATCATATCAATGACGATTTGGTCAGATACCAGCTCACCACGATCCATAACTTTCTTAGCCGCCAAACCCAGCTCTGTTTCAGCCTTAATTTCAGCACGGAGCATGTCGCCCGTTGATAATTGCTTTAAGCCATACTTATCTTCAATAATTTTGGCTTGTGTTCCTTTACCCGCCCCTGGAGGGCCAAAGAAAATAATATTAAGTGGCATCACGGCCTCCCTTTACTAACTCAATTATCTTTTATTAACGGCGCCCACGTCCTTTGCGTCCGCCTTTACGTATCTGTGATTTTTTGATCAAGCCTTCATATTGATGGGCAATCATATGGGAGTGGATTTGCGCCACTGTATCCATCGTCACCGTCACCACAATCAACAATGATGTACCACCAAAGTAAAATGGCAGACTGAATTTTGAAATCATAAATTCAGGTAACAAACAAATAAAGACAAGATATAACGCACCAACGGCCGTAATACGGGTCAGTACAGAATCAAGGTAATCAGCCGTGCTTTTCCCCGGACGCATACCAGCAATAAAGCCACCGTGGCGTTGCAACGTTTCCGCATTATCCTCTGGGTTAAACACAATCGCTGTGTAGAAAAATGCGAAGAACGCAATCAAACCACCATAAAGCACCATATAGATAAGCTGTCCATGCTGAAGGTGACGCGCAACGGTCGCCGTTAAATCTCCCCCATCAGCACCAGAAAAGCCAACAATCGTTAAAGGCAATAATAGCAATGATGACGCAAAAATCGGTGGAATAACCCCAGCTGTATTCAGCTTAAGCGGGATATGGTTTTGCTGTGACGTAGGCTGTGATTGTCCTGCTTGTTGGCGCTTTGGATATTGCACCACAACACGACGTTGCGCACGTTCTACAAACACAATCAATACAATCACACCAATAATCATCGCAGCCAAAGCCAAGATCATTAATGGGTTCATCGCATCACTACGACCAAGTTCCAAAGTCGATACAATGGCTCGTGGTAATTCAGCCACAATACCCGCAAAGATGATCAAGGAAATACCGTTACCAATACCGCGTTGTGTAATTTGCTCACCCAACCACATAAGGAAAACAGTACCACCAACAATGGTGATAACAGTTGAGATACGGAAGAACATACCTGGGTCAATAACAGCAGAACCAGATGCGCCTTGCATACTTTCTAGACCAACAGCCAAACCGTAAGCTTGAACAGAAGCCAAAAGAACGGTCAAATAACGCGTATATTGGTTAATCTTCATACGGCCATGCTCGCCCTCTTTCTTCAGCGCTTCCATTTTCTTGGACATCGCTGCGGCCAACTGCATGATAATAGACGCCGAAATATAAGGCATAATGTTCAAGGCAAAAATAGTCATACGTTGTAGCGCACCACCTGAGAACATATTGAACATGTCCAAGATACCGCCGCCTTTTTGCGAATAAATATCCTGCCATACAACAGGATCAATCCCTGGCACTGGAATATAAGTCCCCAAACGATAGATGATTAACGCGCCAAGCACGAACCACAGACGTTTTTTAAGCTCTGTTGCTTTTGAAAAAGTTCCCCAATTGGCATTTTTAGCCAGCTGTTCTACTGCTGAAGACATTAAAATCGATCCTTAAAATTTATATATATAGGGATTATAGATAAAGAAGTCAGTCGTCAAAGACAAGCCACCAAATTAAGTTTTTTACAGTTGTAACTCATATTTATATTCTAAGTCCTGTTCACCATCTGGCCAATCCCTCATTTCCTTATCCATAAGCTGGAATCCAAAAGAAATCATAGCGCGACGAGAGGCTTCATTACCTTCGCGATGACCAATAGCAACTTTATCAAACTTACTCGTACGCGCCTTCACCCACTCAAGGCGACTTTCGTAAATTAGCTTCGTTAGCCCCTGCCCTCGGTAATTTTTGTCAATATAATCCATCGCAAAAATAGCTGTTTTCCCCGTCGGGTCTTCACGCCACGTAAATACGCCTGCTAAGCCTATGATTTGACTATCATTATAAACCCCAAATACAGCAGAATCGTCAACATCTAGCGGCTCCTGCCAAAAAGAATCAGGCTGTTTCACGCCATCATCATAATGCGCGAAGTAAACGCCAGGACACTCCTGCAAAGCATGGAGACGAATAGATTTATAATCCTGCCAATCTTTTGTCTCAAGTTGTTTAATATAAATATCATTCATGCTTTTTCCTTAAACAGAAAAAAGGCTCGCATGAAGCAAGCCTTTTTGAATTCTTATAAGTTCGTTAAAACTATTTAGCTGTTTTAGCGCGCTTTGTTTTCTTGGCTTCTTTTGCAGCGGCTTCTTTCGGCGCTGAAAGTTCAATTTTACCGCCTGCTTTTTCAACAGCTGCTACAGCCGCTTTTGAAGCACCCGCAAGTTTAAGATCAACCTTCGTTTTTAACTCACCATTAGCAAGCAAACGAACACCGTCTTTTTTACGTCTGATAACTTTACCTTTAACAAGCGCATCAGCATCAATTGTCGCTTTAGCATCAATTAATTTGCTGTCTAACGCTTCTTGCAAACGCGCCAATGTGATATTCACGTATTTCTTCGCAAAGATATTTGTGAAACCACGTTTAGGCAAACGTTTGTACAAAGGCATTTGACCACCTTCGAAACCATTGATAGCTACACCAGAACGGGCTTTTTGACCTTTTTGACCAGATCCACAAGTTTTACCTTTACCTGAACCGATACCACGACCAACACGTTTTGAATTATGTGTTGCACCTTCGTTATATTTTAATTCGTTTAATTTCATGTCTCTATTCCTAAATAAATTGGCTTAATTATGCCGCTTCTTCAACTGTTACCAAATGGCTAACTTTTTTGATCATACCGCGAACGCTTGGTGTATCTTCCAACGTGCTTGTACGACCCATTTTGTTCAAACCAAGACCTACAAGCGTAGAGCGTTGCTCTGCTTTACGACTGATTGGTGACGAAGTTTGTGTCACAGTCACAGTTTTACCAGAAGCAGTTTTCTTCGCTGTCTTCTTTGGAGCAGCAGCTTTCTTAGCAGGTGCTTTTTTTGCTGTTGTCTTGCTTGTTGTTTTTTTCTCTTCAGCCATAGTCTTAATCCTAAATGTCTTATCTTAAATTAGTCTTGTTTTTCAGCAGGCGCTGCAGTCTTTGCATTGCCTGAAGTTTCACGATTAGAGACAATATCTCCAACTTTTTTACCGCGACGTTGAGCCACTTGACGTGGGCTTTGCATGTTTTGCAAAGCATCCAAAGTTGCGTGAACCATGTTATATGGATTGCTTGATCCTGTTACTTTCGCAACAACATCTTGAACACCTAAACAGTCAAATACAGCACGCATCGGACCACCAGCAATAACTCCAGTACCACCAGGAGCTGAGCGTAACAACACTTTACCAGCACCCGCTTGACCACGAACGTCATGATGAATTGTACGGCCTTCACGTAATGGTACACGGACCATTTTTTTCTTAGCTTGTTCAGTCGCTTTACGGATAGCTTCAGGAACTTCCTTCGCTTTACCGTTACCTGTACCAACACGGCCACGTCCATCGCCTACAACCACTAAAGCTGCGAAGCCGAAACGACGTCCACCTTTAACCACTTTAGCCACACGATTAACCGCCACCAATTTCTCGATGAATTCTGGTTCTTCGCGTTCGCCTGAGCGATCAAATTTTTGTTCTGCTGGGTTTACCATTCTTATATGCTCCTAATTAATTCTTAAAATGCTCTTGTATTAAAACTCAACGCCACCTTCACGGGCACCGTCTGCTATGGCTTTAATACGGCCATGATATTTAAATTCTCCACGATCAAACTGAACTTTTTTCACGCCAGCTTTTTTCGCACGTTCTCCAATTAATTTACCCACTTGAGCCGCCGCATCAACTGTTCCACCGTTTTTAATCCCTAGATCTTTATCGATACTAGAAGCAGCAGCCAGTGTTACACCATTCACGTCATCAATAACTTGAGCGTAAATTTGTTTATTTGTGCGGTGCACAGACAAACGTGGACGAATCTCACGATTCGGGTTTTGTTCAATATTTACACGGCGTAATTTTGCGCGTGTACCATATTTACGACGTTTAGCCGGTGTTAATCTTTTCTGTGTCATAGTCTTAATCCTGATAACTTAATTATTATTTTTTCTTACCTTCTTTACGCATGACATACTCGTCTTCGTAACGAATACCTTTACCTTTATACGGCTCAGGTTTCTTGTATCCTCTAATTTTCGCAGCAACCTCACCAACCAACTGTTTGTCGATACCGGCTACTGTGATTTTTGTTTGCTCTTCTACGCTCACTTGAATTCCTTGAGGAATGTCATAGCGAACTTCATGTGAAAAACCAAGTTGCATTACAATAGTGTTACCTTGCATTGCCGCACGATAACCAACCCCTTGGATTTGCAATTTCTTTGTGTATCCTTCAACAACACCGATCACGATGTTATTCACAAGCGTACGCATAGTTGGCCAAATTTTTCTAGATGTTAGTGACTGCGAACGAGGCGCCAAGATAACTTGACCATCTTCCATTTTCACAGAAACATCATCGTGCACGCGCAAAGATAATTCACCTTTTGCGCCTTTTGCTTTTACATCTTGTCCATTCACATCAAGTGTTACACCTTCTGGAACGATAACTGGTTGTTTTCCGATACGTGACATTGTTTTTTTCCTTAAATTTTTACCAATCAAATTCTAGTAATCTACTAGTAAACCTGACAAATAATCTCTCCACCAACATTTTCTGTTTTTGCTCTATGGTCTGCCATCACACCGCGTGGTGTTGAGATGATAGACACACCTAATCCATTATAAAATGGTTCTATATCAGTGATTTTTGTATAAATACGACGGCCAGGCTTAGAAACACGCTTTAATTCGCGGATTGCAGGTTGCCCTTCATCATATTTAAGTTCAATCGTTAATTCTTTTTTATTATTACCAATATCTGCAACTGAAAAGCCACGAATATATCCTTCTTCTTGCAATTCCTTACAAATAGACTCGCGGAATGCAGAATGTGGGCAATTAACTGACGGGTGATTAGCATGCAATCCGTTACGAATGCGTGTTAACATATCTCCTACTGGGTCACTCATTGTCATTTTTTTAAATCCTTCTCTAAAACTCTTACCAGCTTGACTTCGTTACGCCCGGAAGTTCTCCGCGCGAAGCCAGCTCACGTATCGCAATACGTGATAATTTAAATTTACGGTGAAACGCGCGTGGACGACCCGTTAGTGAGCAACGATTGCGCGCACGAATTCTTGACGAATTTTTTGGTAACTCAGATAGTTGTAGAACAGCCGCAAAACGCTCTTCCATTCCAACTTCTTTGTTAGCAATAATTGCCTTTAATTCAGCACGTTTGTTCGCTTTACTTTTGATCAAGCGACGACGTTTCAAATCTCTTTGTACTGCACTTACTTTTGCCATTTGCGCATTCTTCCTTTTTTAATTAGTTTTTAAATGGCATTTCAAAGCCACGTAATAATTCTTTTGCTTCATCATCGTTACCAGCAGTTGTACAAATGATGATATCCATTCCACGGATCTTATCGACTTTGTCGTAAGCGATCTCAGGGAAAATAATATGTTCTGTGATACCCATGGCATAGTTACCACGACCATCAAAGCTTTTACCGTTAATACCACGGAAGTCACGAACACGTGGAAGCGCGATTGTTACCAATCTATCCAAGAATTCGTACATACGTTCGCCACGTAATGTAACTTTACAGCCCATATCCATGCCTTCACGTACTTTAAATGACGCGTTAGATTTCTTCGCTTTTGTAATCACTGGCTTTTGACCAACAATTAAACCAAGATCTGTCGCTGCACTTGTTACCGCTTTACGGTCAACAGTTGCTTCTGTCACACCCATATTAATGACGATCTTTTCCAATTTTGGAATTTGCATCACATTTTCGTACTTATACTTCTCTTGAAGTTGTTTACGAATTTCAGTTTCATAGCGTTGCTTGAAACGGGGTAATTGTTTTTTCTCTGCAATCATGGCTTTAATTCCTAATAATCAATTCTTATTAATCTAATTTCTCACCAGACGCTTTTGCGATACGTACTTTGTCGCCGCTTTTAGCTGTCTCGTAACCAACACGTGTTGGCTTATCTGTTTTTGGGTCTGCAATAGCAACGTTAGAAACATGAATTGGTAATTCTTTTTCTACTATACCACCAGCAGCAAATTGTGATGGCTTTTGATGTTTTTTAACAACATTAACACCTTTAACAATAAGCTTAGACTTCGTTGGGATAGCTTCTAAAACTTCACCCTTTTGGCCTTTATTTTTACCAGTAAGGACGATCACTTGATCACCTTTTCTGATTTTCATTTTAGCTTGCGCTGTCTTTTTCTTAGCTTGAGTAGCCATTATAGTACCTCCCCAGCAAGTGAAATAATTTTCATGTAGCCTTTACCACGTAACTCACGCGTTACTGGGCCAAAGATACGTGTGCCAATTGGCTCACCATTCGCACTGATAAGTACGCATGAGTTTGTGTCAAAACGGATTTTTTCACCGCTTTGACGGTTTAAACCGTGACGTGAGCGAACGATAACAGCCTTATGTACCGCACCTTTTTTCACACGACCGCGCGGGATAGCTTCCTTCACGGACACAACGACGACATCACCAATATTGGCTGTACGACGGTGTGAACCACCAAGCACCTTGATACACTCAACGCGACGTGCGCCTGAGTTATCAGCTACTTCCATATTTGATTGCATTTGGATCATGGTAAATCTCTACTTCTTTTCTTCTTTTTTAGTTGTTTTCTTTGCTGCTGCTTTTTTGGCAGGAGCTTTTTTCTTCGCTTCTTCTTTAGCTGGCTTTTCTTCAGCTTTCGCTTTAGGAGCCGCAGCTTTTTTAGCAGGTGCTTTCTTTGCTTCAGGGGCTGCCGCAGCACCACCATCAACTAAAGTCCAGCTTTTACGCTTAGAAATTGGAGCACATTCAATAATTTGAACAATATCGCCTTCTTTCACGGTATTATTTTCATCATGCGCTGCATATTTATTAGAGCGCTTAATGTATTTCTTATATTTTGGGTGCATAAATTGACGTTCAACAAGAACAGTAATTGTCTTGTCCATTTTGTCACTTACGACTTTTCCTTCTAATACGCGGCGTGGCATGCTTTTCTCCTACTACCTTATTTCTTAAGCTGTCTTTTCAGACTGCTGATTGATAAATGTTTTAATACGGGCAATGTCACGACGAATGTTGCGTAATTGCGATGTATTTTCTAATTCTTGACTAGTCTTTTTAAAACGTAAGTTAAATTGTTCTTTACGCTTTTCTAAAAGTGTCTTTTTAAGCTCGTCAACTGACTTACCTTTTAAATCTTCTACTTTTTTCATCTTCTTCTCTCCTGCGAGCCTTTAGCTTATTCGCCAACACGCGTTACAAATTTTGTCTCAATCGGCAATTTAGCAGCGGCCAATTCTAATGCTTCACGTGCCAATGTTGGTTCAACACCATCAAGTTCAAACATGATACGTCCAGGCTTCACACGACACGCCCAAAATTCAACAGATCCCTTACCTTTACCTTGGCGAACCTCAAGAGGTTTCTTAGATACAGGAACATCTGGGAAAATACGAATGAAAACTTTACCCTGACGTCTGATGTGACGTGTAATCGCACGACGTGCCGCTTCAATTTGGCGCGCTGTGATACGATTAGGGCTCATAGCCTTTAATCCGCATGAACCAAAGTTTAGCGTAGTGCCGCCTTTGGCATTTCCATGAATACGACCCTTATGGGCTTTTCTAAATTTTGTCTTTTTTGGCGATAGCATCGTCTTATACCGTTTTCTTTTAAGTTATGTCAATAAAAATCTAATAGTCTTACTTACTCGATTACTTGCGGGGCGCTCCACCTTGAGGGCCACCTTGGCTTTCTTGCATCTTCTTATCACGTGCCATTGGATCTTGTGTCATTACGTCACCTTTGTAGATCCAAACTTTAACGCCGATAATACCGTAAGTTGTTAATGCTTCAGCAAAACCATAGTCAATGTCAGCACGTAGAGTATGTAAAGGCACACGACCCTCACGATACCATTCCGTTCTAGCAATATCTGCGCCACCTAAACGACCAGATACGTTTAATCGAATACCCAAACCACCTAAGCGAAGTGTGCTTTGTACCGCACGTTTCATCGCACGACGGAAAGAAACACGACGCTCTAACTGTTGGCAAACGCCTTCAGCAACTAATTGAGCATCTAGTTCAGGCTTGCGCACTTCAACAATATTAAGCGCAACGTCGTTACCAGCACGAACTGATAATTCTTTACGCAATGTTTCAATGTCAGCACCTTTTTTACCAATAATCACACCTGGGCGCGCAGTATAAACTGTCACACGGGTATTTTTTGCCGCGCGTTCAATCACGACCTTGCTGATACCAGCTGGCTTCAATTTCTCTTGAACATACTTACGTAGCGAAAGATCTTGAATTAGCTTATCGGCATAGTTGTGATCATCAAACCATCTTGAATCCCAAGTACGGTTGATACCTACACGAATACCTATTGGATTAACTTTTTGACCCATTACTCAAATGCTCCTATTTATCTTCTTTTTTAGCAGCTGTTTTCTTAGCAGGTGCTTTTTTAGTGGTTGTCTTTTTAGCAGCCGCTTTTTTAGCCGGCGCCTTCTTTGTCTCAGTCTTAGGAGCATCTGCTTTCGCTTCAGTTTTAGCTGATGCTTTTCTAGCAGGTGCCTTCTTCGCTGCAGCTTTCTTAGGTGCTGCTTTAGCACCATCGCTGTCGCGCTCGCGCACAATAACCGTTAAACGGCTAAATGGCTTTAAAATTCTTGCTGCACGGCCTTTTGCACGTGGACGAAAACGCTTCATTGTAATTGTCTTACCAACATACGCTTCAGCCACATATAAACGATCGACATCCAAACCGTGGTTATTCTCAGCATTTGCTACAGCAGATGCCAAAACCTTGCGTACTTCTTGTGAAATACGACGGTTGTTAAATTCTAGGTCAATTAATGCTTTACCAGCATCTTTACCGCGAATAGTTTGCGCTACCAAATTTAGCTTCTGCGCTGACGTGCGTAAATGCTTCGCCATTGCCATCGCTTCATTTGCGCCTACGCGTTTTGTATTTGCATCCTGTCCCATTTTCTTCAATCCACTCTTAACAAAAAATTGTTATTAAATATTATTTCTTAGCTTTTTTATCAGCTTGATGTCCTGTGTAGGTACGTGTTGGTGAAAACTCACCCAACTTGTGACCAATCATGTTGTCCGTTACTAAAACAGGGATAAATTTATTCCCGTTATGCACACCGAACGTTAATCCAACCATTTGAGGTAGAATCGTTGAGCGACGTGACCAAGTTTTAATAACACCTTTAATAGAACCACCGCGTGCGCCTTCTACCTTTTTTAAAAGGTGACGATCGACAAATGGGCCTTTCCAAACACTACGTGACATCTTTAAACTTCCTTATCTATTTCTTCTTACGGCGACGGATAATATATTTATCAGTCGATTTATTTTTACGCGTTTTATAACCTTTAGTCGGCATACCCCAAGGTGACACTGGGTGACGACCTCCTGATGTACGACCTTCACCACCACCATGTGGATGGTCAACTGGGTTCATCACAACACCACGAACGGTTGGGCGAACACCCATCCAACGTTTACGTCCTGCTTTACCCATATTAGTATTCATGTGATCTGGGTTAGATACCGCACCAATTGACGCGATACATTCTTGACGTACTTTACGTACTTCACCAGAAGCTAGTTTAATTTGCGCATAACCTTGGTCACGACCAACAAGCTGTGCATATGTACCAGCTGAACGACACATTTGACCGCCCTTACCAGCTTTCAATTCAATGTTATGAATGATCGTACCCACTGGCATATTTTTAAGCGGCATTGCATTACCTGGTTTAATGTCAGCTTTCTCATCAGCAACAATTTTGTCACCAACCTGAAGACGTTGTGGTGCAATAATGTACGCACGCTCACCGTCCGTGTACTCAATCAAAGCAATAAACGCTGTACGGTTTGGATCATATTCAAAACGTTCAACTTTACCTTCAACGCCAAATTTATTACGTTTCCAGTCAATAATACGGTACTTCTGTTTGTGACCACCACCAACGTGACGACAAGTAATACGACCAGTGTTGTTACGACCACCAGTTTTCTTTTTACCTTCAAGCAATGCCTTCTCAGGCGCGCCTTTATGAAGACCGCTGCGGTCAACTGTTACTAGCTGACGCAATCCTGCTGAACGTGGTTTATATTTTTTTAATGCCATTTTCTTATTCCTAAATCCTTAAGTCTTAAAGACCAGTTCCTATATCAATAGTTTGACCTTCTTCCAGTGTAACAATCGCTTTTTTCATGTCACTACGGAAAGCTTTAATACCTTTAAAACGCTTTGTCTTACCTTTTTGGATAAGCGTATTTACGTTCTTAACTTTTACTTTAAACAAAGTTTCAACTGCAACCTTAATACGTGGCTTATCTGCATCCATTGGCACTTTAAAAGTCACTTGACCATAAGCAGAACCCATAGAAGATTTTTCAGTCACGATAGGATTACGAATAATTTCATACATCCATTCTGCGATTTCAACTTTATCTTTTTTCCCAGTTTTTTTCTGTGCGGCAGCCATGTTCTTAACCTTTCAATTTCTCTGTTAAGTCATTAACAGCTGATTTTGTTAATACCAATGTATCGCGACGCATAATGTCATAAACATTTGCTCCTTGTGATGGTAAAACATCAATCATTGGAATATTTGCAGTTGCGCGGGCAAAGTTTGTATCAACTTCTTGGCCACCAACAATAACAGCAGACTTTAGACCTAATTTAGTCAACGTATCAGCCATAGGCTTTGTCTTATGATCTTTAGCCACAATGTCATCTAAGATGATCAATTTACCTGCAAGTACTTTACTAGAAAGTGCATGTTTCATTGCAAATAAACGAATTTTCTTTGGCAGATCAATAGCATGCGAACGAACACGTGGCCCATGAGTAACACCACCACCACGGTCAATATTACGTTTCAAGTCACCAGCACGCGCACGGCCAGTACCTTTTTGAGCATGAGGTTTTTTACCTGTACCAGTTACTTCGCTACGCTCTTTCACTTTATGGTTACCACCACGGCGTTTCGCCAATTGGTAAACAACCATTTGTTGAATGGAGTCAGCACGGATTTCTTTCAATCCAAAAATATCGTCATCAAGGGTAATATCCCCTGCTGCTTTATTCTCTAATGTTTTAACGGCGACTTTCATCGTATTATTCCTTATTCTTCTCTTCTATTCTTCTGCTTTAGCTTCTTCGGCAGGCGCATCTTGTGCTTCTGCTTCAGGTTTAACCGCTTTTTCAGCACCTTGCTTGATACCTAATGGAGTTGGCGCATCTTTCGGTGCAGCCTTCTTCATCGCATCCGTCACATATACCCAACCAGATCTTGGTCCAGGAACAGCGCCTTTAACGAGTAGTAAATTTTCTTCTAAATCCATACCAACAACTTGCAAGCTTTGTGTTGTAACGCGTTTGTTACCCATTTGCCCAGCCATTTTCTTACCTTTGAAAACTTTACCAGGATCTTGACATTGACCAGTTGAGCCCAACGCTCTGTGAGATACAGAAACACCATGAGTTGCGCGCATACCACCAAAGTTATGACGCTTGATACCACCTTGGAAGCCTTTACCTTTTGATGTCGCACAGACATCAACGAACTGGCCTTCAACAAAGTGATTAGCACCAACTTCTTGACCAACTTCAGCTAAGTTCTCTGCATCAACGCGGAATTCAGCAACCTTTTTCTTTGGTTCGACTTTAGCATTCGCATAAACACCACGCATCGCTTTTGAAACGCGTTTTATTTTTGCAGTACCAGCACCAATTTGAACGGCGTTATAACCATTTTTCTCTTCGGTCATAATACCAGTCACTTGACTGTTATCGATCTTCAATACTGTTACGCCGATTTGACGACCATCTTCTGTGAAGATACGGGTCATTCCTTCTTTGCGTGCTACTAATCCAGTTCTCATTTTCTTTTTCCTTAATTTCCAGAGGAGGACCTTATTGCCCTCATGGATAACTTTTACTTAACTTAGCCGTAACGCGTTTAAGCGTCTGAGGCCTTTTTATAATACTACGCGGCCGCTTGGCCAATCTTAATTTCAACATCAACACCAGCTGCCAAGTCTAGCTTCATCAAAGCATCAACTGTCTGTGGTGTTGGGTCTACGATATCAATCAAACGCTTATGGGTACGCATTTCAAAATGCTCCATAGAGTTTTTGTTCACGTGAGGCGATTGCAACACAGTAAATCTTTCTTTACGTGTAGGAAGTGGAATAGGTCCACGAACGCTTGCGCCTGTTCGTTTTGCTGTTCCCACAATCTCGCTTGTTGACGTATCTAAGATACGGTGATCAAAAGCTTTCAAGCGAATACGTATTGTTTGTGAATCCATGGTTTAAACCTTTTTTAAACTTCCTAAAATTAACTAAGCAATAATCTTACCAACGACGCCGGCACCAACTGTACGACCACCCTCACGG
>JABAZY010000057.1 GCA_018608245.1 Alphaproteobacteria bacterium | reverse complement strand
ATATTGAAGATCACAACACAGATATATTAAAATTTAGAAAGAATGGAGTGGAGCAAATTGATAAGCTTGCTAATCAATTGTTCCATAAAGGCGAGCATAAGCTGGCTCAAGAATTGCTAAAGGAAAAAGAAAATTATAAGCTTGTTGAGCCAGATCAAATAAGAAAGGTTGTGTCACGTACTGTTGAGATTATTGAGAGAGAAGCCCCTCAAATAGCTAATGTGACTAAGAGAAACCTATCCGGACGCTTAGGTAAGCCTAGTGAGTATAAAATTGAAAAGAATGATGAAGTCAAAGAAGAAGTCTTAGAGAATTATATAAATCACCTTGAGAAGACTAAAGAAAATTTAGAAGAATTATATATTAATCCTAAAACTGCCCCTGAACTAGAAAAACAACAAGATAAAGCTATTGAATACCTAGATAAACGTATTAGGAGTGTTTCTAAGTACATGGGCGTTGATAGGGACGATGGTCGCTCTATGGGGAGATAAGTGCCTACAAAGACTTAAGCTAGTGTTATAATAAGTATTATTGTATATTCATTAACTTATTTGATGAAAGTTAAGGACTGTATGTATTTCATTTAACAGCGATTAACTTTATTTGATACACCTAGTGTCATTGGTATAAGTAGCATTAGGGCTAATGCCCGCATCCGACCCAAAGCAGACACTATAATAGCGAATTTTCTGATGTATCCTAAATAGAGAACTGGAGTAGTTATTCATCTCAGTTTGTAAAACAGCAAAAACTTGACATAATTAATAAAACTCATTATTATCGCCTTCAAATCAAAAAAATGAAGATTATAAAACGCATGACTGAAGTAGATAGCACACCAATCAATCTTGTGGAATTACAGGGTGACGAATGCTCAAGTATTACAGATTCTATTGGCTTTGAAGTTGGTGATGGCCGAAAAGCTGGAGTTTTTGAATCAGAAGAACAAGATTATTTAGTGGTTTATACGGTAGATTATACTGATTTGACTAATATGAAGGAGCAATTTTATATAGGAGCATCGGCTGATACTCTTAAAGAAACAGAGTTAGAAGCGGCAGGGGATTCACAGGTATATAGAGGAAGCGGTGCATTCTTTGAAACGAAAGCAGGCACGCTTTTCCTACCACAGTTTTCAGGTAAAACACCAACATGGACTCCTAAGACGCCGTCACTTTAGCGTGTTAAGGGCACAGAGGAATAACCCAACACATATGAGAATGAGGACAGAAAAATAACACTAAATCTCGATTTTTTTGTATCTCATAGGGCTTGATGTGGCCGCTTTCGGCCAAAAGCGGACATTAGACATTTCTTATTCAGTTTGAAACGACCATAGCTTAGCAAAGTGACCTTGTTGCTTAAGCAATTCTTCAAATGTACCTTCTTCAATAATTTTATCAACATTACGTACCGTTGATAAACGATGAGCAATGACGAAGACAGTTCTGTCTGCAAAGCTATTTTCTATTGCTGTTTGTATTCTGTTTTCAGAAATTGAATCTAGTGAACTTGTTGCTTCGTCAAATATGACGATAGATGCTTGACGCACTAACGCACGTGCAATACCTAATCTTTGCCGTTGACCACCCGATAGCTTGATACCTCTTTCACCAATAACAGTGTCGACACCTTCTGGTAATTATATTAATTACTTTATACAATTCAGCGACATAAGGTGACAGTACCATCAAAAGTAACTATCCTATGTTGCTTAACAATTGATATGACTTATTCTCGCTAATTAATGCCCCCCACAGAAACTAAAATTAAGCCAGCTTATAAGTATCACTCAATTGAGCATTATTAATTTCAGGGTTTTGAAATTCATTATCGACTCTAGCTAAATCAGCATCATGAACTTGACCGAATACGTTTTGCGCAGCCCCTTTTAACTTTGATAGCGCATCTGGATCGTAATGAGCCTTGATAACTTCCTCCCAATAATTATCACCATTTGATGCACTGGAGAATTGATCTAAAGTAACAACTTCAATGGAAGGCATGTCTGGAATAAAGGGTATATGATCATCCTGTGTGAATGCGCCTTGCTCATTTATTTGTACAACATGCATTCCTAAAGGATTTTCTTGAGAAGCTGCTAAAGATTTTGGCTCATTATCATCATTGAATGAATTGATGTTTGACCCAAAATTTTCTTCGTCACTTTTAGAGACTTTAATATGATCAATAACAGCCTCAGTCACATTCGAAGCAACCAACCCTAATACAACGCCTCCTATGGCAGCACCAATAACAGCTCCAACACCAGGTATTGGAATAAGAATTTGGCCTATGACACCGCCGACAACGGCTCCTCCTGCCCCTGCGATATTAGAAGTGGTTTCTATAGCGGCAGACTTAGCGGCAGCTGCTGTGTCACCTTCGGCAAGATCAATAGCTGTTTCGGCGTAAGGAACTGCTGATTCTATTGCAACTTGCGCGGCTTCAGTTTTGCTCGCACCACCCAATAATGCCGCGCCACCAGCAAGAGGTGCGATAACCGCTCCTCCAATTAAGCCTGCTCTTTTTCCAAGGTCTCCTAATTCTTCGGCTATTTTTCCAAAAAAACCACTGCTAGCTTTAGGAGGATTCATTTCCTCTGATGCATCATTAAAAAATTTCTGTTCATCCTGCACATATTTTTTAGATTCATGATTTTCAACGGTATTAAATTTCTTTTGAATGTGATCAACCCTCATCATGCTATCCGGATCAGTGATAGAGATTACGTGAGTGCCCCCATTAATTGAACTAGGCTTTATGTCATATTCAACCCCCAGTTCTTTT
>JABAZY010000069.1 GCA_018608245.1 Alphaproteobacteria bacterium | reverse complement strand
AGGATTATAACTTAGCTAAATTTAAAATATAAGGCGCATCACACCAGACGCTTACTTTTAATGCCTGGTCATTTTCTAATGACAAAGACTCTGATGAGACATCAAGACGGAAAATGGGTATTTGAAATGCAAAAAATAAAGTAACTAGAAAAGTGAATATAATTGCAGTTCTTGAATGCTTTAGGACGCTATACTCATATGATCGTGCAATTAAGTTTCTCAATGTTAACCCCTATATTTCAAAAGATTTTACGAATAATAAAGGTGATTGACCTTGATATTTATCAATTTTTTCAATTCTTTATTAGAAACCACAAAGCGATGATGATTAACGCACAAGCCATTACCTTGCGTATAATTAATCTTTGTTTTTCGTTTTCAATAAAATTTCTAGCTGTTCCAGCTAAGGTAACAATGATGCCATGTATTGATGTTGCAATCATAATATAAATAAATGTCATGATGATTGCTTGATTTGTTGCCTCCGTTCCCACTTCAATGAATTTAGGTAATATTGCAATATAAAAAACAGCGGCCTTTGGGTTTAATAAATTTGTTATTAACCCTCTTTTGAAATATTTACTGTGGCTTAAGAGACCGTGTAGTTCTTTTGTTGAAAGTGTTGATTGCGGTTTCCATGTATCCCACGCCAACCAAATCAAATAAATTGTTCCACCATATCGTAAGGCTTGATAAGTGGGTGGGTAATTTGAAATTAATGTAGCAATACCAAGGGCGGCAATAATACCAACTGCCATTAAACCTAGGGCTATACCTGCAGTGGCCGCATATCCTGCCTTTTTCCCCTCGTTAAGGCTTAATATTGCGAGGTAAACCATGTTAGGGCCAGGTGTTAGTTCAATAACTAAGCAGGTGATAATGAACGAAATAAGCATGATTTTCCTTAAGTCTTAATTAAATCATATAAACCCGATAAAATGGAGAAAATAATTGTAGGCGCACTTGAAAACGATGGTGGTCATAGCTAGTTTTCTGCTGCATAAGGCAGATTTCACACCAAAACTCTAGGTTTATGGAGTTAAAATGACAGTGCTCTTCCTTGAGCAATATCAATGCGGTGATGGTATTCTCAATCAATAATAGAACAATAAAAATTGGCTGACTTCGCGATACGCCGCTTGTACAATAAACGGCTCTTAAACTCACAAATGGTGCAAAGGATTGCTGTTCGAGCTATAAGGTTCTAGGCTTCGTCTGATAATAATTTTTAAAACTTTGGAGTAGGGAGAATGCTGCATGAGTGAAAATAATCTGCAAGAGAACGAGCTTAAGCGAAGTATTTCTTTACCTTTTTTAATTCTTTACGGCCTCGGTACGATGATTGGCGGCGGTATATATGCCCTAACTGGTAAGGTAGCAGGAATTTCGGGCATGTATGCACCTATTGCTTTTGCGTTCTCAGCCTTTCTTGCACTTATTACAGCATTTTCTTACGCTGAATTGGCTGCACGCTTTCCTCTAAGTGCTGGAGAAGTTCGTTATGTAAGCGCTGCTTTTAACCGTAAAATATTTTCTTCTCTTATTGGTTGGTTAATACTGTTTACTGCTATTTTATCTTCGGCAGCATTAGTTCATGCAACAGCAGGTTTTATAAGAGATTTTATAGATTTAGACACTTTATTATTAACAATAGGAATTGTGTTGATACTTGGCCTTTTTGCAGCTTGGGGCATCACGGAAGCCGTAGTGCTAGTAACATTGATTACATTAATTGAGATTGGTGGTTTGCTCTTAATCATCTTTACAGGTTGGGATAACCTTGTAACGCTTGAAACGAGGTGGCTGGAGCTTGTACCGCCAGTTGGACTTTATGATTTTGCAATATGGAGTAGTATTTTTAGCGGGACGTTTCTGGCGTTCTATGCCTTTATCGGTTTTGAAGATATGGTCAATGTCGCTGAAGAAGTTAAAAATGCCCGCCGTACTATGCCGTTTGCTATTATCGTCTGTATTATTACAACGTTGATCATTTACGTTTTGGTATCGCTAGTCGCTGTTCTTAGCGTGCCACCAGATCAACTAGCACAGAGTAATACGCCACTAGCGATGATCATGGATTTCAATGGCTCGAGAGTTCCGCCATGGATGATGGGCATGATTAGTATGCTAGCAACTGTAAACGGTGTTCTGGTTCAGATGATTATGGGTTCCCGTGTTTTATATGGTATGGCAAAGGGTGGAGAAGCGCCATCATGGTTTAGCCAAGTCCACCCAAAAACGCAAACACCGCTCAGGGCTACAGGGCTGATTATTGCCGCAGTTCTCATTTTTGCTCTATTATCAGATCTTACAACACTGGCGAAGGTAGCCAGTGCCATTATCATATTTGTGTTTGCATCGGTTAACTTGGCGCTTTTAAAATTAAAATGGTCGGGCGAAGCTAAGTCTCATGATTTATTTACAGTGCCTTTTATTCTACCATTATTGGGCTTTACAATCTGTAGTGCGATGTTGATTTTTGCACTCTGGAAAGCTTTTATTAGTTAAAAAGCGTTTAGGGGGACAAAACGGTTGGCAAAAAAGAGGACATTTCCCTTGGCAACATACAAATAAAACCAGAGTTTTAGGGTAGTTAACTTTAGAGTGATAATAATCCTTATGGAAACTAATGAATATATTTACTATTAATTACATAGGTTTAGCTAATACATGATAATGTTAATTATGGAAATTAATGTATTATTTTAGGAATAGGGGGCTTGTCTGATTTAGGCAGAAATCGGCCCAGGCTGTGTGAAAACCCAATCTCCCTTTTATATTATCAGCAAGGCCATGG
>JABAZY010000050.1 GCA_018608245.1 Alphaproteobacteria bacterium | reverse complement strand
CACTCTCCATGTATCCATGTTGCCGCCATGCACGCCTCAAATATAGGCATTTGTTGAGCAACCAAACCTCCAATTATACCAGCCAACACATCCCCACTCCCCGCCGTCGCCAAACTAGACGGCGCATGATGATTAATTACATACTCTCCATCAGGGCAAGCAATAATAGTTTTCGCCCCCTTTAAAACAATATGAGCATTTGTATTATTAGCGGCGCTTAAAGCGCGCTCTAGTCTTGTTCCTACCAACTCAGGAAAAGCCTTGTCAAACTCACCATCGTGAGGTGTCAGAATGTAATTAGGAGTTAACTTACTTGGTAATTCTTTTAAAGCAGCAGCATCAAGAATAGTTGTAATCTTTGATTTGTAATCAGGCTTAACAGGTAAACCACCACATCCATATATCTTAACGTTTACTTTATCATGTGACCATTGCAAGTCACTCCTGACCATTATATGCGCAGGCAAAGCAACTCTATACACATTAACTATTTCTTGATTAGCCAAAACAGTTACAAGCCCTGCGCCCATTCTAGCGCAAGCACTTGCCGCTAAGCGTGTTGCTCCCGTTAATTCATCTGCACCATAGACTAAAACTGAACCGTAATCATATTTATGGCCTGTATTATCTTTTTGAGGAAATGAATCTCTCCATAAATCAAGAATGTTTTCGTGCATACTCTAAGTTATCTGTGCCTATGCAGCCTTAGGTAAGCGCTCTTCCGCTTGTTTACCCTTCTGATAGGTATCATATATTATTACAGGTATCTTTAAACTACCCAGATTATCCTCGATTAAGGGTTCAACATCATCCCAAGACATTCCACCAACGCCTGTTGCTATCTTCGGTAACGCTATAGACTTTAAACCTTCTCTTTCAATGATACTGCGCAATTCTTTAAGAGCATGATTAATATTTTTATTAGAAGCTTTTCCTGGGTGCGCCTTCATGTCCAATGGCGCTTCTTGTGTCATAAGATTAATAATCACTCTCTCTGGCCCAGCCCACAACCACGCACCACCCGCTTTAGGGTTGTTTTGATGACAATAATGCCTAAAATCTTTTGCCATAGAGGGGTAGTTCTCACGGAGAGTTAGAGCTAACCCTTGATTAAAATGATCAAATGGTGCAATTCCATGCGCAATTGCCTGTGCTCCACTTAAAAGAATATCTCCTTGAACTTTAGTAATCAGGATTTGACCTCATTGTTAAAATTTATCTATTCCTCATTATGATTTTTGTAAGAAATAGAACCTTGATATAAATCAAATATAATCATAATTATCTCTCGCGCGCAGACTTCCAAAAACTTATTTTAAATTGGTTTTTAAGCTTACTCATCTTCTCAGCAGGTAATGATTTTTTCTGATGATGCTCTATTTGTTTAATTTGATCAGAGAATTCATCATGGTCATATTCAATTTTTGGATGTCTGTAACGCGCATTATGAGAGGCTTTAACCAGTCTATAAGGCTTGCTAATAGCAGGCAATTTCACATCTTCAATAAAACGGCAATTAAATCGAATTTTACCATAACCTAAAAGCCAACCTAGCCAGCCATGTGTAACATGTTCTGCACGAATGTCATCTAAATCAACTTGGTCAATTTGAATAAAAATCAATCCTGTTTTATGAATGACGCGTTGATCAGTCAATCCAATTTCAGATGATATAAACGTCATGAAAAAAGGCCAGAATGCAAAAATGCCAATTAATGTAAAAATGACTGAGACAGGTGTAATTTGTCCACTTAGATATAAGATTTTAAGATTAAGAAAAAAATCCAATGAATAACGACTTAGGTATGAATCAAAGTAATTATCTAAAAATAGTCCTATCAGTAAAAAAGCTAAGAACCAGACAAACCCTGTTAGAGGGTAAATCCAATGAGGCCGTGTTAAAGTCAGTAGGCGCTCTTCATCACTAATAGCTTTGGCTACATAACTCATATCTTATTCACTTAAAACGAGAACATCACAAGGTGGGTTTGCCAAAATATCTTCTGCAACACCGCCCAATTTAGACGGAGTAACGATAGATTTACTATGTGCGCCAATTGTTATTAAATCAGCACTTCTGTCTTTGACTTTCTTAACCATAGCTCTATAAGGATCATGTTCAGATATCTCATATGGAATTTTGATTTCTTTTTGGCCATGTGTCTTTTTGTAAAAATTCTCTTCCGTGTTTATAAAGGCCGTCATTGTATCTTGATGGGCTTTTACAGTGGCCTCCTGTATACCCTCTACATAAACAACCCCCATTGAGCTTCCACTCGCATACACATTAGGTAAAAAATAAGTATGCAACACCTCAAAACTTGCTCTAGGGCACAAATCATATGCTAATCGCAAGGCATTCCTAGATGCAGGTGCAAAATCAATTCCTGCAATAACCGTTTGATACGTATCAAGTGCTGCCTCCTTAACCATTAGAACAGGTTTATTGCCTTTTCGAATAACGCGTTCAATAACAGTACCTGTAAATAAATCTCTAAATTTTGTTTTTCCATGAAGTCCCATAACAATTAAATCTGCTTTCATTTCATGGGCATATTCTAAAATAGTTTGATGAATTTCTTTGCTGTCAACGACATCAATTTCTATTTTTAAATGATTGTAACCATCAAATTTATCTAACATAGACTTAATAAGTTCTTTAGCTTGGCGCTCACGGTCACCACTTTTTCCCTTATAATAGGGAATTACATGCAGTATATTCAACGAAGCACCTTGTTCTTTAGCTACAATCAACGCGCGCGCCATAGCTCTATCTGATTTTGCAGCCAGATCAGTGGTTAATAAGATTTTTTTCATAGTTTATTTCCTCTTCTGCTATTATAAATGAGCATGGCATTGCGGCTTGATAGAAGGTGCAGAATTCATCCTGATCAATTAAAAGGTCG
>JABAZY010000047.1 GCA_018608245.1 Alphaproteobacteria bacterium | reverse complement strand
TCATAATATTGCCTTTAATTTAAATTATTATGGCAATATAATTAATAATTATAGAAAATGCAAGTTTTTCTTATAATATAGATGAAAAAAATAAAGATTAAGCTGGTTGGTCAGGCTCAGGAGCTGCTCGCACGCCACTGCTTGCTTGAGCGCTATTTCTGAGTATAGGCACAACTTTAGGGTCTTTATGACCATCAACTGTAGCTTCATCAGCGCCACCTGCAACACTGTTCCAATCGCCGCGCGCTTTACTACATATTGTAGGCATAGTTATTTCAGAAGGCAGTTGGTAATTAGGTTCTTGTTCGCTAAGCTCAATTTTTATTTCATCAAGCGCCATACGGAGAAAAGCTTCTCCGTACTCAGATTTTGCGCGAATTCTTAACTCCGCTCTGACTTCTGTCTCGTTTTCTTCTGCGCGTAATTTATTCTCATCAATGGCAGCGACAATATAATCACGTGCCAGTTGTTGTTGTTGTTCGACACTCATTTCTTCATCTTTGATAACCACAGTGGCTGTCTTTTCTTCTGAAGCGTTATTGTCGGCGGTTTCTTGTGTGGTCCCTGCCTGTGTTTCAGCCGTCTCTTGTGTATCGGCATCGTCACTGGCGATTACGGGTTTATCGCTTACTGATGTTTCAGCAACTTCGTCAGCAGTTGTTGTTTCTTGTGTGGCGTCTATTTGTGTCTCAGGAGCCTCTTGGCTATCTGCATCTTCGCCAGCAACACCTTGTTCAGCAGCTATAGCTTTTACTTGTTCTAAATCGCTCAATGCTTGCTTTGCTTCTGCTCCTACTTCCGCAAGGGCGTCAATCGTTACATCTACATCTGCTTTTTCCGCAGCTATAGTTTCTAAGGATTCCTGTTCTCTCGCAGCTATAGTTTTTAAGGATTCTTGTTCTCTCGCAGCTATAGTTTTTAAGGATTCTTGTTCTCTCGCAGCTACATTTTCTAAAGATTTCTCTTCAAGGGCTTTAAGCTCAGTAATAGCATCCATTACTTTTGCTTCAGTGGCCTGAATTTCTTCAAGACGCTTTTGCAAAACCTCGGTTACTTCGTCTCTGATCGCAATCAGTGCATCTCTTTCTTCTCTCGATGAGTTTTGTCCACTTGCGTCAATTGGCGTATCATCCGATTCATTATCCAAAAATGCGTGAGCCTCACCTGGATCGTAAGATTGATCCGTATTAAGTTCATCCAATGCTGCTTGTGCGGCACTAATGTCATCAGTCGTTGATGTTGTTGCATCATGAGTAACTTTTTCTTCGGTTAATTTATCTTCAGGGGATGGTGTTTTAAGCTTATTTTTAACAGCTCTTCTACTCATTTTGCTGTTCAGCTTTTCTCTAAGAGGGGACTCATTAGAAACTGCTGCGGCATCTTGTCTACCTCTTTCTAAGAAAGCAGAAACGTCTAACCATTCTTCGCCTTCTGGTAATACATATTTAGGTGCTTCGGCGCTAACCTCTGTATCTGCATCACCTTGTGTTGCATCCGTTTGGCCTTGCTGTTGTCGTCTTCCATTACCAGCATCTGGCGAAGCTGCATTTTGTAAAGGTACACGCGTACCAGAGTTTTGACCTGACTGATTTTGGCCGTTTTGTGCTGGCTGTTGCTGCGCAAGAGGGGGGTATTCTGCGTTAAAGTCTGCAACTGCTGCATTTATAAACTGTTCATTTTCTAGCGTTTGCGTCAAAGGGTTGGTGACTGTAATTGTTATAGGCGCGCGCATCGCATTAATGCGTTGGATAGAAAGCTCATATAATGCTCTATTATATATGTTTGCACCTTCATTCGCATAATCTGAATAGATTTCAATCGCTGGACCAACCATATCAACATCACGAGATGTTAATAACATACCATCAAAAACATCTTTAACTGTCGGTAACGCGCCATTGGCAGGTTTAATTTGAATCTCGTCCTTGCAAACTGAATAAACAGTTTGGGTTGACTCATTGGTAAAATTGATTGGTTCACCATCAGGTAAGTCGTCAAAACCTTCCTGCGGTTTAAGGTTACCTGCAAGCTGCTTTAAATGATCTACATAATCCGGATTAACTGCTGGTTGTGGGTTTGGGGGGGAGGGCATAAAGTCAGCGGTATAGAACTCTGTGCCTAATGCCTTTGCCAAAGCATCCCAAAAGTCTGCATTATCGTTGAATTCACCATCAAGTGCAGGGTTCAAATGAACGAAAATACGGTCACGTTGTTCATCTGTTATAGCTTCGTATGGTCTGGTTGGACCATTAATTCTAGTACCCGTATTAGCCATCTTAACACCCTTAGACATTTTAAATTATGTGTATTATATGTATAATCCAAACTATACCAAAAAAAGGGGGTAAAAAGCAAGGTTTTCGTGCTATCCCGCTCTCAGCTTGAGAATTGCTTGATCCTGTTCGAACAGATAAAGAAGCGTTTTCAAGGCTTTACCACGCTCAGAGTCGAGATTTTCGTCATTATGAAGGATTAATTTAGTATCATCACGGGCGGTGATTAACAGCTCAGAATGGGCATTAAGGTCGGCAAGCTTGAAAACGGGGAGGCCACTTTGGCGTGTACCCAATATTTCTCCACCGCCACGAAGCTCTAAATCTTTCTCCGCAATGACGAAGCCATCTTCAGTATCGCGCATAATTTGTAGGCGTTCTTTGGCGGTTTTACCAAGCTTCGTATTATAGATTAGAAAGCAAAATGATTTATCTCCGCCACGTCCCACACGTCCACGCAATTGATGAAGTTGAGCAAGCCCAAAACGCTCTGCCTCTTCAATAATCATGATCGTTGCTTCTGGCACATTAACCCCAACTTCAATCACGGTCGTAGCAACAAGGATTTGAATTTCACCACGAGCAAACTGCCCCATGACCTCATCTTTTTCATCAGCCTTCATACGTCCGTGAATAAGCCCAACTTGTTTGCCAAATTTTTCTTTTAGAATATCGTATCGTGCTTCAGCGGCTTGCAGGTCTAGAGTTTCGCTATCCTCAACCAAAGGGCAAACCCAATAGGCACGCGCGCCAGTTTTAATTTGACGTTCAATACCTTCAATCATATTTTCAATTTTCTCACGTGGGATCAGAAGCGTATCAATCGGTATCCGCCCAGGGGGTTTCTCATCCAACTTTGAAACTTCCATATCACCATAGGCGGTAAGCGTTAACGTACGGGGGATAGGGGTGGCCGTCATTAGCAGGACATCTGTGCCTTTGGTTTTCTGTGATAATTGCAAACGCTGTTGCACGCCAAAGCGATGTTGCTCATCAATAACAGCCAGCCCTAAATCCGCAAACTCAATAGATTCTTGAAATAGCGAATGTGTACCAATAACAACTTTTGCTTTACCAGATTTTATTTGTTCTAAAATTTTCTCGCGTGCTTTGCCTTTATCACGCCCTGTCAAAATTACGTAAGGGGTTTCTGTGACTTCGAGCCAAGGGAGAAAACTTTCGGCATGTTGACGCGCTAGAATTTCGGTCGGCGCCATGATTGCGGCTTGCGCGCCACACTCAATAACATTCATCATCGCACAAGCGGCGACAATGGTTTTTCCGCTTCCAACATCTCCTTGAACTAAACGTAACATACGTGCATCGGTGTGCATGTCCTCGTCAATTTCTTCAAGGCTGCGTAATTGTGCGCCTGTTAATTTGAACGGTAAATTATCTAAAATTTGTTTACGAAGATGTCCGTCATTTTTCCAAGCGCGCCCATTTAATTTACGCTGGTGTAATCTCACAAGCGCCAAAGATAGTTGATTGGCAAGCAATTCATCATAAGCAAGACGCATCCGCGCATGTGTTTCTGGACTTAGATCAATTTCATCTTCTGGATTATGAAGCGCATCCATTGCCTCTGCCCAATCTGGCCAATCATGTTTGGCTTTGTGCGCTGGGTCTAACCATTCGGGCAATTCGGGCACAAATCCCAATGCTCCTTTAATCGATTTGCGAACAGTCTTATTCGTCAGCCCAGCTGTGAGTGGATAAATAGGTTCAATCGTCTCAATGCCCGCACGGTCTTCAGGCTTGGCAATCGCATCAGGATGCACCATCTGTGCTTGCCCTTGATAATATTCAACCTTACCGCTCAGCACGCGCACTTCACCAACGGGTAATTGCTTTTCTAACCAAGCTTTATTGGCATTAAAGAAAATGAAATCAATCGACCCAGTGCCGTCAGTGGCATGAACACGGGAAGGTAGCCCACGCCGTGCCGCTGGCTTTGAGCTTTCAATACGCACCTTCACGGTCGCAATCTTACCATTTGGCGCATCCACTAATTTAGGCGCAAAACGACGATCAACAAAATCTATGGGTTTATGAAAGAGCAGGTCTAGAACTTTTTCACCATCAGTCAGCTTATGAAATAACTTCGCGTTTTTCGGGCCAACACCGGGAAGGGTGGTGACAGAACGAAATAAGCTATCAAGTTCAAATGGACGGGACATATTCTTTTCTATATAGTCGCGTAGCGTGCCTGCACGCCTGAGCAAAATTTAATTGAGTACATCATGACTGTAGAAAACATTGAAAATAAGCGCAAGCGTCTAATTTTTCGCTCGTGGCACCGTGGAATGCGTGAAATGGACCTAATTATGGGGTCTTTCGCCAATTTACACGTGCCAAAATTGTCGGAATCTGAGCTTGAAACTTACGAAGAACTGCTTCACAACAATGATCCAGACATTTATGACTGGATTTTAGGGCGGGCAGAGCCACCCGCAAATGTAAAAACAAGTGTATTAGAGAAGTTGTTAGCCCATCATTATGCCTCAAACCGCGCCACAGGAAGCGATGACATCGCCCACTAATTCAGCCTCGAAGCTGAAGACCCTTTATGGTGCGCCAGAGGGGCAAGATGCACGTTTGCTTGCGGAACGTGCGCGTGATTGCGCGAAATCTCAACAAGTTATCGTCCATGTTGCCCTTGATGATGCACGCGTGGCGGTACTGAAAGAACTACTAGAATTCTTTGCGAACGATGTTCAAATTATCGATTTCCCTGCATGGGACTGTTTGCCTTACGACCGTGTGTCGCCTAGCGGTGATATTGTTACCCGTCGTGTATCAGCTTTGGCGGAGATGGTGGCATGGGCACAAGATGATAAATTCCTACCACGCATTATTTTAACAACGGTTAATGCTGTGTCCCAACGCGTCATGCCAAAAGACACGCTTGCAGAGGCAAGCTTCATTGCGGTGCAAGGCAAGTCTTTAAACATAGATGCGTTACAAGAATTTCTAGTAGCCAATGGTTACTTGCGTACCGATACAGTCCGTGAAGCAGGGGAGTATGCCGTGCGCGGTGGTATCGTTGATTTATTCGCACCAGGTTACGAACATCCCATCCGTATGGATTTATTTGGTGACGAGATTGAAACAATGCGCTCGTTCGATCCCATGACTCAATTAACGATTAATAAGGTCAATAATTTTTCCTTAAAGCCCGTCACAGAATTTTTGTTGAATGAAGAGTCGATCACAAATTTTCGCCGTGGATACCGTGAAGCTTTTGGAACCATCAGCGCAGATGATCCTCTTTATGCCGCCATATCAGAAGGTCGCCGTTACAACGGGATGGATCATTGGCTTCCATTATTTTTCGAAAATAAAATGGAAACAATTTTTGATTATATCCCTGCCTGCGTAGTGACTTTTGACCCGCAAGCTGAGCAAGCTCGTAGTGAACACGAAACCCAAATTTTTGATTTTTACAAAGCCCGTCAAACGATTGAACAAGCGGTCGGGATGCAAAAGAAAAAATCTAAAAAGGGGAGTGACGTCAGCATGTCGGGCGCGGTGTATCATCCTATACCAGTCAATAATTTATACATCATAGGTGATGAATGGCACGCCTTATTAAACGCACAAGTTGAGGCTTTTGAATTAAGCGTGTTCGGCGCTCCAGAAGGGGCAGAAGCGTTAGACGGTGGCGGGCGCACGGCGCGTAACTTCGCTGACATTCGCGCCCTTCCCGATGGGGATGTTATCAAAGAATTAGCGCGTCATATTGCTCACGAGCAGCAAAAAGATAAGAAGGCTTTAATCGCCGCCTACAGCGAAGGCGCACGTGATCGCTTAAAGATCATGTTAGAAAATTCTGACTTCGATAAGGTGAGAATTTGTAATGATAATAACGCCCTTAAAAAACTAAAAAAGAACGAAGTCGGCCTTGCGATCCTCGCCTTAGAAAATGGATTTAACTCACCCGACTTAGTTGTCTTAAGTGAACAAGATATTCTAGGCGATCGCTTAACTCGAAAAAGTTCCAAACGTAAAAAAGCTGATAATTTTCTAACAGAAGTCTCGTCTCTAAATGTTGGTGATTTGGTTGTCCATGTCGATCATGGTGTTGGGCGCTTTGATGGGTTGGAAACATTAGAAGCTGGAAAAATACTTCATGATTGTTTGCGCATTACTTACGCAGGAGATGATCGCTTATTTGTACCTGTTGAAAATATTGATGTGCTCTCACGCTTTGGCTCTGACGAAGGCACCTCGCAGTTAGATAAGCTTGGTGGTGCTGGCTGGCAAGCCCGTAAAGCGCGCGTCAAAAAAGATCTCATGCGCATTGCTGATCACTTAATGAAAATTGCGGCGGCACGCATGTTACGCAAGGGCGAAAAACTTAGTGTTGATCCAGAAGAATATAATAAATTTGTTGTGCGTTTCCCGTATCAAGAAACAGAAGATCAACTACGCTCCATCAATGATGTGATCAGTGATCTAAATGGTGAACAGCCAATGGATCGTTTGGTTTGTGGGGATGTGGGGTTTGGTAAAACGGAAGTCGCCTTGCGCGCAGCTTATGTGGCGGCGATGTCAGGCGTTCAAGTAGCAGTTGTTGTGCCAACAACTTTGCTCGCCCGTCAACATTACAACAACTTCGCCAAACGCTTCGAAGGTTTGGGCATCCGTGTTGGTCAGCTATCCAGATTAGCAAGCGCTAAGGACGTAAAATTAACCAAAGAAGGTTTAGCCACGGGCGACGTGCATATTGTCATCGGCACGCACGCAATTTTGGCGAAAGATGTAAAGTTTGCGCATTTAGGTTTAGTGATTGTCGATGAAGAACAACGTTTCGGCGTAAAACAAAAAGAACGTCTAAAAGAATTAAAAACTGATGTGCATATTTTAACGTTAACTGCGACACCTATTCCACGGACATTGCAAATGTCATTAACGGGTGTGAAGGAAATGAGTCTTATCACCACACCACCTGTTGACCGCTTGGCGATTAGAACTTTTGTATTACCGTTTGATCCACTCGTTATTCGTGAAGCCTTAATGCGCGAACATTATCGCGGTGGTCAGAGTTTTTATGTTTGCCCAAGGATTAAAGATTTAAAAGAGGTTGAAGCTAATTTAAAAGAACTCGTACCAGAGTTAAAAATTATTTCAGCCCATGGTCAAATGACTCCAACAGAATTAGAAGACCGCATGACCGCGTTCTATGATGGTCAATATAATGTCTTATTAGCCACAAATATTATTGAGAGTGGGATTGATATTCCAACCGCAAACACAATGATTGTGCATCGCGCTGATATGTTTGGTTTGGCGCAATTATATCAAATTCGTGGGCGTATTGGTCGCTCGAAAGTCCGCGCCTATGCTTATCTTACGCATGATCCGTTGAAACCATTAACGAAGCTTGGGCAGAAACGCCTTGAGGTGATTGAAACCCTTGATACGCTCGGTGCTGGTTTTCAACTCGCCTCTCATGACATGGATATTCGCGGTGCAGGGAATTTGCTTGGCGAAGAACAATCAGGTCACATCCGTGAAGTCGGTGTTGAGCTGTATCAACAAATGCTGGAAGAGGCCGTCGCGATGGTTAAAGCAGGCGTTGATGTCGATGATGATATAAGCGCCGATAAATGGTCACCACAAATTAATATAGGCACGTCTGTTTTAATTCCTGAAACCTACGTTGAAGATTTGGGTGTGCGCATGAGTCTCTATCGTCGCTTATCTGATTTAGAAGGTCGCGCAGAAATTGAAAGTTTTGCGGCTGAGATGATTGATCGCTTTGGCCCACTCCCTGACGAAGTTGAAAACCTGCTAGATATCTTCGCCATCAAACAACTATGCCGTCAGGCGAGCGTTGACAAAGTTGAAGCGGGACCAAAAGGTGCCGTGATCGGTTTTTATAAAGACAGCCCACCAGATGTTACAAAAGTGATGGGCTGGATTGCCGAGAAAAAAGGTAGTGTCAAAATCCGTCCTAACGATCAAAAAATCGTGGCTGTGCGTCATTGGGAAACGGTTGATGAGCGCGTTAAAGGCGTGCAAATATTGATGAAAGATCTGGCCAGTTACCTGACTAAATAGTATTTATTATCAATGCTTTACCTGTAAATATCTAAAATTTTAGTTAATTTTAAGTTGAATGTAACGTTATTCCCTTATCCTTATAAGCTAGGGATTAATAAGGGTTTACATTTTTATGAGCGACGAATATTCAACAATGAATACAAGCGAGACTATCGGATGTGGTTGTGCTGCATGCCAGAGTCATCAGCCAACAGCAATTAACTATGGTCAAGACGAAAATGTATCTGCTGGTTCTGATACAACTTATGCGCCATCAAACGCAGCCGACCCTGCTACATTTGCAAATTATCTTACTAATGGTTATTGGGGAGGTACTACTCGTACTTGGGCATCTAATAATATCACTTACAGTTTATCTAACGAATTTACTGCAACTCAAAAAGCCGGTATCACAATGGCGTTTGATTTATGGGCGGATGTTGCTGACATCACTTTTACAGAAGTGGGTAGTGGCGCAAACATGACAATTGTCGAAGGAGATGATGGTCGTGCTTATTCAAGCTCTAGTTTGTTTTCTGCAACTGGCTCTGGTGATTATACTATCAATCTCTATTGATACCAATGTCGCAAGCTGGAGCGTTTTTAATGATATTGGTGATTATGCTTTAATGACCGCTCTTCATGAGATTGGACATTCTTTAGGGTTAGGTCATACAGGCAATTATAACGGCAGCGCTAGCTACGCCAATGACGCACAATGGAGCAATGATTCACACCAAATGACGGTGATGTCATACTTTAATGATCAAAACGTAGGTAGCGATCGTTTTGATAGTTCAGGGCAATATCAATATTCAGCATCGCCAATGCTGATTGATGTTGTGGCTATTCAAAATTTATATGGTGCAAATAATTCAACACGCAGTGGCAATACGACTTACGGATTTAATTCAAACGCAGGACGTGATCAATTTGATTTTACGGTTTCAGAAGCGCCCATTACGATCTGGGATGGTGGTGGTGTAGATACGCTAGATTTATCAGGTTATTCAGAATCACAAACTATTTATCTAACTGAAGGTGACTTCAGTAGTGTCGGTGCGATGACAAATAACATGGTTATTGCTTACGGCACGACAATCGAAAACGCCATCGGTGGGTCTGGAAATGATTCAATTTATGGTAATGATTTTGCCAATACTATTTTAGGTGGTTTTGGTAATGATAGCTTCTATGGAAGCTTAGGCGATGACACACTTGATGGTGAGTCTGGTACAGATGAAGTGATCTATAACTACAGTTTCTCTGATTTCACTTTCAACTTTATTGATTCAGTGACGGTTGCATTAAGCCATGTGTCTCAGTTTTTCACTGATACAATTACGAATTTAGAAAGCTTTGTTTTCACTGATGTAACTTATACTTTTGCAGAGATACAGGATAACACTTACGACAATATGATTATGGCTGAGGTGGGAAGTTTGGGTACAAACGGCACTGATGATAAAGATCATATTACTGGAAATAACCAAAGTGAAAGATTACGCGGTTATGAAGGTAATGATTTCATTAATGGTCAAAACGGATCAGATTTAATTTACGGCCAAGAAGGTGACGATACAATTTACGGCGGTGGCTGGGCAGATACAATCTTCGGTGATGGTGGTTGGTCAGATACTTACGGCGGTAACGACACACTTTATGGTGAAGGGGGTAATGATCGTATTAACGGGCGTGCAGGTAACGACTATATTGATGGTGGTACAGGACATGATGTTCTTTACGGTCACGAAGATGAAGATATCATCCACGGTGGCAGTGGCGCAGATATTATCTTTGGCGACTTTAATAACGTGAATGCCATTGGTTCAAACGATCAACTTTACGGTGGTACGGGAAGCGACACAATCACGGGCGGTCGTGGTGATAATATGATTTTTGGTGAGAGCGGTAACGATCTTCTTCGTGGTGGTCATGATAACGACACCATTGATGGTGGTATAGGAAATGACCTTATCTACGGTGGTACAGGTTCAGACACGCTCATAGGTGGCGCAAATTACGATACGTTGTTTGGCGAAGGCGGAAGCGATATTTTCGGTTTTACGTCGTTAGTGAACAGCACAGATAAAGTAAGAGATTTTACGCTTAGTGGTGCAGAGCGTGATAGCTTAAACGTAACAGATATTCTCTCTGGTTATTCAGATGGCATAGATGACATTAATGATTTTGTCGTTTTAGATTATAAAAATGCAGATCAGACCAATTTATTTGTTAATTCAGATGGGGCGGGCGGTGGCTGGGTGAAGGTTGCTGAAATCCGTGGCTCTAATTTCTCAGGCACATCTGTAGACGATCTAGTCGCTTCTGGGCAACTCATTACAGATACTAGCCTACTGTAATTACTCATATAATTTACTGTTAACAATTAAAGGGCTTTTCCTTCCCTAAAGTCCCATTATATTGCTATAATAGAGGCTGTTGATAAAAGGAGTAAGTCAATGAGCCGTGAATATGCCGAACAAAAGATCAAGGAAGCGTTGAGCTTGACCCGTGGAAACACAACTCAGTCACGCCAGCAAATTATCGCATGGTGTAACGAAGATAAGAAATTGCTTCAGGCATTAACCCATCCTCATATGACAGGTATTGTAGCCCATGCCATTACGCGTGTAGAGAGTGGTAAAACTGGCGCTCAAGTTATGTCACCATCGCCAGAACAAACGGCTCCTTCAGGTGACTTCGGTATGGAGATTTTAAAAACAATCGCAGGCGGTGAAACTGCACAATTCGGTCAGGAAAGCTCAGGCCGCCCTGTCGGTAAACGTGGTGCTTCACAACGCCACATTGATGCCATCCAACAGTTGGTGAATAAAAGCCAGAACAAAGATTAATTTCTTTCCGTTATTATGAACCAATTACTTTCAGCCAATATTGATAAGAACAGATTCTCTGCGCTACTTGCAGGGACGGAGTGGGAACAAGCTGAACTCATTCCTACAATCGTTGATACAGGGCTTCGTCAATATTTCCGCTTAAGACTTCCAAATAAAACCGCTTACTTAATGGATATGAGCTTAGCTGGCTTAGAGTCAGGCTTATCCGCTTATATTAAGGTCTGTGAATATCTGAGCTCTAAAGGCGTTAGAGTGCCAGAGATTTATTTTTATGATCTTGAAACGGGCTATGCGGTGATTGAAGATTTAGGTTCAACAAGTTTTGGTGATTGCGTCCGAGAAGGGCAGGACAAAAAAGAATTATACCGCCTAGCCACGGAAGTGTTGATCGACATAAAAAATAAAACAAAAAACAATGATTTAAATTTGGTGGCGTTGGAAGATTCTATTCCCCGCATGAAACTAGATTTCTTCCCGCTAGATTATATTCCTGCGGCGACAAAACGCGCAAGTGACCAAAAAAACCTAGAAGAATTTAATGCAATTTTTGGACAAATTCAAAAAGATGCCGCACCTTGCGCTAAAATCATGGCGCATGCAGATTACCATCTTGAGAATCTAATGTGGCTTGAGGGTAGTGATCCTAATTACGCATTAATTGATTTTCAAGATGCTCTATGGGTTCAACAACCTTATGATCTATTGAACTTACTCGAAGATGCCCGTCAAACGGTGCCTGAAGATATTAAGGCCGAAATGAAAGACCTTTATTGCGCAGGTATGAGCGCGGAAGAGCGTCAGGGCTTTGATGACTGGTACTTAATTCTGTCTATGTTCTTTCACTGTAAAGCGGTTGGGCAATTTACGAAATACTATCTTGAGCGCGGTCTAGACGCCTATATCTGCCATATTCCACGCCTTCAAAACTATATTAAGCAAAACTTGAAAAACCCACTCATGGCGCCTTTGCGTGAATGGTTAGAGGATAAACAAGTTTCATTTGATATTCCGCTTGATAAGCTGTTAGATAAATAATACTTACATATATGTTGATTAATACTCGTTGAAAGGAAACTTCCCATGTCGAATAAGTCTATTCTTGCTGACCGCTTGAGCCGTATTAAACCTTCTGCCACTTTGGCTGTGACGTCAAAGGCACAGGAGCTAAAAGCCGCAGGTAAGGATATCTTGGGTCTTGGCGCTGGCGAGCCTGACTTCGACACACCAGATTTCGTAAAGGCTGCCGCAAATAAAGCAATAGCCGACGGCAAAACCAAATACACTAATGTTGACGGAACACCAGAGCTGAAAGATGCCATCATCGCCAAATTTAAACGCGATAATAATCTTGAGTATAGCCGTGACGAAATCAATGTTGGGACGGGCGGTAAACAAGTTTTATATAACGCGCTTATGGCGACCTTAAATGCAGGAGATGAAGTTATTATCCCTGCGCCGTACTGGGTGTCTTACCCTGACATGGTTTTGTTGGCTGAAGGTGAGCCGGTGATTGTTGATTGCCCCGTTGAAACTGATTTCAAAATGAGTGGCGCACAATTAGAAGCGGCGATTACGCCAAAAACAAAATGGGTTATTTTAAACTCACCAAGCAACCCAACAGGGGCAGGCTATACCAAAGAAGACATGAAGGCGCTGACAGATGTACTTGTGAAGCATCCTCATGTTTGGGTCATGACGGATGATATGTATGAGCATCTTGTTTATGATGGTTTTGAGTTCTGCACCCCTGGGGAAATTGAGCCTAGCTTGAAAGACCGCACCTTAACCGTGAATGGTGTATCAAAAGCTTACTCCATGACAGGTTGGCGTATCGGTTATGCTGGTGGGCCAAAGCAACTTATTAAGGCAATGGCAAAAATTCAAGGACAAAGCACATCGAACCCTTGCTCTATTTCACAAGCCGCTGCAACAGAGGCGCTTAACGGCGATCAGTCATTCATGCTTCCTTGGATTGAAGCCTTCAAAACCCGCCGTGATTTAGTTGTTGGATTATTGAATGATTGCGAAGGCATCGAATGCCCAACACCAGACGGTGCATTCTACGTGTATCCATCATGCGCTGGTTTAATCGGCAAGAAAACACCAGACGGCAAAGTGATCGAAACAGACGAAGATTTCGTCGCTTACATGTTAGAGAGTTCAGGAGTAGCTTGCGTGCATGGTGCTGCCTTCGGGTTGAGTCCGCATTTTCGTATAAGTTATGCCACTTCTGAGGCGGTCTTGAGCAGTGCTTGCGAGAGAATTAAAAAAGCCTGCGCGGCTCTTATCTAATACTTGCTTAGCAATTGCACATTCTGGAACTTTTTTTAGTGGCTCTAGAATTGCCTCACATAATTCACGCGCATATCTAGCGCTTGCAATAATGGGGTTATGGCCTGCGTTTAGAATAGGGTATTGTTTTGCACCTACTAGCTCAGCTAAATCCTGTTGATAGAAAGGGCATGACGCTTCATCATCTACGGCCATGATAAAGGTTTCAGTGAATTTGGGTTTTCCAGGCCTTACTTTTGCCAGTAATTGAGCCCTCCAGCCTAGCTCGACTAGCTCTTGAATTAAATGTGCAGTGGGATCGCCTGCATCAAAATCATTACTTGTATTCTCTGGGTTTATATAAGGTTCTGGTATTTTATCTGCGAGTTTTGTAAATAAAACTCTGGGTGGCTCAGGCAAGTAACTAAAAGCCGTTCCGACAGCGTTTTTTGTGATCATAAAGATTTTAGGTACAACCGCTTTACTTGCTGGCTTATGCGGTTCTGTTAACTCCCAAGCACTATATAGTTTTCTTCTAATTGGGGCATACTTTTCGTTCGCCTTTGCTTTTTCAAGAAACATTGATGTGTAGCGGACGGCTTCAAAGTTTTTTTCTAACTTATTCATGTGTAAACAACGAATAATAAATAATCCTAATGCGGCTGTTGAATGACCATCCGCTGTTTTTGCTATATCTGGATTTGTTTTGGCTTTTTCTAAATAGAAATGTTTCATGCCTTTTAGGTATAAAGGAAGTATGCCCCATTTTTTTTCTGTTTCGGGTAACTCCATGATAACCACAGAAATACCTGCTTTATTCATCTCTGCTATGCGCTGTTCGTAATTTTTAATCTTGGATTGCAATCCGCCACATAAATAATATTCTTTAACTGGGTTTTGTGCATCATAACGTTGACAATTAAATGTTACGCCTTCTTTTTCAAAGCTTTCATCTTTGGTTGGCTTTAAACGCTTTTGTTCAGCGCTTTGCCGGAAAGGGGCACTAATAGTAGGCGAGCGATCTTCTTCGGGAGGGGGCGCATAATATTGTTCTATTTGTGGTGTCGGATCAGAAGTTAAATCCATTGTATAATTATTACCCTGTTAGATACATATTTATAATTTTCTTATTATTATTGTTATGCATTTTTCACAGACTGGCTATGATTCTATAGAATAAAATGTGTTTGCTGTGGATAATCAGCGTCTTATGAGGCTTTTTTAGGTCTTCATAAAGGAAAAGAAACGTTTTTTCCAATTTTCGTCGTCTTTTTTCTCGCGCATTTTTTTATCACGGTTTTTGGATAAAATATGGCACACATGCTCAAGTTGCTTGTGATTCTCTTCCATGATTTCTTCAGCAAATAGGCGCAGTTTCTTGAGGTTTTCTGGGCTTCCATCGTCAATTTCAGTGGAGGGCATATTATCTTCTAAACTATTACGATCAATAGCCTTATTAAAGAGGTGCAAGTTATGACCTGTCTCGGTTAAGAACCCATGAAGTAGTGCAGATTCGGACGCATGGAAGAAAATATTAATTAGCGGTAAGTCATTAACAGGGTCAACAACCCCAAGCGATCCAAATCGATTCCATACTTCTTTAGGGATGGAGGTATTCATATAGCCCGTGCCTAATCCAATCATCGTCACATTTTGATTAGGGAGTAGGTGTTTCTTAATCGCACCAAAATAAGACACGGCAGGGTTATCAAAAATATTACCGTCAATCCCCGCATAATTTTTTACACCACGCTCATCAGGCCATTCTGCTTGGAAGGAGTGACACGGAAAATAGGTGGGTGCTGAGCAACTTGCCATGACAAGATCATAAAGCGTTGCATCGGGCGTTACGTTATAGGTCTCATTATCTTCAGGGTTAAAGCACATATGTTTAAACCATGTGGCATGACCACCCTCATTAATCGTTGGCGTGCTACCCCACATATATTGCTCTCGTGGGTCGTAATTATGCGCCACAGAGGCAGGGCGACGATCAATGTTATAGACAGGTACAATTAAGCTCGCACGACTGTCGGATAGTTTGTAATCGCCAAATAGAGCGTTAAGCGCGGTGCCTAATTGTTGAGGGTCATAATGCCCACGTTTAAAGATTTTCTCAAGGTGGCTAAACTTGATTAAGCGGTGATTGAAATCATGGATTAGGCCACGCATCTCACGTAATTTATCTGGAGGGAAAATATTTAACGCTTCACGCTCATAAAAGCGTACCAAGTGACGCGCGTAATATTTTGCACGCTCGGCATGATCTGGGTGAGGGATCGTGAGAGCGGCGTTTAAAATAGAACCCGTAGAGGGGCCACAAAAGACATCCACCATATTACTCATTTGGTGTCCCGTAATTTTTTCAATACGGGTCATAATGTGCGCAGGGATTAATCCGCGCAAACCGCCACCATAATTAAACAGGGCGATGATATCTTCTTTTTCTTGGTTAGGGTCTTGAGTCAACGGAGTGTTACTTCTTAAGTGATTGTTTTACTTTTATAATGGTAACGTGATTTGCCCTAAAATCATAAAAAAATCAGTAAAAACTTTAAAAAAGGCAAAAAAATCCGGGCGATCTTCTAAAAGAAGAGCCCGGAAGTTAAACAGGGAGGTTTCACGTCAAAAGACGTAGGATCAAAAATGACCCTTGCTTGGATACCAAGCTGTGTTTTTTAGGCGTATTTGCGTGCTTTGTCCACCCCCTAAAGGGTATTTTTTGCGAAAAAAATCACCCTAAGGGATTAATTTTGTCCTTAGCTGTTATTGCTTAACAATAACAAAGACTTAAAGGCGGTCTTTTTTGGTCGATTCTTTTATGAATTTGAGGAAAACATTGATACGAGTCGATTTTGCACGTTCTTCTGGGCAGACAAAGAACATTTCTACGGGGGGACGAACGTTTTTTTCTAAACACGCATCAATTTTTGAATCACCTGCAACTAAGTAATCAGGAAGGGAGGCTAATCCCGCGCCATTTTTAACGGCTTCATAAATGGCATAAAGAGAATTAATTTTTAGTAATTTAGAATTGTTTTCTGTGTTCACTTCGGCCAAACGGAATAACCAGTTCGCGTTTTCAAATGGCGCAGGCACGCCCTCTGGATAGCCAATCAATTTATGATCTTTTAAATCTTTAACGGTTTTTGGAACGCCATGTTTTTTGAAATAATCTTTAGACCCACAAATGTGAAATTTTATTTTTCCTAAAGATTCTTTATATAAATCAGCCTGCTTCGGTGCATATAATCGTATGGCAACATCGGCTTCGCTCATGTTTAAATTTAGAACGCGATCATCTAATAATAAACTTAATTCTAAATCAGGGAATTTTTCGTGCAGTTTTGCAAGTTTAGGCACCAACCAAGTTGAGCCAATAAATTCTGAAATAGTGATACGTAATGGGCCTGTCGCACGCCCTTTTGTATCGGCTAATTTTTCTTCAATTGTAGAGAGCTGGGCAAAAATACCTTTTGCTGTTTGGTGTATGATTTCACCTGCTTCGGTCAAAACTAAACCGCGTGCATGGCGGTGAAATAATTTAGTATCCAAGCTATCTTCAAGGGAACTAATTTGGCGTGAGACAGCGGATTGACTTAACCCCAATGCTTCACCTGCATGGGTAAAGCTTCCTGCTTTTGCTACGACATAAAATATTTTTAATTTGTCCCAATCCATGCTCATTATTCTGCTGCCTTTAATTGTTCAATTGATCCGTTTGCTTCTAAATCTGCTAAGAACTTATCTGCTTCTAATGCCGCCATACAACCCATGCCTGCTGCCGTGATTGCTTGACGGTATATTTTATCCTTCACATCACCTGCGGCATAAACACCGGGGATGGATGTGGCTGTTGAATCTGGGGCGGAGATTAAATATCCCTCGCTATCCATCTCCAATTTACCTTTAAATAATTCAGTCGCTGGGTCGTGACCAATGGCGATGAAAACGCCATCTAGTTTTAACTCAGTTATTTCATCGGTCTTTACATTTTTAACGCGCAGACCAGTAACGCCTGGTGCATCACCTTGACCAACTTCGACACCCAAAACTTCTTCAACCGTTGTATCCCAAAGAACTTCAATCTTTGGATTTTTAAAGACACGATCTTGCATAATTTTTTCAGCACGAAATTCATCACGGCGATGGATCAATGTTACCTTTGAACAAATATTGGATAGGAATAACGCTTCTTCAACAGCGGAGTTACCACCACCAACAACGGCAACTTCTTTTCCTTTAAAGAAAAACCCATCACAGGTCGCACAAGCTGATACACCCATATTTTGAAATTTGGTTTCAGACTCTAATCCTAACCAACGCGCCTTTGCACCTGTACTAATGACAATTGAATCTGCTGTGTAAACAGTGCCAGAGTCACTTTGGGCAGTGTAGGGGTGTTTTGTGAAATCAACATCAGTGATTAGATCGTGAACAGTTTTCGTGCCCACATTCTCTGCCTGTGCTTTCATTTGCTCCATTAACCAAGGTCCTTGGATAGGATCGGCAAAGCCAGGGTAATTTTCAACATCTGTTGTGATGGTCAATTGACCACCAGGCTGCAGGCCTAAAACCTGAACTGTTTGTAAATTGGCACGGGCGGCGTAAATAGCGGCAGTATAGCCAGCAGGGCCAGATCCAATAATTAAAACTTGTGCGTGAACGGTATCACTCATCTTTATATCTCCATTGCGTGTAGTACATAACTAATAGAGCGGAGTGTGCATAACGTAAAGCCTCTTTTATGAGGTTATACCCAGTTCTGCTCTGATTTTATCTGCAATTTTCATTGCATCTGTTAAAGGTTCGTATGTCCATGGTCGCAAGTTACCGTTAAAACCCATTAAAACCCCAATTTCTTCCATGTGACCATGAAGTCTGTCAAAGCGGGATGACGAGCCTTCTAAGGGGATTAAACGCACAGGTTTCCCTGCTGTGCCTGCATCTGATACCATTGAAACGCTGTCCGCTGTCACAATGATGTGATCTGCCCATGCCAACATACCAAAATAGGGGTTTTCACCTTCATTATCCCAGATATACGTTGTGCCATTATTTTCAGGGCGATCTGCAAGCACTTCTTTTAGTATCTTGATATTTGCCTCACCTGTACGGCGGGAGGTGGTAATCATTAGATTGGCTTCTAAGTCATATAATTGCTTGGCCAATTTACGCATAATCTCTGGTGTGATTTTATGTGTTTTACTATTGCCTCCAATTAAGACCGCTGCTCTGGGAAGTGCGCTAAAGGCCCCAAGCAACTCAGCAAATTGGTCTCTGGCTTCTTCAAGTTTTTCTTCTGTAATTCTATTCGGTGCGCCATTTGTGACCAACACATTCTCACCACGACACTTATCATGAAACGGGACGGCGACTAGATCAAAATGCTCAGGGGATATTTTAGGGTCTTGCAATTGCACCGTATATGTCTTGCCTTTGCTCTGTTTTTTTATGAAACGAGACGCAGCGATTGATTTTCTACCTGCTGCTATAAGTAAGTCTGGCCAAGGCGGCGTGAGCGCTGGCTTAAAAATAAATCCTTTTTCATGCCCTAACCACGGGGAGAGGGAGCGCCAAGGCTGATGAATAGATATTTGAATAATTTTAGCTTCCACACCAAGCGCTTCGGCGACACCAACACATTGGTTCTGTGTGCCAATCATACCTTCGGTAATAATCCAGCATGTTAGGTCTTTAATATTTTTTGTATCGTTCATTGCTCATTAGGGCTTGTGTTCGGATTTAAGAAACTTTATACCAATCATTGCAATTAGGGGAGAGAAATCCTAATATTGCCCTTAATATTTTAATGGAATAATTTAAGAGAAACAGGAACACTCAATGAGTCGTATTAAGTTGGATAAGATTGATCGCAAGATTTTACGTGATCTACAAGCTGATGGTCGTATCACAAATGTTGAGTTATCTAAAAACGCTGGTATTTCAGCGCCACCTTGCCTACGTCGCGTGCGCGCCCTTGAAGAACATGGTCTTATCAAAGGTTACTATGCGCGTTTAAATGGAGCGGCACTAGGGTATGCTCTAACAGTTTTTGCGCAGATTAAGTTGGAAAGCCAAGCAGAAGGCGATTTAAAAAGATTTGAAGAAAAATGCGCTGCCCTAGATATGGTACGTGAGTGTCATATGCTATCAGGCGAAGTTGATTTCTTATTACGTATTGTCGCGCCTGATTGGGATGAATATCAAAAATTCCTAACGCGTGAGTTAACCTCAATGGACAACGTAACATCCGTTAAAACCATGCCGCTCGTCCGCTCCGTCAAAGAAGATGTTGGCGTCCCAGTTAGCGTTGATTAAAATTAATTATAGATTAAGAATAGTTAACTTCTAAAACTTCGTAAGATACGGTGCCTTTTGGGGTCACAACCTTTACGCTATCTTCAATAGATTTTCCAATCAATGCGCGGGCGATAGGGGATGTGATAGAGATCTTGCCCTCATCAGCGTTTGATTCATACTCACCAACGATTTGTAATGAACGTTCTTCGTCGGTTTCTTCGTCAACAATCACAACTTTTGCGCCAAATTTGATGACTTTGCCTGTAAATTTGCTTGGGTCGATGATATCTGCGGCGCCTACAACGCCTTCTAATTCCTGAATGCGCCCTTCATTGAACGCTTGTTGCTCTTTTGCTGCGTGATATTCGGCATTTTCTTTCAAATCGCCATGCTCACGCGCTGTAGCAATTGATTCAACAATCACCTGACGTGTTACATTTTTGCGCTCTGCCAGTTCAGCCACTAATGCTTCGTGTCCAGCAGGGGTTACAGGAACCTTATCCATTTAAAATACCTCATCTTTTTCGAGAAAATAAAAACCCGCATCTAACGTCTGCGGGAATGTAGATTATCTTAGTGAGGAAGGGGCTATACGTCAAGATATTGGTTACACATATTAATTTGCATAACATAAGTGCTTTGTTGACCTGCCCCCCATGATGGTACCAGTTTAAGAGTTAGTCTCTGGTCATGGTT
>JABAZY010000043.1 GCA_018608245.1 Alphaproteobacteria bacterium | reverse complement strand
CCGTGAGGGTGGTCGTACAGTTGGTGCCGGCGTCGTTGGTAAGATTATTGCTTAGGCATATTTAAAAGGCTCAGACGCGTAAACGCGTTACGGCTAAGATAAAATAAATATTTAAGAAGGTCGCTAGAAGTAGCGGCCTTTTTTATTAGAAAATTCTGCTCTCTGGCATAGGGGATAATTTGAAGCTGGTGATGGTATCTGGCTTTTTATTGATCAAGGATGGGTTTGCAAGATCGGCAAGGGCAAGGGTTGTGCCTTCAAATTCGTTGTAAGCGATTGCAGGAGTTTTGTCTCTAGGACTAATTAGATCAAAGGCATGAGCGGAGATATCTTGTCCTGTGTTCATTTGGGTCACGGCGTTGGCCGTGCCTGCAACGGCGCCGACGGGTCCACCATAAAGGCTACCACCTATAATTTGTGATATGGGATGTAATTGATCATCTGTCATTTCGCGATAGATGCTTCCAACAATAGGAATATGGTGAAGCGGGTTAACGATATCTACGATATCTTTAAATCTAAAGCTTTCTTTGGCAGCGGGTTCAATATTTTGTGGCTGTGGGGCATAAGCTTGGATTAATTTACTCTGAAAATTAGGTTCTTCACCCCGTTGTGCTTTGGTTAAAGCTGTTTCAATTTGTTGTTCAATCTCATTAGGTAGCGCTAATGTTTTGGGCTGTTTCCATGATTGAATACTCTTAAATTGGCTTGCCTGCCCTGTTCGGTTATCTGTGTTTGATATATAACTTGTTTGTACCATATAGTAATTATTGCAAGCGCTGTGCCATATTGAGGTCTATATATTTCAATAACTTAGGGGAAATAGGGGCTAAGCATCATATTTCTATTGTTGTTTTTTGCCGTGCAGGCTAGGTTTTGCAGGTCATGATAGAGATTTTATCCCAAAATGTATTATATGCCCAAACGCTTGAAAAAGCGTTGAGTCCGTTCTTACAGGCTGATGAAGGGGAAGACACGTCACTATTTGTATCAGTGATTGATCATACGATGTCAGCACAAGAGCAACAAAAGATAATTGATCAAGCAGAAACCACAGCAAGTTTTTTAATTTTGGATAAGGAAGTATCTTTATCAGAATCAGATAAAAATTACTTTGATATGGTATTTGATATGCCTGTACGCTTGGGGTTGGTTTGTAAGCATGCGCAATCTTTTTATAAGAAAAAATTATTGTTGGCAGAAGAAAAACCTATTCAATTCTTCCATGCTGTTTTTAAACCAAAAGAAAATTTACTATCATTTAAGGGCGAAAATGAAGATATTTATTTGACCGAAAAAGAAAATTATATTCTTTATTATCTATACCAAAATATAGGTGAGGCTGTATCACGTGCAAAATTGTTAGATGAAATTTGGGGGTATAACACGCAAATAGAAACCCATACATTAGAGACGCATATCTATAGATTGCGCCAGAAATTGGAAGTTAATCCAACTGAGCCGTCTATTATTTTGACTGATGACAAAGGGTATTTATTAAAAATATGATTTTTTAATTTTAACAGCGTTTTTTAAACTTTCGACAAAGCTTTCGGCGCGTAAAATTTCAATCTCTCTAATACCTTTATTTTGTAATATCTCTAGGTCATAGATTAGTTGATAGATATCACGTAATTCTTTGGATTCAATTTTTTCGATATCTGATTTACTGAGCGTATCATGGCGCTCAGGCGTTTTTTGGGATTGCTCAGCGGTTGCTTGGTAAGCGCGCACGGCTTTTGCATTTTGCGTGTTGGTTGGCCTCTTGGGTTCGTGTGGCCGAGTGGATAGTTGTATATCTTCCTCTTCATTTAAAGGGGAAGTTATATTTGCATTAATTGCCTCGGGGGATGTTTTGGTAAAGTTGATTAAAAAAGTTCTAAGGGCTTCTACGGATACAGATGTATTATCTTCCCAAAAATCAGATGGCTCTTCACGTTTGTCTTTCTGATTACCCCGTGATGGATTATCTCGTTCTTCATGAGGAATTTTTTGACGTGTGTCATTTTCTTCCGCTTGGCGGAAAGTTGTTTTAAATAATGGTCCAAGTTGTGAAAGCATATTGCTTCTCCACTTATCTAGTCCTTTAGGCTGCCTAATGAATCAGGTAACTTTAATACTCTTGGTGGTCGTGTTTCAATTGTACGCTTAATGTATAGTTGATTAATGTCTCGTTTAGTCTTAGATACGTACCAAGGGGCTGAATGTTCCCACAATAAAATGCCATCATTATTCCAAATACTCATTGATACAATGTCTGTGTAAAGTGCCCAATTATTCACTTTATTAATCACTAATGGTTTTTCAATATTTGCTTCATCTGCTCTCAATTGAGCAACCATCGTGAATTCTTTTCCGCTTGCGTTATTTTTGATCAGAAAGTCATATTCATTTTTTTCAATCTCATCATTCATAATGCCTTTTAATTTGTAAGGCACGATAATGATGCGATCTGTTAAAAAATCATAAGGGAAAAATTCAGCTTCTGGGGCGCTCTTAAATTTAATAGGTAAGTGATAACTTTCTTTACCATCTTCATCTATTTTTTTATTTGGCTGCATCATTACTTTGGTGTGAACGATCAAAAAATGGCGCTCAGGATTAAATTTAGCGTAGGCATTTTGTAACCTTAATTGCTCTTGTTTAAATATTTTTTCACGATGTGCCCATGGTGTTAAATTATAAGGGGCTGTGCTTTTTATCCAATTTTCCCAATTGGGCACGGCGTTGCCCATTCTATAAAAAGCAAGCGCAACTTGCTCCGATGTTGCAGCGCGTTGTGATTTTTGTGCTTGCGCTGTTATCGGCAGAACAAGAATAAGCGCGCATAAAATAAAGAAATAGGATAATGGTTTCATATTGATATTATTCATAAAATACTGGGATTTAATCCTTCAATTTGGTTATACTCTTAAACATTAGGCAATTTAGTAAAAGTGATATCATGAAAGAAGGCGACGATAAAAAAGATAGTAAGAATAAATTGCGTCGTTCTGACAAGACACTTTGGGATGCCTATACTAAGGACATTATAGCATTGAATAAGGTCAATCCCAAAAAAACAATAGAAATCATTGATGATCCGGAAGATGCAGAGGATTTATATTCCGCTATCACAGAAATTGAAGAACTTAATTTGTCACCTAGGCAAGTGACAAGCAGTTCTGACCAACCAGCACAATTAGATAAACGTACAGAAGAGAAACTACGTAAAGGAAAAATGCCCATTGATGGTCGTATAGACCTACATGGTTTATCTAGAGCGCAGGCGCATGAGCATCTATCAAATTATCTAACCCAAGCATATCATTCACAAAAACGTACTATTTTAGTTATTACAGGTAAAGGTAAGGCAACAGCGATGAGTGATGACTGGTTGAAGCCTGGTGAGGGTATTCTAAAGAAGTCGGTGCCTGAATGGTTAAATCAAACGCCTTTAAGCCGTATTGTGCTTAAATTCGTGAGTGCTATGCCCAAAGATGGTGGTTCTGGAGCGCTATACGTGTATTTAAAACGTCAAAGATAGGTATTTAAGGCTGAATAACCAATAAATTGTCAGTTTTTGACCATTTTTGCTCAATTTTATCGGCTGTAGCGGGGCGTAGCACGGTTGTTTTAATCGTATAAACCCCCTCAGAGAGTGGTTTTTCCTTCAAATTACGACCCGTATAGTAAAACTGTCTAGCGCGATTGCTGTCTTGCGTAATGTCTTGGCGGTGAAAAGAACGATTATTGGGGTCAAATATTTCAAGCGTGATCTGGTCATCTTCTTGAACGCCATATAATAATGCCCAACCGAGCAATGCTTCTGAATTAGGTGGGATAGATTTAGGGGGTGCCATATCCTTTAGTAGATTATTTAATTCGGGGACAGTATTGGTGAGGCCTGTTGCCATTAGTGTTAGTGGTTGATAGGTGAGACCAATATCTTTTTTCCACCAAGCCTGCTTTTTCTGTCCGCACTCTGCTTCGTGGGACAGCCCCGTATACGGATCGATGATCTTTCCATCTCTGATAATCCCTAAATGTATGTGTGGAAATTGGGTGTAGCCAGAGAGGCCGACTTTACCGAGCTTATCTCCTTGCTTCACCTTTTGCCTTGGTTTGACGGTAATTGAACCTTTTCTCATGTGGCAATAAATTGTCTCCAGCCCATCTCCATGATCAATGAGAACTGCGTTTCCACATTCTTTACGCATTTCCTTTATTTCTTCTAAATCGTCTTCACTTGCCCATTTATCTGGCTCGCCATCGCGTACACGTTTAACCGTTCCATCTTTAACTGCTAAAACGGGGACACCTATTTTGATGGCCATTCCATCTAAAATCGCGATATCAGTTCCTTTGTGACCATCATAAGTACGAGGACCACAAGTGTGGTCTATATCGTCTCCATCGTCTGGGCCTATATCAACGTAATTTATCACCCAGCAATCTTGCGTCGGGGTGCAATTAAGGGGAAATGAAAGCTCTGGTGTTCGGGTAATTTTAATAAAAGGCTGATTACGTTCCTGCGCGAAAGATTCACTAGGAATGAAGGAAAGGAGGCCAAAAAGTATCAATATAGGTAAGTATTTCATCGTATGATTGAGTAGCTTAAATTATAGAATAAAACAAGGTTGAGATGCTTATTGACATAATTACAATAAAATGAGATAAGTTCATAACTTAAAATTATAATAGTATCTTGCAATGGGTCATGAAATTACTAGACAAGAAGATAAAGCTTTAACCTATAGCCATGGTGGCTTGGGCACGCGATGCGTCTATAAAAACCGCTATACTGCCCCCGAGTTTACAAGAAAATTTTGTCGATCGGCAGGGTTTAAAGCGCAACATGTTCCCATTTCAGCTTTAAACGGTATCAGAATGGCTGTTGGTAAGGATCGTTTTCGTCCAAATCCTGACTTCCATCATGATCAAGTTCACTTTGGATATTCTTGTCAGACTCTTGCGCAGGCTGTTGGTGAGCGAGCAAAGATTCTTATTGATATAGATCCCTCTATTCTGGGTAAAGCAGATGCAGTGCGTCCTGTGCGTGTTGGTAGTGTTAACTCTATTAGTCAGTTTGCAAGAATAACTTCTTTAAAGTATGCCGTTATCAATGTTCGTTCTTTAGAGGAGTTAGAAGAAACTGCAGATGATGTACTGACTTTATTAGGAGGAAATCAAGCGGAATTTGAAAATAGATTAAGCCTTAGTTTTATGGGGAGTGTGGGTAAATTAAAGCGTCACAAAGATTCTAACGGTACACTGATAGAACAAAGTGTTTTAAACTTGATGGAAGAATTAAACATATCAAGTTTCCCTTTCCCAAGGCCTCAAAGCTTACCTCAACAAATAACGTTAGACTTAGCTAAAGAATAAATTTACTTAGGTCTGCATTTTCAGCTAGGTCAGAGACGTTTGCTTTCACATCTGCGCTGTCGATAATAATTTTCTCACCTGAGCGATCAGATGCTGTGAAAGAAATTTCATCCAATAATTTTTCCATGACAGTTAGTAGGCGACGCGCGCCGATATTTTCAACTGTCTCATTTACTTCAAACGCTACATGGGCAATTTCGTTAATGGCATCATCAGTAAAGTCTAACTCAACGCCTTCTGTTGCGATCAACGCTTTATATTGACGGATAAGTGAGTTTTCAGTCTCGGTTAGAATGCGTACGAAATCTTCTTTGGTCAACGCACGCAGCTCTACGCGGATAGGTAGGCGCCCTTGAAGCTCTGCTAGTAAATCAGAAGGTTTGGCTTGGTGGAACGCACCACTTGCGACAAATAAAATATGATCTGTTTTAACCATGCCGTGCTTTGTGGTGACGGTTGTCCCTTCAATTAACGGTAGTAAATCACGTTGTACACCTTCGCGGGAGACATCACCGCTACGTGAGCTTTGACTCACGGCAATCTTGTCAACTTCATCAATAAAGACAATGCCGTTTTGTTGAACAAGCTCTAAGGCCGTTGCAATTACTTTATCTTCATCTAATAATTTATCTGCTTCTTCAGTCATTAAAAGATCATATGACTCTTCGACAGTAATTTTTTTGCGTTTGGTTTTAGCAGCGCCTTTGCCACCAAACATATCACCAATGCTCATCATGCTAACCGATGCACCTGGCATATCGGGCATATCAAACATTTTGCTTAATGGGTTTGAATTATCTTGAAGGTCTAATTCAATTTCTTTTTCATCAAACTCACCTGCGCGTAATTTTTTGCGGAAAGACTCGCGGGTGGCCTCAGTCGCATCATTACCAACAAGCGCATCTAGAACACGCTCTTCAGCATACATTTCAGCTTGTGATGTTACAGATTTGCGCATTTTATCACGGGTTAGGTGAATAGATACTTCAACGAGATCACGGATGATTGATTCAACATCCTTACCAACATAACCAACTTCAGTGAATTTTGTGGCTTCGACCTTAACGAAAGGTGCTTGTGCAAGCTTGGCTAAGCGTCTCGCAATTTCTGTTTTACCAACCCCTGTTGGGCCCATCATCAAAATATTTTTTGGGTAAACTTCTTCTTGTAGGGCAGGCTCTAATTGCATGCGTCTCCAACGGTTACGTAGGGCAATAGCAACGGCACGTTTTGCATCTTGTTGACCAATAATATTCTTGTCCAATTCATGAACAATTTCACGGGGCAAAAAGGCAACTTGTTTATTTGTTTCTTTTGTCTCTGGTACATCTTTTGACGTATCAGTTTTTGGAGAAGCATCAGTCATGATTATAACTTTTCAATGATAAGATTACTGTTGGTATAAACACATATATCGGCGGCGATGTTTAAACTTTTTGTGGCGATTTCTTCAGCTGTTAAATCATCACGATCTATAAGCGCGCGGGCGGCAGATAGCGCGTAATTACCACCAGAGCCAATACCAATTAAACCATCTTCTGGCTCAACTACATCACCTGTGCCGGTTAGAATAAGAGAGGTGTCTTTATCACTGACAGCCATTAACGCTTCGAGGCGACGTAGATATTTATCAGTACGCCAATCTTTTGCTAACTCAACGCAGGCGCGGGTTAATTGCCCCGGGTGTGCTTCAAGTTTTGCTTCAAGACGTTCAAACAAAGTGAACGCATCGGCCGTTGCACCAGCAAAGCCAGCAATGATATTTTTATCTTTGCCAAGGCGTCTAACTTTACGCGCGTTTGATTTCATGACCGTCTGACCCAGAGAGACTTGACCATCTCCTGCGACGACGACTTCATTATTTTTTCTTACTACTAAAATTGTTGTCATAGGTTATCAAATGCCTTGCGGGGGAAGATTCGTCAAGTAAAAAAGCGTAAATCACGAAATTGTCACATATATGGTTAAATGATGTTGCTTTCTGTCATAAAAAAACCTATTTAGGCATAGAGAGTAACGCATCTTTTTACTTTGTTCATACTTTTATGGTTCAATAGTATTATAGGTGAATTTAATTAGTTATTGAATATCATTTCAACGTTTGGGGAAACAATGAACGATCGAGGACAAGTATCAAAAGCAGAACCATCTTTAGGGGTGGAACATGTAACAGAGCAACTATCACAAAATGATTTAAATGACCTTTGTGATGCAACTGATGCGGCTATCGAGAGCGGTGGTGGTTTTGGTTGGGTTGAGCTTCCTTCAAGGGACATATTAGAGAGTTATTGGCGCGGTGTTATTACCGCCCCTACACGATCTCTGTTCGTAGCGCGTTTAGATGGCGTTATCTGTGGAACAACACAATTGATGTTACCGCCTAAAAATAACGAAGCACAAGGGCATGCAGTTCAAATGACCACTAATTTTGTGGCTCCTTGGGCACGCAGCTACGGTTTAGCCAAAATGTTATTGGAAATTGTTGAAGAACAGTCAATTGAGGATGGTTATGCGTTAATTAACTTAGATGTTCGTGAAAATATGGAAAAAGCTATTGCTCTATATGAATCAATGGGTTATGAGCAATTCGGTTTGCACCCTTATTCTGTGCGGGTAAAGGGCGAGACGGTTAAAAGCCGTTTTTACACCAAAGTTATCAATCCAGATTTCTTCAAATAATATAAAATCACCAAATTTTCAGCTTTTTTGCTTGATTTAAGGGCTTTAATAGCGCTATAACGCGCATACAAATGCGTTATCTGGCTTATATAGGCATGCCTCGATAACGCTTAAATATATTAAAACCCTTTCTTTTCAAGGAGATAGAAATGCCAAAGATGAAAACCAAAAAAGCGGCCTCAAAGCGCTTTAAAGTCACAAAAAGTGGCAAGGTAAAAGCTGGTTCAGCTTTCACAAGCCACATGATGATGAACAAACCAAAATCAATGAAACGTAAAGCGCGTCGTACTGGTATGCTGAGTGATCCAGATGCACGTATCGTTCTACGTAACTTCTTGCCATATGGTCGTAAGAAGAAAAAAGTAAACACTCGTAAAGTTGAAGGGGAGACTAGCTAATGTCACGTGTTAAAGGCGGTACATCCGCACATGCTCGCCATGCAAAAGTAATTAAAAAAGCCAAAGGTTATTACGGTCGCCGTAAGAGCTGTTTCCGTACAGCGGTTCAAGCTGTCGAAAAAGCAGGTCAATATGCCTATATTGGTCGTAAACAACGCAAACGTAATTTCCGTAGCTTGTGGATCCAACGTATCAATGCAGCAGCCCGTATGCATGACATGACTTACTCAGTCTTCATGAACGGCCTTAAGCTTTCTGGTATCGAATTGGACCGTAAAGTTTTAGCTGATATCGCAGTTCGTGATGCAGATGCATTCGCGGCGATTGCGAAACAAGCAAAAGCGGCTTTGGATAAAAAAGCAGCTTAATAGCTAAGCAAAAAAATTAAATGAATAGCCCCAATTTAGGGGCTATTTTTTTATGCTATTCTTGCGTATAAAACCCTATGACTTATTTAGCTGTTTTTGATTGGAATGCAACGTTACTCGATGATATGGAGGCTACGCATATAGCCACTAACGCCTGTCTAGAATTCTTTAAGCGCCCTAAAATTACCCGTGAAGTTGAAAGTGAATTATTCTCTTTTCCGCTAATCCATTTCTATGAAAAAATGGGTGTGGATGCGGATACTTATCTTAAAAATGCAGAAGAAGCAGGCGAAGTTTTTTCAAGCGTTTACCGTGTTGAAAAAGAAAAATGCGGATTGAAATCTGGGGCAGTAGAAATTTTGGAGTGGCTAAAAGGCCATGGCGTTGAATGCATTGTGCTTAGTAATTATCTCCAACATTTTCTGGATCAGGATGTTGAAGCACACGGTTTAACAAAATATATGCATAGTGTTTCAGGTAACGTTGATTCTGCTACTTTGGTAGAAGGTTTAAGCAAGCAAAAAAGATTAGAAGAATTTGTAGAGACGAACGGTTTTGCGAGAGATAAAACTTTTATCATTGGTGATTCCCACGAAGAACCTGAACTTGCCAAACGAATGGATATTTTAGGCATTAGTATTTCTGGTGGGTTGTTATCTCCCTCACGGTTGAAGAAATATAATGCGGATTACATTATTGATGAATTAGCCGAGTTAAAACCTATTCTTGAAAAGGAATGGTCGCTAGGCTAGCCTGAAGAACAAAATACTTGGTCAGATCGGCGCAAAGTGTTAGAAAATAGAGATAATTTAATGGTATTAACGACGATGAGTGATATGACAGCAAATATAGCACAATTAAAAGACGAACTTTCTAGCATGGTGGAAGCCGCTAATGATTTGGATAGCTTGGAAACCGCACGCGTACAGGCGCTGGGTAAAAAGGGGCGTATTACTGACCTGATGAAGACATTGGGCAAGATGGACCCAGAAGAGCGTAAAACGACTGGTGCAGCGCTGAATGTTCTGAAAGACGAGATTGCTGACCTTATTGCAACACAAGAGCGCGCCTTAAAACGCCAAGTCTTGGAACAACGCCTTGCTAATGAGACAATGGATGTATCGCTGTCTGCTCGTCCTGAGACGAAAGGTAGTATTCACCCAATTAACCAGACGATGGAAGAACTAACGAGCATTTTTGCGGCGATGGGCTTTCATATCTCTGAAGGGCCAGATATTGAAGATGATTGGCATAATTTTACGGCGCTTAATTTTCCGCCTGGGCATCCTGCGCGTGAAATGCATGATACTTTTTATCTGCCAGACGATCCTGAGGAAACTGGTGAGAGTGCGAAAAAATTATTACGTACGCATACATCAACGGTACAAATTCGTGCGATGAAAGAAAAAGGCGTGCCTATTAAAACTATCGTCATGGGACGTACGTACAGATCAGATTATGATATCACCCATACACCGATGTTCCACCAATGTGAGGGGCTATATATTGATAAAAACGTGCATATGGGGCACCTAAAAGGATGTGTGCTGGACTTTGTTCGTGCGTATTTTGATATTGATGATCTACCGCTTCAATTCCGTCCTTCGTTCTTCCCATTCACGGAACCAAGTGCTGAGATTGATATTGGCTGTTCACGTAAAGATGGTGGCCTGAAAATTGGTGCTGGTGAAGATTGGTTAGAAATTGGCGGTTGCGGTATGGTGCATCCAAATGTGATTAGAAATTGTGGCTTTGACCCAGATGAATATCAAGGCTTTGCCTTTGGCATGGGTGTTGAGCGTATGGCGATGTTGAAATATAATATTCCTGATCTACGTACGTTTTTTGAAAGTGACGTACGCTGGTTAGAACATTATGGTTTTGATCCGCTTAATCGTCCAAACCGTGCCACAAATCAGAAATAAATGAATATTCATCCGCTGGAAAAGAAAGATTATGATGCGTGGTTGCCCCTATGGCAGGAAAATTGTTTGCATCAAGTATCGGATGAGGTGAGCGCGGAAACATGGCGTCGTATGCTATCTAAAGCTGAGTACGTTTATGGCTTAGGGGTTTTTGATACAGCGGGCGTGCTTCAGGGGTTTTTGCATTATGTACTGCACCCTGTAACAGGATTTAAAACGTACGCGTGTTATATGCAGGATTTATATATTGCAGAAGATGCACGTCGCCAAGGGTTGGCAAAACGGCTTGTATGGGAACTGCAAGATATTGGGAAAAAAGAGGAATGGGCGCGTATTTATTGGTTTGCACAACACTCAAACGAGGCGGCACAAAACTTATATAAAAATCTTGGAATCAAAATGGATTTCAGCTTACATATGTTACTAACAAAAGATTAGACTTAAAGACTAGAATTGGAATAAAATTATGAAGTTCACATTAGGATGGTTAAAAGAGCATTTAGATACAGATGCGAGCCTGAAAGAAATTACAGATAAACTGACTGCTTTGGGTTTAGAGCTTGAGGGTGTTGAAGACCCGAGTGAAAAATTTGCGCCCTTTAAGGCTGCTTATGTTGAAAAGGCTGAGAAACATCCTGACGCTGATCGCTTGAATGTTTGTGTTGTTGATACAGGCGCGGAGAAAATTCAAGTCGTCTGCGGTGCGCCAAATGCACGTACAGGTATGATGGCTATTTTTGCGCCAAGTGGGGCGTATGTTCCGGGCACAGATATGGTCTTAAAGAAGGGAAATATTCGGGGACAGGAATCAAATGGGATGTTGGTGTCTGAACGTGAAATGGGTTTGTCTGAAGAACATGATGGTATCATTGAATTGGACAAGGACGTTAAAATAGGGACGCCATTCACGGAAATTTATGGTCTAAATGATCCTGTCATTGATATTGCGCTTACGCCTAACCGCGCTGATTGTGCGGGTGTGCGCGGGATTGCCCGTGATTTAGCCGCTGCTGGTATGGGTAAATTAAAACCACTTAAAGCTGAGAACGTTAAAGGTGATTATAAGAGTGCCGTTAATGTGTCTATTGAAGCAAATCAAGAATGTCCAATCTTCTTAGGGCGTATGATTAAAAATGTTGAGAACAAGCCATCACCTGCATGGATGCAACAGCGCCTAAAGGCGGTTGGTTTACGTCCTATCTCTGCACTCGTGGATATCACGAACTATGTGTCGATGGATCTATGTCGTCCGCTCCACGTGTTTGATGCGGATAAGCTCGCAGGCAACATTAATGTGCGCATGGGTAATGTAGGTGAAGAATTAAATGGGCTAAATGATAAAAGCTACAAAATATCAGAATCTATGACGGTTGTGGCAGATGATAGTGGTGCGTTGGCCCTAGGTGGTATTGTTGGTGGTGTTGAAACGGGATGCACGCCAGAGACAAAAAATGTCTTTGTTGAGTGTGCGTATTTTGATCCATACACAACAGCCAAAACAGGCCGCGCCTTACAAATTGACTCAGATGCGCGTTACCGTTTTGAACGCGGCGTTGATCCTGAATTCACAGTTCAAGGTATGGATGTTGCAACACAATTAATTTTAGAATTATGTGGCGGTGAAATATCGGAAGTTGTGAGCGCTGGCGCTATGCCAAAATGGAAACGTGACATTGAATTTGATTTTTCCTATACCAAAAAATTATCTAGTTTAGATGTGCCTGAAAAGCAACAAGTCGAAATTTTAGAAAGCTTGGGTTTTGTTGTTAATGGTAACAAAGTTCAACCACCATCATGGCGCGGTGATGTAGAAGGTAAAGCTGATTTGGTCGAAGAAGTTGTCCGTGTGGTTGGCTATGATAAAATCGAAGCTGTGTCTGTACGCTCTGACACATCTGTTGGCAGTTCTGCAGAAACGCATAATGTGACGAATAAGCGAAAAGCTAGGACAGCTTTGGCTTCGCGTGGATTATATGAGTGTGTGACATGGTCGTTTATGCCTAAAGCTTTGGCGGAACAATTTAAGGTTAATGACAACCAAGCACTGTTAACATTAAGCAATCCAATCAGTAATGATTTAGATCAAATGCGCCCAACTATATTGCCAAATTTAATTCAGGCGGCACAAACAAATGCAGATAAAGGAACACCAAATTCGGCGTTATTTGAAGTTGGTCCAACATTCCCATCAGCGAAACCAGACGGCCAATTAAATGTGGCAACTGCCATTCGTTTTGGCGCTAGTGGCGCACGCCATTGGAGTGGGTCACAAGCGCATCGCGCTATTGATATTTATGATGCAAAAGCTGACGCCCTTGCTACGTTAGAAGCAGCAGGTGTGGCTACAGGAAATTTACAAGTATCGCGCGAGGTGCCTGATTATTATCACCCAGGGCGCTCAGGTTCGATTAAACAGGGTAAAAATATATTGGCACAATTTGGTGAGATTCACCCTGCTATTTTGCAAGAAATGGGTGTGAAATCTAATATTGTTGGCTGTGAAGTGTTTCTAGATAACATTCCACAAAGTAAGAAAAAAAGCTTTGCCCGTCCGTTATTACAAGCGTCTCAATTCCAACCTTTATCACGTGATTTCGCATTCATTGTTGATGAAAATGTTGAAGTGGACATCATGGTGCGTGCAATCAAAGGCGTTGACCGTCAATTGATACAATCGGTTGAAGTGTTTGATGTCTATCAAGGCAAGGGTGTTGATGAGGGTAAAAAATCAATCGCGCTAAATGTTGTTATTCAACCTGTGAAGCAAACTTTGACGGATGCTGAAATTGAAGGATTAAGTAAGAAAATTATAGATGCCGTATCTGAAAAATCTGGCGCAGTCTTAAGGGGGTAAAATGGCCTTAGTCGACACACCTATTTGTAATTTTGACTGGCAGGCACCTACGTTTGAATTATCTGATGTGGATGGTGTTAAGCACTCACTAAAAGATTTAATGGGCGATAAGGGTGTTTTAATTGCTTTTATCTGTAATCATTGCCCATATGTACACGCCATCATTGATCGTCTAGTTGCTGATGCAAAAACGCTACAGGCTGAGGGTATTAATTTTGTGGCTATCATGTCGAATGATTATAAATCTTATCCAGAAGATGCGCCCGATCAGATGAAAATTTTTGCTGAAGAGAATGGTTTTACTTTCCCTTATTTAATAGATGAAGATCAAAGTGTCGCAAAGGCATATGACGCTGTCTGTACGCCTGATTTTTTTGGGTTTAATGCTGATGGTAAACTTCAATATCGTGGCCGTTTAGATGATGCGCGCCAAGGACCAGTTACTGATAATCGCCAAGCAGAGCTGTTAGAGGCGATGCGTGGTGTTGCTGCAACGGGAAAGGGGCCTTTAGCGCAAAAGCCAAGCATGGGCTGTTCCATTAAATGGAAAAATTAAGTTCCTTTAAAATCAATCAGTTAACATAATTATAGTATAGAATTTTAAACTAATTTTAAGCCATTCCATGATACTATTGTGTACATAGAGAGGGCATATGACACAATCTTTTATCACAATAGACGCCACGTCAATATTTGTAACAGACGCGCCAACACTTGAAATTATAGTGAATGGTAGCGTTGTGTCTTCAATTGTGATTGATAGTGCCTTCACGACGACAACATTCAAAATTGACTATAATGGAACGAAGCCATCCAACTTTTCTCTAAGATTTGCGGATGCCTCTGGCGAAGCAGGGCGCGTCGTTATATTGAATTCATTCTTGATTAGCGGTCAGGACGCATACAGTAATTTATCGCTGTTAAGTTTAAACCAAAATGACAGCTCTTTGATTGATATTGATTCAACAGATTATTTATATGGGCGTATTAATCCAACTAATGCTGAAATGGGTACGCCAACACTTGAAGGAACAAATGATAGCGAGCGTATAAGCGGAACAACAGAAAACGATATTATTCGTGGTTTCAGTGGTAATGATAAAATTCTAGCTGGCGCAGGTGATGACCGCATCATTGGTGATAATGGTCTCGATCATATTTTTGGTGAAGACGGTAATGATATTATTCAGTCTGGTCGCCATAATGACCGTATCTCTGGTGGTAATGGTAATGATTTAATTTTCAGCCATAACGATAATGACTTTGTGGAAGGCGATGCAGGTAACGATACTATCAATCTGGGCGCTGGTAATGACCGTGGGTTTGGCGGTGCTGATGACGACATTATCTATGGCGGTGCTGGTAATGACCGTATGTATGGCGATGACGGAGAAGATCGCTTAGAAGGACAGAACGGAAATGACGTCATGTATGGCGGTGCTGATGATGATGCATTATATGGTGCCGGTGGTTTTGATACGCTATATGGTGATGCAGGCGATGATTTTTTAAACGGTGGTAACGATGCGGATAAATTATATGGCGGTATCGGTGCAGATGCGTTACGTGGTGGTAATGGCGACGATGAATTATTTGGCGGTGACGGTGATGATGACGTCCGTGGGGGCAACCATAACGATGAATTATATGGTGGTGCTGGCGTAGACAGAATTCGTGGTGAAGCGGGCGACGATGTTCTCTTTTATGATAGTGACGATATATTCTGGGGTGGTTCAGGATTTGATTGGTTAGCAGTACAAGAAACAGATGGTTCTAATATTAATTTTGCCAATGGAAAAATCCGTGATGGTATTGAAGGCGTTAGCTTAATCAATGAAAATGGTGGCGCTTTAGCCAATCAATTAACCATTAATGCAGCTGATATCATTGTTAATTCGGATTTAGATTACGTATTTGTAGCAGGTGATATTGGGCTAGATAGCGTTGTTTCAACGGATTATGATTTATCTGACCGTGTTGCTGGTGGAAATGCTAAGCGTGGTGGTCACGAATATGCTCGTTTTGATGAGGGCGGTACTGAATTATTTATCGAAGTGGGGTTAACCTTAAATGGAGCACTTATCACGTAAATTTTTATAAGGAATTTTGCTTTTTAAACAACATCATAGTACAATTAATATTGATTATAATTATCTCAACCTTTACCTAGGGTATTCACCTAAATATGCTAAAAAAATTAGAAATAAACCAATTTGTTATTATTGACGAATTGACGATCGATTTGAAAGATAGACTAACTATCCTGACTGGGGAAACTGGTGCGGGTAAATCTATCTTGCTGAGTGCGATGGATTTAGTTTTAGGGACTCCTTCTACACCAGATTCTATTCGTGTAGGGTCAGAAAAATCAATTTTTAAAGCAACTTTTGCGCCATCTAAAAATAATCCAGTATGGGATTATTTAGTAACAAATGGTTTATCCAAAGTGGCGGATGAAGAGTTTATTGTGTACCGCGTTATGAAGCGCGAAGGTGTAGATGAAATTACCTTTAATGATAAACCAATTGAGTTAGAGACATTAGCAGAAATTGGTGTTTATTTGGTTGAGATCCATGGCCAGACCGCAAATGCAGGTATTATGGACCATAATAATCAACTTAAATGGCTTGATATGTCAGGCGGGTTTCCGCAAGAATTTTTTGATAATGTGAGAGATGCCTTACGCGAAGTACATCGCTTAGAAAAAGAGTTAGAAGAAGAAAAATTATTTCTTGTCCGTCACAAAAGAAAAATTAGACAAATTGAAGATTTGGTCAAACGTTTTAACAGTATCGGTATGGGACCAAAAGGGTTTGTCGCAGAAACACAAACAACATATGAAGAATTACTACGTGCTAAAGAGACATCAGATACATTTCAAAATATTTTAGGGCGTATGATTTCAGCCTCTGGCGTGAATGTTTCTTTATCTGCTATTGAACAAATTTTGGGTGAGCAAGAAAATATTGACCGTGAACAAATTGCTGATTTAGAAAAATATTTATCGGAAGCCCTTATTAATTCTCGTAAGGCTGTTCAGGAAATGATGCGCTTAGGGCCAGAATACGATATTGATACAAAACCACTTAATCATCATAAGGATGTTTTGACTGTTCTTCATACTATTTCAAGTGAGAATAAAGTTGAATTTGATGATTTAGAAGAATTTTACGAAGATATATCTGAAAAATTAGTACGTATCAAAAATGGCCGTGAGAAGGTTAAAGAGCTTGAAGTTAGCTTAATTGAGGCGAAACAAAGTTATAAACATCACGCGCATATTTTAACTGAGAAGCGTATTGGGGCGGCTGAAGTGCTAAGTAATAATATTACGAGGGAATTAGCGCCTCTTAAGTTACCGAAGGCTCAGTTTGAAATTTTGGTAGAAGAAAAACCTGATAATCCATGGACTGAAATTGGATTTAACGAAGTTACTTATATGGCGCGTATGAACCCAGGGTCAGAATTTAGTTCTATTTCCAATACGGCCTCTGGTGGTGAGTTAGCGCGTATTATTTTGGCTTTAAAAGTTGTTCTGCAAAAAATTCAAGTCACTTCAACCCTTGTGTTCGATGAGGTTGATACGGGTATTGGTGGTGCCGCTGCGGCTGCAGTGGGTGATCGACTTGCTTTATTATCTGATAACACGCAAGTGGTTGTTATTACGCATAGTCCACAGGTAGCCTCGCGTGGAGATCAACATTTATATATTAGTAAAAAAGTAGTTGGCAATGCGACGACTTCTGCTGTGCGTGAATTAACTGAAGAAGAACGTATTGATGAAATATCACGTATGTTAGCGGGTGAAGATAATACAGATGCTTCTAAAGCGGCAGCACAGAGTCTTATTGATGAGGCTATTCATGCCTCAAGTGTACGTCAGCAGGAAGCAGCAGAAGAAAACATTACGACCTCTGAGCAACAAGCTTCATAAACTGCTTTATTGTTTAACACTAAAATTTATTCATTAATAAAAACTTAAATGGATATTCGATGGTATTCACTCATATGAATTTTTTTAAAGCTATTAGGGTGAACTCAGCTTTTCTATCAAATCTCTTCGGCTATAATGCGCACAGGGGCTGCATCTGCCTTATACTTAACGGGGTAAGCATGAATGATAAAGTTTTCAATATTTTCAAGGGCTGATAAGTTCGTCATATTCTCAACGATTAAAACATTGTTGGGTAAAAATGTTTTATGAACTGGAAAAGTCTCATCCATTTCAGGGCCTGCTGTATCCATACCAATAAGAGATATTTTTTTATCGACTAAAGCTTGGGCAAACTCAACTGTCATAATGGGCCATTTCTCAAAATAGTCTTTCGTATGATATTTAATATCCCAACCTGTCCATATAAGAACAATATCATTTTCTTTGATGTCATATTTTCTAAAATAGGGGTGTCAATAATATCAACATCACGGGCGTCTATTAAAACACCGTTATTCTGGAACTTATCTACGGGAAAGTCACAAATAAGCGCACCACCCTCAACCATATGTAATGGAGCATCCATATGCGTACCTACGTGCATTCCACTTTTGATGGTATGGTCGCTAACACCGCCATCTTTAATAAAGTTGCTTTGATAGAGCTTTGAACAATCATCACCAGGGTAAACTGGCATATCGTCTGTAAAGATATGTGTTAAATCAATAAGCTTAGTCATATTTGCTTATACCATAGAAAATTCTATCTTGTTAACCCATCATCATACCAAGTGTATCAGCATGATTAAATGTTGAATTGAATTTAAAAGAGAAAATTGGTGGGGTACAGGGAGCAGACTTTAGCAATTAACTAATTGATTTTATTGTATTTATTAAATCTAATATTAATTATTACCCCCATTATTACCCCCAAATTGTTTTGTCACCACCTATCCTATCCCTTTTCTTCGATCCAATTGTACTCAATAATTCATGATATTTGTCCAAATGGGTTGAACAAGCGTCTTGAACACCTTCAGGCATTCTCCATGTTTGTATTTGATTGTTGCCATAACGTAAGGTGGGTGATATAGGTTAATTTCATTCAAAAGTTCAACGTGTGAGTTTAATGAGTTTAATTACTACAACATCGAATCTTTCAGCAGAAGTTGATCCTGTCAAAACCTTACATGATAGCCTTCGCAAAGAACGGCCTTTTGATGTTCCAACAATTGTATTAAGCCCTGAAGAGTTTAGTGAGTTTTCTACACAGAGCGGAAAATTACATCGTTTTTCCCGTGTCGATATGGTTGCACATATGCAACACCGTTTAAGTGAGTTCTTTAATCGTCAACATGACATTCCTTCTGAGATAGCAAATAGCATTACTGAGCAGTATATAAACCAAGCTTCTGAGCAGGTTCTAGTAACGGTCGCGAATAATCTCATCGTTCCTCAATATGTTCAGTCAGGTTGCATATTACTACCATTTAAAGGAATAGAAGGGCCATTTGCACATCAATTAGATGATCGTTACCAAGAAGCATCATCAGGTTTAGTTTTTACATTTTCCCGGTCTGTAAGTGGAAGGGCATATGGTGAATCTGTGATGTCTCTTGCAGAAGGTGAATTACCTGAAATGCCAGCCTCTGATGAAGAATGGCAGTATTTACTTTTATGGCATGAATTTGCTCACACAACAGGTGCTGCAGAACCCCAAGCAGATAAAATGGCTGCTATTGTTACAAGGAAAGCTTTTGATAGAACGGATATTATCCAAGCTTTTGCAGATCAAAGAATGGTTACAGCAGTTCTAAATCATCATGCGGATATACATGTTTCATACTATGGATTGCCATTAGTGATGGGGTTAGATGAAGTTGCTTCTATGCCTAAAAGACAGATAGATTCTATAGACAATATTGATCTTATAAATATTCGTTTTGAACAGCATGATTATAAGGCAGAACAGGTAAAATCTTTTGGTCAAAACCTTGCTAGTGAGTTTCCTGAAAAATTTGATGATATAAGAAAAAAACGAAAACCTATAACCATGAGCGTTTTATCTGCTTTTAGAGATAAGTCTGAATGGTTAATGGATAATACAGAATTACAAGATGATCCAGACACTTCCTATATTGCTGGAAGGTTTATGACCGCAATTGATCGTCTTTCAGTGGGTGTAAGGGCTTATTGTTAAAAATTCATGGATAAATCAAAACGTTGATTGACTCTTATGAAAACAATTAATAAGGTTTTACTTTAAGGTATAGTAGCTATGCGTTGGAAACGTTAAATGTGTTTATTAAAGAAAGTGTAAAAATATATGTTGAAATTAATATCCAATAACGATTCTCCTAAAATTAGCTCCCTTCGTGTGCGACGACATGCCACATCCCCAATTGAGGCAGAAGAAATATTTTCTCAAAATTCTGAAGGTCATGTTATGCCAGTTGATATGAATAGTATGCCATATACGGAATCTCAAAGTGAGCTTTCAGAACAAGACCAACCTACTTTAAAAAAATTTAAAGCTGGGGAAGAGTTTAGACTTGCTGTATATAATTTGTCTACAAATTTGGAAGTACCTTTTGTTGGCTTTAGTATTGAGAGAATAAGGGATGATGAGGATATATTTATTGAAGGTAGTACGAACATAATTGATCCCTCAAAGTCAAAATTGACTAAGCCAGCTATTGCACTTATTCCACTATTGCACTTATTTAATGCCCCAATAAAGGCAGAAGCTAAAAGGGCTGCTAACCTCATTGCAAGAGTATCGGGTAATCAAAATACTATTTCTCTAGCTGATGAGCGTGATAAACGCATGATGGACTTTGCATTAACAGCAACTCATAACGTGATGCAAGCGTTATATGGGCATGAAGAATCAGAAGAGGTGGTAGTAGAGCAGCCTAGAACAGGAACTGATTGCTTAGTTGAAAAGCTACATCCAACGCTAGATGCTAGCAGTTCGTTTTATGAAGCATTAATGCATAAGACGCGTGATTTATTTGAGCCTTCTATTAGAACATTGGCAGAGAGTGTTGCATTAGGACGTGTTAATGCTAATGAAACCGTTCCAGTACGTACAATTTAATTTGATATAAAAATTTTATTGTCGCAATTAGTTACAATGCCTAATATTTGAAAAACTAATTTCTGTTATTAGGAAATTTGTAAGTACTATTGAAAATCAAAAAGGTAGCTTATTATGAAGGTTGCCAAGGCTTATTTATAAAGCGCTGGCTTAAGCTATTCAGATAATAAGAAGCATTTAAATCTTCACCTGTTGCTTCCGTTAATAATTGACTGACAGAAACTGCAGACCCTTTTCCATGAACATGTTCGCTTAACCATTGTCCCACCCCCTATAAAGGAGTCCAGATTTAGCCGTTGTAGTGCTAGATATA
>JABAZY010000016.1:4189-86124 GCA_018608245.1 Alphaproteobacteria bacterium | reverse complement strand
CCTGGGGCTGGAGCAGGTCCCAAGGGTTTGGCTGTTCGCCAATTAAAGCGGTACGTGAGCTGGGTTCAGAACGTCGTGAGACAGTTCGGTCCCTATCTGCCGTGGGAGTTGGAATTTTGAGAAGAGCTGCCCCTAGTACGAGAGGACCGGGGTGGACGAACCTCTGGTGTACCTGTTGTCACGCCCGTGGCACCGCAGGGTAGCTATGTTCGGACGGGATAACCGCTGAAAGCATCTAAGCGGGAAGCCTCCTTCAATACTAGAATTCCCTATCAGAGCCGTGGAAGACCACCACGTTGATAGGCTGGATGTGGAAGCTCGGTAACGAGTGAAGCTAACCAGTACTAATTGCTCGATTGTCTTGAATTCAAATCAACCGCGCGTAGTATTAAGTTTGTACTTAGTAATACGTATGTTTGCTTAGAGTTTAGACAGAAGATTTTAATCTATATTCTTTTCAAAATGGCTTTAGATGAGCTGGTGGTTCTCGCAAGTGCGAAACACTCCATCCCATCCCGAACTGGACAGTGAAAAGCCTTAGCGCCGATGGTACTTCGTCTTAAGACGCGGGAGAGTAGGTCGCTGCCAGCTCTTCTAAAGCCATTTTGTTTAGTTGTTTCAAATTTATTCACCATGTACATGATTATACGCCGTAGCGGGTTTACCTGCCTGAGGCATACAAAAAGTCCGCTCCTTATTAAGTTAAGTGAGCGGTTTTTTATTGTTCAAATTGCTTTCTTTTTAGATATGCTTTATTTGTGACATATATAAGAGAAAGATTAAACCATGCGTTGGAAAACTGGGCGTCGTAGTACGAATATTGAGAATAGACAAAAGCTTAGCGGTAAAGCGGCTGCCGGTGGTGGTGGTATATTTTTTATCATGGCTTTAGTTGTGTTCTTTATGGGCGGTGATCCGACCTATTTGGTGAAAGAGGGGGTACAACGTAGCGTTTCTGGTGTATCAGCTCCTGCTAATCCTAATCTATCTGAAGAAGAAACGGCAGAACTATCGGACTTTGTGTCTGTTGTTCTCGCGAGCACGGAAGATGTTTGGGATGATATATTTGCAAGTAAAGGCGGTCGCTATCAACAACCATCACTCGTTTTATTTACAGGTGTGGTGAATTCAGCTTGTGGTCGTATGCCTGCGGCGGCTGGCCCATTCTATTGTGGCAATGATCGAAAAATCTATATTGATCTAGAATTTTATCATGATATGCGTACGAAAATGAACGCCCCTGGTGATTTTGCGCAAGCTTATGTTATCGCGCATGAGGTCGGGCATCACGCTCAAAACATGCTTGGCGTGTTGGGGCAGGTGAATAAGGCAAAATCTCGTAGCTCAAAAATAGATGCTAATGCTTTATCTGTGCGTACAGAGTTACAAGCTGATTGCTTTTCGGGTGTTTGGGCGCATAAAGTTCAGAATGATTTTAATATGGTCGAAGAAGGTGATATTGACGAAGCTCTAAATGCTGCCAGCAAAATTGGTGATGATGTGCTTCAAAAGCAAGCTCAGGGCTACGTTATCCCCGAATCTTTTACCCATGGAAGCTCCAAACAACGTAAAAATTGGTTCTTAAAAGGGCTTAAATCAGGCAATATTGATAGCTGTAATAGCTTTGAGGCGTCTAGCCTTTAAGAATTAGAATAATTTTTATCTTTATTTTATGTTAATTCTAACATTAATATAACTTTTCGTTTAATTTCAATTGGTTAACTGATTGTCACCTACTGTTGTATTCATAGTTTGTTAATATTCTTCCCCTATACTTAAAGGATAGAGGTTTAGGAAGAACCTTATTAATAATTGAAGGATATAATATAGTCAGTGAGTACATTTTTCTTAACATTAGACGCTAGCTCAAGCTACACAACAGATATTCCTGTGTTGGATATTCTGGTGGATGGCGTTATTGTGTCCTCTATTATTCTAGATAGTACTTATAATGCTTCAACTTATAGTTTCGAATATAATGGAATCTTTCCTTCTTCTGTTTCTTTCCGTTTTGATGATGGTGCTGCTGAAGGCGGTCGTAATGTGACGATTAATTCTGTGGCTATCAATGGACAGGCGGTTAATGCGTCTTACCTTAGCTTACTTAGCTTAAACCAAGGCAATAGTTCAAATTTAGATACGGCTTTAACAAGCTCTTTATTTGCTGTTACTGATCCAACACTTGCAGATTTTGATGCTGTAACAATTACAGGCACAGTGGCGGCAGAAGTGATTAATGGTACAACAGGTAGCGATGTTATTCATGCGCTTGATGACAATGATATTGTTAAAGCGGGTACAGGTGATGATCAAGTTTCTGGTGGTGCAGGTAATGATATTTTACGTGGCGGTTCGGGTAATGATGTCATGATCGGTGGTTTAGGTAATGATCTTATTAAAGGTGAAGATGGAAATGATATTTTAAGTGGTGGTTTAGGTAATGATCGTTTGGTTGGTGCTGCGGGTAGCGATATTCTAAATGGTGGTGATGGTGATGACCATTTAACTGGTGGTACAGAAAATGATTTATTAACTGGCGGTGCGGGTAACGATAGGCTTTATGGAGAAGAGGGTGATGACAGTCTAAATGGCGGTGCTGGCTTGGATCTATTAGATGGTGGTGCAGGAAACGACGTTTTATTTGGCGGTGCTGATAATGATATGCTACGTGGTGGTGACGGAAATGATCACTTAGATGGCGGTACAGGTAGCGATAGACTATATGGTGATTCTGGTGATGATATAATTTATGGCGGTGCGGGTCTTGACCGTGTTGAAGGAAATGACGGTAATGACACCTTATATGGTGGCGCTGATGGCGATACTGTTTTAGGTGGTTTAGGCATTGATTATGTTTACGGTGATACGGGTAATGACCGTGTACGTGGCGGTGAAGGTAACGATTTTGTTTATGGTGGTGAAGGTAATGATCAAGTCTTTGGCGATGATGGCGACGACATGGTTTATGGCGGTAACGGAAATGACCTTGCTCAAGGCGGTCTAGGTAATGACATTATTTATGGTGAAGCAGGATTAGATAAAGTTCATGGCCAAGAAGGCGATGATACTATTTATGGTGGCGCTGATAATGACAGACTTTACGGTAATGAAGGTAATGATGTTATTAATGGCGATGACGGTAATGATGTTCTCTATGCGAATGCAGAGCATGAAATTGTAACAACTACATCATTTATTCGTGCTGATCTTATTAATGAAGCCTTTGATTCAAATACAGGTATTTTTAGTTATAGCGACGGTGGATTTGGCGGAACAGATCCAGGTGGTGATAATGCTTCTGGATTGCTCAGAGGATCTGATGGTGCTTTAGCTAACGGTTCACTAGAAGTTTATTTAGACGGTGGAAATAGCACAACTGAAACAAATATCTCTGGTTCATGGGATGCTACATTTACAGTTACAGAAGCGGCAACAAATGTTCAATTAGATTTTGCGTATAATCTTTGGCATTCAAGCCGTAATGATAATGGTGAAGACGTTACTGCTTATATCGAAATTGATGGTACCCGTTATGGTGTTGGTGCCAATGACTTTATTGATGAAGCTTTTGGAAGTGGAGGCACAACCAATACAGGTTGGATAAATGTTACCTTAAATATTGCTGATTTATCTGTTGGTTCTCACACTATTACAATGGGTGCAATTAAAGATTCTAAAAACCGTAGTAATGAAGATTCTAGAATTCGCTTTGACGACATTAATCTGACGTATGATCAAGCTGTCTATACTGATGCATTAAAAGTGATGGATGCAGGTGCTACAAATATTTTAAATGGTGGTGCTGGTGCAGATACGCTTTACGGTAGTTCAGGTGTTGATACTTTAAATGGTGGTACAGGAAATGACGCTCTTTATTCAGGAACAAGCGCTGTACTTGGCGATGTTATTAATGACGTTTTGGCAAATAATGCCGGTGTTGTTTATAACGAAACAACAGGAAGTTTTTATCAATTAGTCAGTGGTGCAGCTACATGGGGTGCAGCAAATACTGCCGCTCTTTCTTCATCTCTTACTGGTTTAGACGGTGTTAATGGCTATTTGACTAATATTACAACGCAAGTAGAGCAGGACTTTGTTTGGGGATTAACTGGAAACACAAGTATTTGGGGTGGTGCTACAGATGTGACCACTGAAGGCGATTGGATTTGGCAAAATGGTGCAGAAGACGGAACGCTATACTGGCAGGGGAATGATACAGGAAGCGCTGTTGGTGGCTTATATAATAACTGGATTGTAGGGCAAGAGCCATGGGATGGTGGCGCGGATTATGATTACTTTATTTTGCGCAGTCAAAATGGTGGTGAATGGTACACTGAAGATTCAGCTGCTGCTTATGCTTATGTTGTAGAATATGAAGCAACATCGCTTATATCCTCTATAGGAACAAATACCTTAAATGGTGGTGCTGGCGCGGATGATTTATATGGTAGCACTGGTACAGATATTTTTCTCTTTGATAATCTCGGTGATGTTGATGATGTTTTCAACTTTGATGTTGCTGCTGGCGATCAAATAGACGTTAGTTCTATTGTCACTTTTGATCCGTTAAGTAATTTAATTGGTAATTTTGTTCAATTGACCGAATCTGGTGGTAACACAACAGTCTCTGTTGATGCAGACGGTCTAGGTGGCCTTGGTTTCGTAGATGTCGCTGTATTAGACGGCGTTACAGGACTAGATGTTGATACGCTTTTGACGGATGGTAACTTAATCGCCTAATTTCAAAAATTTTAATGACGGGTAATTTGAAGGAAGACATCCTCCAGATCGCTTTCATCTGTCGAAATATCAGAAATTTTAAACTTCGCTTTCTTAATCGCGTCTATAATTTCACTAATTTCTTGTTCTGCAGGGGAGTAGCGTATCAGTAATGTGCGTTTACCTTCTTTTTCAGCATCAAACTTTTGTAAAACTTTGGGAACTTCATCAAATTCTTTATCAAGACGAAAACGTACCTCTTTGTTGTTGATACGCGATAGCAATGTCTCTTTATCTTCATTAGCAACGATTTCACCACGGTCAATAATAGCAATCTGGTCACATAATTCTTCTGCTTCTTCCAGATAATGAGTGGTTAGAACGACTGTCACGCCTTCCTTGTTCAAGCGCCTAACATTCTGCCATAACATCTGGCGCAACTCAACATCCACGCCTGCTGTAGGCTCATCTAGCACAAGGATTGGTGGTGAATGGGCGAGCGCTTTTGCGACCATTAATCTACGTTTCATACCACCCGAAAGCGCGCGTGAGTGGGCATTGGCCTTGTCTTCTAGATCAACCATTTTCAAAAGCTCCATCGTCAGACGTTCTTTTTTAGGTACGCCATAAAGACCTGCTTGAATTTCTAAAATTTGAAAAGGGGTAAAGAAAGGATCAAAATTAATTTCTTGTGGGACAATACCAATAGCTGATTTTGCATTACGGTTATTACCATCAATACATTCATTCCAAATGCGTACATCACCAGACGTTTTGATAACTAACCCTGCTAGTATATTAATAAGCGTTGATTTCCCCGCGCCATTTGGGCCAAGTAAACCAAAAATAGAGCCTCTAGGAATAGCGAGATCAATATCTTTTAACGCAACTTTAGGCTCTTGCTTTTTAGATCCAGCATAAGTTTTGTTTAGCTTCTTAATTTCAATGGCATTTTTCATTTAGGATATTTTTTTATACTCAAAAGTGGCTTCACCATTTAAGTAAGCAGATATGCCCGTATTGTCTAGCCAATTTTGAGCAGCTTGGCTATTTTTGAGTGTGGCCTCCCAAAAAGCAAGCGCCACAATTTTCACAATCTCTTCATGAATATCACGCTTTGGATTTTCCTTTAATTTACCGCGGGAACCATTGTAAACCATATGGTCTCCGTCTTTGGTCACAAGCAAATATTTATCAGCTAGCCTCGATTTATTATATGCCTCTAGCCTGATTTCATATCCTAAATCAGCAATGGGCGACCCATCATCCGTGCCTGTCATGTGAAGTAAAGGGATATCCATCGTAGGGTAAACATCCTCTGGCTCAAAATTACCTAAATGCTCAATAGAGCCGGGGCTATATAGGATGCCAGACTTGAAGCGATCTTCTTTAAAGGATTCAAGCACATTATCTTCATTTGGAAATGTCATGCCCGCCATAACTTGCGTGGTAAGCGCGCCAAAGGAATGGCCAGACATCCCCAAATTTTTAATATCTGCTTTGTTCTTTATAACATCTTTGCTAGCAATCCATTCTGGAAGTTGATCTAGCACGAAAGGTACATCTTTATATCTATTTATGGTGACATCGCGGGTGATATGCGTGTCGCGGATAATATCCCAAGGGTGGCCGTCTTTGCCTTCCCATAGTGACGTGTCAGTGCCTGCATGTTGCATATGAATGATGATGAATCCTTGGCTTGCAAGGTAGCGTGATAAAAAAGACGCGCCATCAACACCCCCACCAAGTCCATGTGACCAGAAAATTACAGGCAGGTTTGTCAGGTTGTTATCTGCGGGATAATATAACTTTAATTTTACAGCACGGTTATTACGCGCAGGATCAATTAATTTATCACGCAGGATAAGAACTTTATACGGACCCTCTTCAATATTAAGGTCATCGCGCCATAAAGTATTTGCTAAGCCTAGCATGAATTAGGTTATTTTTTGCGGAATTGATCAAGTGAAACAACTTCACCTGTTTTATCGCCGTCGCCACTGCTATCTTTATCTTTGTTTTTCTTACCAGTTGGATCATTGTCGTCTGGTTCGAAATCATCAGGCTCTAAGTCTTCACCAATTGGTTGGAACTGAAGGGCAAAATTGACAGAAGGGTCAGCAAAAATAGTAATCGCGGCAAGTGGTATTTCTAAACGCTCCGGCACGTTATTAAATGATAATGTAACAACCATACGTTCATCATCAACATCCAAATCATAAAACTGGAATTGTAATACAATTGTCATCTCACCTGGGTAGCGATCACGAAGATAACTTGGGATATTTACGCCAGGATAGTCTGTAATGAAGGTAATATAGAAATGATGCTCACCTAGTAAGCCATCGGCCATAACTTCTTCAACAGCTTGGCGAACAACGCCACGCAAGGCGAATTCGACCATTTTGTCGTAACGTAATACATTTTCTTCGTCAATATCATCAGTCATAGTCTATAAATCGCAATTTCTGAGTTAAAAAGCAAGGGAATTCCCCAAAGAACATTATGTGCAACCGAATGATTGCATTGAATTAATTAAGGAATCGCATATTTGCTTTATGAAATCTATCTTAAAGCTTAATTACACACATTACGTTGTGGACAAAAGGGGGATAAATGCCCCTCGTTAATCTCTCTTGTTTCCATTCTATTCGCTCCAAGGGAGCGCAAATGCTTTTTTGTTTTGCTGTTTGGCAATTCTTTTTTTGATTTTGTTAATTTTTTGCAAGCTAAGTTGCAGGTTTTTGGCGTCATTTTGTTCCAAATATAAACGGCTAAGATACTCATATAACTTAACGGCATAGACGCTATTATATAAATATTGAACACCGCCCTCTAATGTAGCTAATTCTTCATCTTTGCGTTCTTCTTGTCCATATAATGTCGCGAGTTCGATACGTGAGCCTATATGTTTCGGATCTAATCTGAGGGCTGTTTTATAATAAGTTTCTGGTGATTTCATATCACCATCTAAAAATGATTTAGGCACTAGTCCTTGAATTTTTCCAAGATAGTAATTGGCTGCGGATGAGCGCGGATTAATTGCTTGGACGTGATTTAAATAATAGATTGCTTGATCATAAATATCTTTTTTCTGCTCAGTTGAAAATTTTCCCGATGTTTCTTCTAATAAACTCATAGGTATGTTGACGGCAATTAAGTATGCTCGGTAATTGCTATCAAAGCTGAGGTTATTGGCGCGCATAATGTCGTTTGCTAAGGTATCAAAATTTCCAGCAATCATGTCCTTGCGGACTTTATTCGTAATATGTTCGCTACTTATATAGGCCGTGAACAGTGTTCCTAAAAAGATAAAAGGTAGGCTCAGTAAGGCAATACGGGCATAATTAGGTGTGTTTTCTGGGAAGGTAACTGATTTAAGGAGCGTTGTTTTTTGAGCATTTATAACTTGCTCAGTTCCCCAAAACCAGACGCTAAGCAAGAACCCTATAATATATAGAATGGATAAATTGTAAAAATTAAAGGTGGCGTGTGTATGTAGAATTATACAGCCAATGGCACAGGCACAACTTATAATAAGAGTCCGTTGCGTATCTGTAATGTTTTTAATACGTAGCGCCTTGATTGTGCGTAAAATAAAACTAATGACGAATAAGTAAAACAATATGAAGCCAGCAATACCTAATTCCGCCCAATATTGAAGCGGATCGTTATGGGCGAAAAATGCGGTGAATGGATCTTTGGCTAATTGATGTTCAGGGTAGTACAAAAAGAATGTTCCAATACCTGTGCCAAATAACCAATTTTCTTTGACGACACCCCAAGCCCCTGTCCAGATGTTGAAACGGTTATTGGATATATCAGCACTGGTGAAAGAGAGTGTCTCAACCACGCGCGTTGACATGACATTGCCCGATGTCCCAACAAAATTTGTTGAGATGAATAGAGCGCAGGCGCAGAGAATGAAAACCGCGATGTATTTTGCGTGACCAATGAGTAGGCGTCTGTTCACATATAGAAAAAATGGGGACAAGGCGCAGAACGCTAAGAATGCGCCACGACTGGCGGTGGATATGATGCCACCAAATAATAAGATGGCCAAGATTAGCGCTAATGCTTTTTGTCGTTCTGTCGGCGCTTGAAGAACGCGTCCAAGCGTTGGATACAAAGCCAAGCAGAAGAGTGCCGCCAGTGAATTAGCATTGGCTAAGGGGTGATGGGCACGTGTGCCGAAATATTCTTGGAAGACGTAAAACTGAAGCATTGCCCATATGGCCAACCCCGCAAAAACAAAGCCTAAGAAGCTCCCCATTAGTTTAAGTTGTGCTTCAAAATTATTTTTGTCTGCTGTTTGTCCGTGAATGGTTAGAACAAAGAAGCTCAGCGGAAGGGCGCTGAAAAAACAAAAGGCCATTACGCTGACATTCAAAATGTCTGTATGTAGGATACTGATGAAAGCGAGTAGCCAGAACAGCCCTAAAAACCGGATCACCCAGCTTTGTGGGACTTTCCAGCCATTTCTAATATGTTGGCTTAATGTCACAATAGCCCAACCGAAGAGGGTTATTGTGGCTATTCCAAATAATTCTAATTGCCATTCATTAATCAAGAATAAGCTACAGAGAAACGCGAAGAGCCATAAAAAAGGCGTAAGTGATTTTGTTTTCATATAAGGAAGTATAAATTTTTTTAGGTAATAGGGAAGATAAAAATGGGCCAGACTCTGTTGCTAGGCTCTGACCCAGGCCCCACCTATCCCAGTTAAACGGAATAGGAATTATGTAGCTTAGCTACGCGACTTAAAATTAAGCAGCGATCGCTTCGTCACCAGTAACAACAGAGTTGTCATTGGCTGCTACGAACTGAGAGTTGTCATTTGCAACTATCAAAAATAGCCCGATATCGGCGGATACTATACCGAACGCCGTCCATCACCTTTACTGCGCGTGTCGATCCTGTTTCAGCCCCGCCGTTTTAAATAAGTAGCGCGAAAACGATTTCGCGGGTTTGTAGTCGCAAACCTAAGACTTAGAGCCTTACCTCTTTAAAATGGTGGAGCTGCCGGGTACTGCCCCCGGGTCCACAACGTTTATTCCGCAATAACGTTTAGCGTCATAACTGGCAAGCCAGTACCTCCATTATAGGTAATGCGCTGTTTCATTACAATGGGAATCGGCGGGGTGGTTAAAATAAGCAGATTGGAGGTCTGTAGGATGCTGATTTATATGATTAATTCGAGTTACTCATTTCGTTCCACGGTTTGAGTATTTTGCCCTATTCATCATATCTCAAAAGACACATTTATGGCCTTTATAGTAGATATTATATGAATTAATTCCTATTTTGTCAAGGTTTTGTACATTCGAGGTGTACGTGCCTATTTAAACGCTAATATTCTGTAAATTAAGGACTTTGTAAGGAAGTTTTGGTATTATAATAGGGTGTTACACAGGGACGGAATATGATCATCGAAAATAACAAATCAGACAATGATATCAGTATGATAGAAGAAGAGCGCTCAAAAGAGCGCGCTTTTGAAATGCCTGATTATTCTATTAACCCTGCTTTGCTCACTCAAGTTGCATACTCTAGTACGCAGAACGCTCAAGATTCTTCTCTTCCAATTGTTAATATTACTGAAACGCAGGCTGTGCCAACGGATGAGTGGACAGTGTCAGGTGGTGCTGAGCAATGGCATCATTTAGGGGAGTATAGCTTGAATACCATTCCTGTGTGGAATGATTATACGGGTGAGGGTGTTTTAGTCGCCGTTATGGATGATGGGTTTAATTATAACCATAGTGAATTATCTGCAAATTATAGAACGGATCTGGATAGAGATGTTTTAGATGATGATAATGATGCGTTGAATGATTTTGGTGATAATCATGGAACGCATGTATCGCTGGTTATTGCCGCTGATGATAATGGCGCGTATGGCGCTGGTGTGGCATTTGATAGTGATATTTTAGGGGTGAAGCGTGGCTTTAATGGGCAAGGCACTATTGACGATATTATCGAAGGGTTTGAACATGTCTTGGCCTCAGGTGCGGACATCATGAATAATAGCTGGGGCATTAATGCGGCGTTTGGCGATAATAAAAAGATCGATTTTATTGGTACGGATACGGCTGATGTGGTTAATCAATTTCAGAATTTAGTTGAAAATGGTCGTGATGGTTTGGGCATAAACATTGTATTCTCTGCAGGGAATAGCCGTGCGCAAGGCAGTAGTGCCAATTATAAAAATTACCAAAACTCCCCTTACACGATTACGGTAGGGGCAATTGAGCAAGATGGAACCTTTGCTTATTTTAGCGAAGCAGGATCAAATTTATTAGTGACGGCACCAGGGGATAGTATTCGTGTTTCAACGGCCACGGATAATGGTGGTGCTTCGTTTGTTAGCGGGACATCATTTTCTGCGCCAGCAGTGTCTGGCGTTATTTCGTTGATGTTAGAAGCAAACCCAGATTTAGGCTATCGCGATGTACAAGAAATTTTAGCGTTGTCAGGACGCCAAGTTGATGCGGATGGTATTGGTTGGGCGAATGAGGGCTGGCAGATTAATGGCGCCAATAATTTTAACGGTGGCGGGATGCATTTCAGCCATGATTACGGCTATGGGAATGTTGATGCGCTAGCGGCTGTCCGATTGGCGGAGAGCTGGGGTGAGCAAAAAACTTTTAGCAATTTGAGCGTAATAGATCCTGTGAGTGTAGCGCCTGCATTGGCTATTCCTGAACAAGGAACAATTACAACAACGATTACGATTACCGAAGATATCTCGATTGAACATATCCTTATTGATTTAGATATTGATCACGAAAAAGCAGGTGATTTGGTGGTGACGTTAACCTCACCTGATGGCACGGATAGTGTGCTGATGCACCATGTTAGTAATGGCGCATTTACAACAGCTTATGGCATTTATAACGGCGTGAATTTTGAATTTAGCTCTGCGGCTCATTGGGGCGAGAGTAGTTTGGGTACTTGGACGTTAACGGTTGCAGATGAAACCGCGGGTAATGCAGGTACGCTAAATAATTGGTCATTAAGTTTCTTAGGCTCTGAGCAAAGTGACGATGATACTTATTTTTATACCAATGAATATACAGGCGCTGGGGCGCTAACGGATAGTGCAGGTGTTGATACGATTAATGCAGTCGCCGTGACAAATAATTCAACCATCAATTTGGAAACAGGCGTTGGCACAATCAATGGTGAAGCGTTTTCAATCGCCAATGGAACCGTTATCGAGAATGTTTTAACGGGTGATGGTGATGATTTAATCACGGCAAGTGTTGCTGATAATACGCTGAACGGTGGACGTGGTGATGACACCGTTACCTATAGCTTTGATATTGCCGATTTTCTTATAGATTTGGTCGATAGCGCGACTGTCGTTTTAGAACATGCTTTCCAATCTTTTACAGATACGCTGATTAGTATTGAAAACTTTATTTTCAATGATAGCACTTATACGCGTTCCGAATTGGACGCTTATGTAGCCAATGGTGGTGGGCAGGGAGAATTTTTTGAAACGGAGCTAGCGTTAGTTTTAGATAGCGGTGCTTTTGGTTTATTGAATAATGAAACAGGAGATTTTACTTATAAGGGAGTAGATCTAGGGGGTGACAATCAGAATGATTTTCTCAATGTAACACGTACAAACTCTGGAATTTCAGCTGGTTTAACTGCAATCGGACAATTAGCCACTGAAACTGTCGCGTTAAAAAATAATGATGTAACAGATATAGAATTAACGGGGTTTGGTGTTGTGCTTGTTGACCAGAGGAGTGCTGAAGATGGCAGTACTATTTTGGTGCGGAATTCAAATGGTGGAAGAATACTTGCGGGAGCAGGGAACGACGAAATAACTATTCAAATTGATGGTCAAATGACAGAGGCTGTAAATGCTAACCATAACTGGGTTGTTAAAGCAGGTGCAGGGAACGATCAGGTTGCTATATTGGGCGCATCTCTACAATATCATAAAATATATTTAGGCGCTGGTGATGATATGGCGTCCATGTGGGATGGTAACGACCGTGTTTATGGTGATGCCGGTGATGATATTATTTTCCTTCAAGACGGCAATGATTTTGCCGATGGTGGCGATGACAATGATTACATTAATGCGGGTGCTGGTGATGATCATATAAAAGGCGGCGCTGGCGACGATGATATTTTAGGCGGCGATGGAAAAGATGTTTTAGAGGGCGGTAGCGGAAATGATGACATCGAAGGTGGAAACTCCAATGATCAGCTTTTTGGTAATGGTGGTAATGACTTTTTGAAAGGCCAAGAGGGAAAAGATTTTATTCGTGGAGGTGACGGCCATGATGATTTAAGAGGCGGTGCTGGAAGAGATACATTGTACGGTGATGCGGGTGATGATGCGATCGAAGGCGGAGATGATGCTGATTTCATACGTGGCGGTGTAGGTGGTGATGTATTAGAGGGCGAAAGTGGTAACGATAAGCTTTATGGTGATGCGGGTGATGATGAGCTTGATGGTGGTGATGGTTTCGACGCGCTATATGGTGGCAATGGTGATGACATCATGTTTGGTGGTACGGATAACGACCGCCTCTATGGGCAAAATGATAATGACTATCTAGATGGTGGTGTAGGTGACGACATTGTGAGTGCTGGTGCGGGTATGGACATTATGATAGGTGGTGATGGCGCTGATAGATTATATGGTGGGTCAGGGCAAGACACCTTTGCATTGACGGTATTAGATGCAAGTGCGGAGCGTTTTTATAGGTTTACGCTTGGAGAAGATATCATAAATATTACAGATATTCTGAGCGGCTATGACCATGGTGTTGATGACATTAATGATTTTGTTAAAGTGCTAGACATGGGTAATGGTAACACAGACCTGCGTATTAATGCGGATGGTGATGTCGGTGGAACTTATGGCCGTGCAGCGCTTATCTTCAATGACTTTGGCGGGGCGAGTGCGGATGATCTGTTGGCTAATGGTACGCTGATCGCCAATGTTAGTGTCTAATTCTCAATAACTTTCTCATATGTGCATAAAATTTTGCTCGCGACTCTGTTTTCTGGCGTCGTTCTTCTATAATATCGACTAGAATCAATTGGTAAGAGGATCACTATGCAAGAATATCTAAATATGATGCGCCATGTCATGGACAATGGCACGAAAAAAGAAGACCGCACAGGCACAGGCACTACAAGCGTTTTTGGCCATCAGATGCGCTTTGACTTGCAAAAAGGGTTTCCGCTGGTCACCACCAAAAAATGTCATATGAAATCTATTATTCATGAGCTTCTATGGTTTTTGGATGGGGATACCAATACGAAATATTTGACCGATAATGGCGTGCGCATTTGGAATGAATGGGCGGATGACAATGGTGATTTAGGGCCAGTCTATGGGCATCAATGGCGTAGTTGGCCAACGCAAGATGGCAACACAATTGATCAAATCTCGAACGTGGTTGAGCGGATTAAAACTGATCCAGATTGCCGTAGATTGATTGTGTCGGCGTGGAATGTTGGTGAGATTCCGAAGATGGCGTTACCGCCGTGTCATTGTTTCTTCCAATTCTATGTAGCAGACGGAAAATTATCGTGTCAGCTTTATCAGCGTAGCGCGGATATATTTCTCGGCGTGCCGTTTAATATTGCGTCTTATGCGCTACTAACCATGATGATGGCGCAAGTTTGTGGCCTGCAACCTGGTGATTTTGTTCATACTTTTGGTGATGCGCATTTATATAGCAACCATATGGAACAGGTAGAGCTTCAATTATCGCGTGAGCCGTTTCCTTTGCCAGAGATGCATTTAAACCCACATGTAAAATCTATCTTTGATTTTAAGTTCGAAGATTTTGAGCTTGTTGGGTATGAAGCGCATCCACATATTAAAGGTAAGGTTGCCGTTTAGGCTGAGCAATGACACATAAAATTTCACTCATTGTGGCGGCGGCGGATAATAATGTTATTGGGCTTTATAATAAAATGCCATGGCATATTGCTGAGGACTTTAAGCATTTCAAGGAAATCACAACGGGTAAGCCTTGTATTATGGGGCGTAAGACCTATGAGAGTATTTTGGATGCGTTGGGTAAACCTTTGCCAGGGCGTGATTCTATTGTGATTAGTCGTGCGGGCTACGATCACGAGGGCGCTGTTGTTGTTAAGAGTTTAGGTGAGGCTCTGGAGCAATCCAATGGTGATGAAGTCATGATTATTGGCGGCGCACAGATTTATAAGCTCGCGCTGGATAATGATTTGGTGACCCGTATTTATTTAACCCGCGTCCATCAAGAACCAGAAGGTGATGCCTTTTTCCCTGAATTGTCAGAGGATGTTTGGAAAGAAGTTGAGCGCGATGAGCGCGATGGTTTTAGCTTTTTGACTTTAGAGAAGAAATAGTTTTTTGTCATTGCGAGCGAAGCGTGGCAATCCAGTTATTTGAGGAAAGATTCTGGATTGCTTCGTCATTTCATTCCTCGCAATGACGGTTTTTTTATAAGTTTAATTTCTCAGCTATTTCATTAAAAATTTCGAAACCTTTTAACTTTCCTTGATCTGCACTTTGGCGGATGGTGATGTCTAAGGGGATTTCACCTAGGAAGGGTATGTGTAATTTTGCGGCTTCGACTCTTGCGCCACCGTGACCAAATAAATGTTCTTCGTGACCGCAATTGGTACAGATATGGGTGCTCATATTTTCGATTAAGCCGAGGATGGGGACATCGGTTTTTCGGAACATCTCAATGCCTTTACGAACGTCTAAAAGCGCTAAATCTTGAGGGGTTGAGACCATTACAGCGCCGTCTAAATTAATTTTCTGGGCTAGGGTCAATTGGGCATCACCTGTGCCTGGGGGCATGTCGACGACCAGAATGTCTAATGGCGCTTCATCTGTACCCCATGCAACATCACGGAGCATTTGATAGATGGCGCTTTGCACCATTGGGCCACGCCAGATCATGGCGGTATCTTGTTCAACCATAAAGCCAATCGACATAATTTTAAGGCCATGCTCCTCAAAGGGGATGAGTTTGTTTTCGTCATTTGTGTCTGGCTTTATGTTGGGTAGGCCTGTTAGCCTTGGCACGCTGGGGCCGTAAATGTCGGCGTCTAAGAGCCCAACTGATTTTCCTGTCTTGGCAAGGGCGTGTGCGAGATTGACGGCCACTGTAGATTTACCAACACCGCCTTTACCAGAGGCCACAGCAATAATTTTTTTGATAGGTAAATCCAGCACAGGATTTTTACCCATTCCGTGTGGGTCTGGTGTTTTTGGTGTTTGGGCTTGTGCGGATTTTTCAGCGGTTAGGATGGCGGTTACTTTTTTAACGCCCTTGATAGAGAGAACCGTTTTTTCAACCTGTTGGTGTAAATCCTCCATTTTGGCACCCATCGCGGGATCTACACTTAAGGCAAAAAGGATTTCGCCCTTTTTATTGATATCTAAACCAGAGATGGAGTCTGGGTTTACGAGCCCTTTAAGCGCATTAAAAATCTGTTCTGCTGTGATGTTTGACATATGTCAGACTTGTCCTGTGTTTTGCCCTGTATTTTTTGCGGAAATGATCATCATCCCCTTGCGTAACGTAATAAAAACGATATTGTATAAAACTTCAAGACACAATGAAATTAGGAATATTAAAATATGTCAGACGATAAGAAGTCAGGTCGCGGTAAAAATCCTTGGGGTAATAATTCAGGTAAAAGTTCTGGTAAGGATCGCGTAACCTCTATTCATCAGGGTAAAAATAAATCTTCCTATGGTAAAGGTGGCGGTGGTTCGAATAAGCCACCTGAGTTAGATGACATTCTACGTAATGCAAAAAGTAACTTCGATGACATGTTGCCGCCTAATATGAGCGGAGGAATCATTGGCTTGGCTGGTGGTCTTTTATTACTAGTTATTTTTGTCAGCCTTTGTACTTTTATTGTAAAGCCAGGGGAACATGCTGTTATTCAGCGTTTTGGGGCTTGGGATAGAACAAAAGTTGATGAGGGGCTTGGGTTTAAATTTCCTTGGCCAGTTGAAGAAGTCAATAAAGTGACAGTGAATGAAATTCGCCGTATGAATATTGGCTTTATCCAAGGGTTTGGTCGTAGTGAAGGTTCAACACGTGATATTCCTGAAGAGAGTTTAATGTTGACGTCTGATCGTAACATTGTTGATTTGGATTTGGTCATTCAGTGGAATATTAAATCAGCAGAAGATTTCTTGTTTAATATTGACGACCAAGAAGGTACGATCAAAAAAGTGGCGGAGAGTGCTATTCGTGAAGAAGTTGGGCAAACAAATATGTTCCCGATTATTACGACAGAGCGTGATGTTGTCGCGCAACAAACAAAAGAAATTTTGCAGAAAAATTTGGATGATTATAGTTCAGGTGTGAATATCACGCAGGTGCTTATTCAACGTGCTGAGGTGCATCCAGATGTTCAGCAAGCTTTCCAAGATGTTCAATCAGCGAAACAAGATGCGGAAGATGTTCAGAACAGAGCGCGTGCGTATCGTGAAGATATCTTACCGAAAGCACGTGGAGCAGCCATTCAGTTGATGCAAAATGCAGAGGCTTACAAGGAGTCAACTGTTGCAAAATCTACTGGTGAGGCGGAACGTTTCAATTCTGTTTATGAATCATACTTAACGGGTAAAGCGGTGACGAAAGAGCGTATTTATTTAGAAACGATGGAAGAAGTACTTCAGAATGCACAGAAAATCATCATGGACGGTGATGGTGGTAGTGGCGTTGTCCCGTACTTGCCGTTGCAAGATTTAAACCGTACATCACCAGCTGCGGGTAGCCGTATCAAAAGCAATCAGAATTAATAAGGACGATTAAAATGAGCAATAATAAATTAAATATCTTTTTATTAGCCGTGGCGGTGATCGTACTGATTGCTTCACAATCTATGTTTAAAGTTGATGAGCGAGCGCAAGCGCTTGTGCTTCAGTTGGGACAACCGGTTGGAGAGCCGCGTACGCCGGGCTTACATTTTAAAATTCCGCTTATACAAGAAGTAAAACGTTTTGATGGACGTATTCTATCTGTCGATCCTGCGCCAGCACAGGTTGTTATTGCGAGCTCCACAATTGCGCGTGAAATGAGCCGTGAAGAGAGTGCGTTGGCGAGAGCAAATCCTAAACCAGAAGTTGAGGCTACTGAGGAAACAGAAGAAGTGGTTGCTGGTGAAGAAGCATTGGTGATTGAGCGTCCAAAGATAGAGAACGTAAGCGGGGAGCCAATTATTGTTGATAGTTTTGCACGTTACAGCATTACAGATCCTTTACAATTCTTGAAAACATTGGGCACTATTTCAATTGCAAATTCACGATTAGAAAATATTTTGAACGATGCCACCCGTGCGGTGCTTGGTAAAACTTCTTTGAAAGAATTATTGTCTGCAGAGCGTACCTTTGTGATGAATGACATTAAAACCCGCGTGAATAGAAAAATCACAGAAGATAAATTGGGTATTGAAATTGTTGATGTGCGTATTGTGCGTGCGGATCTGACGAAAGAGCTTCGTACTTCTACTGTGCGTCGTATGATTTCTGAACTTCAAGAGCGTGCAACGGAAACACGTGCTAAGGGTGAGGAGCGCGCTAAGGAGATTCGTGCTACTGCCGAGAAAGAGCGTACTGTGTTGTTAGCTAATGCTGGCCGTGACGCCCAGATTCTTCGTGGTGAAGGTGATAAGTTAGCTATTAAAATTTATGCGGATGCCTTTAACAAAGATAAAGAATTTTATGGCTTTATTCGTTCAATGGAAGCTTATAAAACTACGCTGGCAGATGATGAAACAAGATTGATTTTATCACCGAATAGTAGTTTCTTTAAGCATTTCCAACAGGGACGTTAATAGGCGTTAATCATAAATTTGCCGTATTATTGCCATTAAAATTTTGAATATATATTTTAAGAATAAAATTAATTAGTAAAAAGGATTTTTAAGAATGCGCAAAAGAATATTTCGTCATTTATTTGTTGTCTCATTTGCAATTACGGCCGTCGTGTTATCACCCGTGCAAAGTCATGCACGCGATAAAGCGACGAGTTTGAATGAGTTGACAACATCGACTGCTTCTTTTGCTAATTTGGCAGAACAGCTTTTGCCTTCTGTTGTGAATATTTCCTCAACACAAAAAGTTGAAGAAAGATCAGAAGAAGCAATTCCTGGTCTACCTCAGTTTCCTGAAGGTTCTCCTTTTGAAGATTTCTTTGAAGAATTTATGGATCAACGTGGTCTAAACCGTGGTCAAGGTGGCGTTATGCCACCAGCCTTACCGCCAACGTCTATGGGCTCAGGCTTTATTATTGATGGTGAAAATGGCTATATCATTACAAATAATCATGTTGTCCGCGATGCAGAAGAAGTGCGTGTGACCTTTTATGACGATACAACAATGAAAGCAGAAGTTGTTGGGTTGGACGAAAAAACAGATATTGCTGTTTTAAAAGTAGACACAGAGAAAAAGCTGACAGGTGTTGCATTTGGTAACAGCGATGTGATGCGTGTTGGTGATTGGGTACTGGCCATTGGTAACCCATTTGGGTTGGGTGGTACCGTGACAACGGGTATTGTTTCTGCGCGTCAACGTGACATTAATTCAGGCCCTTACGATGACTTTATTCAAACAGATGCATCGATTAACCGCGGTAATTCTGGTGGCCCGATGTTTAATCTTGAAGGGGATGTGATTGGTATTAATACAGCAATTTTTTCACCTTCTGGTGGGTCAGTTGGAATTGGTTTTGCTATTCCTTCTAATTTGGCGGTGCCAACGATTAATCAATTAATTGAATTTGGTCGTACACGTCGCGGTTGGTTGGGTGTGCGTATTCAAACGGTAACGGATGAAATTGCGGAGAGCTTGGATCTGGGTAAGGCACGTGGTGCGCTTGTTGCAAGTATTACTGCGGGCGGTCCTGCTGAAAAAGCTGAATTAAAAGCAGGTGACATTATTACTGAGTTTGATGGTAAGGACGTTGAAAATATGCGTGCGTTACCGCGTATTGTAGCGGAAACGCCAATTGATAAAGCGGTCACCTTGAAGTATTGGCGTGATGGTAAAGAGCGCAAAGCAAAAGTGGCGATTGGTGAGTTAGAAAAAGCTGAAGAAGATGGCTTACTTGCAAGTAATGATAATATGCCAGAAGAACCAAAAATTGACGGCAATGAAACAAAGGTTGAAGATTTTGGTTTAACACTGGAAAGCCTATCACCTGCTACGCGTAAACGTTTCAATGTGCCTGCTGATGTTGAGGGTGTGCTTGTTTTACAATCTGACCCACGTGGAGCGGCGGCTGAAAAAGGTGTTATTGCGGGTGATGTGATTGTTGAGATTAATCAAACACAAATGACAGCACCAAAAGACGTTGTTGATATGATCAAGAAAGCACGTAAGAATAAACGTTCATCAATCTTGTTGTTGATCAATCGCGAAGGTGATGTGCGCTTTGTTGCGTTGAAGCTTGATAAAAAATAAAATTTACCATGAAGCATAAAATACATGTTATAGGCGGGCCCACGGCGAGTGGAAAGTCCGTCTTTGCATTGGATGTAGCTACGCGCGAAAATGGCGTGATTATAAATGCGGATTCTATGCAGATTTATGATGCGCTTCATATGATAACGGCGCAGCCTTCTGAGAAGGATCAAGCAGGGCATCCACATCAATTATATAGTGCGTTGCACCCTAATGATGATTGTTCTGCGGGCAATTGGCGGGAGATGGTTGAGCCGTTAATCACGAAAGTACTTGAGGCAGATAAAACGCCGATTGTTGTTGGTGGATCAGGTTTATACATTAATGCGCTTATCTATGGTTTATCGCCAATACCAGATATTCCTGATGAAATTCGTCAACAGGCCAATGAGACTTATGAAAAATTAGGGCGTGAGGCGTTTTTTGAAGAACTGAAGCGCCGTGATCCTGTGATGGCGGCTAGGTTTCATGCGGATCATAAGGCACGTATTATTCGTGCTTGGGAGGTGTTGGAGGCAACGGGCAAAAGTCTGTCAGTGTGGCAAGAGCAGGATTTAGTTGGGCCACCTGATACATGGACGTTTTACGTTAAATTGGTGATGCCAGAGCGTGAAACGCTTTATGAGCGCTGTAATCAGCGTTTTTTCTGGATGATGGATAATGGCGCTGTGGAAGAGGTTGGTGCCTTTGAGGAGGCTATACGGGCAGAAGAGATTAAGGATAACTGCTTATTGACCAAAGCGCTTGGTGTGCCTGCCTTACGGGCTTATTTGAAGGGTGAAATATCCAAGGAAGAGGCAATTAAATCTGCGCAGGGGCAAACCCGTCAATATGCGAAGCGTCAGGTCACTTGGTTTAGGCATCAAATTAAAGAGAATAAAAATATTGCCAAAATCGAAACAATATTGTAATAATATTTTTATGCAGAACATTTTAAACATTGTTGTAAATCTTGTGGTACTCGTTATTCTCTCTAAAAGGGGAGTGCGACTGGATTAACACGTTGTTAGATCTAAGGTTAGCGCTCCAAAATTTGGGGCGTTTTTTTTACGCTAAAATTTGAAGAAATGAATAGGTAATAGAATGGCATTAATAAAAAGTAAAAAATCAGAAAACGCAAAATCTTCTGGTAAAGATTCAAACATTAAATTGGCGTCAAAGCCAATGTCTGGTGCGGAAATGGTGATTAACGCGCTTGTAGAGCAAGGCGTTGATACAATTTTTGGTTATCCAGGGGGGGCAGTTCTGCCCATTTATGATGCGTTATTTCAACAAGACAAAGTTAAACATATTCTATGTCGTCACGAACAAGGTGCGGTACATGCGGCCGAAGGTTATGCACGTTCAACGGGTAAAGTTGGTGCGGTTGTGGTTACGAGTGGACCGGGTGCTACAAATGCCGTAACAGGTTTGACAGATGCGCTTTTAGACTCAATTCCACTTGTGTGCATTACAGGGCAAGTGCCAACATTTTTGATTGGTAATGATGCTTTCCAAGAAGCAGATACAACGGGGATTACACGTCCATGTACGAAGCATAACTATTTAGTTAAGGATGTTGATTCTCTATCAAATGTAATGCATGAAGCATTTCATGTAGCGCGTACAGGCCGTCCAGGTCCTGTTGTGATTGATCTACCAAAAGATATTCAATTTGCAGAGGGAAATTATGTGAGCAAGGCAGATGCAACATTGCATATGTATCAACCACAAACAGAGCCTGATATGACGCGTATTGAAGCGGCGGTTGAATTATTGGCCAACGCCAAGCGACCTATTTTCTACACAGGCGGTGGTGTTGTTAATGCAGGCCCTAGAGCCAGTGAATTACTGACTGAGCTTGTGCAAATGACAGGTTATCCTATTACTTCAACGCTTATGGGCCTTGGGTGTTATCCAGCCAATGATGAGCAATGGTTAGGGATGCTTGGTATGCATGGTACTTATGAAGCAAACTGGGCGATGCATGATAGTGATGTGATGATTTGTATTGGGGCGCGTTTTGATGACCGTGTTACAGGGGATACAAAGAAATTTTCACCAAACGCGACTAAAATTCATATTGATATTGACCCTAGTTCAATTAATAAAACAATTATGGTGGATTTGCCTATTGTGGCGGATGCAGAGCAGGCATTAGAGGCGTTGGTTAAAGTTTGGAAACAGAAAAAATATAAAGCTGATCAAGATGCGCTTAATAAATGGTGGTCAAAAATTGACGAATGGCGTGCGGTTAAATGCTTAAGTTATAAAAAAAGCAAAACAATTATCAAGCCGCAATTTGCGTTGGAGCGTTTGCGTGCGCATTTAGAAAAGCACGAAAAGAAAACTGGGCAAGAAACTTTTATTACAACAGAAGTTGGTCAGCATCAAATGTGGGCAGCGCAATTCTTACCATTTAACAAACCTAATCGTTGGATGACCTCTGGTGGTCTGGGGACAATGGGGTATGGTTTACCTGCGGCTGTTGGTACGCAAATGGCGAACCCAGATGGTATGGTAATTGATGTGGCTGGTGAAGCTTCTATCCTTATGAACATTCAAGAAATGAGTACGGCCGTGCAATATAACTTGCCCGTTAAAATCTTTATTCTGAATAATCAATGGATGGGCATGGTGCGTCAGTGGCAAGAGTTGCTACACGGAGAGCGCTACTCACAAAGCTATACAGAAAGTTTGCCAGATTTTGTGAAGCTTGCCGAAGCTTATGGTGGTATTGGTTTACGTGCAACAACGCCAGATGAATTGGATGACGTGATTGAGCAAATGTTGCAGACGGATAAGGTCACTATTGTTGATGTAAATGTTTGTCAGCAAGAAAATTGTTTCCCGATGATTCCATCAGGGAAGGCGCATAATGAAATGATTTTATCTCCTGATGCAAAACAGTTTGATAAAAAATTAGTATAAGGGAGAAGTATTTTGGTAATTGCAAAAAGAAAGAAAAGTAAAAGCGTTTACGGACCAACGCCAGAGTTGGTTATGGAAGTCCCTCATACATTGGCTATTGTTGTTGAGAATGAACCGGGTGTATTAGCCCGTGTCATTGGATTATTCTCAGGACGTGGATATAATATTGAGAGCTTGACCGTGGCGCGCACGAACGAAGAAAAAAATCTATCACGTATTACAGTTGTAAGTACAGGAACACCGCAGGTTATTACGCAGATTAAGCATCAGTTAGAACGCTTGGTACCAGTTCATAAAGTGAATGACCTGACGGTTGAAGGACCACATGTTGGGCGTGAATTAGCGCTTATTAAAGTTGTTTGTAGTGGTGATAATCGTATTGAGGCTATCAGAACTGCGGATATTTTCCGTGCACGTGTTGTTGATTCTACAGTAGAGTCGTTTATATTCGAAGTAACTGGTTCAATTGATAAGGTTGATGCCTTTATTGATTTAATGAAGCCATTAGGCGTTGTAGAAATTAGTCGTACAGGAACGGCGGCGATTTCACGCGGGACAGAAACAAACTAAAAGGTTTTAATATGAAGTATAAATTTGTAAAATATGTACTGTGTTTTTGTATGGTTTCTATTTGTTCCATTCAAATAGTACATGCTCAAACTGACACACGGGAAGCACCGTTTTATGATGTTCAAAAGTCTATTGATGATGGTATGCCACCTCACATAGGATTTAATCGCCCAGCATCAGAGATTATGTTTGATCGTCAAAATCATGTGACAGATAAAGCAGTAAAGCAGCTACAAATGCGTAAAGACGGCACATTAGAAGATAATAAATTTGTTATTGGTGGACGTTTTATTGGCTCTTATATATATGAGAGATCAAATACGGATGGTAAGTTTCCTATTCTATCGCGTTTACCACCAACACATACAAGTGGAAACAGTGATAGCTATGGTGTTGTAAATGAGGCATCTATCAATGGAACGCTAACGCTTCCTTATGTTACTGGATTTGCTCAAGGGGAATATACCGAAGTTGAATATCCAGGTCAGGATCAAAAACAGTGGCGAAAATATTGGGTGACTTTGGGGGATTTAGATAAATTTCCTATGTATTTAACTTACGGTAAAAAATCAGTTGCCTTTGGTGATTTTAGTTCTTATGCGCCGATCACACATAATCATAGCTCTCATTATTTTTGGGCACAAACACGCCGTCCTTTGGTTGAGTTGGGTTATGTTGATAATGGTTGGGTGGCAAACGCAAGTTTGATTCAAAGCCACCGTGGTTTACGTGTTGTGAATGCGCCAGACAATAAAGATGGTTGGGAAAACTTTGCGTTTAATGTCAGTAAAGAGCATGAAATTGATGAAATTCATTCCTTTAAAGTTGGTGCAGGTTTTATTCGTGGAACAATTTATGACAGCACATTGGCACATCATCCGCCAGACTTTGGTTTGAATGACCGTGAATGGAGTTCTGCTTGGAATATTAATGGACGCTACAGCTATGGTAGTTTTGATTTTATGGGAGAACTTACCCGTACAGTTGATGAGTGGCCAGCAACAGATTCAAATGTTCATGCTTTGACGCTTCAAGCACGTTATTTAGATTATATTTGGAAATTCCCAACGACTTACTCTTTAATGTATAGCGAGGGCGTTCAGGGCGATAGCGACGATGAATGGCACGTTATGCGACAAGGTGTGGCTGGGCTAGAAGTTAAAGTTCATCCAAATATGGCATTGGGGTTTGAATATATGATTAATGATGGTTTCGTGCCTCTTATTTTGCCTCAAATAACGGCAGATAATGGCGTGGTATCGCATACATTTATTGCAGGAACGAAAATCACTTTTTAACATTATATTACCCTGATTTTCTATTGATTTATGGTTCGTTTGATGGTTTTCTAACGGCAGTTTATTAATAGGAAATTTCAATTACGAAACCTAAAAGGAAAGAAAATGGCAAAAGCAAATGTAGCGCAGTTAAAATCTGTGCCAGAACAAAACACATCAATGCGTGTTTATTACGATAGTGATTGTGATATTAATTTAATCAAAAATAAAAATGTTGTGGTTATTGGTTATGGCTCACAAGGTCATGCACACGCAGCGAATTTGAAGGATAGTGGTTGTAAGGATGTACGCATCGCGCTTCGTCCTGAAAGTAGTACAAATAAAAAAGCTAAAGATGCAGGCTTTGAAACAATGGATGTAACAGAAGCTGCTAAATGGGCTGATGTAATGATGATGGCGACGCCGGATGAATTGCAACGTGAAATCTACTACGCACATTTACATGATAATATGAAAGAAGGCGCAGCGTTAATGTTTGCGCATGGTCTGAATATTCATTTTAACTTAATTGAGCCTCGTAAAGATTTAGATATTTTGATGGTTGCGCCTAAAGGCCCTGGCCATACAGTGCGCGGTGAATATCAAAAAGGTGGCGGTGTACCATGTTTGATTGCGGTTGAGCAAGACGGTTCCGGTTCTGCGCATGATATTGGTTTGTCTTATGCCTCTGCTATTGGTGGCGGTCGTTCAGGTATCATTGAGACAACATTCCGTGAAGAATGTGAAACTGATTTATTCGGTGAGCAAGTGGTTCTTTGTGGCGGTCTTTGTGAGTTGATCAAAGGTGGCTTTGAGACATTGGTAGAAGCGGGTTATGCCCCTGAAATGGCTTATTTTGAGTGTATGCATGAAGTGAAATTGATTGTGGATCTTCTATATGAAGGTGGTATGGCGAACATGCGCTATTCAATCTCAAATACAGCTGAGTACGGTGACTATGTTACTGGACCACGTATTGTGACAGAGGAAACAAAAGCAGAAATGAAGCGTGTGCTAGCAGATATTCAATCAGGCCGTTTCGTACGTGATTGGATGAGCGAATGCCAAGCAGGACAGCCTAGCTTTAAAGCAACACGTCGTAACAATGCTGAACATGGTATTGAAGAAGTTGGTGAGCGTCTGCGCGCGATGATGCCTTGGATTAAAAAAGGCCAATTGGTTGATAAGGAAAAGAACTAATTGACGACCTCTTCTCAAGATGATGATTTAAAAGAAGGCGACTCTTACCAGTCGCCTTTTTCATTTGTACATAAAGATAATATTAAACTAGGTTCTGCTTTGGTTTTAAGCAGTGCTTTTTTCCTAACTTGTATGGGTGTTGCTGCAAAATTTTTAAGCGAAACTCACCACCCGATTGAAATCGCATTTTATAGAAATTTTATGGTTCTAATTGGATTTACTCTATATTTAACTGTTTCTAAGAAGTGGCATATTATTAAGACAAATCGTTGTTCTGCTCATTTTAAACGTGGTTTTATTGGCACGTTAGGGCTTGTGTGTGGCTTTTGGTCAATTTCATTTTTACCACTCGCAACGGCCACAACTTTATATTACATGGCACCATTGATGATTGTTTTATTGTCAGTTCCAATGTTAAAGGAGCGCGTTGGCTTGCCTCGGTATTTAGCCGTGTTAGTTGGTTTTCTGGGCGTTGTTTTGGTTGTTAATCCGTCTGGGCAGGATGTTATTATGATTGGGTTTGTGTTTGCTTTCTTTGATGCTTTTTTCAGCGCGCTGACACAGATATTTTTACGAGATTTAGGAAAAACAGAAAACCCCTTAACCACAGTTTTTTATTATATGCTGATAGGGACAATTGTGACGGCGCTTGCCTTGCCATTTGTTTGGACAGGTATGCCTCAAACAGAAAATATTCTATTACTATTGGTGTTAGGGCTAGCGGGCGGTTTACAACAATTTACAAAAACTAAAGGTTACGGATTGGCGCCTGTTGCAATTACATCGCCTCTAACCTATACAGGTGTTGTATGGGCTGTTTTTCTTGGTTGGGTATTTTGGGACAGTCTACCAACAATTTCAGTATTATTGGGAGCATCAATAATCATCGCTAGTAATTTATTTATATTATGGCGTGAGCGTAAGATTAAATCGGCTTAAATGCTCGCGTAAAATTGACGGTCTTCTATAATTAGGTCCGCTTTTACGTACTCGGCGGTGACGGTTGTTTTATCGATGGATAATTCTTGTAAATTTCCTGCATCATCGAATTTGGCATTAATGTCTAATGACTCTTCCTTGTAGCTGGCAACTGTCACGCTGGCTGCTATGTTTGTAGAACGACCTTGAATCGTGATGGCGGGATCATTATTTTTAGCAGTTAGGCGGACGTTATCATTATCGTTACGCCCCTTTAAGTAATCAAGGTAGGCACTTAATTGTTCATTCACTGCACGTGATTCTTCAAGTTTTTTAACCGCGGCATCAGAAATGCCGACATCATCAACGATTTGATTTTCTTGTTTGCTGAGAATAGATGATTCAGGTGCCTTTGTGCCAATTTTTAGGGCAACAGCATCACGTTGAAGGGATGCTTGATAAGAGGTCACACTGGCTTCAACAGATCTAAAAGAGGCGTTAAATTCAATCATATTATCTCCTGCAATTCTTGCTTGAATAATGAATGTTATGGCTTGTCGCGTGCTATCCTTTGCACTCCTATTAGTATATCATAATTTTTGTTAATTATTTCCATTATTTTAGAGTTTTCAAGTATTATGGCGCATCAAGATAACAATATTTTAGGCATGATGGCGGGCTTAGGGGCCTTTTTCATGTTTGCCATTATGCAGACCTTTGCTAAAATTCTAAGTGAGCATCACCATGTTGTAGAAATTGCATTTTATCGTAATTTGGTTGGTGTCATGCCCTTTATTTTTTTAATCTTTGTGCTTAAGAAGCATCAAATATTAAAGATACAAAGTAAACCTAAAATGATTGTTGTGCGCTCTATCGTGGGTACAATAAGTTTGATTGTGACATTTGCAGCTTATTCAGTTATGCCGATGGCGGAAACAACTGCGTTTTTATTCACCTCCAGTTTATTTATTCCAATTTTGAGCATTCTATTCTTGGCAGAAAAAGTTGGGATACAAAGGTGGTCTGCGATTATAATTGGTTTTGTTGGTGTACTGGTGATGCTTAGCCCCAATGGCAATATTACCAAGGAAGGTGTTATATTGGCGTTAAGTGCAGCCTTTTTACATGCGTTATTACAGGTTATTTTGCGCGCATTGGGTAAAACAGAAAAGCCAGAAACGGTGACCTTTTATTTTGTACTTATAGGCACAATTGTTGCCGGTGTGCCGATGATATTTTTGGCGACTATGCCATCGTTGGAGACGGTTCCTTTGTTATTGGGCGTTGGGTTAAGCGGTGTGTTCGCGCAGTTTTTAATCTCGATTGCCTATAAAAATGCAGAAGCCAGCATTGTGACTGTGTTTAATTATTCAGGGATTATCTGGGCGACCATCTTTGGTTGGATGTTTTGGTCTGATTGGCCGACATCAACCATATTAACGGGTGCGGTTATCGTTATCGCTTCGAATGTCTTTATTATCTGGCGGGAGCGTCAAATTGCTGGTAAGAAGCCTATACCCAGAGATATTATTAGATAAGAGTATATAAAATGCCCGCACCACTCCTCCTCAGTGTTAAAGATGCCAGTGTTCGCTACGGTAATACGCTTGTGTTTGAAAACATGTCTTTTAACATACATGAGGGTAGTCGGATTGCGCTTGTGGGGCGTAATGGGGCAGGTAAATCCACGTTAATGAATTTAATCACGGGCGCTCGTGAGTTGGATGAGGGCGAACGTTGGGAAGAGGTTGGCGTTTCGATTGGTTATTTGCAACAAGATATCATTGCTGTTGAAGGTGAAAAAGTTTTTGATTATATTTTCAGTGAAATAAAAGAAGATGAAAAAGAGCTTTATGCTTATAAGGTTGATATTGTCACAGAAGCGTTACAGATTGACCCTAACGCATTGATGACGACGCTGTCAGGTGGGCAATTACGCCGTGCAGGATTGGCGCGGGCGCTTGTGGAAGAGCCAGATATTTTATTGCTAGATGAGCCAACAAACCATTTAGATTTGGAAGTTATTGAATGGTTGGAAACGTATTTAAAAGGTTACCGTGGGACATTGTTATGTATCAGCCATGATAGAACCTTTCTCGCTAATATCTCTAATCAAGTATTTTGGCTAGACCGTGGAGGCTTGCGTGTTAGCCCCAGTGGGTTTGGTAAATTTGATGAATGGTCTGAAGAGTTATTGGCGCAAGAAGAGCGTGAGTTAAAAAATCGTAAGCAAACCGTGATGCAAGAAGTTGAATGGGCAAGTCGTGGCGTGAAAGCGCGTCGTAAGCGTAATATGCGCCGCCTTGAACAAATGAAAATTATGCGTGATAAGTTAAAGGCAGATCAAAGTGCATATAACCGTACGGTCTCTAAAATAAAAGTAAATTCAGCAGATTCTATTGAGCATAGTTCAAAAATTGTGACTGAATTTTATAATGTGAGTAAATCGTTTGAGCGTACTGATGGCACAACACTAACGCTGCTAGATAAATTTTCTATTCGTATTCAACGCGGTGAACGTATTGGTATTTTGGGTAAAAACGGATCAGGTAAATCTACGTTTTTAAAACTACTGATGGGTGAGCTAGAGCCAGATCAGGGGCGGGTGAAACGCCGTAAGGAATTAGAATTTTCCTACTTCGATCAAAACCGCAGTGACTTAAAATTAGATGAAAGTTTGCGTAAGAATCTGTCACCCTCTGGGGGCGATTATATTGACGTATTGGGTAAGGAACGCCATGTTTGTGGGTATTTGAAAGACTTTCTATTTGATCCTAGTCGAGCGCAGGATTTGGTTTCGATGCTGTCTGGCGGACAGAAGAACCGTTTAATGCTGGCAAAAATATTAGCCAACCCTAAAACTTGCTTGATTTTAGATGAACCAACGAATGATTTGGATATGGATACGCTTGATATGCTGGAGGATATTTTATCTAAGTATCAAGGTACGTTAATTGTGGTTTCACATGACCGTGATTTTTTAGATCAGACAGTCGCAAAAATTTTGGCGTTTGAAGGCAATGGTAAAGTTGAAACGCATATTGGTGGTTATAGTGATTATTTGGCTGCGACTAGAGGTAGTGCGCCGAAAGAAAAGTCTGAGTCTAAGAAAAAAACGACAAGTAAAAATATTCAAGAAAATAAAACTGAGCCAAAACCTGCGCAGAAGCTAACTTATAAATTAGAACATGAGTTTAAAAAGCTTCCTGATAAAATCAAAAAAGTAGAATCTTCTATTGATACTTGTAATGAGCAGTTAAACGATTCAGAGTTTTATCAGCGTGATCCAGGCGGTTTTCATGAAATCACACAAAAACTTAGCGAGGAGCAAGCGCGCCTCGAGCGTTATGAAACAAGATGGTTGGAAATTTTAGAGATGAAAGAGGGCGTCGCCTAAGTCTGGTATATTACATGCCACTTTTCATGTTCATTTTTGCTTGGGGTTTATTCTGAACTTTATGTGCTTTACCACCAGAACCACCTTTTACGCCAGAAAACTTTGCGCTTTCTTTCATGATCTTGGCTAATAAGGCATCAAAGTCAGGGGTTTTTTCCATTTTAACTTCTTGAACACAGGCACTGAAAAGTTCACAAGCTTTTTTATCCCAATCGTAGAATAAATCTTCCCAATCTTTACCCTTGATCTTGAGCATTTTGGGCTCCCATTTACCCGATAGGGACGGTTTGAATTTTATCGCAAATAATTGCTCAAAGGGTTTCTCGTCCCCTTCAGCTTGTTCGCGTACGATATCTATTTCGGCTTCTAATTCTTGCCCATCGGCATCCATGCGAACTTCCGCGCTACAGGTGATTTCTTTTTCTTCTTCGTAGGCTGTCCACGGACAAGTTTCATACGGTGTCATTATGTGTTCCACCGAAAGATTCTCTAACAATTCTTTTAATTCTATGCCCATATCTCTATTATAGCCTAAATTGGCTTCTTTACCTATTTTGTGAGTGATTTACTGGTGTTTTAGGCTATTTTTCCTAAAAATACTACTTATTTTTTAACTTTTGCGGTTAATTTATCGTTCTTAGCGAATTCGATGGTGATTTCTTGGTCATTTTGTAGTTTTTCGGCCCCCGTGACGATATTGTTGTTTTGGTCGTAAATAACGCTAAAACCGCGGTCGAGTGTACGTTCGTATGAATAGCTCTCTAGCAAGCGTTGAGCGGATTGTAGCCTGTTTAGGTGGTTTTGTCTGGTCTGTAAAAAGCCCCGCTCAAAACGCTCTGCTAGATAGGTCAGCGACTGGGATTTTTGGGTGATCATGTGTTGCGGATTGATGATTTTGGAAGATGTGTCGCTTAAAGCTTTTTGGCGCTTGTGAATGCCGTTCGTCAAAGCGTGATTGAGCTTTTCACCTAAATGATCTAAGCGTTGGGATTTGGTCTCCAATAATTGCTTTGGATCGCTTAATTTTGATGCGCGTGCCTCTAAAATATTGCGCTGATTTGCGATTAGACGTTTTGAGGCATTGATTAGGCGCTCCTGATTTTCGGCAATTTGTGCCATTAAGTTAATGCGCATAGGCACAGCTTTTTCGGCTGCACCAGTGGGCGTAGGCGCGCGAAGATCAGCAACATAATCAATGAGGGTCGTATCTGTTTCATGACCAACGGCGGAAATAACGGGAATAGTGGAGTTTGCGACGGCACGAACAACGTTTTCTTCGTTAAAGGCCATCAAATCTTCCAACGATCCACCACCGCGTGCAACGATCAGCAAGTCAGGTTTTGGGACAGTGCCATTAGGATCTAGTGAATTAAAGCCGTTTATGGCTTCTGTTATTTGATCTGCGGCTTTTTCGCCTTGTACGCTAACGGGCCACACAAGTACGTGACGGGGGAAGCGATCCTTTAGACGATGCATAATATCACGGATAACGGCGCCTGTTGGGGAGGTGACTACGCCAATGACAGTCGGTAGGAAGGGTATTGGTTGTTTTTTGCTTTCGTCGAATAGGCCTTCAGCCGCTAGCTTTTTACGGCGTTCTTCCAGCATTTTGAGGAGTGCGCCTTCGCCAGCCAATTCCATTGATTCGATGATAATTTGGTAGCGGGAGCTTTTGGGGTAGCTGGATACGCGACCTGTGACGATAACATCCATGCCTTCTTCGGGTTTGATGGATAGTTTTGACATAGTGCCACGCCAGCAGATGATATTGATGTTGGCATCAACGTCCTTAATATCACCATATAGATGACCAGAGCCAGCTAGCTTCAGCCCCGTTAACTCACCACGCACGCGGATTCGACCAAATGTGTCCTCTAATGTGCGTTTTAGAGATTGAGCAAGGTCAGAGACGCTCATTTCAGGCACGTTTGATAGTGGCTTCTTCTCTGCGGGCATTTCTTGTGTGCGGGCAGGAGGTGAAACTGACTTTTTGGCAACGCTGAATAAGTCTTCTGAGGTCATGAAAATATGGTATAGTTTTGTCGTGAAAATCACAATCCTTCAATCAATAAATTGACAAAAATATGACTTCTTATTTTGCCCCTATTTCCCAAGATCAACATAAAAGTGAAGCCCAAGCGGTAGAAGATTTGCTCGGTTTTATAGAATGGGATGAGGCCTTATCCGAGAAAACGCATGGTGATACAGTTGCGTTAATTAATAAAATTAGAAAAACACGCCGTAAGGCAGGTAGTTTAGAATCATTTTTTGAGCAATATAGCTTGAATACAGAGGAAGGTTTGGCGCTGATGGCATTGGCGGAAGCGTTGTTACGTATTCCAGATGATAAAACGGCCAATGCGCTTATTCGGGATAAAATTAAAGGTACAAACTGGCTTAAAAATTCATCCAATGTTGAGAAAGACTGGATGACGAAGGTTGCGGGTTTAGGGCTTAAGCTTTCTAGCGGGACGATGAATAGCTTATTCTCCAAAATTGGAGAGCCTATTATTCGTGAAGCGATGACCAAGGCGATGAAGGTCATGGGTAAGCAATTTGTGGTTGGTGAAACTCTAACGGGCGCGATGAAGAATGCAGTTAAGTGGGAAGAAAAAGGGTTTCGTTTTTCCTATGACATGTTGGGCGAGGGTGCGCGTACGATGAGTGATGCTCAGCATTATTTTGATACCTATATGGGCGCTCTACAAGATGTGGCAGACCGTATTAAAGTGGCTGATTATGCTGAAGAGAAAAAGCCTGGAATTTCAGTGAAATTATCAGCACTTCATCCGCGTTATGAATTTGCACAAAAAGAATTTTGTTTGCCTGATATGCAGAATAAATTATTGAAGTTGTGTCAGTTTGCGGCGGAGCATGATTTAAAAATTACGATAGATGCGGAAGAGGTAGCGCGTCTTGATCCATCATTAGAGCTTATTAAGTTTATAATTGAGCAACCTTCTCTTAGGAAATGGAATGGTTTTGGTTTGGCGGTGCAAGCTTATCAGAAATCGGTTTTATCAATTATTGATTACGCAATTGAGTTGGCGCAAACATACGATAAGCATTTGCATGTCCGTCTTGTGAAGGGTGCGTATTGGGATACAGAAATTAAACAGGCGCAAATTGATGGCTTGGACAGCTATCCTGTCTATACGCGGAAATCTAATACGGATGTGTCATATTTAGCCTGTGCGCAGAAATTATTGGCGCATCGTGATGTGATTTACCCAATGTTTGGCACCCATAATGCCTATAGTGTGGCGGCTATTATGAACATGGCGGGGAGTGATAAAAGTGGGTTTGAATTTCAAAAATTATTTGGCATGGGTGATGCGTTATATGAAGCATTGATTAAGGTGGAGAGCGTTAATGTGTGCGTTTATGCGCCAGTTGGGTCATATGAAGAATTATTACCTTACTTGGTACGCAGGATGTTAGAAAATGGTGCAAATTCATCTTTTGTAAATCAGCTTTATGATAAAGATTATAGCCCGGAGGATATGGCGTTTGATGTTGTTGAAAAAGTACGGAATAATAATCAGAAATCTCATCCCAAAATTCCATTGCCTAAAAATCTATATGGCGAACGTCGTCAGAATTCATTAGGGATTGATTTAAATGATCCTATTGTTTTTGACGCGCTAGAAAATAGAATTAAAACAGAATTTAGTAATAAGCAATATAAAGCCAATCCTTTAATTGCTAATCATAAAGCATCAGAAAATACGCGTGAGAAAAAACAAAGTCCTGCGAGTAAGTTAGATATTGTTGGTTATGTTGCTTATGCGCATAAAAATGATGTTGAAAAAGTGATGGAGAATGCTAAGTCGGGCTTTCAAATTTGGTCAAATACGTCCGCAGATGCGCGTGCACATTCGTTGGAGAAGTTTGCTGATGCGTTAGAGGAAAACACGCTTGAGTTAATTAGCTTATGCTGTCGTGAGGGTGGAAAGACCATTAAAGACGGGCTTGATGAAGTGCGTGAGGCCGTTGATTTCTGCCGTTATTACGCCATGAATGGACGCGTGCAATTTGATGAGGCAGGTATAAAACTTCCAGGTCCTACGGGGGAACGTAATGTTTATGCGTATGAGGGACGTGGTATTTTTGTTTGTATCAGTCCTTGGAATTTTCCACTGGCCATTTATGTGGGGCAGATGGTTGCCGCGTTAATGGCGGGGAATTCGGTTGTTGCAAAACCTGCTGAGCAGACATCATTGCTTGCGTGTTTTGTTGCAAAATTAATTCATCAGGCCGGTGTGCCACCAGAGGTATTACAAATTTTAACGGGTGATGGGCGTGTCGGGCAGGCGTTAGTTGAGCACCCTGATGTTGGCGGCGTAGCCTTTACTGGGTCAACCGAAGTAGCACATATTATTCGTAAAAGTTTAGCGAATAAACAAGGGCCTATCATTCCGTTTATCGCTGAAACAGGCGGGCAGAACGCAATGATTGTTGATTCATCTGCATTAATGGAACAAGTAATTGATGATGTTGTTTTAAGCGCATTTGGTTCTGCAGGGCAGAGGTGCTCAGCCTGTCGCGTTTTATATTTACAGGAAGATATTACTGATAAAGCTATCTTCATGTTACAAGGCGCAATGCAGGAACTAAAGTTGGGTGCAACTAGTGAATTAGCAACGGATATTGGTCCTGTGATTGATGAACAAGCTTTAACGATGTTACAAAAGCATAAAAGCCGTTTGCAGGGAACGTCCAAGAAAATTGCTGAAACCCCCCTAAGAGAAAATTTAAAAAGTATAGGTCATTACTTCGCACCAATGGCGTATGAGATTGATGATTTATCCATGCTGGATCGAGAAATATTTGGCCCTATTGTGCATGTTATTCGTTACAAATCTGATGAGATTGATGCGGTGATACGTGATATCAATGAAACGGGCTATGGCCTTACATTTGGGTTGCATAGCCGCGTAAACAGCTTTGTGAAGTATGTGACAGAGCGTATTAAGGTTGGTAATATCTATGTGAATAGAGGCACAATTGGCGCGGTCGTGGGCACGCAACCCTTTGGTGGCTGTGGTTTGTCGGGAACTGGGCCAAAAGCTGGAGGGCTTAATTATCTGCAAGCATTTGCGCGCGAGCGCGTAATTAGCATAAATACGACCGCTGCGGGTGGAAATGCCTCTCTGGTTATGTTAGATGAATAGCACGTAAATAAATTAGGAGATGATAGAGATGAATATTTTACTGATTGGATCTGGTGGCCGTGAACATGCGTTGGCGTGGAAATTAGCTAGTTCAGAAAAATGTAAAAATCTTTATTGCGCGCCAGGTAATGCAGGTATTGCTGAGGTTGCAGAATGCGTTGAAATTGGTGTTGAAGATATTGATGCGCTTGTGAGTTTCGTTAAAGACAACGACATTAACTTTGTCGTCGTAGGACCAGAAGCATCATTGGTTGCGGGGATTGTGAATCCTATTCAAGAATTAGGTATCCCTGTTTTTGGACCAACAAAAGAGGCTTCTATTTTGGAAGGTTCAAAAGGGTTCATGAAAGATCTCTGTCAGAAATATGACATCCCGACAGCACAATATGGTCGTTTCAAAGATTTAGAAAAAGCAAAAGAATTTATCTATGAACTGGGCGCGCCGATTGTGATTAAAGCCGATGGTTTGGCTGCAGGTAAAGGCGTGATTATAGCTGAGACAATTGCAGAAGCGGAAAATGCTGCTAAAGAAATGTTGTCTGGTGACTCATTTGGACATGCAGGGGCAGAAATTGTGGTTGAAGAATTTATGGATGGCGAAGAAATGAGCTTTTTCGCACTATCAGATGGTGAGAATTTTGTACCACTCACAAGTGCGCAAGACCATAAGCGCGTGTTTGATGGTGACAAAGGGCCAAACACAGGCGGTATGGGGGCTTATTCCCCTGCACATTTTGCGACTGATGAGCTGGAAAAGAAAATTATTGATCGTATTATCCGTCCAACAGTTGAAGGTATGAAAGCAGACAGTATTCCGTTTGCTGGAGTTCTTTATGCGGGGTTAATGATTGTAGATGGCGAGCCAAAATTAATTGAATATAACGCCCGCTTTGGTGACCCAGAAACGCAACCATTATTGATGCGTTTAGAAAATGATCTAGTTGATTTGTTGATGGCATCTGCCACAGGCAATATGCAAGATTTTGACGGTAAAATTTCATTTTCTGATGATGTGACTTTGTGTGTTGTGATGGCAGCAGAAGGCTATCCTGCTTCTTACGAGAAGGGGATGGAGATTAAAAACACGAATGCTTTGCACGGTGATAAAAACGTCCGCTTATTTCATGCAGGGACATTGCGCGATAATAGTGGCGCACTAGTAAATAGCGGTGGCCGTGTGTTGAATATTGTTGGCCGTGGCGCAACGACAGAAGAGGCGCAAACTATTGCTTATGAAGCAATTGCTAAAATTGATTGGCCAGAAGGTTTTTATCGCTCTGATATTGGTTGGCGTGCAATCAAAGCACAAAAAGAAAAAGCAGCTTAGCTTCGTTTTTTCTTGAAATAATTTTTTAACATGGTGGAGGCTGTTTCAGCCTCGATGCCTGCAACAATTTCCATTTTATGATGACAGGTTGGCTGGTCAAAGAATTTTGCGCCATTATCTATGGCGCCGCCTTTAGGGTCGGGGGCGGCGTAGATTAAGCGGTTAATTCTTGCAAAACTGATGGCACCTGCGCACATGGTGCAGGGCTCTAATGTTACATATAAATCATAATTTGGGATGCGTTGGGAATTGGTTTGAGCACAGGCTTCGCGGATGGCGAGTATTTCTGCATGAGCGGTGGGGTCTGAGTGCTCGATTGTACGATTACTGGCGCGGGCAATAATGTCGCCAGTGGCAGGATCAACGATAATCGCACCAATGGGTACTTCGTCACGTATTTCCGCTGAACGTGCCTCTTCCAATGCGAGGGCCATGTATGTATGATCATTTTTTACACTCATTAGGATAGATAATGACAATTGAAGAAAAAAGTAAAGGGGAACGTATCGCGAAGGTTATGGCGCGTGCGGGTCTATGTTCTAGACGTCAGGCTGAGCAATGGATTGCGGAGGCTCGTGTTGAGGTTAACGGCGAAATTTTAATGACCCCTGCCTGCGTTGTCACGGATGATGATGAGATTGTTGTTGATGGTCGAAAGTTGCCAGGGAAAGAGAAAACAAGGCTTTTTCTCTATCATAAGCCAGCTGGGTTAGTGACGACGAACAAGGATGAGCAAGGACGGGATACGGTTTTTGATAAATTACCGAAAGAATTACCACGTCTTATGACCGTTGGACGGTTGGATATTAATACTGAAGGATTGCTATTGTTAACCAATGATGGTGAGCTTGCGCGTTATTTGGAATTACCTGCGACTGGTTGGAAACGCACCTATCGTGCGCGGGTTTATGGGCGTGTGACACAAAATAAGCTGGATAAACTCAAAGAGGGTATTCGCTATGATGGTATTCGGTATGATTCAATTGAGGCGAAGTTAGAAACGCAACAAGGGGGCAATGCTTGGATTGAAATTACGCTTAAAGAAGGTAAAAACCGAGAGGTTCGTAACGTGATGGAGGCGATTGATTTAAAAGTGAACCGTCTTATTCGTGTATCTTATGGATCGTTCCATTTGGGCACTTTGCCAAAAGGGTCTGTGATGGAAGTGAAAACTGTTCGCCTTAAAGAAGAGGTGTCTGGTTTTTATAAGCAACAAGAGGCCAAAAAATAATGCGTGTGGTTGGCGGAGAATATCGTGGACGTAAATTAGACACGCCCAAGAATAATGATATCCGACCAACGTCAGACAAGGTTCGCCAAGCCGTATTTAACATGCTTAATTCACGTGGGTTGGTGGTTGATGCTGTTGTCATTGATGCCTTCTGTGGCACAGCGGCATTGGGGATTGAGGCGTTATCACAAGGGGCAAGTCACGGAATATTTTTTGACAAAAATAAAACATCATTTAATTTAGCGAGAGAGAATATTCAATCGATTGGGTTGGAAGAGCGTAGTGATGTATTTTGTAAGGATGTGACTAATTGTCAGGAGCGTCCAGAAAATATTTTACCAGCTGATTTAATCTTTCTTGATCCGCCGTATCATCAAGATTTAATTCCAAAAGCAATTAAAAATTTAAAGGCTCAAAAGTGGTTGACGCAAGACGCTGTCTTTTTGATGGAGATGGCTAAGGACGAAGATGTTATTTCTTCACTTATTGAAATTACGCATGAAAAAATTTATGGTGATACAAAAGTTTTATTAGGGCAGTTGCTGTAAATTTTTATCCATTATTTTTTGAAATAACGGGCTGGATAAATTCTCGTCTAACCATGATATCAGTGGCTTCCACGGTTGGTTATAGAACCAGTCTTTATCAACATGGGCGCATTGCCTAACAAAAGGGAATAGGGCAATATCGGCTAGGGTAATTTGGTCACCGTTTAAGAATTTATGTTTGTCTAAGTGGTTATTTAACACTGTTAAAAATTCAGTAGCGTTATTTTTTGCATCGCTACAATCTTCATCAGGATAGCGGTTGGGATATTTATAACGATCAAGGTTCTTCTTAAAGTCACCATCATTTTGACGAATAAGATTTAAGCTTTGCTCTGAATTCTCTAACCATCCATCTGGATCGCTTTGGTTTAACGCCCAGAGCATGATATCCAAACTTTCATCAATGATAGTGCTATTATTTAAAACCAAAACAGGAACGGAGCCTTTGGGGGATAATTCCAACATCTTTGCTGGCTTGTTTTTGAGTTCTATATCTTGGATGGTGACATTGATGTTTGCGTAACTTAACGCCATCCGTACGCGCATTGCATAGGGACAACGGCGGAAGCTGTAAAGGTGGTGTGCGTTAGACATACAATACAGCTAAGATGATGATACCTAATATAACACGGTAAATGGCGAAGGGGGTGAAGCTTGATTTCTGTAACCAACGCATCATCACGGCAATCGCCCCCCAGCCTGCTAAGAAAGATAGAAGGATGGCGACAAGCACATCAGTACCAAGGTTCATATTGCCTTCTTGGACTAAATCCAAACTACTTAAAGCGCCTGCGCCACCGATGGCAACGATGGAAAGCAAGAGAGAAAATCTGGCGGCTTCGGTTCGTTTAAATCCTAAAAATCTCGCAGATGTCATGGTGATGCCCGAACGGCTGGTGCCTGGGACGAGCGCTAAAGATTGAGATAATCCTATTAATGTGGCTTGAAACCAGTTCATTTGGTCGAGTGTTTTATCGGCAGGAAAAAATCGGTCAGCGACCCAAAGGACAATACCAAAGATAATCGTCATCCATGCCATAACCTCAACCATGCAGAGGAAGCTAGGTTCTAGCTTATGAATGATAAAGCCTGCAATGATCACGGGCACGGAGGCAATTGTAAGGTGCGTGATTAATTTGAATTCATTTGATTTGAAATTAAAAATATTAATCAACATCGCCCATAAATCTTTCCAGAAATAGACGAGGACAGATAATAACGTGCCGACATGGACAGCAACATCAATCATACGGTTGGTTTCCCAACACAGATCGTGGTTGTCCTGCCCTAATAATGAGTGGGTGAGCACCAAATGCCCGCTGGAGCTAACGGGGAGGAACTCTGTAAGCCCCTGAATTAGGGCTAAAATTAGGATATGGTATAGAGGCATAATTTCCGTTAATATGTTGATTGATTTTTGTAACTAACATGCAACAGTAACGAATAATAATATTATGGTCTATATATTTGGCACAGTTGGCTTTATTTTTGGCTTCTCAATAGGATTGGGCATTATTAACGTGCTTCTGATAAAGCGAAGCAAGAAAGAAATTCAGACAAATAACTCATTAAAATGGGTGTATGGGCCGATGGTGTGGGCATCGGCGTTTTTAGGATTATGGATTGCCCTACAGATCTATGAAAAAACAAACTTATAAAAGGATTATATTATGCGCATTTTACTTACTTTAGCTTTATTGATGATTTTGCCCCCAGTAATGAAGACGGCGCAAGCTGCGACAGAGCGTTACGAATTTGATAAAGCCCATACACAGATATTATTTTTCGTGAATCACCTTGGTTTTTCAATGTCTCAAGGGGAGTTCCATAAATATGATGGATCCGTTGAGTTTGATCAGGAAAACCCTGAGAATTCAAAAGTGGATGTGACAATTTACACAGATAGCATTGATATGGATGATGAAAAATGGGATGCGCACATGAAGAACGCTGATTTCTTCAATATTGGCGAGTACCCAAAAATGACATTCAAGGGCACCAAGGTCGAAGTGACAGGCGACAATACGGCCAATATCACAGGTAAGTTGACCATTCTTGATACAACAAATGATGTTGTGTTGAATACGACATTTAACAAAGCTGGGGTTCACCCATTTTCAAAAAGATATGTCGCTGGTTTTTCTGCAACGGCTAATATAAAACGCTCAGAATTTGGAATGAATTACGGTATTCCAGGTGTTGGTGATGATGTTGAAATTAGATTAGAAGTTGAAGCAATGCGTCTTGATGGCGACAAAACAGAATAGTTTTAACCGTGAGCGAGCAATCACAAAAATATTATATAGTCTCTAAAATATTCCATTGGGGTATGGCCTTACTTATATTAGGACTGATCCCTGTGGGGTTATATATGACGGCGATGGAGTATAGTCCTGACAAGATTAAATTATATGCGATGCATAAATCTTTTGGGTTACTCGTACTTTGGCTTGTAGGCTTGCGGATTATTTGGAAGCATATTGTTGCGCGTCCAAAGCCTAATCCAGATCATCAATTATGGGAGCGTATGCTTTCTAAAATCATTCATATTTTCCTTTATATTGCGATGATTGGGATGCCGTTAAGTGGATGGTTAATGTCTTCCGCAGGGGAATATCCTGTACCATTTTTTGGCCTGCAAATACCTGATTTAGTTGGTAAAAATATGGATTTCGCGAAACTGATGCATGGCACGCATGAGGTGCTTGCGTATCTATTGATTATCGCTTTAGGGTTGCATATTGTGGGTGCTTTGAAGCATCACTTTATTGATAAAGATAGCACGCTTAAAAACATGATGTTGGCGCAAGGAAAGCTTGTTCCTTTTATTATCTCGCTCGTGGCACTGTTATTTTTTGCAGGTGTAGGATTTTTAATTGTACAAAAGGAATTAAAACAGTCTAAACAAGCGGAAGTGGTTACAGCAGAGTTAGAAGATATAAAAAATGTAGAAGTATCAGAATTATCCGCGCATCAGTGGGCGATTGTTTCGAGTGAAAGTTCAGTTGAGTTTAAAGGTAATGTGTACGGTAAAGATTTTACGGGTATGTTCCCAAATTTTCATGGCACAATTATTTTTGATCCAGACAATTTAACTGAGAGTAGTGTTGAAATATTCATTGAGTTAAATGAAGTTGAAACGGGTGATGTGGAGCGTAACAATAATTTACTTGGTGGTGAATGGTTCAGTGTAAATGAATTCCCGCAGGCTATTTTTAAATCCTTGGCGTTTGAAGAAGGCGAAGAGGGCAAGTATATTGTTATTGGTAATTTAACTATGCGCGGTGTCACGATGCCGATTACGATGCCATTTTCTTTGGAGATTAAGCCAGATAAGGAAATGGGCAAGCGCGCCTTGATGCGTGGGCAGGTACAGCTTAATCGTTTAAATTACGATATGGGTGCGGGAGAATGGGAAGATCCATCAATTGTAGGCGTCGATATCCCTGTCATGGTTAATGTTGTCGCTGTTTCAGCGCGGTAAATCACAAAAATGTAATTCTTGCTGTAGAAAGTCTAGTTAAGGGACTATGCGGAAAGGGTTTTTTGGGGTAACATACCTTCCATAATGAGAAAATTATTTCATCTTTGGCTACACCCTTTTTCTCGCAAAGTACGTATTGTACTGGCGGAAAAAAATTTGCAATTTGATGAACAGATTGAAAAAATCTGGGAACGCCGCACTGAATTTCTTGCTATGAATCCTGCTGGCGATGTACCTGTTTTGATTGAGCCAGATGGCACAAAATTGGCTAATTCCCAAGTGATTTGCGAGTATTTAGAAGAAGTCTACCCTGAGAAAAACCTACTAGGTTCTGATCCTATTCAACGTGCTGAGACTCGTCGTTTGGTTGGGTGGTTTGATGTGAAGTTTAACCGTGAAGTATCGGATAACTTGCTCGGTGAGAAATTAATGAAACCTATGTTAAAATTAGGTGAGCCACATGGCCCGTCGATTCGCGCTGGTAATGCCAATATTCATTATCATCTGGATTATATCGGGTTTTTAACAGAGAAGCGCAAATGGTTAGCAGGGGATAATTTCTCTTTGGCTGATATTGCGGCAGCTTCTCATCTATCAGCAATAGATTATATTGGTGATGTGCCGTGGGCTGAGCATAAATCGGCGCAAGATTGGTATGCACGGGTTAAGTCACGCCCAAGCTTTAAGCCATTATTACAAGATCGTGTGCCAGGATTTAAGCCTGTGGAGCATTACGAAGATGTTGATTTTTAGAAACATCTATAACCAAGATTCAAGTTTAAAATGATGCAGAAAAATAAACGACTATTTTGTTTTGGGTATGGTTATGTCAGTGATTATCTGGGGCATGCTTTACAACAAAGTGACGATAGTTGGACATTGGCTGGCACAACCCGTGATGAAGAACGTCGCAAAGGGTTGTTAGCTCGTAGGATTAGGACACATATTTTTGATTATGATCACCCGTTAATAGATGCGCCAGAAATTTTAAATACTGTGACGCATATTTTAGTATCTACCCCACCAGATGGGCGTGGTCATCCAACATTTCAAATGCATGCGGAAGATTTACTAAATCTACCTAATTTGGAATGGGTCGGATATTTATCCAGCACAGGCGTCTATGGTAACCGTGACGGCGGTGAGGTAACAGAGACATCTGAGATTCGTCCAACCTCTCAACGTGGGTCACGACGTGCGGTAGCTGAGCAGGAATGGATGTCTTTATATCACCGCCATGGTGTGCCGGTTCATATCTTTAGGTTATCAGGTATTTATGGGCCTGGACGTAGCGCGTTAGATTCTGCGCGTGTTGGTGTGGCTAGGCGTATTGAGAAGCAAGGCCATTTGTTTAATCGAATTCATGTTGAAGATATTGTGCAGGTGCTTAAAGCATCTTTTGAACATCCTAAGCCAGGGTCATTTTATAATTTAGCCGATGACCATCCATCTGCTAGCCATGAAGTTATTGCTGAGGCATGTAATTTGTTAGGCATAGAAGTGCCTCCTTTAATTCCCTATGAAGAAGCCGATATGGCGCCGATTACAGAGAGTTTTTATAAGGATAACAAGGTCGTTAATAATCAGAAAATTAAAACTGAATTAGGGGTTGCTTTAAAATACCCAAATTATCGAGTTGGGTTGATGGGCTGTTTGGCAGCGGAAGAATATGCGTTGTCGCAAGAACTAGAAGAACAACAAAAAGCCTAATTAATAAACATCCTTAGCTTTTTTACGCTGACGGCAAGCATCAGTTGCGTCATATGGCACACGAATAGTGACCGTTGTACCTACATCTATAGTTGATTCAATGTGAAGTGTTCCACCATGAATTTCGGTAAGTTCTTTTGTGATCGCTAAGCCTAAGCCAGAGCCTTCATGCTCCCTTGTATAGTGGCATTCAGCTTGCTCAAACGGTTGAGTGATGTTGGCTAGCTTATTTGCAGGGATGCCAATACCTGTATCCGCAACCTTGATAGAAATGTAATTATCTCGCTCATGCAATGAAATAGTAACGCGTCCGTTTTGTTTAGAAAATTTAACAGCATTAGATAGTAAGTTTAAAACCATCTGCATAATGGCGCGACGGTCTGCGACAATTTGTAGGCCTTCATTATCTAGAGCCACATCAATTTTAATGTTTGAATCAAGCGCTCGCCCTTCCATCATATGAACGGCCATGCGGATTAATTTAGCGATGTTAAAATTCTCTAAGCTTAATTCGTATTTACCCGCTTCAATTTTAGACATGTCTAAAATATCACTAATAAGATCGAGAAGATGCTCACCACTTTCGCGGATACCATCAATATATTCTAAATATTTTTCAGTGCCGATTGGTCCTAAAAGTTGACGTTGAATCATTTCAGAAAAGCCAATAATTGCATTTAAGGGCGTACGTAATTCATGGCTCATGTTGGCTAAAAATTGTGTCTTGGCGGCATAGGCACGCTCAACACTGTTTTTGGCTTTCAAGAGATCTAGTTCGCGCACCGTAGAGTCTGTAACATCCTGCATGATACCGTATAAGGCAACGACATCATCATCTGCAGGGTCAATTTCGCAACGTCCTTCGCAACGGATATAGCGGGTTTCACCGTCAGGGCGTTTAATGCGGAAATCAACGTCATAGTCATTTTGTTCAATTATTGCACGTTGAAATACTTGGGTCATACGCCCTGCATCACGGCGGAAAATCATTTTATTGATGCTGTCTAAGGTTGGTACAAAACCTTCTGTCGATAGGCCGAAAATATGATAAATTTCTGGTGATAGATTAAGTTCATCGGAGCCTACAGGCCAACGCCACTGACCCATGTGACCAATGGCTTCAGCTTCACTTAATTCTTTTTGATGACGTGCAATTAATTGTTCATTTTCTTTTTCGATTGTTGTGTCATGGCCAACAGCATATATTTTTTGATCTTGTTCAACGCAAGACCATTTCATCCATATAAGTTCTTCATTAGCACTTATAAACCGCGCTTCAAATGAAAAAGGGGCAGGTGCTGTTTGTGTTTCTAATTGTGTTTTAATTGCTTCTTGATCTTGAAAATATATTAGATTGATAAGGTTTTTATCGTTTATTTGCTCAAGCTTGTAACCCAAAATATTGGTAAAGATAGAATCGATAATTTTAAAATTATAGGTACTATCTAGAATTATTTTGGTTTCTGTGGCCAGACTGGCAAAGGGGTCTTCAAATTTTGCTGTTACATTTTCAAGGGATTCAACTTTTTCCGTGATATATTTTAAAAGCTGTTTAGGAGCTATAGCTTCTTCTGCAGAAGCGATTAAATAACGATTTTTGCTTGGTGTGTCTATCCAGTCAAACTGTAGCAGTAATTGTTTTTTGTTATTTTGCAGTGAAATATTATGCTGGCCGCTGGTGATTCCTTGAATATCGCTAATGCTATGTCCGTCAAAATTAAAAAGATCACGAATATTTTGACCTATGATGTTAGCCTTTGTGCCAATAACGTCCTGAAATGCATCGTTGGAAAAGATGATTTGGCCATTTTCAATAATTACCAGACGCGGTGCTTCTGTCTGCTTTTGAGCAGATTTCTTTTGTGTTGGTTTTGATGCAACAGGTTTAGTTTTTTTTAATTTATTGGCTTGGGTCATAAAGAACTGGGATGTAAAAAGAATCAATAATGTATTTATGTAATACTATCAGTAAATGTAAGTAGGTTGAACAGAAAAAAGCAATTTTCAATAAAAAAGCCTTTTTGGTAAACCATAAAGGCGACCAAAAAGGCTTTTCGAGAGAGATTAAACTCTAATTATTAGTATTTAACGCCACAACCGTATGGTTTTGTGTTTGCAACTTCAACTGGCTCACCTTTTTCAAGTGATCCTAGAGCAGCCATAACATAATTAGTTGCACCATCAATTGATTCTGGCTTGAAGCTTTTATCACTGTCGATGGCACCTGCATAAACAAGCATGCCAGCTTCATCAATCACGAACATATGCGGTGTTGTTTTGGCATCATATAATTTACCAATTTCACCTGATGGGTCTAGCAAACGTGCTGTTGCTTTTGATCCTTGTTCTTCAGCAACTTTATTTGCTTCTTCGCCTGACACATAACCTTGCTTGCTTTCTGCTGAGGACAGGATAGTCAACCATACAACATCATCGGATGCAGTTGCTGCTTCTTGAACCTTTTGCATGTTACCGACGCTGTAATGTTTTACAACGAAAGGACATTCATGGTTTGACCACTCAAGAACAACTTTTTTACCTTTAAAGTCGCTTAAGTTGTGCGTGTTACCATTTGAATCCACAGCTGTAAATTCAGGCGCCATTTTGCCAATTTCAGGGCTTGAGGCAAATGCTGGTAACGCGATAACCATCGCAAGTACGGCAAATACACTAAGTAGTTTGATTTTCATTTTTCTTCCTTTCATGAAGTTTCTAATTTTATAGAAGTGCTCGTTCTATAATTCCTTTGGTCAGTAATTGAGGGAGTAAAACCGCTTCTGGTCGCGCCCCACTTTCTTGATCGCGTGGAGGGTAGTACACATATAGTGGAACGCCACTACGATCAAATTCTTCTAAATATTTTGTAATTCCTGGATCTTGGTTGGTCCAATCACCTTTCAGATATTGAACGTTCATAGACTTAAATAGTTCCTTTGTTGATTGCGGTGAAAGCGCAATACGTTCATTTACTTTACAAGTGATACACCATGCTGCGGTCATGTTGACGAAGATAGGCTCATCTGTTGTGCTTAAAAGGTTAGATAGTTTTTCACTCGAATAACCACTCCAATTATCGCCGATTTTTTCAGCGCTAATGGCTTGATCTATACCTTTTAAGGTGAAGGGTACGTAGATCACGAATAGAGCCGTTAGGATGATTAAGATCTTGTTTGTGATAGCTAGCTTTTTTGAGCTTGGGTTAAAGCGCTTTAACCATAGAATAAAAGTAATCGCTATTAAGCCTACCAGTGTATAAAGAACGCCTGCACCATTTACTTGTTGAGATAAAACCCACACTAAGTAAGCAGCCGTTAGGAACATTGGGAAGGATAGAAATTGTCTGAAATTTTCCATCCATGCGCCAGGCTTAGGCAGTTTGTGTCGTAAAGCTGGAATAAAGCATAGTGCTAAATATGGAAGGGCTAGGCCCAATCCTAAGGATAAGAAAATTAGCATGGAGACAATGGCTGGTTGCGTTAGGGCGAAGCCAATAGCTGTAGCCATGAACGGCGCAGTACAAGGGGTTGCCACTAAGGTGGCTAATACGCCTGTAAAGAATGCACCTTTGTTACCCGATTTTTGCGTTAAGTTCTGACCAACATTACCAATGCGTCCAGAGATTTCGAACAAGCCAATCATGTTTAGGCCGATGGCAAAAATTAAGTAGATTAATACAGTAATCACAATTGGGTTTTGCAATTGAAAGCCCCAACCTATTTCTGCACCAAACGCTTTTAGGGCGATTAAAATTCCTGCAATCAACCCAAAACTTAGGAGAATACCAGCTGTATAGCTTAGGCCATACATTTGTGCTTTCTTTTCTTCTTTACCTTGTAGCTGCATCAAGCTCAGGGCTTTCATGGACAGAACAGGGAATACACAAGGCATTAGATTAAGGATAACCCCGCCAATTAAAGCGTAGATAAGTGCTTGTAGGATAGTGGTTGAATAGGTTTTTTCTGTTGTCGGGGTATCTGTTGTATTTGCTGTGGTTGCACCTGCTTTTTGTGCGCTGAATTGAAATGATTGCGTGTCATTATTAATGACAAGTTCAATGTCATTTACTTCTGCTAAGTCACGATCGCCAACAGCTTTTTTAAATTGGTAACCTGCATCTGTTTTTGTGATCGTTGCAGTAGCTGTGTTATCAATCAGCCCCCAATCAACAGGCAATAATACATGGTCATTTGTGATTGTGTCATTTGTTTCTATATCAAGAATAAAATGTTCTGCGGTTAACGCGTAAGTTGCGTTCCAATCTTTGTGTGTAGGTAATTTTGTGAAGGCTTCTTGGATGATTGAGCTGTTATCAACGTTGCCATCATTCAGTGTGAATTCAACGGCATGTGATTCTGGAATGCAAATGTCATGGCAAACCAGGTAGTCGATGTTGCCTTTAATAGTGATAGGGTCTGAAGAAATATTGGCAGGAATTGTTAGCTCTTGAAGTAAGGTAACTTCATCTTCATAACCAAAATTCATTAATGGTGGAAAGGGTATTTTAGCAGGTGTTGGCCATTTAATATCGCCAGCTTCAAATCCTTCTGGTAAGTCCCATTTAACATTTGGGGCGGTACCTGAATCTCCTGGGTTAATCCAGTATATATGCCATTTAGGGTAGAGCGTGTTTTTGATCGCTAGGTGAATTGTATCACCCGCAGAGACGTTTGTTTTTTCTGGAATAATTTGAACGCTAATATAGTTATCAGGCTCATTATCATCATTTATAGCATGTGCTTCGGAGAAGTTAAGAAAACCAAACAGACATAAAGTTAATATTAATGTTTTAAAATATGTCACGGTTGGTTTCCTTTAAATATTATGTTCGTGGGTATTATAGAGAAGCAAGAATTGCGCTTGTTAATTCGCCTGCAATTTCTTGTTCAGTGTGATCTTTTTTAAGCTTTGCAACTTCTTGGCCATTAGCATCAAGTAAAACAACAAAACCAGTTTTCGCGCCATACTCATTTAAAGTAGCAGATACGTTATTTTCTGCCGCAAGCATTTTTGTGGCTTCAATTGTTTCTTTGTTTGAAAAATCAAATTTCACAACATTGATTTTATCCATGTTTACAGCTTGCATTGCGGCTTCCATTTTTGGCTCAAGAATTTTACAAGAACCACAAGTGTCTGAATAAAATACAACAGCTTGCACTGGTGTTTTCATGGTAGCTTCCATGGCAGGCTTTTCTTCCATCTTTTCCTCGTGATGTTCTGCTGATGCATTTGGTGCAATTGCGAATATAGCAATGGCAACAGCCATCATGGATAGTAATTTTTTCATTATTTTATCTCCTAGAGAGTATTTGAGTTATATTTAAGTAATTACTGACTAGTTCGGGGCTATTGCACTAAAAGTTACAGATGCAGTTAATATTTGGCAATTATTATTGCTTTAAAACCAATAATATACATATATATGTGTATGTTTAATGGTTCAGGAACAAAATAAGCTTAATTATGCCCGAAACAATCAAAAATATCAGCAGAGCGCCTTTTCGCCGTGTGGTTCAGGATTTATCTGAAAACAAAGGGGCGAATATATTGCGCTATGGCTGGGGTAAACCAGATGTAATTTCACTTGGCCAAGGTGAGGGATGTGCGCCTACGCCTGATTTTATCGCGGATGCTTGCGCGCAGGCGATGCGTGATGGGAAAACTCATTACGGCCCTGTTTTAGGGCAGCCTGCGTTAAGGAAAGAAATTTCTGATTATTATAAGCGTATCTTTGACTTAGATTTACCTTCAAACCGTATTTTTATTACTGCTTCTGGCACAACGGCGATGCATTTGGCGCTCACAAGTATTTTGGATGCGGGCGATGAGGCTGTCGCGGTAACGCCAATTTGGAAGAATTTATTGGGCGCGGTGGAAGTGGCTGAGGCACATACTGTTCAAGTAGCGATTGATTACATTGAAGATGAAAATCGATGGTTGCTTGATTTAGACCGTGTGTTTGACGCCTGTACCGAAAAGACCAAAGCCATTTTGATTGTCACACCATCTAACCCAACGGGTTGGTATATGTGCGAAAATCATATGAAAAGATTGATAGATTTTACACGGGAACGCGGTATCTGGATTGTCTCTGATGAGGTTTATAACCGTGCAGTCTATGGTAAACCACGCGCACCGAGTTTCTTGGATGTGGCTGAGGACGATGATTTATTATTAGTCATTAACAGTTTTTCAAAATCTTGGGCGATGACGGGTTGGCGCTTGGGCTGGCTGGTTGGGCCTGCTTTTGCTGAAGATGTTATACGTGATATTGCGCTATACGATAATATGGGCCCGCCAACCTTCACACAATTTGGGGGCATCCAAGCTGTGAAAGAAGGGGAAGACTTTATCCAAGAACAGATGGATCAATGGCAATCCAATATAGAAATGCTGATGGCGCGGTTGGGCAAAAACCCACGTGTTAAAATTGCGCGCCCAAGATCAACTTTTTATGCGTTCTTTAAAGTTGATGGTGAAGAGGATTGTATCGCATTTACAAAGAAATTAATCGATGAAGGGGGCGTTAGTTTAACGCCTGGCTGTGCTTTTGGGGAAGAATGTAAAGGTTGGATACGTTTATGTTTTGCTGTATCGCCCGAGAAATTATCTAAGGCGATTGACCGTATTGAGAAAGTTATAGGGGCGTAATGACATGAGAGGTTATTTTGGCATTGGTGTTGAAGGAATCACTAAAGAGGCGAATTTAGGTAATTTGGTGCGTTCTGCTCATGCTTTTGGCGCTAGTTTTTTCTTTGTGATACGTCCAGAAATTGATGTGAATGCTGTGCGCGTGTCGGATACGTCAGGTGCTTTTGACCATATGCCATTTCATATATGGAATAGTGTTGAAGAAATGGACTTACCCCAAGGGTGCCAGTTAGTGGCTGTTGAATTTATGGAAGATTCTGTTGAGCTGCCTAGTTTTCGTCATCCGACGCGTGCGGCTTATGTTTTAGGCCCTGAAATGGATAGTATTTCTCCTGAATTAATGGCCAAAGCCAGCCATACAATTAAAATTCCAATGAAGTTTTGTATCAATGTTGGGGTTGCGGGCGCATTGACCATGTATGATCGCTTAATATCAATGGGTAAATTTGCGGAAAGACCTGTTAAACCAGGAGGGCCAACAGAGCCTTTGCCAGAGGTAAAGCACGCTCATCGCCGTAAAGTTAGAACTAAATAATAGTAGATTTTAATGCTTTTTCGGGATTTATTGCATTATTTTGATGATTGCTATTGTAAACGCATGAAAATTCCTTAAATTTGCCATGAATTAGAAATAGAAATATGAATCATAATTTAAATATATATAAGGAGATCAGAATGGTCCGTTTATTAGCCCTGACATGCTTGTCTTTCATTGTGACTGTTGCGGTCATTTCACACAGTGCGCAGGCATCAGAAGCCCGCTTAATCGAGACACATGGTGATTGGTCTGCTTATATGTTTGAAGAAAATGGCAGTAAAGTTTGCTATATGGCCTCTAAACCTAAGACAGCCGTTGGTAACTACACAAGCCGTGGCGAGATTTTTGCGTTAATTACGCACCGCCCAGCAGAGAAAACCACGGATGTATTCAGCTATGTCACAGGGTATCCTTATAAAGATAATAGTGAAGTGAGTATTAAGGTAAATGGTGGTACTTATAAATTATTCACACAAGATCAAACAGCTTGGGCCGCAGATGTGGCTGCTGATAGGGCGCTGTCTAAGGCTATACGTGCTGGATCAGAAATGGTTGTAAAGGGCACGTCAAAGCGCGGTACGCTTACGACAGACACATATAGCTTAAAGGGATCAGGGAAAGCTTATCAGGCTATTTCCTCTAAATGTGGAGTATAATTTAGGGCATAAAATAGGCATGTAATTAGCTCTAATTTTATGAAAATAAAACAATTTATTAAATCTTTTATGAAATAGTTGAAGTTATGGGAAGTTAATGCTATCCACAACATCTTAACTGTGAGATGGAATGATCTATTAATTCTGAGGGTATTGAGCCATAATTTAGGGCTTAGAGTGTAATTAAAATATGAAACCTATGGGTACACAAAAAATTATAGTATCGCTATGGAGGCAATTGGTCGGATCAATTGCTAGGGCTGGCTATCGCCTGATTGATTTTATGTCTCATAAATGCGGTCTGCGTAAGCGCCATATTTTAACGCGTAACAACACATTGCGTATTCGTTATGTCTTCGTAACGTCAATTCTTGTGCTATTAGCCTTTGCCACGCAAGCGCCGATATTTAAATCAACTAGTATTGATGGTCGTAACTTAGATGATTTTGATGTCGCAAGTTTGGCGAATATTGCACCAGCTTATGGTTCAAATGAAGAAGAGGGTTCTGGTTTTGATGATAACCTTTATGGTCAATTCTCAGTTGCTTCTGTGATGACTCATAATACACCTAACGATCCTAGAGATATTAAAAAAGAAAAACCATTAGATAGAGTGGTTAAGATTAATCCAGGTGATGCGCTGGGCGTTGTGATGCAAAAAGAAGGTGTTGGTAATTCTGAAACATCTCTGATGATCAAGGCTATGAAAGCACATTATGATCCGCGCCATTTAAAAGCAGGTCAAGAAATTGCGATGCATTTTGATCCAGCTGAAGCGCGTGGTGCAGAGCCAAAATTCCGTGAGATGCAAATCCAACTTGATCCAATTAAAACATTAGTGGTTGCACGCGCAGGCGATGGGTTCTCTGCTGACCTTCAAGAAAAAGAAGTAAAGCGTGTTGTAAAAGCAAAAGAGATGCAAGTAGAAGTATCGCTTTATGGGTCTGCGTCTAAAGCGGGTATTCCAAAGGGGATTGTGGCTGAAGCTATTCGTATTTATTCTTGGAATGTTGACTTCCAACGCGATCTTCGCTCGAAAGATAAATTGGAAGTGATGTATGAAAGCTTTGAAACAGAAAATGGTTATGTTGCGAAGAACGGTAATATTCTTTACGCAAAGTTAACGTTGAATAACCGTGAAATTCCGCTGTACCGTTTTGAAATGAAAAGCGGCAAGGTTGATTATTTTGGTCCTGATGGACGCAGTATTAAACGTACATTGATGAAAACACCTATTGATGGTGCGCGTGTTTCTTCGGGCTACGGTCTTCGCCGTCATCCTGTGCTTGGTTATCGTAAAATGCATAAGGGTGTTGATTTTGCGGCACCAACTGGTACGCCAATCTACGCTGCTGGTGATGGTGTAATTGAAAAAGCTGGCTGGTTTAGCTCCTACGGTAAATATGTACGTATCCGTCATAATTCTAAGTTGAAAACAGCTTATGCACATATGAGCAAAATTAAAGTTAAAAATGGTACCCGTGTGAAGCAAGGGCAAGTGATTGGCTATGTTGGAACAACTGGACGCTCAACAGGCGCACATTTGCATTATGAAGTATTGGTCAATGGCGCACAGACAAATCCACGCTCTGTTAAATTGCCTATTGGTGAAGAACTAGCGGGTACAGATAAAGCGAACCTGAATGTGTTAGTGAAGAAAAGAAAGCAAGAGTTTGCTTCCGCGATTAATAAAACGAAAGTGGCAACAACCGAAGCGCCGCGTCGCGGATTTAAAAGCATCTTCTTTAATTAAGTTTTAGAGCGTCGTGTTTGAACGCCATATATCCCAGCAATAATGAATAATATTAACGCCATGCCATACCAGAAGAGCGCATATTGCTTGTGGTTGTTACGAGGATATTGTTTTGTCGTTTCTATTTGAATAAGCCCAAAATCTTTACTGCTTTTCTCTGTGTAGGCAATAACAGGTGCTATTGATTGTATCTCTTTTGCTTGTGCAATCTCATCAATATCCAATTTCATCCAAATATTATTTTCTGGACTGTTGTTTGGTGTAAAGCTGTTCCACTCTGGCGTTCGAAATATAGCTGTCAGTGATATAATGCCTTTGGGGCGGTTTTGTGCTTCGGTTAATTTATCTTTATCGGTTTGTTTTAACCAGCCACGTTGAACAAAAATATAATTGTTATTCGTCAACTTCATCGGGGTGATGACTTTATAGCTTATTTCTTTTTTATGCGCATGTGGACCCATAAGAATTTCTTTATCGTAGATAAATTCACCCTTAATGTTGCCGTAGCGTATATCTAATTCATCTTCAGGGATTTGTTGTAATTCCTGAAATGTAAAAATGTTGTCACTGGGATTTTTTGCATATTCTGCATTTAATTTATTGATGATCTCATTTTTCCATTCGAGGCGTTGAATCTGCCAAGTCCCCAAGAAAATCAACGTGACAAAGCTAGCGAGAAGAATAATAAATTGAATGACGGTGCGACGTTTCATCGTTCGTTCCAGTCGCTGGCACGATGTTTATATTGTAAAAATATAATATAGGATTTTAAGGGCTTTAACGCGCCTATGGTTAAACTTAACGCAACGGCTAGCCATAAAATGGTATGCACCCATAATGGAATAGTAAAAATATGATCGATGAATAGGGCAAGCGGAACGAGTAAAAATCCCAAGATAAAGATCAGAAAAACAGCAGGACCATCTGCGCTATCATTATCAGATAGGTTTAGGCCGCAGTTACTACATGTATCTTTTACGTCTAGATTAAAGAATGAAGGATAGAGACTTCCTGTATGACATTTGGGGCATTTACAAGCAAAGCCTGCCTTAACGTCATTCAGAAAATCACTCAATTTTTAATATCCTTTAGTGGGCCGCGACAGTCCCGCCTAAGCTACCCCACCAGTAAACGGCGATGAATAAGAACAACCAAACCACGTCAACAAAGTGCCAATACCAAGCGGCGGCTTCGAAGCCAAAATGGCTGTCTGGGGTGAAGTGATCTTTCTTTGCACGAATCCAGCAGACGGCTAAAAAGACAGTTCCAACAAAAACATGGAAGCCGTGGAAGCCAGTTGCCATGAAGAATGTTGAGGGGTAAATGCCTTCAGTAAATCCAAATTTCACATGGGTGTATTCATATACTTGAAAACATAAGAAGACAAAGCCTAATAAAACTGAAAGTCCTAATGCTTGAACAGCTTCTTTTTTGCGCCCTTCTAAAATTTCATGATGCGCCCAAGTTACGGTACATCCAGACAACAATAAAATTAATGTCATCATGAAGGGAAGATCAAAGGCAGGGATTGTTTCAATTTGTGGTGGTGGCCAGTGACCACCAGTGTATTCAATTCGCGCAGGCATATTTTCTTGGCCTGCATAAAGGCTAGCATCAAAGAATGCCCAGAAGAATGCTACAAAAAACATGACTTCGGAGGCAATAAACAAAGCCATTCCGTAACGAAGCCCGATAGCAGCGATAGGGGTATGTGCTTTTTCTTCAACTGATTCAAAAATAACGTCTTTCCACCAAAAGAACATAACGGCTAAAACAGCTGCGACCCCTAAAAATACGCCTTTAAGGCCTATTTCAAGTGCGCCTAGTTTAATTTCATGCATAAATAAAACAGCGCCGATAGCGAGTAGACCGCCAGCAAATGCACCAACTAACGGCCAAATACTAGGGCGTACCATATGGTATGGGTGTGGTTTACCAGTGGTATCATATTCAATATCTTTAGCCATTTTACTTAAATCCTCTAGCTTATCTTTAGTGTAAAAATTTCCGCTTATTCATAGCAGATTATTCAGCATTGTAAAACGCTTCTAACGCGCCATCAAGCTCCTTCGACTCTGCGGGGAAAAAACTATAGGACAAAGTGATGTCATGCACGTCATCCATGTTCCTATCTTCGGCAATGCTGGGATCAATATAGAACAAAACAGGCATGTTCATGCGCTGATTGGGTGTTAAGGTCTGCTCGTCAAAGCAAAAGCATTGAGTTTTATGAAAGTATTTCCCAGCCTTTAGCGGGGTGACGTTGTAAACAGCGGTTCCTGTGGTTGGTGTACTGCTCTTATTTTCTGCATAAAAATTGACCAACCCTTGAGCGCCAATCTTGGTGGTTACTTTGTAAGTTTCTGCCTTAAACTCCCATGGTAAATTCGCTGATGTTTGGCTGTTGAAGCGGATAACGATCTCTCGGTCTAAGGTTGTATCAGGCAGAGCATCACTTGTTTGTGTGGTGCCTGCAAAGCCTGTGACACGGCAGAATAAATCATATAATGGGACGGAAGCATAGGCCAGAGCACCCATACCAATAACAAGAGACAGCACAAAGACTAAAACACGGGTATTTTTATCCATTGGTTGTTTTGATAATCGTAATGATCCAAATAAGAGCAATCCAACCAAAGATCATGGCCAGCATAATGTAATTTTTTTTGCGTTTCTTTTTATGTAGTTCTGTATTTGTAGGCATGGTTAAACCTTTCCAATCATAAGGGCTAAGAAGAGGGCAAATAGATAGAATACGGAGTAGCTAAACATTAATTTAGCACTTTTATGGGTATCATCCATAATCACGCGGATAGAGGTGAAGACGAAGAACAGGCTTAAAAGTAGGGCTGTAATAGCGTAAGCAAGACCTGTTACGCCAAAAAATGTAGGGCTTAAGGCGATAGGCACCATAATAAGCGTATAGATCAGCATTTGAATTTTGGTGGTGCGCTCCCCATGGGTGACAGGCAACATAGGGATTTTTGCGCGGGTATAATCAGAATTGGCGAATAAAGCTAGCGCCCAGAAATGTGGTGGTGTCCAAAAGAAGATGATCGCGAATAAAGCGACTGAGGCATATGTGATATCTCCAGTGACGGCCGCCCAGCCGATCATGGGCGGGAAAGCGCCAGACGCACCACCAATAACAATATTTTGCGGTGTACGACGTTTTAGCCACATGGTGTAGATGACAACGTAAAAGAAATTAGCAAAGGCCAGTAGACCAGCTGCCATCCAGTTAATGGCAATACCCATCATCATCACGGAAAAGAGCGATAAGATAATTCCAAAGGCTAAAGCTTCATCAGGCTTAATTAAGCCCATAGGCAGGGCACGTTTCTCTGTGCGTTTCATGACACTATCAATATCGCGGTCAAACCACATGTTGATAGCACCCGCCGCACCTGCACCAACAGATAGACATAGAATGGCGGTCAGCATAAGAACGGGGTGCATATCCGTAAAGCCAGGCGCTACCCACATACCCGCAAAGCCAGTAAAAACAACCAAGCTCATGACGCGGGGTTTTAGCAATGAAAAATAATCAGAAGCGGTGGCTTCTGAAATCATTTTGTCAGCGATTGTGGCGTTATTACTCATATCCTCTATGTAGCATGATTAGCACAAAATTAAAGGAAAAAGCGCCTGTAATGCCTAAGTAATTATACTTTTAAGATACGCGCAACGGTTTGAGCGGGTACAGGCGATGCTTTGACCACAGAATGTCCGATAATGTCGAAAAATTCCTGACGTTTATCGGCGTCCTTAAATTCAAATCCCATGAGCGCACGCCCTATGGCTTCCCCAGAATAGGCGTAGTTAAAATAACAAATATTGGCAACAGGAGAGATGGAGCGCAGTAAATCACGCAAAGCGCCTTTACGCTCTGGGAATTCAATGTTCATAAACACAGGATCATTGAAGAGCGCTGGATTGTAGTTAATGATTTTGAAACGAATATCTTCATCTTTGGAAATATCCATGAAAGAAATATTATCAGCCTTTAAGGCAGTTTCTAATGCGTCAAAATCTTGCGTGCTGGCATCTATGGCGATGGTTTGCCATGCGTCATTCTCGTCTGTTTTACCGTAGAGAAATTCGGATACGCTTAAGTTATTAAAATGTGCTTCTAATATCTCAAGCAATGCCCCTTCACGCTCAGGTAATTGAATATGATAGTAACGGCGTTCATTTGTACCTACGGCAGATTGTGAGGCAATCATGGATAACTTACTAAAATCCATGTTAGCCCCACACAAAATGGTGAGGATTTTTTTGCCTTTTAAATCTGACGCATTTGTTTGCGCATATTTATTAATACCTGCTAAGCCCATAGCGCCAGATGGTTCAGGGATAACGCGGGCGGCCTCCCATAATTGACGGATAGCGGCTGATACTTGATCGTTTGAGACGGTGATAAATTCATCAATGACATCGCGACAAACTTCGAATGTGATATCTCCTGGGCGTGTGACGGCTGTGCCATCACAGAAAGTATCAACGCTTTCTAGGGTGGTTAATTCGTCTGCTTCGACAGATGCTTTCATAGAGGCTTGACCTTCGCCTTCCACACCAATGACCTTGATATCAGGCCAGTGTTTTTTTAGCCAAGTGGCAACGGCACCCGCCATACCACCACCCCCAATTTGTAAGAAAACGTAATCAAATGACTCTGAGGCTTGGGTGATAACTTCATCTGCAATCATGGCCTGTCCAGCCATCGTGTAAATATCATCAAAGGGGTGAATATAGGTAAACCCTGTTTCGCGGACATAAGTTTTGGCGGCATCACCAGCTTCGTTATACGTGTCACCTTTTAGGATAAGTTCTACATTGGCTCCTCCGTGACGCTGTACGGCTTCTTGCTTCATTAGAGGGGCGGCAAGGGGCATGAATATTTTAGCCTGTAGATTTAGCTTGCGGGCAGCAAGGGCGACGCCTTGGGCGTGGTTTCCTGCGCTGGCGGCAACGATAGTGCCACATTGATCCTGTTTATGATGGTTCAGGACTGAGTTATACGCCCCACGCCATTTATAGGCATTAATAGGGCCTAGGTCTTCACGCTTCATATAGATATCAAAGTTATCATGGGGCAAGCGTAACTGTTCAAGTGGCGTTACGTCACCAACATCATAAATCTCGTTTTTTGCCTTTGGGGCTTCTACGTATAATTGTTCAATATATTTATTTGTCATGGGTGACAAAAAAGCAGGTTTTTAAACATGGCGCAATAAAAAAGCCCTCATAATTTGAGGGCTTTTTGAATTATTTCATTTTAGGCTGAATTTCAAACTGATGGAATGGCGGTGGAGAAGATACTGTCCATTCTAATGTCATGGTGTTTTTCTGAACATTCCAGTAATTGTCACCGACGCGACGGCCAAAGAATAAGGTGTAGAATACAATTCCTAAGAATACCAACACACTAAAGCCTGACATGTAAGCGCCCAAAGTGGAGATGTAATTCCATAGGTGATATCCGTACTCTTGTTCCAAGATCCATTGAATTTTAGCCACTGGGTTTACTAAAGCGCCTTGTAAATGTTCTGGTGGAATTGGCGCTGGGTAGTCAACGTAACGACGTGGCATACCTGCTAAGCCTAGGAAATGTTGCGGGAAGAACACTAAGTTCACACCAATAAATGTAATCCAGAAGTGAATTTTACCGGCTATCTCAGGATATTGACGTCCTGACATTTTACCAATCCAGTAATAAAAACCTGCGAATAGAGCAAAGACAGCCCCAAGAGACAGTACGTAATGGAAATGGGCAACAACATAATATGTATCATGCAAGGATGTATCCATACCCGCATTGGCTAGAACAACCCCAGTCACACCACCAACGGTGAACAAGAAAATGAAACCAAGCGCCCACAGCATTGGTGTAGGGAAGGTCAATGATCCGCCCCACATAGTCGCAATCCATGAGAAAATTTTAATCCCAGTTGGTACAGCAATAATTAGGGTCGCAGCCGTAAAGTAAGCTTGGGTATTTACAGAGATACCAGAGGTATACATGTGATGTGCCCAAACAACGAAACCAACCACACCAATGGCAACCATCGCATAGGCCATTCCTAAATAACCGAAAACAGGTTTTTTAGAGAAGCTTGCGATAATGTGCGACACGATACCAAAGGCTGGCAAAATCATGATGTACACTTCAGGGTGACCAAAGAACCAGAATAAATGTTGGTAAAGAATTGGGTCACCACCACCTTCTGGGTTAAAGAACGCTGTACCGAAATTACGGTCTGTTAGGAGCATTGTAATAGCACCACCCAAAACAGGAAGGGATAGAACAAGCAAGAAGCTTGTCACCAACATTGCCCAAACAAATAGCGGCATTTTATGCAAGGTCATACCTGGCGCACGCATATTAAAGATTGTTGTGATGAAGTTAGCAGCACCCAAGATAGAGCTAGCGCCCGCTAAATGGAGTGAGAAGATGGCAAGGTCTACAGATAAACCGGGATGACCTGCTAAGCTTGAAAGAGGGGGGTATACTGTCCAACCAGTACCCGCACCACCGCCAACTAGCGCAGAAGCAACCAATAGTAAGAAAGCAGGGATGATTAACCAGAATGAGATGTTATTTAAACGTGGAAAGGCCATATCAGGCGCACCAATCATAAGTGGAACAAACCAGTTACCAAAGCCACCAATAAGGCCAGGCATCACCACAAAGAACACCATGATCAAACCATGAGCTGTAATCCAGACATTCCACTGGTGACCATCGTCCGCCAACTGTAATCCCGGATCGCCCAACTCATGGCGCATCATCATAGAGAACCAACCGCCGAACAGAGCTGCAGTTATTGAGAAAATAATGTAAAGTGTTCCAATGTCCTTATGGTTTGTGGACATGAACCATCTGGCAAAAAATCCTGGTTTATGGTCACTCATTATTGAACTCCTTCGATTTGCGCCATTGTAATGGCTTCGTAATTTCTATTGTTAAATGCATATTTATCTTTGGCTTCAATTAACCAAGCTTCAAACTCTTCCTTGGTCACAGCCTTAATTTCGATTGGCATGTAAGCATGCTTGATACCGCAAATCTCTGAACATTGGCCGTAATAAGTGCCTGGCTTTTCAATGCGTACCCATGTCTCATTCAAACGACCTGGTACAGCATCTTTTTTGATACCAAACGCTGGAATAGTAAATGCGTGCAAGACACCTGTTGTCGGTGCCGTAATTTGAATGGCAATATTTGTATCTATAGGAAGCACAACAACGTTATCGGTTGATAGCAGACGTTTTTGACCTTTTGATTCATCAATTTCATCGTCTTCAATCATATAAGAATCGAAAGCAAGACCATCGTAATCAGGATATTCGTAATTCCAATACCATTGATGCCCAGTCGCTTTGATGGTCATTTCAATATTTTCTGTACGGTCTAAATAATACAGCATTTTAAATGATGGGATTGCGATAATGATAAGAATTACAACAGGGATAGTTGTCCATAGGATTTCTAACATCACATGGTGAGTCGTTTTTGACGGTGTTGGGTTAGCTTTCGCATTGTAACGAATAACTACCCATATCATCAAAGCGGTTACAAAAATAACAATAGCGGTGATAATATACATCAATAAACCGTTATGAAAGCTCGCAATGCGTTCCATTTGCGGGGTGACGGCTGTTTGAAACCCAAGCTGGGCTGGTGTTGGAAGTGTATCTGCCAAGGCTGACCCAAAAGAGAAGATGAATGAGAGGGCAGTTAACGCCCAAAGATTAATTTTTTTCATAATACACACGATCATTTTGTTATAAATTTTATCAACTCTACTATACTGAATAAGAGTGTTTGTTTACAGAGAAAAATTTCATTTGAAAAGAGAAAAAAGAGCGTAGATACTAATATTTAGTTCATAAAGCATTTATACCTAACAGGGAAAAATAAAATGATTACGACATTATACGCAGGGCTACTCGCAATAATTTATATAGGCTTAGCTTTGTTTACGGTCAAAGGGCGTTTCAAGCACCGCATCAGCCTTGGTGATGGTGGAAATGATAATATGAATAAACGTATTCGTATCCATGGTAATTTCAATGAATACATCCCCTTTGCGCTGTTGTTAATGCTGCTATTGGATATTGAAGAAACGTCAGAAATTATTATTCATGCGTTAGGGGTTTCTTTGATAATTGGACGTCTTCTACATTTTTTTGGAATATACCACGACAAAGGGCCGTCTTTTGGACGGACAGGGGGCATGATTATCACGTTACTGGTGGTGCTCGTCGCAGCAGTTTTATGTATCAAAGCTTATTTCACGTTTTAAGGATTTAAAAGAATTAGTGCCTTGACGACGGCGGTTTCACATCTGAGGATTGTTTGCCCCAGAGTTACAGGCGTAGTTTGTTTTTCTAACTGAGTTTTTTCTTCCTTAGTAAACCCGCCTTCTGGCCCTATGAGGAAAGCTATATCGCTTTTTTGAGCGTTCTGAATATCCTGAATTTCTGGGGCGTTCGCGCGTTCAATACAAGATAAAATAGTTGTGCTGGTATCCCAATTTTTTATGGTTTTATCTAACTTTTCTAAACTATGTAACGTAGGGATTTCAAACCGTTCACATTGTTCGGCTGCTTCAAAAATTTGAGCTTTTAGCCTGTCTTCGTTGATTTTTCGCACTTCTGTATTTTGCGTGATGATAGGATGAAAATCAGTCGCACCTAATTCAACAGCTTTTTCTATCAGCCAATCCATACGATTCTTTTTGATAGGTGAAAATAAAAGATGGAGTTTTCGTATTTGTGTAGGCTGTTCGTGAAGTTGTTTTTCCAACGTTACGTCACCAGATTTTTTTTGAAGGTTGCTTAACGTACCGAGCCATTCGCCATCGCGTCCGTTAAATAATCTAATTTGCGCACCTGCTTTACGGCGTAAAACATTGCCTAAATAATGCGCTTGCGCAGGGTCTAAGGGTATGTCACCCTTGTTAGATAAAGCGTGGCTTGTAAAAAGCCGTGGTAATTTAAAGTAATCATCACTCATGATTTAAAGAGTATATATGACCCATACGGATATCAATAGCGAAGGTTGGATTTCGAGATTGCCAGAAGATTGGCAACCTTATGCTTTGCTCATGCGCCTTGATCGTCCTGTTGGCTGGTGGCTGTTATTGTTGCCGGGGCTGTGGGGTATTATGCTGGGAGCAAATGGGGTGCAGGGCATACATGCTCAAGCAGGGCACGGCGATGTGCGCCTGATGATTTATTTCTTTTTAGGCGCGGTTATGATGCGGGGCGCTGGTTGTATCATCAATGACATCCTTGATCGTGATTTGGATAAACAGGTCGAGCGTACCAGCAAGCGTCCAATCGCGGCAGGTATTATAAATATCCCGCAGGCAGTTATTTTATTGGCTTGCTTATTATTCGTCAGTTTTATCATTTTGCTCCAGACATCGGGTATTACCATTATGCTTGGCATTTTATCGCTCGGGTTAATTGGTTCATATCCATTGATGAAGCGTATTACATGGTGGCCACAGGCTTTTTTGGGGATCACATTTAATTTTGGTGCGTTAATGGGGTGGAGTGCGGCAACACATGATTTACGCTTTGAAGCTGTGGCACTCTATATTGGCGCGTTTTTCTGGACGCTTGGCTATGACACGATTTACGCGCATCAGGATAAGGACGATGACGAGATCGTTGGGATTAAATCAACGGCACGCTTATTTGGCGATAACAGTAAGTTTTGGGTGAGCATATTTTATGCGCTATCAATGGTGTTTATCATTTTGTCTTGTTTGATTGCAGGCGCAGGTTTAGTAACGCTAGCGCTACTGATATTGCCTGCCATGCATTTTATGAAACAGCTTCGTTACTGGGATATCTACGACCCTGAAAGTTCCCTAGACATATTCAAATCCAATAAGATTTTTGGAATCATGGTGCTATTCGCCTTTGCCTTTGCGGAAATATTAAAGCTCGAAATATTCGCCAGCTTGCCTATCCCCCATATAGGTTTCTGAGGCGTTGCTCTGCGATAATCAAGGTCGCTATATCAATGCTTCCACTGCGTCTGAACTCAGCAAATAAAGGCTCTAATAATTTTGCCTGAGAGCCACGAGAATCGATCCATTTTTGTAGAATAGATTCGTCAGGGTTCTTGGTGATATTCTTAATTTCACCGTTCATATCCTTCAATATACGCACTGTAATCCCTGCCTGACAGGTATATAACTGGTTCACTAAGCCTTCCAGAGCTTGGGAAGACCATTGTGATTCTGAGGGTAGGAAGCGGGCTTTTTGACGCATCCAATCTAGTTGAAAATGCTCTCCTAGTTCAAAATAAACACGCGCTGTGGTGATAATATCAAAATTAGGATCAGTGGAAATTCTGATGATATCACAGGCTGAGCCTAAGATAGGCATTAACGAGATGTCATGCGATAACTCGGACGGTAAGCCGTTGTTAATTCCGCTATTGGTGAGCTGTTTGATCATATTGAGCAGGTCTTTTGGCACAATTTGATCCATGCTGCCTTTAACGGCCTGAATACCATCTTCGAAGCGGGCAATATCACGGTTAATTTCAAGTTTTTTACCAAAACGGGTTAGGAACCATGTCACTGTACGCTCAATCATGCGCGCTGTTTCATGGAGCGCTTGAAGCTGAACAGCCGCTGGCACTTTACCGTCAAGCGATTCAATCTCATTCCAAAGGTCTTTCAAATGGAAAGCTTCACGAACGATAATATAAGCTTTTGCAACCTCTTCACAAGACACACCACATTTATCCATTCTGTCTTTGATAAAGACAGGGCCCATACGGTTAACAATACCGTTAGCCAAGGAGGTGGCAATGATTTCATTTTTTAGTCGATGATCAAGAATTTCTGCTCGATATTTTTCTCTCAACTTTTTAGGGAAGTATCGAACAAGCCGTTCTTGCATCGCTTTTGTATTGGTAATATCGCTTTGCAATAAATCTTCTGTGTAAGATATTTTGGCATATGATTGCAAAATACTAAGCTCTGGACGGGTTAACCCTTTGCCTAAGCGACCGCGTTCATCAATCTCTTCTTTATCTGGCAATTCTTCCAATTCACGGTTAAGACCTACTTTTTTCTCAAGATAGCTAATGAATTTTCCTTGCGACGCCAATGTGTTAGACGAATTGAGCTCCATTAAGCTAATGCCTTGTGCTTGTTGGTAATTACTACGTAGAACATGCTGGGCAACATCATTGGTCATTGATTCTAAAAGCTTGTTACGCTTTTGGATATCCATTTTATGTTTGGGCTTGCGGACAACTTCGCCGAGGAGAATCTTGATATTTACTTCATCATCAGAAGAGGCAACACCACCGGCATTATCAATATAATCTGCATTTAGACGTCCACCATTTTTTGCATATTCAATACGGGCTTGTTGTGTAATAGCAAGGTTTGCACCTTCACCAAGCACTTTGGCACGTACTTGTTTGGCGTCAATACGTAACGCATCGTTTCCTTTGTCTCCAACTTCAGTATGGGTCTCTGCTGTAGCTTTTATGTAAGTTCCAATACCACCGAACCACATTAAATCTGTGCGAGCTTTTAAGATAGCGGTAATAAGCTCGCTAGGGGATACGTGGTCTTTATCAATGTCAAAACGCTTTTTAATCTCTGGCGTTAATTTAAGTGATTTTTCACTTCTTAGGAAAATACGGCCACCTTTGGATAGTAATTTTTCATTATAACCATCCCAACCTTGTACTTTTTCAAATAGGCGTTTGCGCTCTTTGAAGCTTTTGGCTGGGTCTGGATCAGGGTCGCAGAAAATGCGTAAATGGTTGAAGGAGGCGATCAGTTTAATATGTTCGGACAGCAACATACCATTTCCGAAAACATCACCGCCCATGTCACCAACACCAACAACGTCAAAATCTTGAGTCTGTGTATCGTGGTTTAGCTCACGGAAATGACGTTTGACCGATTCCCAACCACCGCGGGCTGTGATACCCATTTTCTTATGGTCATACCCAGCAGAACCACCAGAAGCAAAAGCATCATCTAACCAGAAGTCATATTCAGCAGATAAGCCATTGGCAATGTCAGAGAAGCTAGCGGTACCTTTATCGGCAGCAACCACTAAATATGGATCATCTTCATCATAGCGTACGACATTTTCAGGCGGTACAATTTTTGACCCTTGACGGTTATCTGTAATGTCTAATAATCCACGGATAAATGTTTTATAACAAGAAATTCCCTCCGCCATAAAAGCGTCACGTCCACCCTCTGTTGGCGGTGCTTTAAGGATAAATCCACCTTTTGCGCCCATAGGTACAATAACGGCGTTTTTAACTTGTTGAGCTTTCATCAGGCCGAGTACTTCTGTGCGGAAATCCTCTGGGCGATCGGACCAGCGAATACCACCACGGGCAATTTTATCGCCACGTAAATGAATACCTTCCACACGACCTGAGTAAACAAATATTTCACGGTAAGGTTTAGGTTCTGGCAGTTCCACGACGGTCTTACTATCAATTTTGAAGGATAGATAAATCTTAGGTTCGTCATGTTCATCTGTTTGATAAAAATTTGTACGTAATGTTGCAGACATAATGTTGGTGAGGCTACGTAATGTTCTATCATGGTCAAGAGAGTCAACGGCTTCAAGGCTCGCAAAGATATCGTCAATATGCTTCTGCTTTTGTTTGTCACTGAGCTTGTTGTTGCTTGGATCATGCATCGTCTTAAAAAACGTTACCAATTTTTTGGCAATATCAGGATGCGTTGTTAGGGCAGTTTCCATTGATGGCAAACTAATCGGGAAAGTTGTTTGGCGTAGATAATGGGTGTAGGCGCGTAAAATTGTGATGTCACGCCAGTCCATGGCAGCGTATAGTGACAGCTGGTTTAAGCTGTCGCTTTCCATGTCCTTATCCCAAGTTTTCTTGAACACATCTTCGAAAGGTTTTTTGGTTTTTTTAAAGTTAACTTCTTCGTCTTTATTTGCAGGACGGATAAGAAAATCATGAACCCAAACTTTATGTTTGAACTTTGCTGGGCTAACTTCGGAAGGAAGTTCGGTAATGACGTCTAGACCCATATTCTCCATGATGGGCAGAACATCTGAAAGCTCAAGCGGGGTTTTTGCATGATAAAGTTTTAAACGAATTTGTTCTTCGTTGTTTTTCTTACATTGATAAAGCTCAAGGTTAATTTCATCGCCATCGATAATGGTGGCGATCTTATATATGTCATAGACAGCAGATTCTGCATCATAGCGCTCATGATAGCTGGTGGGGAATGCACTGCCATAGCGTCCAATTAGGTCCGCCGCTTTGTCAATATCATCAGTGCTATGTTCAAGAGCGCGACGAAGTTGTGTTGCCCATTCTTCTGCGGCAACACGTAATTTTTCTTGTAAATGCCTAGTATTGGTTTTGGGTGGGGTGTCTAAATTGTTAATGTCAATTTGGAACAGAACACGCGCCAAGGGAGAATCATCTTGTTGCACTTTAAAGATAGTACATTTTCCGCCTAATTCTTCTTCAATAATATGTTGGAACTTAAGGCGTAATTTTGTTTCATATCGGTTTTTAGGGACATAAACCAAGCAGGAAATATAACGGCCGAAGGGGTCTTTACGCATGTAAAGGGACACGCGTGGGCGCTCTTGAAGGCTTAAAATGCTTATTGCATGGTCAAATAATAATTTTTCAGGAATTTGTAATAGCTCGTCTCTAGGGTATTTCTCTAAAATATGACGTAGCGCTTTTTGGTTGTGGCTGGCATCGCCATATTGTGCCATTTCAACCACGTTATTCACTTTGCGTCTTAAGTACGGAATGCTGGCAACACTACGTGAGTAAGTCATAGACGTATAAAGACCGATGAACAATAATTCACCTATTGCTTTACCAGATTTATCATATTTTTTAACAGTCACGGCATCTAAAGGTACGCGTCTGTGAACAGTTGAATTTTTGTTCACTTTGGACACATGCATTGGCCCAAGTTTAAAGCGTAAGTCTTGTTGAGATTCCGTCAGACTTTTACGTGCTTCATTAATATAAACGGGGCTTACTTCATCAGATAGCAATCCTAAACTGCTACCTTTAACAATCGTGCTCTTTAGCTCTTTATCTGAGTATTTGAATTTATACTCACGATACCCTAAAAGCGTAAAATTGTTATTGTGAAGATACTCCAGAAACTCCTTAAATTCTGTGATTAATTCAGCATCATGTCTTTTAGGCGCCGAATCCAAAGCTTTTTGAGCATCTTTTAGTTTCCCTTTCATTGCTGGCCAGTCGCGGTTAGCAAAGCGTACGTCAGATAATACTTTTTCTAGGCCTAAAACTAATTCCTCACATTGTTCTGCGCTTAAGATACGTGTTAACTCAACATGAATATTCGACTGACCCTTGGTTTTACCCTTTTTGGTATTTGCAGAAATTTCTGTGATGTTATTTTTATTATCGCGTTCTACATGGACGATAGGGTGTAAGAAAACTTTGATTTGCTGACCATGGCGGATAATTTCAGCCACGATTGAATCAACTAAAAACGCCATATCATCATTGACGATATCAATAATGGTTCTGTTTTTGCTCCAGCCTTCCAGCATAGATTTTGGCGTATAGATTTTGATGTTTGGTTTGTCTTTTTTACGCTTAACACTTAGCTCATAATGATTGCGCGCCGTTTGGGCAAGCAGCTCAACATTAACAGACTCAACATCTTCTTTAGGCACTTTGGAATAAAAAGTTTTGAAAAATTCTTTTTCGCGTTTGCTCAGACTTTTAGGGAGTAATTTTTCGGCCTGAGAGAGATATTTTTTTGGCATGAGATACTATCATTTAGTGAACATTACTTTAGCGCTCAGAGTAGGATGGAAAGAATGTTCTAGCAAGTATCTTATGCATTTTTATCAAAGATTTTGTTGTATTATTGATGCTAAATTGATTATGAATAGCTATGACAAAGACATCAAAACAACTTGGAAAACCGTTAGCTATTACAATGGGAGAGCCTTCTGGCGTTGGCGGTGAAATCACCCTTGATGCGTGGTTAGCGCGCCACGAGAAGAAATTACCACTCTTCATGCTATTGGATGATCCTGCGCGGATTGAAGAACTGGCGAAGCGGTTAGGTCTCCACGTTCCTGTGCAGGTTGTTGAAACGGCAGAAGAAGCTATGTCGTGTTTTGACCAAGCTTTACCTGTCTTTCCAGTATCTTTGAAACCGCCTGTGGCGCTGGGGACATTGAATCCTGAAAATGGTGGAGCGGTGATTAAGTCTATTGAGTTAGCCGTCGATATGGCTATGCGTGGTGAAGTGGCGGGCGTTGTTACTAACCCTATTCATAAGGGTGCACTGTACGATATCGGGTTTAAACATCCTGGGCATACGGAATTTGTAGCGGAGCTATGTGGCAGAGACGAAACCCCGATCATGATGATTGCCAATGATGCGCTACGTATTGTGCCCTTGACTGTGCATATTCCGCTAAAAGACGTGTCACAGGCTGTGACGGCTGAGTTGATTGATGAAAAAGCGCACATCATGGCGCGTGCTTTAACTCAAGATTTCGGCATAAAAAATCCACGTATTGCCATTTGTGGCCTTAATCCGCATGCGGGTGAGGGCGGTAAAATGGGTATGGAGGAAATTGACGTTATTATGCCAGCCATAGAGAAATTAAGGGCGGATGGGTTGAATGTCACGGGCCCTCATCCTGCTGATACTTTATTCCACGAAGATGCTCGCAAGCATTATGATGCGGCGCTGGGCATGTATCATGATCAAGTTTTAACGCCCGTAAAGACACTTGATTTTCATGGTGGTGTTAATGTGACGTTAGGCTTATCGTTAGTGCGCACATCCCCAGATCACGGAACAGCGCTGGACATCGCGGGTAAGGGGATTGCTAGCCCCGACAGCTTAATCGCCGCCATCAAAATGGCAAAACAGATTGCAGATAACAGGCAAACTTAACTTTTTTCATGTTTTTTCAGTTTTTGCTGGATTTTGTGTTCGTTCTGTTATAAATATCTCTTAATTCCCTTATATAGTTAGGTTTTCAACAAAAGCGCAGAAACGCTTTCCACGAACCATGACCCAAGAGAAGTAATTTAACAGTTTTAAAAGGTTATTAAAATGGCAAAATCTGCTGATAAAGCTAAAAGAAAAACAAGCCCACTGGAGTTTTTTCGTCAAGTAAAGGCGGAGACTAAGAAAGTAACATGGCCAACACGTAAAGAAACAACCGTCAGCACAATTGCTGTGTTTATCATGGTAACAATTGCGTCGATCTTTTTGTTTTTATCAGATCAGGTGATTGCCTTATTGGTGAACTTTATTTTGAGCATCAGTATCGGCTCATAACAGAATATTTATATAAATAACAAAGACTTAAACATTTAAGAAAAGGTGATTAAAATGGCGTTGCGTTGGTATGTTTTACACGTATATTCAGGATTTGAGCATAAGGTTTCAGATGCAATCAAAGAACAAGCGCGTAAATTAAAATTGGCAGACCGTGTTGGCGACATCATGGTGCCGACTGAAGAAGTGGTTGAAATGAAACGTGGGCAACGTGTGAATGTTGAGCGTAAATTCTTCCCAGGTTATTTGCTTATTAAATTAGATATGAGCGATGATGTTTGGCACATGGTGAAAAATACACCAAAAGTGACAGATTTCTTAGGCGCAAATAATAAGCCGTCACCGATTAGCCAAAAAGAAGCTGATCAGCTTATTCAACAAATTCAAGAAGGTGTGGATCGTCCACGTCCTTCAATTATCTTTGATATTGGTGAAGAAGTGAAAGTGGTCGATGGCCCATTCGCATCCTTCAACGGTATGGTTGAAGAAGTCGACGAAGAAAAAGCAAAATTGAAAGTATCTGTATCGATCTTCGGTCGTGCAACACCAGTTGAGCTTGAATATTCACAGGTTGAAAAACTTTAAGGTTTTTCAAACATAATAGATTTTATTAAAGAGCGCCAAATATGGCGCTTTTTTCTTGCATTATCGTAATTTGGCGCTATAACAGCGTTCATAACCGTTGTAGTAAGTGTTTTCTCGCACATATTAAGACCATTGAGGGGAGCTGCACTACGACACTCTTTAACTAAGTAAAGGAGCTAGAAATGGCAAAAGAAGTCTCAGGCTATATTAACCTGATTATCCCAGCGGCGAGTGCAAACCCGTCCCCACCAGTTGGTCCAGCATTGGGTCAGCATGGTGTTAATATCATGGAATTCTGTAAGGCGTTTAACGCTAAAACTGAAAGCGCAGAAAAAGGAATGCCTATTCCTGTTGTGATTACAGTTTACAAAGACAAATCATTTACCTTTGTTACAAAACAGGCTCCAAACAGCTATTACATCAAAAAAGCAGCAAAACTTAAATCTGGTGCGAATACACCGGGTCATGAAGTTGTGGCTACTATCCGTAAATCTCAGGTGAAAGCAATTGCCGAAGATAAAATGGTTGATTTGAATGCGGTTGATATTGAAGGCGCAATGAAAATCATCGAAGGTTCAGCACGCTCAATGGGCGTAGAAGTTGTGGAAGGGTAGATCATGACAAAAATTTCAAAACATATGAAAACAGCGCATGAAAAATTTGATCGCGAAACACTATATAGTGTGGCTGATGCGGTTAAAACAATCACAGACTTAGCGTCTAAGCGTAAATTCAACGAAACAATTGATCTAGCTTTAAACTTAGGTATTGATCCAAAACATGCTGACCAACAGGTTCGTGGTATGGTGACATTGCCTAATGGTACTGGCGCGGTTGTTCGTGTGGCTGTATTTGCCCGTGATAAAAAAGCAGAAGAAGCGAAAGCTGCTGGTGCTGACATCGTTGGTGCAGAAGATCTTGGTGATATGATCAAGGCTGGTCAAATGGACTTTGATCGCTGTATCGCAACACCAGACATGATGCCTCTTGTGGGTCAATTGGGTAAAATTTTGGGGCCAAAAGGTATGATGCCTAACCCGAAATTAGGCACAGTGACACCAGACGTTAAGTCAGCTGTTGAAGCGGCTAAAGGCGGTGCATTAGAGTTCCGTGCAGAGAAAAATGGTATCGTTCACGCAGGCGTCGCAAAAGCTAAAATGCCTACGAAAGAAATTATTGAAAACATCAATGCATTTCTTGAAGCTATTCAAAAGGCACGCCCAACTGGTGCGAAAGGTACTTTCATCAAGAAAGTAACAATCTCATCAACAATGGGTCCAGGGATCAAAGTTGATCTTGAAGCAGAATCAGATGCGAAAGCAAAAGCTGCTTAGGCTTTTTTTAGGGCCTCAGGCGCGCAAGCGCGCTACGGCTATGCTTTATATACTAATTTTAAGAAGGCGCTATTTTTAGCGCCTTTTTTTGCAATTAAGTCTTGACGTATGATTTAAAACCACTATAACAGCGCTATTCCTATCCAAGACCTTAGGGGCGCCGAAGAGTAGAGGGGCTTAATTTCCTAAGTAAGATAAGGGGTTTATAAGTAAGTGGCTTACGATTTAAGGCTATTTTGTTATTAACCTAATTTATTATTTGGATAGGCGGTTTGTTTTTGCGAACCGCTTTATTTTTGATTAACGACGCCGTGGACGGTTTACCGTCCTGAGGCCAAGAAGAAGACAAAGGAACGAAACAATGGGAATGACCCGCGCACGTAAGCAAGAAGAAATTGCTGTTCTAAAGGATACTTTAGAAAATAGTGAAATTGTTGTTTTGACACAAAATACTGGCCTGAACGCTAAAAGCATCACAGACTTACGTCTTGAAATGCGTAAAAATGAAGTTCAGTTCAAAGTTGTTAAAAACACATTGGTAAAAATTGCTGCTAAAGGAACACGTTACGAACAAATCGCTGATATGTTTGCTGGCCCTGTCGGCATGGCGACCTCTCAAGACCCTGTTGCTGCTGCGAAAGTGGCGCATAACTTTACTAAGACTGACAAGAAGCTTGTTGTTCTTGGTGGTGCTTATGGTGACATGGTGTTGGACGCAGCAGGCGTACAACAATTGGCAAGTCTACCAAGCTTGGACGAACTTCGTTCAAAGATTATTGGACTTATCCAAGCGCCAGCACAAAAAATTGCTCAGATTACACAAATCCCTGCGCAACAATTGGTTGGAGTTACAAAGGCTTATGCCGAAAAAGCTTAATTATTATTACTACAAAATTTGAATTACATTTTTTAAAATAGGAGAAAAGAAAATGGCTGCAAATCTAGAAAAAATCGTGGATGACCTATCTGCACTATCAGTAATGGAAGCTGCTGAGCTTTCAAAACTTTTGGAAGAAAAATGGGGCGTAACTGCCGCTGCTGCTGCTGCACCTGTTGCCGCTGCTGCTGCTGGTGGCGAAGCTGCTGCTGAAAAAGACGAGTTTGATGTTGTTCTTGCCGCTGCTGGTGGAAACAAAATCGCTGTGATTAAAGAAGTTCGTTCTATCACAGGTTTAGGTCTTAAAGAAGCAAAAGACTTGGTTGAAGGCGCACCGAAGCCTGTTAAAGAAGGCGCAGCAAAAGCTGAAGCTGAAGAAATCAAGAAAAAGCTTGAAGAAGCTGGAGCCACTGTCGAACTTAAATAGTTTTGTTAAAATTTATGGTGATAGGGCTCATGGTGAGTCCTATCTCAGACTTTTTTAACTATAAGAACTATTTGGGAGTAGACATTGAATCTTATTTCGGCTAATTAACAATCACAATATGGCGAGAGCGGGTATTCCGCTCGTCGCCTTATCGTGCGTTTAGTCATTAAGACTTAATTATTTATAGATTTTTTAAGGTGAGGCGAGGTTATCGTCCAATAGCTAATAATACGAGGGCTGCTTAACTAATCTATCTGCTGTTACAAAACAGCAATCGGTGAATTATATATTTATTTTAGAACGATAAAGGATATCGGCATGAGCGCAAAGAAAAAATCAGGTAAAGTATTATCAGCAAAAGTAGACGTGACCCGTGGTCACACTGGTATTGCCAATGACATTAACTCTTTCACAGGTAAAAAACGTGTTCGTCGTTCTTTCGGACAGATTGAAGAAGTAGCAGTAATGCCGAACCTTATTGAGGTTCAACGTGCATCTTACGAGGAATTCCTACAGCAAGGTATTCCAATGGATGAGCGCGCGATGCAAGGTTTGCATAAAGTTCTGACTGAAGTATTCCCAATTAAAGATTTCTCTGACAAAGCTGAAATCGATTATGTGGCGTATGAGCTTGAAACACCTAAATATGATGTGGAAGAATGTCAGCAACGCGACATGACTTACTCTGCGCCGTTACGTGTTACATTGCGTCTGTCTGTATTCGATGTTGATGAAGATACTGGTCTTCGTTCTATCCGTGATATTAAAGAACAAGACGTTTACATGGTTGATATGCCATTGATGACAGATAATGGTACATTCGTCGTGAATGGTACTGAGCGTGTTATCGTATCGCAAATGCATAGATCACCTGGTGTATTCTTTGACCATGATGGTGGTAAAACGCACGTATCTGGTAAGTATTTATTCTCAGCCCGTGTTATTCCTTACCGTGGTTCATGGTTGGACTTTGAATTTGATGCAAAAGATTTACTTTACGTTCGTATTGACCGTCGTCGTAAATTGCCAGTAACAACATTCATGCGTGCTCTAGATTCTGCGGCAACTGCTAAATACCGTGCAGAGTGTGAAGAAAATGACAAAGAAGTTGATCCTATGATGGTTCAAGGGATGTCTAACGAAGAAATCCTATCGACTTTCTATGAAACACTGCCTTACACAAAAGAAAAGAATGGTTGGAAAACACCGTTTAACCCAGATAGCTACCGTGGCGTAAAATTAGCGCATGATCTTATTGATGCAAAAACTGGTAAAGTTTTGGTTGAAGCGGGTGAGAAAATTACACCACGTAAATCCAAGAAACTAGTTGAAGAAGGTCTTGAAAACATTCTTGTTCAAGATGAACAACTAATGGGTACTTACCTAGCCGAAGATATCTTCGATGGTGAAACAGGCCAAGTATATTTTGAAGCTGGTCATGAGTTAACTGAAGAAGATATGGGTGAGCTAGAAGGCTTCTCAATCACAACATTACCTATTTTGGCGATTGATCACCTTAATGTTGGACCATATGTTCGTAACACATTGATGGTTGATAAATGTGATACACGTGAAGAAGCGTTGATCGATATTTACCGTGTTATGCGTCCGGGTGAGCCACCTACAGTGGACTCAGCACAAGCGTTATTCACGTCTCTATTCTTTGACCCAGAGCGTTATGACCTATCTGCTGTTGGTCGTAATAAACTGAACACAAGAATGGATCTAAATGCACCTGATGATTTCCGTACATTAAGCAAAGACGATATCATTGCTATCCTGCAATATATCCATGGCTTAAAAGACGGTAAGGGTGAAGTTGATGATATTGACAACCTTGGTAACCGTCGTGTTCGTTCAGTTGGTGAATTGATGGAAAACCAAATCCGTGTTGGTTTACTTCGCATGGAGCGTGCTATTCGTGAGCGTATGTCATCTGTAGAGATTGACACTTATATGCCACATGACTTAATCAATGCTAAACCTGCAGCTGCGGCTGTTCGTGAGTTCTTTGGTTCAAGCCAATTGTCACAATTTATGGACCAAACAAATCCGCTTTCTGAAATCACGCATAAGCGTCGTTTATCAGCGCTTGGACCGGGTGGTTTGACACGTGAACGTGCTGGTTTTGAAGTTCGTGACGTGCATCCAACGCATTATGGTCGTATTTGTCCGATTGAAACACCAGAGGGACCAAATATTGGTTTGATTAACTCACTGGCGACATTCTCTCGTGTAAACCAATACGGTTTCATTGAAGGGCCTTACCGTCGCGTGATTGATGGTAAAGTGACTGATGAAGTTATTTACATGTCAGCAATGGAAGAATCTAAATATATGGTTGCGCAAGCAAACTCTGTATTGGATGACAAAGGTACGTTTACAAGTGACCTAATTTCTTGTCGTCGTTCAGGAGACAACGAAATGGCGACGCCTGATCAGGTTGAGTTCATGGACGTGTCACCAAAACAGATGGTATCTGTTGCGGCGTCTCTTATTCCATTCTTGGAAAACGATGATGCGAACCGTGCCTTGATGGGATCAAACATGATGCGTCAAGCTGTGCCTCTATTGAAATCAGATGCACCATTAGTTGGTACTGGTATGGAAGCAACAGTTGCCCGTGACTCTGGCGCTGCTGTAACGGCTCGTCGTTCAGGTGTTGTTGTTCAAGTTGATGCAAACCGTATTGTTATTCGTGCGACTGAGGAATTGGATGCAACTGAAGCGGTTGTTGATATTTACAAAATGCGTAAATTCCAACGTTCTAACCAATCAACGTGTATCTTACAGAAGCCACTTGTGGCGGTTGGCGATGAACTAACAGCGGGTGATATTATCGCTGATGGTCCTTCAACAGAATTTGGTGAATTAGCCCTTGGTAAAAACGTACTTGTCGCGTTCATGCCTTGGAATGGTTACAACTTTGAGGATTCAATCCTTCTGTCTGAGCGTATCGTTAAGGATGATGTTTATACATCTATTCATATTGAAGAATATGATGTGATGGCACGTGATACGAAGCTTGGTACGGAAGAAATTACCCGTGATATTCCAAATGTGGGTGAAGAAGCCCTGAAGCATTTAGATGAATCAGGTATCGTTCATATTGGTGCTGAAGTAGGCCCAGGGGACATTCTTGTTGGTAAAGTCACACCAAAAGGCGAAAGCCCGATGACACCAGAAGAAAAACTTCTTCGTGCTATCTTTGGTGAAAAAGCAGCTGATGTTAAAGATACATCACTTCGCTTGCCATCAGGTGCCGTTGGTACTGTTGTTGATGTTCGCGTGTTTAACCGTCGCGGTGTTGATAAAGATTCTCGTGCGATGGCTATTGAACGTGAAGAAATTGAACATCTGGCGAATGACCGTGATGATGAACGTAAAATTATCGAAGATGGTTTCTATGGTCGTTTGGAAGAATTACTGACTGGTCAAAAAGCAGGTAAAGCTTACAAAGAAGGTGATGTTAAAAAAGGTGATAAAATCACGACTGAACTTCTTCAGGGCATGAAACGTGGTCACTGGCGCCAGTTGGTTGTCGAAGATGAAAAAGCGATGGAAGAAATTGAAGCCATCTCTAAAACTATCGATAACGCTGTTGATGACATCAAAGAGCGTTTCGAAAACAAAGTTGAGAAATTGCAACGTGGTGATGAGTTGATGCCTGGCGTGATGAAGATGGTTAAGATCTTCGTAGCGATCAAGCGTAAGCTTCAACCTGGTGATAAAATGGCTGGTCGTCATGGTAATAAAGGGGTTGTATCCCGTATTATGCCTGTTGAAGACATGCCATACACTGAAGATGGAACGCCTGTTGATATCGTGTTGAACCCACTTGGGGTGCCATCACGTATGAACGTGGGGCAGATTCTTGAAACACATTTAGGGTGGGCATCTGCCAACCTTGGACGTGAAATCGGTGAGATGCTTGATACGTTTAATGACATCAAAGAGCCTAAGGACGATGAAGTTAAAAACCTTCGTGTGAAACTCAATGATGTTTACGGCGATTCCGAGTTTGCTAAAAAAGTTGATATCTTGGACAATAAAACAGTTGTTGAAATGGCGGGTAACCTTCGTAAGGGTGTGCCGATGGCAACGCCAGTCTTCGATGGTGCAGACGAAGCTGATATTGATGTGTTACTTGAAAAAGCAGGGCTTAATACAACTGGTCAGGTAACATTGATTGATGGTCGTACGGGGGAAAAATTCCACCGTGATGTGACTGTTGGGTATATCTACATGTTAAAACTTCATCATTTGGTTGATGAGAAGATCCATGCGCGTTCTATCGGACCATATTCACTTGTGACGCAACAACCATTGGGTGGTAAAGCTCAATTTGGTGGTCAGCGCTTCGGTGAGATGGAATGTTGGGCATTGCAAGCTTATGGTGCGGCTTACACGCTACAAGAAATGCTGACGGTTAAGTCAGATGACGTAGCTGGTCGTTCGAAAGTTTACGAGAGCATTGTTCGCGGTGAAGACACATTCGAAATTGGTGTACCAGAATCGTTTAACGTGTTGACCAAAGAATTAAAAGCTTTGGGCTTAAACATCGACATGAAGCAATCAGGTAACAAATAAAAACTAAAAATATTTAGCGCTATTAGGAGAACATTATGAACGAACTCATGAACCTATTTGGGACACCGCAAGGTCCACAAAGCTTTGACTCAATCCGTATTGCCTTGGCATCGCCAGAGCAGATTATGAGTTGGTCTTTTGGTGAGGTGAAAAAGCCTGAAACCATTAACTACCGTACATTTAAGCCTGAAAAAGACGGTCTATTCTGTGCGCGTATCTTTGGTCCAGTGAAGGATTATGAATGCTTATGCGGTAAATATAAGCGTATGAAATACAAAGGTATCATTTGTGAAAAATGTGGTGTTGAAGTCACATTAACAAAAGTACGTCGTGAGCGTATGGGCGTGATCGAACTTGCGTCACCTGTTGCACATATTTGGTTCTTGAAATCATTGCCATCACGTATTGGTTTGATGATGAACATGACATTGAAAGAGCTTGAGAAGGTTCTTTATTTTGAAGCATACATGGTGATCGAGCCTGGTATGACTCCAATGAAACCAATGCAAATTTTGAGCGAAGAAGAATATCTAAACGCCCAAGATGAGTTTGGTGAAGAAAATTTCCGTGCTGGTATTGGTGCAGAAGCGATCAAGGAAGTTCTGACAGGTATTGAGCTAGAAGAAGAATTAGCAAATGTTGAAGAAGAATTGCGCGAAACTGGTTCAGAAGCAAAACGTAAAAAATACGTGAAGCGTATCAAGTTATTGGAAGCTTTCATTGCGTCTGGTACGCGTCCTGAGTGGATGATTTTAGATGCTGTTCCTGTGTTGCCACCTGAGCTACGTCCACTTGTGCCTCTAGATGGTGGTCGCTTTGCGACATCTGATTTGAATGACCTTTACCGTCGTGTGATCAACCGTAATAACCGTTTGAAACGTTTGATGGAGCTGAAAGCGCCTGACATTATTGTGCGTAACGAGAAAAGAATGCTTCAAGAATCTGTTGATGCATTATTTGATAACGGCCGTCGTGGTCGTGTGATTACAGGCGCGAATAAGCGTCCATTGAAATCACTTTCAGATATGCTTAAAGGTAAGCAAGGTCGTTTCCGTCAGAATCTACTTGGTAAACGTGTTGATTATTCTGGTCGTTCCGTGATTGTTGTGGGTCCTGAATTGAAATTACATCAATGTGGATTGCCTAAGAAAATGGCATTGGAGTTATTCAAGCCGTTCATTTACCACAAGCTAGAAATTTATGGCATGGCGTCTACTGTTAAGGCCGCCAAGAAAATGGTTGAGAAAGAGCGCCCAGAAGTTTGGGATATCTTGGAAGAAGTTATCCGCGAACACCCAGTGATGCTAAACCGTGCGCCAACTTTGCACAGACTTGGTATTCAAGCGTTTGAACCAACATTGATTGAAGGGAAAGCGATTCAGCTTCACCCATTAGTATGTACAGCCTTTAACGCTGACTTTGATGGTGACCAAATGGCTGTTCACGTACCATTGTCAATCGAAGCTCAGCTTGAAGCACGTTGCTTGATGATGTCTACAAACAACATCTTGTCACCTGCCAATGGTAAGCCGATTATTGTGCCATCACAGGATATTGTTTTGGGTCTTTACTACATGACCATCGCCCTTGATGATAAAAAAGGTGAAGGCATGATCTTCCGTGGCCCTGGTGAAATCCAGCACGCCATGACTGAAGGTCACTTGGATATTCATGCGAAAATTAAATGTCGCTATCACACGATTGACGAAGAAGGAAAGAAGAAAACTGTTCTTGTTGAATCTTCTGCTGGTCGTATGTTGCTATCTGAATTATTACCACGTCACCCAAAAATTGATTTCAGTGAAATCAACAAAGTGATGACAAAGAAAGAATTAACAAACTTGATTGACCTTGTGTATCGTCACTGTGGTCAAAAAGAGACTGTTATTTTCTGTGACCGTATGATGAAACTTGGTTTCCGTCATGCGTGTATCTCTGGTATTTCATTCGGTAAATCTGACCTTATTATTCCTGAGAGCAAGAAAACGCTTGTGGCTGAAGCAACGGATAAAGTGGCTGAATATGAGCAACAATATCAAGATGGTTTGATCACAAAAGGTGAGAAATACAATAAGGTTGTCGATATCTGGTCTAAATGTACCGATGATGTTGCAGATGCGATGATGAGTCACATCTCTAACTATGACGCTGTTGGTCTAAACTCAGTTTACATGATGGCTCATTCTGGTGCGCGTGGTAGTGCTGCTCAGATTAGACAGCTTGCTGGTATGCGCGGATTGATGGCGAAACCTTCTGGTGAAATCATTGAAAACCCAATTATCTCTAACTTTAAAGAAGGCTTAACTGTTCTTGAGTACTTCAACTCAACCCATGGAGCGCGTAAAGGTTTGGCTGATACAGCCCTGAAAACTGCGAACTCTGGTTACTTGACCCGTCGTTTGGTTGACGTTGCACAAGATGCGGTTGTTCTTGAAGATGATTGTGGATCAGAACGTGGTATTACCATGAATGCTGTGATGAACGGCGCTGACGTGGTTGTTTCCTTGGCTGAACGTGCGCTTGGCCGTACGGTGGCTGAAGAAGTGAAAGATCCATTAAGCGGTAAAGTTATTGTCGCGAAAAATCAACTAATCGATGAAGCTCTTTCTGAGTTAATTGAGACTGCGGGCGTTGATACACTTAAAGTTCGCTCAGTGCTTACTTGTGAAACACGTACTGGTGTATGTGCGACTTGTTATGGTCGTGACCTAGCGCGTGGTACGAAAGTTAACATTGGTGAAGCTGTTGGTGTTATGGCCGCTCAATCAATTGGTGAGCCTGGAACTCAGCTTACAATGCGTACTTTCCACATTGGTGGTGCGGCGCAGCGTGGTGTTGAGAAATCATCATATGAATCAACAATGGATGCCAAAATTGAGATCCGTAATGAGAACACAGTGAAAAACTCTGATGGTGTTGCCATCGTGATGAGTAGAAACACTGAGATCGCATTGCTGGATGCAAAAGGTAAAGAGCGTGTAGCGCATCGTGTACCATATGGTGCAAGACTATTGGTTGAAAACGGTCAAAAAGTGAAGCCTACTGATAAGCTAGCTGAGTGGGACCCATTCACCATGCCAATCATCACTGAAAAAGATGGTATCGCGAAATTCTATGACCTTGTCGAAGGTGTTTCGGTTGCGGATCAAACCGATGAAGCAACAGGTATCTCTCGTAAAGTTGTTATTGACTGGCGTTCACAACCAAAAGGTGGTGATCTGAAACCGCGTATCTCATTGACAGATGCAAACGGTAAACAGTTGAAACTACCAAATGGTTTGGAAGCAAGTTATGCGATGTCAACAGATGCGATTATCTCTGCTGAGAATGGCGCGGAAGTTAAAGCTGGTGATATTATCGCTCGTATTCCTCGTGAGGCTGGTAAAACGCGTGATATTACAGGGGGTCTACCACGTGTGGCTGAATTGTTTGAAGCGCGTCGTCCAAAAGACTTCGCTATTATCTCAGAAATTGATGGTCAAGTAGAGTTTGGTAAAGATTATAAGGCGAAACGCCGTATTATCGTGAACCCAGTTGATAAAACAATGGAGCCTAGTGAATACCTAATTCCAAAAGGTCGTCACATGGCTGTTCAAGAGGGTGATTTCGTCCGTAAGGGTGATCCACTTCTTGATGGGGCATTGGTACCACATGATATTTTAGACGTGATGGGTGTTGAAGCTTTGGCTGAGTATTTGGTTAATGAGATCCAAGATGTTTACCGTCTACAAGGGGTTAAAATCGATGACAAGCATATTGAGGTGATTTCACGTCAAATGATGCAGAAAATCGAGATTACTGCTGTGGGTGACACAACATTCTTGGTTGGTGAAAACATCGACCGTGATGAATTTGAAGCCGCCAATAACAAGTATATTGGTGACGGCAAGCAACCTGCTGAAGGTAAGCCTGTTCTTCAAGGTATTACAAAAGCGTCATTGCAAACACGCTCCTTCATCTCTGCGGCGTCATTCCAAGAAACAACCCGTGTTCTTACAGATGCGGCTGTGAATGGTAAAGTTGACGCATTGTACGGCTTGAAAGAAAACGTGATCGTTGGTCGCCTAATTCCTGCGGGAACGGGTGCTTACGTGAACCAAATCCGTAAAGTGGCAACTGAGCGTGATAACGTGACATTGGCAGCACAACAACAAGCAGCAGCCTTGATTGAAGAGGAACGCGAAGCAGCGGCCCTTGAATCAGCGGCAGCGGCAGATGTGCAAGCAGAAGTAGCCGCAGGCTAG
>JABAZY010000016.1:0-4179 GCA_018608245.1 Alphaproteobacteria bacterium | reverse complement strand
GGCTAGACTTGCTTGTTTAAAAGTCTCAGACGCGCAAGCGCGTTACGGCTGGCTAATTAGAAATTTAGAAAAGCGACCTATAGCAATATGGGTCGCTTTTTTTCTAGAGTGCAGAATCCATTAGTTCGTTCCTCGTTTTGGGGCTCCAAAAACCCTATCCTTTTGATTTGATAAGATAAATCCATTAGTTTGTTTTTTCTTGTTTTAGGATCTCAGACGCGTAAACGCGTTACGGCTGGTCCAAAGTCATTGCGAGCGTAGCGCGGCAACCTAGTTTTCTGGCTAGTTTTCTGGATTGCTTCGTCGGTTTCACCTCCTCGCAATGACGGCGGTGAGGGTAGCTGTTAGGCACAAAAAAGCCTGCAAAATGCAGGCGTGATTGTTGTGTATATGAGGTCAGTCTAGCATAATTTAATAATAAAAGGTGATTTTTTAGTTATTAAAGAGCGCTTAAGCGCATACTGTAAAAAACTACTAATCACCTTGTGTTGATTAACAATCTAATAAGTCACTGAGTCTTAAATGGGTCAGGGTGGTTCATTGGGGATTCAAATGAAGAGGTTTATGGTAAGGTGAACTGCTTTTTGGTTTCCATTAAAATGTATATATTTCAATAGTTTAAAGTAATATCTTTGAAATATGTCATTTAAAGTAAAAAAAACGTTAACAAGTGCTTGACTTGACTCATGGTTTCTTATTATAGTCCGCTCAAATTCAGGAATCGGATGGGTTGGCTGTAACAGATACTAGAAGACCAGTAAGTGTTAGACGTAGCTCAATTTTCCTGACTTTGCCGATAAAAAAGCTTTACTTAATATGCAGACTGTTTAAAAGACAGCCTTATATGAGTGTTAGTTAGAAATTTAGGGATTTGAGGACATACTCAAGAAAATCCCTTTTTTCTGTGTTTAGAAGCAAATCCATCCGAAAATGATAATTAGAATTAAGGAGAGGCATTTATGCCAACAGTTAACCAGTTAGTTCGTAAGCCCCGCGCAATCGGTGGTAAAAAAGCGATGAAGTCTAAAAAGAACCGTGCATTGAAGCAAAGCCCGCAGGTGCGTGGTGTTTGTACACGTGTTTATACAACGACCCCTAAGAAACCAAACTCTGCTTTGCGTAAGGTTGCTAAGGTTCGTTTGACGACAGGTTTTGAAGTTATTTGTTATATCCCTGGTGAAGGTCACAACCTGCAAGAGCATAGTGTTGTGCTAGTGCGCGGTGGTCGTGTGAAAGATTTACCTGGTGTTCGTTACACAGTTATTCGTGGAACGTTGGATACACAAGGGGTTAAAGATCGTAAACAGTCACGTTCACGCTACGGCGCGAAGCGTCCTAAGTAAGATAGAAGGTATTTAAAGATGTCACGTCGTCACGCTGCAGAGAAAAGAAAAATATTACCAGATGCCCGTTATGGAGATCTGATTCTAAATAAATTCATGAACAACCTTATGCTTGATGGAAAAAAATCTGTCGCTGAGAAAATTGTTTATGGTGCCTTGGCTATCATGGAAGAAAAAGGCAAGGATATTGCCACTGAAGAAGAAACTGAAGGCGATGCTACTGGTGGTAACGCTTCTCAAGGTCTTCGTATCTTCCACAAAGCGCTTAAGAAGGTTCGCCCACAAGTTGAGGTTCGTTCACGCCGTGTTGGTGGAGCGACTTATCAGGTACCTGTTGAGGTTCGTGCGGAACGTGCGCAAGCATTGGCTATTCGTTGGTTGATTGGTGCGGCACGTAAGCGTTCAGAAAACACAATGATCGAGCGTTTGGCTGGTGAGCTTTTAGATGCGGCAAATGACCGTGGCTCAGCTGTTAAAAAACGTGACGATACGCATAAGATGGCAGAAGCAAACAAAGCGTTTGCCCACTACCGTTGGTAATAATTAAAAAAGAATATTAGGAAATAGAGATAAAATGGCACGCGAACACGAAATTAGTAACTATCGTAACTTTGGTATTATGGCGCATATTGATGCGGGTAAGACCACAGCGACGGAGCGTATTCTATTTTACTCTGGTAAGTCACATAAAATTGGTGAAGTGCATGATGGCGCGGCGACAATGGACTGGATGGAACAAGAGCAAGAGCGTGGTATTACTATTACGTCTGCGGCGACAACAACTTTCTGGGATGCTGCTCCAGGTGGTAACTATGATGGTCAGCGTTTCCGTTTAAATATTATCGACACGCCGGGTCACGTTGACTTCACAATTGAAGTTGAGCGTTCATTGCGTGTTCTTGATGGTGCGATTGCTGTGTTCGATGCGAATGCTGGGGTTGAGCCACAAACTGAAACAGTTTGGCGTCAAGGCGATAAATACCGCGTTCCACGTATGTGTTTCGTGAATAAAATGGATAAAATTGGTGCGGATTTCTACAATACAGTTGAAATGATTGTTGATCGTTTGGGCGCTGTTCCTTGTGTTATTCAATTGCCAATCGGTGCCGAGAATGACTTTGCTGGTAATATTGACTTGATCAAAATGAAAGCAATTGTTTGGGATGGCGAGCAGTTAGGTGCTTCTTACTCTGAGCAGGAAATACCTGCTGATCTAGCGGATAAAGCTGCTGAGTACCGTGAGAAATTAATTGATTTGGTTGTTGATCAAGATGATGCGGCGATGGAAGCTTATCTTGAAGGTACAGAGCCAGATGAGAAAACTTTAAAAGCATGTATCCGTAAGGGTACTATCGCAAACGCATTTGTGCCTATCCTTTGTGGATCAGCATTTAAAAATAAAGGTGTTCAACCTCTATTGGATGCAGTTGTTGATTACCTACCTTCACCATTAGATATTGGTGAAACAAAAGGTATGGAAGTTGATTCTGATACACCAATGGGTCGTATGCCTTCTGATGAAGAGCCATTTGCCGCTCTTGCGTTCAAAATTATGAATGACCCATTCGTTGGTTCATTAACATTTGCCCGTATTTACTCAGGTAAAATTGAATCAGGTTCTTATGTTCAGAATTCAGTTAAAGGTAAACGTGAGCGTGTTGGTCGTATGTTACTTATGCATTCAAACAACCGTGAAGAAATTAGCGAAGCATTTGCAGGTGATATTGTGGCTTTCGTTGGTATGAAAGATACAACAACTGGTGACACATTATGTGACATGGATAAGCCAGTTGTGCTTGAGCGTATGGAATTCCCAGAGCCAGTTATTGAGATTGCTGTTGAACCTAAAACAAAAGCTGACCAAGAAAAAATGTCTACTGCGCTACAACGTTTGGCTGCTGAAGATCCATCATTCCGCGTAAAAGTTGACCATGAATCGGGTCAAACAATTATTGCTGGTATGGGTGAGCTTCACTTGGACATTCTTGTTGACCGTATGAAGCGTGAATTCAAGGTTGAAGCGAATATTGGTGCGCCACAAGTTGCTTACCGTGAATCAATCACGAAAGAAGCTGATGTTGATTATACACATAAGAAACAATCTGGTGGTTCAGGTCAATTCGCGCGTATTAAATTCAAAATGCGTCCAGGGGAGTTGGGTTCAGGCTTTACATTTGGTAACAAAGTTGTTGGTGGTAACATTCCAAAAGAATTTATCCCTGGTGTTGAAAAAGGTATGGATCAAGCTAAAGACGCAGGTATTATTGCTGGTTTCCCAGTAATTGACTTTGAAGTTGAGCTTTATGATGGTGCTTACCATGATGTTGACTCAAGCGTTATGGCTTTTGAAATTGCTGGTCGTTCAGCATTCAAAGAAGCGATGCAACAAGCGGGTCCTCAATTACTTGAGCCAATGATGTTGGTTGAAGTTGTGACACCTGAAGATTACATGGGCGATATTATCGGTGACTTGAATTCACGTCGTGGTCAAGTTAACTCAATGGAAGATCGCGGTATTGCAAAAGTAATATCTGCAATGGTTCCTTTGGCAAACATGTTTGGTTACATCAATACATTGCGTTCTATGTCACAAGGTCGTGCACAGTACTCAATGCAATTTGATCATTATGAGCCAGTACCAAATGCGGTCGCTGAAGAAGTAAAAGCGAGCATGGGTGCTTAATTAGAATTTAATAAGAATTAAAGATTTAAAAAGAAGGAGACACTAAAATGTCAAAAGAAAAGTTTGAACGTAATAAGCCACATTGTAATATCGGAACCATTGGTCACGTTGACCACGGTAAGACAACATTGACAGCAGCGATTGCTGGATTGT
>JABAZY010000040.1 GCA_018608245.1 Alphaproteobacteria bacterium | reverse complement strand
AGCCACGTTCAGAAATTAAGCCAGCAGACGAAGTTGGCAGCAGAACACCCTGCAATGATTTTCATATTTTTAAGCCTCTTTTTGAAAAAATACAAGCGGATATTAAATCAGGTGTCAGAAAGATAATACCACATGGCCATAGTGATGACTTTAGTGTTGAAAAAGGAAACCTTTTCATCTTAAACGGACAAAAAATATACGTTGCTGAGGTGGGTGAGTCCCTTGCTGCACCAAATGGTGCAATGGATGCAAGGCTTAGAGTGATTTTTGATAATGGTGTGGAGAGTAATCAATTAATGCGCTCGCTTAAGCGCAGATTAAATGATGATGAAAATGCCCGAAGAATCACTGAAATCAGTTTAGGACCATTGTTTGATGAACAGCCTGATGAGGATGATATTGCAAGTGGAGTTATTTATGTCTGTCGAAGCCAATCAAGTCACCCTTTAATTCGGGATAATCCGAAAAATATCCACAAGATTGGAGTTACAAGTAAAGACCCATCACTACGTTTGTCTGGGGCAGAGGATGATCCAACCTTTTTATTTGCCAAGGCGGATCTGGTTGCAAGCTTTGAGTTATACAACATAAATCGACATAAGCTAGAGACTCTTTTGCATAAAGTATTTGCATCTGCCAGATTAGAAATAGAGATCCCTGATAGGTTTGGTAAAACTTATCGCCCAAAAGAATGGTTTTGTGTTCCATTAGAAACTATTCAGAAAGCTGTTGATAAGCTCAAAAATGGAACTCTTTTAAATTATGGGTTTAATGTAGGCTCAGGAGATTTAGAAAAAAAAGATGTTATAGAAAATGAAAGCTGCCAGACTTTTTTTGTTGAAATAACAAACTATATGCATAGCCAAATAAGAATTGAATACAAAGATTCACTTCTTGTTATGAGTGAAGGTTTCCCAACTATTCATGAATCAGGCCCTCCATTTAAATTCAAACCTACAAGACAAGCATGGAATAATTTCCAAGAAAAATTTAATCATCTAAAATTAAAGCCTAAATCAAATAGAGATGTATGTGACGGTTTCGGTGTTGATTGCAAAATTATTTTTCCGGATAAAAAGTTAAGATTCAATCTACCAAATCCGGATTTTGACGGATTCGAAGAGTTGATGCAGCTTATTAACTCACTGACGAAGTGCAAAGAATATCCAAACGGATTTATATCTAATGAGATTAATTCTTAATTTAAATTAAGGTCTTAATACTATGGGTTCTGGTTTTAGTATTGTATGTAAAAATTGCGATGAGTATTCAGAGTATATTTTAGGTTATGGAATGCTACATTCGAGTTTGGATGCAGTGTTGGATCTGGTACCTTTAGGTGCTCAAAGACAAATATTCGAAATTAGACTGGACCATCAACCTAAAGACATAAGTTATGGCTACGAGTTATTTGAATGTTCAAGCTGTAAAACTCTCCATTCAAGATTTGATATTCGTTTTAAATACGGTGAAAGCCAAAAATTTGAATGTAATTTCTATTGTGGCGATTGTAGGAAAAGTTTAAGACGAGCTAAAAAGGACCCTTTATCTTATCGATGCAGAAATTGCGGCGAGCCAAGCTTAGAGCATTCTTATGAAATGTGTCCATGGGACTGAATTTTTTATTAAACTTAGAAGATATAAATCTTAATTAAAATTAGGTTAGGTACCCTCGTGTTAAAATTTAATAAGTCTAATTCCATATTTGAACCAGTGGCAAAAAGCACTCTCAAAGAGAACAATATTCTTGAGCGTTACAACTTGCAGAAATCTATTATTTCTTCATGGGAGCTTTTTAAAAATGAATTGGGGTTGCCCTCGGCCTTTTTAATTGGTGAAGAAATCACTCCAGATAGCTCTACGCAAAATAGTTTAGATTTATTGGCCTACGATTCCGATGACTCGTCCCTAGTAGTTATCGAGCTCAAGCGTGATAAGAATAAACTTCAACTTTTACAAGCTGTTTCATATGCGGCTATGGTCTCTAAATGGAACAAAGAAAAAGTTATTGAGCAAATAGAAAAACATAAGTTTGCTGATTATGAAGAGCTCTTAGGTATCGTAAAATCTAATGATTTGAATACTGATATTAAAATAATTTTAATAGCTGAAAGCTTTGATCCAGAGGTAATAGTGACTGCCGATTGGCTGACAAGTTTTTCTGTAAGTATTTATGCCTATGCGCTAGATATTCATCGTCATGGTGACGAAAGTTTTTTAACCGTGGACCAACGATATCCTTTGCGAGAACTTTCTGATGCCTACGAATCAAGAAAATCTAGCCGTAAAAAAGTAAACACCAATGTAGACGTTAGCTGGGATGATGTAATTGCAGGTTGTGAATATGATTTTGCAGGCAAAGCGATAGCAATGTGTCAAAAACTTAAGACAGGAGATCCGTCTAGAAAGCGTTTTATTCATGTTTTGCGACAGTTTGATAAGTACCAAAATATGACCTTTTTCTTTAGAAATAAATACGTCAATATTTATCTGCAGGGTGGAGATGAACAAGATTTTGATTATGTACAGAGTAAATTTTCAACTGAAATAAAAATTAGTGCATGGCGTGATGGATTAAGTTTAATTATTGAAACTGAACAGCAATTTAAGGAATTGTGCGCTCTTGATAAGAGTTTGAATTATTAAACTTTAGTTATAGCTGTTTTAATGTTATGAAAGACTTCTGTTACATACCCACTTTCGAAGACCTGCGCGGCCACCCAAGAATAAAAGCTGCTTATAAGGACGTGCTTAATCGATATGGTTATTCGGTTAAAGATATAGAGTTGATGAATGACGATCAGCTCGATGCCTTTCGACATGGTTTAGGTAGAAATATTGGATTGCGCCTTAGCCATGAAAAACAATTAATTATAAATTCAATTCAGAATGATTTAGCTGGTTTTTCTAAACAGTTACTAAATGATTACTTGCAAACAGATTATATTGTGAATGATCGCGGCCAGCAGTTTGTGCTTAATATAGGTAAAAAATCAGAAACGCTATTGGAGTTATACAGATTTAATAAGTTGGCAACTTGCACATTTATTACTGCTTATAACCCAGATGGTCAGTTAGCGACGGAAAAAGCGAACCAAAATTATCAACGACAGCTAATAAGCTCTTTGGATACTAGAGAAATCCTGTATTTTAATGGTGAAGGTA
>JABAZY010000028.1:60539-86957 GCA_018608245.1 Alphaproteobacteria bacterium | reverse complement strand
AGGCAATATTATGAGTAAAACAGATGACAAGACTATTCAAAAACGTCTTGAAGGCAATTTGAGGCGTGTTGGTTTGTATTTTTTAGAAAAATACCAATCTAGTCACGCTGAGCTTTCTAGTGCTTATTACCAAAAAAGAAACAAAGAAAACCCTCCAGAACTTAGCCTCTTCAATGATGCTGAAGTAGAAATGCATATTATTGATACGATTGGATATTTTGAAGGCCTTTCCCCGGAATCCTTTATCTCCTATTTACTACATAAAAATAGCGGTAGCCCAGAAGAGTTAGACGCTGTCACAAAACAATTTCAACACGGGCAAAAAGGATTATTTCCTCTTAAAAGCGATGCTTCCCCTGATCAAATTATAGCATATTTTGAGAATGCTATTGAGGTGGGAAGACCACTAGGTAATAAACTCTCTCTGATTCTAAAAAGACCTAATCAAGATATAGTGATGAACGAAATAGATTTAGGTAGTATCTATACTACGGTACCTAGAGAACTCTATCAAAAAATACGTGATATAAAAAAAGACTATGATGAGAACCCAACAAAGTTTATTGCTGAGTTTAATGAAAGAGTAAGCCAGTGGAATGCTGGTAATACTACATTAAATTATGACCAAATGCTTGAATATAAACTTGTTCATGAATTTGCTAAAATTCAAAAAATTCAACCCGCCACAATAGATACATCTCGAGTAGATATTCATGTAGCAAGGCGTGTAGATACAGACCTAAAAAATGCCCTACCTGACGGCGCACATAACATGAGAGCATTAACCGCCCCCTTAAAAACTGGGGGGTATATCATGCCCAAAACACCAGAGAGTTTAAGTAAATTTACTCAGCAAAAACTGCTAGAACCGAGCAGAAAAGCTGCTAACTTACGACGAATTGTACAAGATGCAGAAGAAGGGTTGGTACAATTAGTAGAAGAAGAAGGATTTGATGTTGTCTTTAATGCTCTTATGCCTACGCCAGAATTTCCAATGTTGATGGACACATTAAAGACTTCTCTAAAAGGAAACCTTATGCGCTATTTAAATGAAAATTGCGCCAATAGGATCTTGGATTCTATATTTAGCGAACTTCAACTACCGACTCAAACAACGATAGTAGATGGGATAAAAATATATTTGAGCCCTAACATAGCTGAAGAAGTATTAGCTAGCTCTCTAGCCGATTTGCAGAATAATGGATTCGATATAGGCTTAATGGGCCCTCCCCCAACGCCTACCCCTCCGCAGAAAACAATAGACCTTTATCAAGATCCTGAAGAAGTTTTATTAAATGCTGTTGATAGCGATGGAAAACAGATAACGCTTTCTAGATCTATTTTTGATTTAGCCAGAAACCAATTAAAACCAGAAATTTGTGAAATAATATATCTGCAACCATCAAAATTAGAGCTCTAAATAAAAACTAGACAAATCTATATTTTCTTTTTAAAAAAGGAACTTAATAGGTTATTGCAAATTAAATAATTAGGAATAGAGGATATAAATATGGACGCAAAATACCCAATAATCACTTCTGACATGGTCTTTGCTAGAAGTACAAATGCTACAAAAGAAGCAATAAATTTGGGGCATGCGGCTTCTGCTGCTAGAGGGTTTTATGAGCAACCTCAAGAAACAGCTCAATTAGAACAACAACCTCAAGTACCTGCTGGACAAAGCCCAGTAGCTCATATTCTAAAAGCTGGTTGGTAAAATAATTATTTCTTCTTAACTTGTTCTTCTGGCGTTAAGATACCGCCAGAGACGATCATTTTGATCCCCTCTTCGACGGACATATCCATGTAGATAAGGTCTTTCTTCGGTACAAATAACAAGAATCCTGATGTTGGGTTTGGCGTTGTTGGCACGAAGATATTCATGGTTTCAGCCTTAGTCTTAGACTGAACCTCGCCCTTTGTCCCGCCAGTCACAAAGCCCATGACCCATGTACCCTTGCGCGGGTATTCAAACATCACCACATCCTTAAATGCATCAGACTGTGAGGTCATCACCGTTTCAAAGATCTGCTTTACAGCACCATAGATAGTATTAATGACAGGTACACGCTCAACGACATATTCTGCCGCACGCACCAATAAACGCCCGAGGAAGTTACGGGTAGACCACCCAACAATGATAAAGAAAGCCAGCGCGATGATTAACCCTAGACCCGGCATTGAAAATGGCAGGGAAGTGCTTGGGTTATAATGTTCAGGGATTAAATGAACAATTTTATTGTCGATAAACTGTAGAAATGTCCATGTGAGGTAAATAGTTATGCTAATAGGCGCCGTCACCAATACCCCAGCCAAGAAATAATTCCTAAGACGTCCGACAAAAGTTGTTTTTAAGACATCTTCTCCCCCTGATTTACCAGTATTATGGGGATCAGATGTGGGCTTATGTGTATCGTTCATTTAAAATCTCTCTTGGTTGCTTTATATTTCATATCATAAATGATTCCCCTTCGGTAGCCCCGATTTTAACACTCAAAGGATTATAGATAATGTCTGACCCCCTAATTGCCCTATTTGCCGAAGTCTTAGAAGTAGAGGCTACTACGCTAAACGATCAAAGCGCCCCTGATAACGTTGAGCAATGGGACAGCTTAGCCGCTATGCACTTGGTCGCCACGATTGAAGATAAGTTTGATGTGCAGTTAAGCACCAAAGAAATGATGAAAATGCATTCTATTGGCTTAGCGCGTGAAGTTCTAAAATCCAAAGATATTGCCGTATAACCCATGAATAGCCCCGCGAAAAAAATGAATATTGGCCTTGCGGGTTCTTTCACAGTTGATCCCCTCACCTGTTATTTGAGCAAAGAGCTTGAAGAGGTAGAGCTTAGTGTTGCGCCCTATAATCAATTAACACAGCTTAGCTTTAATCCTGAAAATTTGTTAGGCGCGCAAACAGATACGTTAGTTGTTTTGTGGCGTTTGGAAGATGTCATTCCAGATTTTCAAAATGCGCAAGATGGATTAGACGCATTTCTAGCCACGCTGAAAACTTTGCGGGATATTTATGCGGGTACGTTAATTGTCGGCACACCGCCCTACCCTAATGTCGCAGAATTTGAACAACATGATTTACAACAGCCACAAACAGGTGGGTTGTTATATCACACACTCCTTCAACAATTCTTAAACGATGTTCAAACAGTTGAAGGCATTACGTTATTAAATTTTTCTGGATTAATTGATACTATTGGGCAAGCGAATGCCTATGATGCGCGTAAGTACTATATGTATAAAAACCCTTATACAGAGCAAGTTTGGAAAGATACAGCTACGCAAATAGCGCGCGTTATTTCAGCACAAACGACGCCAGCCAAGAAAGCTATTGTGCTTGATTGTGACAATACACTTTGGGGTGGCATCATTGGTGAAGATGGTATGAGTAGCATTGAGATTGGTACTGACTTTCCAGGAAGTGCCTTTCAAGATTTTCAAAAGCACTTATTACATTTGCGCGCGAAAGGATTGTTTTTAAGTGTTGCAAGTAAGAACAATGAAGCAGATGTGTTTGAAGTTTTTGACAGCCACGACGGTATGGCGCTAAAACGTGATCATATTTCCGCGTGGCAAGTTCACTGGAATTCAAAAGTTGATAGTATTCAGGCCATTGCCAAAGAATTAAATATTGGCACCGACGCGCTTGTTTTCATTGATGATAACCCTAAAGAAATTGCAGAAGTTCAAGAGAGATTGCCAGAGGTAACTTGCTTGCTTGTACCCGAAGAAACGGCTTACTTGCCTGACCTACTCAAAAATACTGGGCTGTTCGATATTGCACATATGACAGAAGAAGATGGTAAACGTGCGGACATGATGCTGGCGGAGACAAAGCGCAAAAGCGTTGATCAAAAAGCGATGAGCGAAGAAGATTTTATCAAGTCGCTTGAATTGAACATCAAAGTGTTTGAAGTCCAAGATCAGCATTTAGGGCGCATTACACAGCTCATTAATAAAACAAACCAATTTAACTTAACAACTATTCGTCGTGACAAAAACGATGTTGAGAAACCTCACGCTGATGAAGACACTATTTTGATGGGTATGAGCATTTCTGATCGTTTTGGTGATTATGGGTTGGTCGGTGTTGCCATTATTCAAAAGCGACAAGATGACATTTGGACTATTGATAGCTTGATGATGAGCTGTCGTGTTTTAGGGCGTCATGCGGAAACATCCTTCTTGGCCAAAATTGCCGAAGCCGTTGAGACGCGTGGTGGAAAAATTTTGGAAGGTGCGTATATTGAAACGCCTAAAAACGCGTTAGTGAAAAATCTATACGCTGATCATGGGTTTAATGCAGATGGTGATAAATGGGTGATTGAAACATCAAACATTAAGCAACCCTCAAGCGATGTGGCATTATTATTGGAGTTGAACACGTAATGTTCCCTGAATTTAACGCCACTACCTATTTCATTGATTTATTGGCGCTATCCTTATTGTTGATCCCTGCTATGGCGCTCATCAACCACGCGCCGACACGTAGAACTATTTTAACGTTGGCGGGTGCATATCTACTCTATTTCATCGCACCACGCCTCGTACTTTTTTATGCGGTATTTTGGGTTGTTGTATATCTGCTACACCGCTTAATTGTAGCGACCACTGACAGAAAACTTGGCACGCCCATTTTCTGGTTCTCTATCATAGTAATGCTCGCGCCAATGATTATTTGGAAATTATATTTTGATGACTTTTCAACGTTATTTAACCTCTGGAGCAATCAAGGCCTGAGCCATATTTCCCAAACCATTTGGACGATTGATTTGGCGCGTGCCATTATTATTCCGATTGGCTTATCCTTTGCAACATTTCGTGGTGCTGACTTACTGGTTAAAAGCTGGGTGGGTAAATTTAAAGGCCTGCCCTTCACGCACGTACTTTATTACGGCTTTTTTCCACCTGTGCAAATTGTTGGCCCTATCATTGAGTATGAAGAAATCAACAAACAGCAAAAACCAACTGCCGATGATATCTACCAAGGCTTAATGCGTATTGCCTTTGGCCTGATTAAGGTTTTAATCCTCGCCGCTATTCTGCAAAAAAGTGCAGTGATATTTCAAACTTATGAAACAGCACCTACCGCTAAAATATGGGGTTTCTTATTCATCTATACGTGGTTCTTCTATCTAAACTTCTCGGGCTATTCTGACTTAGCCATTGGTGCCGCACGTACCTATGGATTTAAACTGAAAGAGAATTTTGCTTTTCCTTACTTCCGCCCAAACATTTCAGAATTTTGGAATAATTGGCATATGAGCCTGTCTCGTTTTGCTCAACGTAACGCCTACGTACCCCTAGGCGGATACCGTAAGAAAACACAGTATGTTGCAATCTTTGCCACGATCTTTGTCATTGCTCTGTGGCATGATTTATCGTTAGGGATGATCTTATTCGCTTGTTATCACGGTGCAGGGTTAATTGCGCATCGTTATTATTCTGACCGTAAAGCCAAAGACAAAAAAGAAGATAATGTTTGCGTTTTATGGGGTAAAATATTTGGTACTTATTTATTCGTGACACTTAGCTTTCCGTTATTGGTTATGCCCTTAGATAAAGCGGGACAGTTTTATCTATCATTAGTGGGGATATCATAAATGATAAACGCCCCTACTCAGTTAGAATGGTTAAACAAGCTTACGGATTGGCTTTCAATCACACCGAATAAATGGTCATTGTTTCGTATCATTCTATGGACGTTACTATTTTTAACGACTGCACATTTTTTAGTTCCTAAAGTTAAACCTCAACTTCCTTATGCAGATGAGATGGAAGGTGACTTCACCCCTATCGCCAGCTCTACATCTGATCCGCGCTACGTTAGGAATGACTTAAAAACACTGCCAGAAAATTCTATTCTATGGGTGGCTGGATCATCAATTACTATCAAACAATATGAGGATGATTTACTCACGTATCTACCTGCATCCTTCGATATTGATAACCCGCAATATGTTTCTCTAAAAATAGCACAACGTAGTCTTGATACTTACACGCTTATCGATGATGCGATTAGCCGCCAACCTGCCATGCTTGTGATCGTATTAAATCCATTTTGGATATTAAATGATAATTCACTATTCTTTAAAAAGAATGTGATGAATGCAGGCGCATCACAATGGAAAAATTCTCTTGTGCCGTTACTTGCCTCTCCCGCCAATATGTTGTGGGGTGTAGCAGGAAGGCATCATAATTTGACAGCGAATGGTCATGATTATCTTAAGCTTGCGAAAAAATCACAGACTAAAGATAAAAAACCAAAAGCGCATAAACAGGTCACTAAAAAGATAAGTTATAATCAACCTCTGCTTTTCTGGTCAACGCAACGCTATGCGGATGGCAAAGACTTTTCAAATTTTGGTGCTAAAGAATGGCAAATTGAAGCCATGAACCAAAACAACCTAACCCAAAGCGTTTGGAGTGAAAAATTATTACGTCAGACGTTAGATAAGATTAAAGATAGCAACATCCCGACCCTTATATATGTCGCGCCAGTATCACCAACGTTGGAGCGTACGCCTGCCCGTGAAGCATATCGTACGGTCATTCATCAATTACGCGCTATCATGGCGCCTTACAAAAGCGATAAAATATCTATTATTACCGATTTTAATCCAGAGCTAGTAAAGACACTGGATTACATTGATTATATGCATTTACGTGATAGTGGTGATTTACCAGACCGCATTAACTTAGAAATCCAAGCATTACAGGAGAAAAAATGAAAAGATATTTCATTGAAATGATAATCGGGTTATTCTTATGCGTTGTTATTCTCTCAGCAGCGCTGGCCTCTGCCATCGACATTCCATTTATTTACCAAGGCTTTTAAAGCAAAGGACCAAAGTTATGACCTCTTCCGCCCTCACCGCCAAAACATTAACCCCAAATGTAGAAGGGTTAATTGATATCATTTTGGAAGAAAATCCAATGCATAAAAGCTTTATGGTTGGCGCTTTGGAACATGTCACCATAGAAGAATTACAAACACTTGATAAATATCTAGATTTTTGTGGAAGCAAAGGGCTAGATTTGGCTTACATGGCGGATTCATATCTTACCATCGTAGGTGACACATTCCGTGAACAACTATATTTTATGAAGCATAAAGAATACCGCTATAAATCCTACGAAGAAGTTGGTGGGCATGTTTATCACAATGAAGATTACATGAACCAATATATGTATGGATTGGCGATTACTTCATTTTTATGGCCAAACCATTTGGACATGGGACGTTTCTTTGTTGAGACTATGCCCCGCGATGTTGGTGGAAAATATTTAGATATTGGTCCAGGTCATGGATATTACCTGATGAAAGCTATGGAGCTTGGGAAGTTTGATGAGTTTTTAGGTATTGATATTTCAGAGTCAAGTATTAAACAAACTGATGCTATTTTGAAACATTTCAAACCTGACTTTGCTGACCGTTTTGAATTAAGGTTAATGGATTTCTTGGATGCGAAAGAGTTAGAAGCTGGTAGCTTCAACGCCATTGTGATGGGCGAAGTTCTGGAACATGTGGAACAACCTGATGTTTTTTTAAAGCGTATTGCGGAATTAGCGGCAGATGATGCCTATATCTATGTGACCACCTGTATCAACGCACCAGCGATTGATCATATCTTCCTTTGGCGCTCTACCGATGCTTTAGAAAAAATGATTGAAGGCACAGGGTTGAAAATTAAAGCACCACTTCGTCTGCCCTATGAAGGTAAAACATTGGAAGAATCTGAAGCTCAAGAATTATCCATCAACGTAGCTTATGTATTAGAGAAAGCTTAACGAGAGAATATAATGGAAGCACCTGCTAATAAATTTGGTTTAACGTTTCATCATATGGGGCTAGCGCTCCGTAAAGAGGATGAAGCTCTTAAATTCTTGGGCGGGCTTGGTTATGATGAAAATGAACAGGTCTATGACCCAGAACAAAAAGTTTATTTGCGTCTTTGCACTTCAAAAATGTCTCCGGCCGTTGAATTAGTGACGGCAGGTGAAGAAGACGGCCCTCTCACCCCTATTTTAAAACGTTACAATGAGCTAGTGTATCACACTTGTTATGAAACAAATGATTTACAGGGAAGTTTACAAGCCATGCAATTAGATGGTTTACGCGTTGTACCCGTTTCACCACCCAAGCCCGCAATTTTATTTGGCGGGCGTAACGTGTCGTTCTATACGGTGATGGGATTTGGATTAATTGAGATTTTGGAGCCGTAAACGCTTAACCGTTTAACACACGTGCCACCATTTCTTTGGTGACCATATCTTCTTGTTTTGGTTCATATGAATAGTAATCAGGATGGCGCGCAGACCATAATATGCCCACGACCAAAACCAATAACGCTCCTGTAAAAAAGAATGCAGAAAGAACAACGCGCTGACTTTCCGTCCAGCGTCTTTTGCGCGAAAAAAACCTCATACCCTATATTTTACCCTATTAAGGTAAATGCACGCAGAGAATTATATAAACCACTGATATTGAATAATATTATTTAAGCTTTTCTCGTAGGAAATCAGCCACTTTATCCAAAGGAACACGCTCTTGCGCCATTGTATTACGCTCACGCGATGTAACCATGCCATCTTCTGATGTTTGTTGGTCGATGGTGAAACAATATGGTGTTCCGATTTCATCCTGACGGGCGTAACGCTTTCCTATGTTTTGTTTAATATCTAAATCAACCGCAAACTCTTCACGTAATTCCAGATAAAGTTTCTCAGCAATTTCTGGCTGACCATCTTTGGCGGTTAGCGGAAGAATAGCTGCTTTCTTCGGCGCCATTTTTGGATCAAAGTTTAAGTACACACCACTTGGACGATTTGGATCAGGGGTATAGGCTTCACACAATAACGCTAGCACGCCACGGGTTAATCCTGCCGCAGGCTCAATCACGTGCGGGATATATTTTTCATTGTTACGCTCTGGGTCAAGATATTCTAACTTCGTTTTTGAATGTTCTTGATGTTGCGTTAAATCATAATTACCACGGTTAGCGATACCTTCCAGCTCACCGAAGTCAGGTGATGTGAACGGGTATTTATATTCAATGTCGCATGTACCTTGGGAGTAGAAAACAAGTTCATCCGCGTCATGATCACGCATCAAAATATTGTCACTTGTCAGACCAATAGATTCCCAGAATTTCTTACGCTCATCTTTCCAGAAGCTAAACCATTTCTGTGCCTCATCAGGATGGCAGAACCATTCCATTTCCATTTGTTCAAATTCACGGGAGCGGAAAATAAAGTTCCGCGGGTTCACCTCATTACGGAACGCCTTCCCGACTTGCGCAATACCGAATGGTATTTTCACACGGGAGCTGTCGACCACGTTTTTAAAATTAATGAAAATCCCTTGCGCGGTTTCACCACGAAGATAAGCCGTCGTTTTATCTGCTTCTGACGCGCCAATCCCTGTTTCAAATAAAAGGTTAAATTCTTTAGGCTCAGTCAGTGTCCCTTTTTCTTTTGCATCAGGGGCTAAGATTTTTGGATACTCAGCTAAATCAATCTCTGTTAAATTTTTGCTCGTGAAATCATTTAAGCTTTTTCCACGTCCTACTTTTTTAAGACGCGCTTTTAAGAAATCTTCGTCATCTTCGATAGTTGCAATCCATGGCGTATCATCGCTTGGGATAAGAATGACCAAGTGATCTGCTCTGTAACGTTTCTTTGTCTCACGACAATCAACCATCGGGTCAGAAAACCCGCCCACGTGACCAGAAGCCACCCAGACTTGTGGGTTTTGGATAATCGCACTATCAAGACCAACAATTTGCACAGGATGTCCATCTGGGCCAATTGGTGGGGTCGTCACCATTGATTTCCACCAATAATCACGCAAATTATTCTTTAGCTCTGTTCCCAAAGGGCCATAATCCCAAAAACCGTTAATTCCGCCATAAATGTCAGATGCGCCAAAAATAAAGCCACGGCGCTTACATAAAGCGACAATATCCTTCATATCTACGGCTGGTTGGTCTTGGTCAGTGGTTTGGGGCGCTGTTTGCATGGTTTTCCTCATTAATTAATACCCCTATAGATATAAGGGATTCATCAAAAATCGCAACTACTGATAAGCTAAGAGCGCGCCTATAGCACTAGATATCACAAAAATTAGGCAATTTTCTCATAACCGTTGAAAAAACTGGCAATTTCCTCGATATATATGACCTTGCCGTTGCTTAGATAAAATTACCTTTTTAATGCCTTAATTTGTAATTACGTTGAAGATAATAATAATTGGCTTAAGGACATTATAAATGCCTAAAGATACCAGTATTTCTCATACCCTAATTAGTGCGCACAAAGACACCCCTCTTTTAGCCGCGATTGATTGTATCCATCTCAGCAAAAAACAATATGACGTTGATATACAATATATCCATATCATTTTTGCCAATATCATTAAAACTGGGAAAAAATGGCAAACCATTGTCAGTGTTGTTTATGAAGAAGATATTGACGATGATCGCTCTGGCGCTGTTGTATATGGTCACCTACCCAGAAAATATGAAGATTTATATTATGATCTTTTACCCAATCTTAATTATCTAAAATTAATTGAAGATGATGATGTTTGGAAAGATATGAAAACATATCTGCTCAATATCTATTTTTACCAAGCCGCAAATTTCCATCAGGTAGATCGTATCACAGAAACAGGTGGTGGGTATTTCAAACAAACCAAGCAAGAATTTGAGCTAGATCTTGATACAGCAGCTCTGACGCTTGATTTTAACGAAGAGCAAGTGAGCACTGTAAGAGCAACTGATCAATTGTTTGATGCTAGCTTTTATAAGGCCACTGAAAACAAAGAAATAAAAGTTTTCAAAGAACAAAGTAAAACAGTACGTGACAGCCTAGCCGTAACTGGAAAAATAAGCACGATGATACCAATATTGAGACCTAGTGGACCGATGCGAGGTGGATAACCCCATGATTACAGACACCATCACAAGCAATGCAGAAAGCACGCCCTCTCTCGCGGCGGTTAACGCCGTACGTCATGCCTTAAAAAAACATAAAAAAGAATCCTATCACATTCATATTATTGTTATGCACCTTCTTGAAACTGATCAATTATGGCAAGCAACCGTAGATATTGTCACAGAAGCAGCTACTGATGATGATCTCACATCCTTTACCAGCTATATTCATCTACAAGAAAAATATAACGAATTATATGAGGTGTTAGTTAATGAAGTTGATCACCTAAACATGATTGATGATGACGCGAGTTGGGAAGAAATAGAACCACAGCTTCTAGACATTTTTTTCCACGATGCCGCCACCGATCAAGACATTGAAGAATCTGGCGATTCTGGTGATGGTGATCAAGGCGATAGCTTCATGAATTTTGATCAAAAACCCAAAATTGATGAATTGATGAATTGATGAATGATTTTAACCTTGATGAAACACAAGGAGAAGAATTAAAGGAAAAAGAACGCGACCGATTAGACTATCTATTAGATAAATGTAATTACGAAATCAAAGAAGAAGCCACAACAAAAACCTTGAACGAGCACGTAAGATTACTCCGCGAAAATCTAATTAAACACGGTAAAGTTAGTTTTACGCCTATTGAATATAATATTGATAACTAACGCTCTAACCCACTTGCAATGGATTTTTATTAACATATCACGGCACCTGCCGTTTATTGCCACAGAGATAGGCGCTTGGTTAGCTCACGCAACTTATCGCTCTCGCCAAAAACACAGGCGCCAAAGTAATTGATATCTTCGGAACTGGTTTCGTTGGTGCGCGCGTGTTGATCGGCATAGGTGCCTTCAACCATTGTGTCCAGAAAACATGTTGTGTCCATGCCTTCAGCTTTTGCTTCTTCTGCAAAGCGACGAACATGCCCCTTTTTTCCCCGCATAACGATCATCGGCAAATCTGAGATTGATGGATATACCTTACCATCTTGATCTTTGTAATCTTGAAATCTTAATTGATCAATTTCGCCTTTTTCAGCGATTAACCCACTTAACCCTGCCGACATATGCGCAACAGCGTTCATCGCCCTACCTGGCTCTAATGTTTTATCCAAAGCAATAACAACACGGTATTTTAGATCATCAGTCATCCATATTTCCTTCCAAAGTAATAAAGCACTCTAACTAATTTTTAATATCATATTTAATCGTAAAAATAGCAAATTGATAATTGTATTGACTTTACATAATTGTTGATATATAAAAGCTTATCAATTAATTACGAAAGAGACAAAAATGGCTAAAGATAATAGTTGGACTATCAAAATCCCTAAACCTAACAAATGGGTTGTTGGAGCATTTCTAGTTGCTACAGGACTTACTATAGAAGCCAATCTAGCCAGAACGAATGGGTGCTCTGCAAAAAACACCCTAGGTGGAGCGTTGAATCCTATAAGCGCAGTTGATCATACGATCACCGCAGTAAATATGAGGCTCAACGGGATTCAAGGCTGTGCTAGTGACGAGTTACCAGTGTTAAGGCACCTAGGTCTATAAGGTAGAATTTCTTTAAAAGCTTTCTTTGGTGCGGGTGGCCGGACTTGAACCGGCACTCCCGAAGGAACTGGATTTTGAATCCAGCGCGTCTACCAATTCCACCACACCCGCACATTGAAAGAGAGACAATCAAAGCCTCTATAAAAAGTCTGGCGATAGACGTTTAAATCGTTTACACCATTAGAAAATAAAAATCCATAGAAACTATTAAAAATTATAATGGCAAAAGCTCTATCAACATCGCTCACGGACGTGAAATCACAGCTAACGACTGAGAAAACCAGTTTTCATGTGTTATTGGAGCTGTTTGCGGATCGTGGTACAGCATTTTTACTATTTCTTGTGGCGCTGCCCGCCGCCTTACCTGTGCCTGCTGTTGGTATTTGCGTGATTATCGCCCCCCCACTCCTATTTCTGACCTTTCAGCAAATGCTGGGGCGGAAAATTATCTGGTTGCCGAATAAGGTGAAACATAAAGAATTTGCCTCTAGCTCGCTTATAAGCGTCATGGACAAAGCCATTCCTATGACAGAGAAGATTGAGGTGCTAATGCATCCTCGGCTTAGCTTCCTGACCACGCACCAAGCCACCGTTATTATTGGAGCACTTGGGTTTATCATGTCGCTATCTGTGCTTCTGCCCCTCCCCCTCACCAATACAGTGCCTAGTATGGGCATTGCGATTATGGCGATGGGCGTCTTAATGCGTGATGGGTTAGCTGTCATTGCTGGCGCTCTAATAGGTATGGCGTGGGTATTATTGCTGGTTGTCACCTTCTACTTTTTTGGCACCGAAAGTGTTGATATCATCAAAGACTTCATCAAATCCTTCCTTTAGCCAAAATTAGGCGTATAATTAAAGTATGATCAATCTTATTAATAAAATACTGTCCTGTTATCGTTATACGCCCCTACTAATGGCGTTTATCGCGCTTTCAGCGCTTGGTATGGCATTGATGAGCCAATATGTATTTGGACTGAAGCCCTGCAATCTGTGTATTCTTCAACGCTACCCTTATGGGATTGTCATTGTTCTTGGGCTGGTTGCCTTTTTACTATCCTGTGCCTTTAAAAAATCCAGCGTGCTTATTATGGTGTTAATGGGGATTACGTTCCTCGCTAATAGCGTCATTGCCTTCTATCACTCAGGGGTCGAGCTTAAGTGGTGGAAGTCATTTTTAGAAGGCTGCAACGCACCAGATTTATCAGGTGATATCAAAGATTTAATGGCCAGAATAGAAGCAGATACAGAAGTTGTTCGTTGTGATAAAATACCATGGGCAGATCCAATATTTAACCTGTCCATGGCAAATTATAATGTTATTTTCTGTTTTGGTCTTGGTATCGTCTCTTTTTACTCTGCTGTTAAAATATATCAGCGTAGCGGGTCTACCCGCCTGAGCGAAAACAAATAAGCCTTAAAGACCTAGCATCTGCATGATGCCTATTATCCCCATAAAGAATATGCCGTAAAAAAGGGCAAATCCGATTGATTGTTTCAGGGTTCTAACTTTACCAAAGTTGAATATGTCGTCGAACATGACGTTCTCCTCGTTTTCCTAATGTTGCGCAATAATGATTATCGCAACTAAAAACGCTATATCCCGCAGAAAGTCAAGGGTTTTCGGCTATTGAGCTAAATTTTCACATAATTTTGTAACGATATGTAAAAAAGTTTAGAATAGAGAGGTATATAATATTTTTAGGACTTAATCATGAAAGATTCATTTATTAGCATAGCCAATGGCATCAGAGTCGCTGACCAAATGGCTAAGCTTGCTGATGACCTTATTGGTATGGATATCTACATGTCAGAGGAAGAACATTATGTTGTTACGCCTAAAGGCGCTCAATATACAGCTCAAATGTTAGTACACTCTGCCAAAGAAACATTGGGAGAGCCTTACATTACGCCTACAATTATATCAGCTGTTCGGGTTGGTTTGGGTTTACCTGTTAAAGGCAGCGAAGGATACCGCGCAAATAGTGAAGCAGACTCACTTATACCCTAGCCATAAAAAAGCCCGCTAAAATGACAGCAGGCTTTGACACTCTCTAGTACAAAGATAGTCGTTTATCGCGCCAAGTGGTTACCATGGAATGTAGCTTTTCCGTTAGGTAATCTTGGCTGAGCACGTCGGCCACTTGCGGCTCCTTTGAATGCTGGTCCCATCTGATACTCCTTTCCTTGTTTAACTACCTTTAACATAGCACATAGCAAACAGCATTACCAGCGAAATACGCATTACTAGATATGCAATTATAGCATAAATAGTTTTGTGAGCAATTAAGCAAAAAATTAGGCGAGAAACCCCGCCTAACCTTAATTCTTATATGTAATATTTAAATGATATTACTTATGTATCGTAGTCAAAAGCGCCACTGGAATTAATCCAACCATCACGCCCATATCGTATGATAAATAAACACTTAACACGACCATCAATACTGAGAATATGTCGTTCGTTAACTTCCGATGTGTCAAAATCAGACCTGATACCATCAATACAAAGATTGATCCTACCATTGTGTAGATTTCTCCGCCTCCGAAGAAACTACCTGAGCTTTCCACAACACCGAAAACGCCGAGGAAATGAACCAATGTGGTCGAAATCCCTACTAGCATCACGAGTGAAACGACATAGAAAACAACCGCTTCCCATGTTGACCTTGTGTGACCTACGTCTAATATTTTACTAATCATGTGCAACCTCCTATGTTTGCGTTTTACTTAGTAGTAATAAATACCGAAACGGCGCTTACCTATTCATGTCTCTTATAGTCTAAGACGTAAGTTCGCTGTCCCAATATAGAAAATCTCCCCAACTCTCATGTAGAAAGTTTGGAGGAAACCTTCGTCCTGTTTCCTGAAGCTCATATAATGTTGGCTGTCTCGGCTTCACCATTGGGTGCATGTCACACTCTTTCGGCAATTTACTGCCTTTACGGGTGTTACAGGGCCGACACGCCGCGATTATATTGTCCCAGGATGTCTCTCCACCACGTGATCTTGGAATCACATGGTCAAATGTTAAATATTGTGTCTTACTGTGTTCACCGCAATATTGGCAGTGAAATGCATCACGCAAAAACACGTTAAATCTTGTAAAGGCCGGATTTTCCGACGCGCTCACATATTCCTTAAGCGCCAACACACTTGGAAGATTAAATTCCATGTTTGGCGATCGAACTATACGATCATCATATTCCGATACGATATGAACCATATCGCGAAAGACGGCTTTAACCGCTTCCTGCCATGTCCATACTGATAAGGGTAAATAACTGAGGGGGCGATAGTCAGCGTTTAAGATTAAAACCTGACTATTTGCAAGTGGTGTATTCAACTCTGAGGTTATTGTAGCTGTTGTCATTTCAGACCAAACTCCTTTTTCTCACAAATTAAACTAAATCCCAAGAACTGGAACGTGAGGTCTATAGAAGTGGTAATACACAAGAACCCCACTGATAATAATATTATATCATGAAAAACCCCAAAACCTAGCAAATCCGCGCCTTTTCAACAATTACGACAGTTATTGATAAATTACTTTAAGATTTATGAAAAAAATTACAGGAAAATGGTATTTTTTGTAATTTTAATACAAAAAATTAAACAATTTAGCTAAAATACTGATTTAATTGAATATTTTACTTAAGAACTCGGCGCCACTTTCGACACCTTCACCATCAATGCTGTGCTCCAACCCTGTCGTCGTGAAACCAGAAACATCAAAGCCTTTTGCTTCCAAAACACGTCTAGATTCATGATATGCATTAACAGGAACAACAGAATCAGCCTCTCCGTGGATCATTCGAATAGGACATTTTTGGATAGATTTATCACCTAATTCTTCTCCACCAATTAACGCACCAGAATAACCCAAAATACCCGCAATTTTTTCAACGCGCCTTGGCCCCGCATACAGACTTGTCATCGTCCCTTGCGAGAACCCCACTAACGCGAGTTCAGCATTACTCAAGTTATACTTGGCTAATTGCTCATCAAGAAAGATACCCAAGACCGTTTGCGCGGATTTAGCACCCGCCAACATCTTGGCTGGATCACGATCTAATAGAGAGAACCACTGAAATCCCCCAGAGCTTGCAGGAGCCATCTCACAGGGAAATGGTGCATCAGGTGACACGAAGATAGCGTCAGGGATAGCATCTTGCCAGTACGGTGCCAAAGAGATCAAATCTCGCCCGTTTGACCCATAACCATGCAGCAGCACCACTAATTGCTTAGGCACACCTCCTGATACTGGTTTTTGGTTGTAACTGTTAAGCTCTTGCACCATATATTTTCTATTAAAACTTCATTTCTAACTTATATTTAAAAGTACTATCATCTGCTGCACTGCTAACACCAGCATAATAAGCAGTTTTCATTTTCACTTTTTGTTGCGCCACAGGAAAAGAGAACTCAAAATATGGGCCAATTTGATGTTCTTGCTCTTCATAGTCAAGCTTATCTCTAAGCTTACCAAAATCTACAAGATATTCACCGCCGACCATGTAACCATCAAATTTGTAAAAGCTTCCAAAGCCCGCTTCAGCACTAACACCATGCCTACTCTTTTCGCCCACTTCGTGACCAAATTCTATATTGGCACGGTGTCTAATGCTTCCATATGACTTTTGCAGCATAATTTTAGTACCGATATTATCTTCATCACCCAGATGATCCATTTTATAAAAAGCACGGATTCCGGATACCATAAAAGCCTCCTTGCCTGTCAGTTGATAATTAACCTTTAGCTCAGTTGCTTCAAATTCTACCGAATCATCTTGTCTCTTTTTAAATTCAGCTTCCAAAGCTGCGCTAATTTTATCCGTAAAGCTGTGCTTATACTCTACATTACTGTCTACTGTGATATCACCGTCATCATTTGTTATTGTAGATGATTGCTCGAACTTTCTTTCGCCTTTTGTGATAGAAGGACCAGAAAGCATTTGTGCCTGTGCGTGCGCACTCATAAGTATCAGCAAAGAAAAAACTGAAAATAAACAAATATTCTTCATAAAAAAAAACCTTTAAAAATTATTATTTAATACAACCAAATTAATTAATGATAATAATTCTCATTTGCAACATAAATTTTATATTTTTTCTATTGACTACTTACTTAAACTCAACTAGATAATGATAACCATTCGCAATTAGATTGTTTTACAATAAAAGGATTTTTTAAAATGTTAGAAACACTGTTAATTACATTTCGTGAGGGCTTAGAGGCTTTCTTAATCGTCGCCATCACATTGGCCTACTTAACAAAAACAGGTCGTCACGACCTTAAGAAACCAGTTTATGCCGGTATCGCCGCCGCTTTGATTATCAGCGCGACCACAGGCTGGCACATTGCAGCCCTTGCTGATACCCCATTAATGGAAGGCGCTTTAGCGTTAGTTGCTGGTGTCCTTGTTGCTTCTATGACCTACTACATGATGACACATGCACACAAAATGCGTGAACATATTGGTAAAACGGTTGAGAAACATGCAAACAAAGCAGGCATCGGCGCAATAGCAGGTGTGTTTATTTTCACCGTCGTTATGATTGCCCGTGAAGGCATGGAAACAGCTCTATTATTAGGCGCCATTAGCGGGAAAACAGATTCTTCTCAAATGATGTTAGGTGCCGCTTTAGGTATCGGTCTAACCGCATTCATCGGCTATCTTTGGGCATCACAGAGCCACAAGATCAACTTAAAATTATTCATGCAAGTGACTGGCGTATTCTTATTCTTATTCGCTATCCACCTATTCCTATACGGAATTTATGAATTAACCGAAGTTGAAGGAACTATCTTCTATAACGAAGCGTTGCATATGGCAATGAAACCTTGGGTTAGCACAAAGACTTTATTTGGCCAGCTTACAATATATGGCTTGCTTATCGTCCCTTGTGCATGGTTAATAATATCCTATGCAAAAGATAAGTTTTTTACAAAAAATAACAATTTCACAGCCGCTGAATAAAACCGCTTTATTCGCGTGCATAATTGTGACAGCAAGCGCATTTCCTACGCTTGCACAAGAAGACGCATCTCAGCAACCACCTAAAGAAAACTATTACAAACCTTTTACGCCAACCGTTCAGGAAAATATTTCTAAGCGTGTTCAGGATGCAGAAGATGATAAATATCTGAGCTTTTCATTTGAAAATGATCGTATTGGAAATGGTAAAGATCAAAACTATACCAATGGTTTTCGCGTTACTTATTTTGATGTGAACACCCCTATTCCACCCGTTATTGATAAACTGGCTGAAGCTGTTCCGACCTTTGATATCAACCCAACCACCAGTACGTTTTTTACCCTTGGGCAAAATATATATACGCCTAACGATATTACGATTAGTACAGACCAGCTTAATGCGCGCCCTTGGGCGGCATGGCTTTATGGGTCAGTTGGCATGACAACGATCACCAAAAACCATTTAGATGAACTTGAGTTCACACTTGGTATTCTTGGCCCCGAAGCATTAGGTGAGCAAACACAAAAGTTTGTTCATGAGCATATTACCAACTCCCCTATTCCTCAAGGATGGGACAATCAACTAGAAACGGAGCCTGGTTTAATTGTCTCATGGCGTCGTCGTTGGCCTGTTTGGTACGCCGAAAATTTTGGAGATTTTCGTTTGCGCGTGGAGCCTAATATTAATGTGTCACTTGGAAATGTTTACACCTATGCGGGCACAGGTATTGCCGCAAGCTTTGGCCCAGGAGCAGACCAAGTTCAAGACATGCCTCCGCGTGTTGTTCCCGCAATGGCAGGCACAGGATTTTTTGACACACCAGATAATAAACTAAGTTGGTTTTTATTTGGGGGCTTTGACACACGCCTGATGGCGCGTAATATTTTCTTGGATGGTAATACCTTCAGCAGTAGTGATGATATTGATAAAAAATATCTTGTTGGTGACTTAAGCGGTGGTCTAGCCCTGACTTATGCTGATTACCGTCTATCCTACTCGCTCAATTATCGTACCAAAGAATTCGCAGGGCAAGAGGATGAGAGCGTCTTTGGCTCGCTTAGCTTGACCACGCGTTTTTAATTTACTCTTTTATTCATCAAAGAATCGCTTATGATATGTAGCTATGAGTTACATTAATAGAGGTTTATCATGAATTACGACATCATCCATATTGCAGGAAAGCCCCATGTGCTTGTCCCCGTCCATGATTACACTGCTTTAAAAAATGGCGACAATAACCGCCAATTACCAGAAAACGCGTTAGAGGCTTTGTCATTAAAGACCGATAATCCGATTAAAATTATTCGCAAAGCACGCGGGCTGACACAAAAAGATTTAGCCAAAGCCTCTGGCATTTCTCGCCCCTATCTCACCGAAATAGAAACAGGCAAGAAAGACGGCTCAATCCGCGCCCTTAAGTCGTTGGCAGAGGCATTGAATGTTTCGTTGGAGATGTTGGTTTAAATCACTTCGGGTGGTGCTAAAACTGGAATCACTTCCCCAGAACTCAAATGAATACGCCCACCAGGCTGTATTGGGATACTTTTATCATGAGTAGGAATAACTATCCCCCAACTTGTTCTATCACGATTTTGTCCAACATAAACCGATGACTGAAATTTTTGATTGATTGCCTCTACGGCATCTAAAACATATTTTGGGGCACTCATGACTTATATCTTATTCCTATGTAGCAAATATACTTTAGCTAGCTCGAAGGTGTGTTTGTACAGCTGCGACATCATTAGCCATCACAATACGCCAATTCGAGGCTTCCTTCAGGGTGTCTGTTCTTAACTGCATACGTTCAAAATCAGACATATTTTTAAACTGTGTTGATAACCCAGCCAAAACAATAACCTTATCTTCTTTTGAAACAGGGCGACCGATTTCACGTTTCTTTTCATGCGTTGCACCAACCCAAACAGGTTGAGGGCCAGCATGAGAGTTCATATTATATTTAGAAGTTAGTAATGTTCCAAAATCTCGCGATACAACATCACGAATATCATCCAGCGTTATATTATTTTCAACTGACATAGTTTGCTCCCTTATTATTTAAAGCAACAATATGACAGAACCAAATATATGTCAAATGCATTACTCTAACGCTTCAAACTACCCAATACGCCACGCATTAGTTCTTTGGCGATAGAGCGTCCAACGGAGGAGCTCATGGAGCGGACGATTGATTTGATCGCAGCTTCGCCGACGCCTTGGCGGTTTGATTTTTTCTTTTTGGGTTTTGCTTTCTCGGCAGCCTCTTGTGCTTGCTCTGCATTTTCAGAAGCCTTCTCAGCTTTCTTCTTCAGAATTTCAAACGCAGACTCACGGTCAATGCCCGTATCATATTTTGCGCCGACACCATCAGCTTGTAATGCCATGCGTTTAGCCTCTGCCGTTGCTGGCCCAAGTTTTGATGTTGGTGGACGGATCAGCACACGCTCAACCATAGACGGCGTTCCTTTTGATTCCAAAGTCGAGACAAGCGCCTCACCAACACCTAGTTCTGTAATAACATCCGCCACATCAAATTTTGGATTTTCACGATAGGTTTCTGCAGCCTGCTTAATGGCTTTTTGTTGCTTCGGTGTGAAGGCACGCAACGCATGTTGCACGCGGTTACCCAATTGCCCCAGTACCGTGTCAGGCACATCAGCAGGGTTTTGCGTTACAAAGAAAATACCAACACCTTTTGAACGAATAAGACGCACCACTTGTTCAACTTTTTGAACCAAAGCTTTCGGTGCGCCATCAAATAATAAATGAGCTTCATCAAAAAAGAATACTAATTTTGGTTTTTTGGAATCGCCTGCCTCTGGTAATTCTTCAAATAATTCGGCGAGCAACCATAATAAGAAAGTCGCATATAGACGTGGTGATTGCATCAACTCATCAGCTGCCAAAATATTCACATAACCCTTGCCGTCTGCATCCAAGCGCATTAAATCTTTTAGATCTAGTGCAGGTTCGCCAAAGAACTTATCCGCCCCTTGATCTTCCAGACGCAATAGTGAGCGCTGGATAGCGCCGATAGACTGCTTACTCACCATACCATAAGTAGAGGAAATTTCAGAGGAACGCTCTGCCATATTAATCATCAATGAACGCAAATCTTTCAGGTCTAATAATAACATGCCCTCTTCATCAGCAATACGGAACGCAATCGTTAGCACTCCTTCTTGTGTATCATTAAGTTCCAGCATACGTGCGAGCAACAATGGTCCAATTTCAGAGATTGTTGTGCGCACAGGATGACCTTGCTTACCAAACATATCCCAAAAACAAACTGGATAAGTGCGCGGTTTATAATCTTCCAAGCCAATAATATTAGCACGCTTTACCAAGAAATCTTCCATCTGTGATGGCTCACATAAACCAGATAAATCACCTTTTACATCGGCCATAAAGACAGGCACACCAGCGTTCGAAAAACCCTCTGCTAAATCCTGCAAAGTCACAGTCTTACCAGTACCTGTTGCGCCTGCAATTAAGCCGTGACGGTTACCCCATTTTAATTCAAAGAATAATTTATTATCTGGGTTTCCTGTTTCTGAACCTACATAAATTGCTTCTGGTGTATCTGACATTATTTTTTCCTTTAATACTTATTTTATTTTAAATTATAAAAATCGAATTTACGATCATGTTTTAACGCAGGAATTGCTGTGCGCGCCTTGATTCCATCAAGTAAATAAATTTTACGCATGATAATACCTGGTTCATCTTTTTTATTTTCGGCTAGCACTTGCCCCCAAGGGCCCACGATCATCGAATGACCATAGGTTTTACGCCCACCTGCATGTTCACCCACTTGAGCTGGTGCCACAACAAATGTGCCTGTTTCAATGGCACGCGCACGTAGCAACGTCTCCCAATGTGCTTGCCCCGTTGGCACGGTAAAAGCCGCAGGAATCGTTAATATGTCGGCATCACGTTGCGCCATCGCACGGTATAAATAAGGGAAGCGCAAATCGTAACAAATGCTCAAGCCCACTTTACCAAATGCTACGTTTGCAACAGCAGCTTTTGTGCCTGCTTCTACTTCATCACTTTCACGATGGCTTTCGCCCGTTGGTAGATCAACATCAAACAAATGAATTTTATCGTATGTCGCGATAAGCTGTCCCGATGGTGCAAATAGAAAACTACGGTTCGCCATTTTTGTCTCAGAGACTTTAATTTTCATCGAGCCAATCAGTAACGTCACCGATAATTTATTCGCCAGTGATGAGAAAAATTTAACCCCTGGATGGTTTTCAGTATCCAACGCTGTCTCTAACGCCAGCTTAGGCGTCTCAGCCATAAAGTCAGTATTTTCAGGTGTCGCAATAAAATCTGCACCATCCTGCGCTGCTTGAATGATTAAACGGGCAGCGTTATCCAAATTAGGCTCAATTTCTGGTCCACTATTCAGTTGTACACAGGCGACATGAACTGACTCAGCCATTATTTTAACATCCCATCTAATTTACCTTGTGCATCCAAAGCATAAAGATCATCACACCCGCCAATCAACACATCATCGATGAATATTTGCGGAACAGATTTCGGTCCCCCTGTACGCTTTACCATTTCGGCACGCGCCGGTTCATCACCAGTGATATCATGTTCTATATAATTTACTTCCTTACTGTCCAGCAAAGCGCGGGCTTTTTGGCAATATGGGCATGTTGTCCAATAGTAAATCTCGATTTTTTTGCTATCGCTCATGGTTTTAGTCGAATCCTCTCTTTGATAAATGACAAAAACACTATAAAACAATGTCATGAAAACGGAAGCCCTGATTATTGGTGGTGGTGTCGCAGGATTGTCCCTAGCCTGCCTTTTGGCGCAAGCTGGACTAAAATGCGCGATTGTTGAGCCAAATAACTTTCCAATCCTTGAAAGAGAAGACCATTCAGGGCGTACAGCGGCGCTAATGGGCAGTTCTATTAACGTTTTAAAAGCTATTGGTGTCTGGGATTACATCCAGAAAAATACCGCACCACTAGAAATTATGCGCATAATTGACGATAGTAACCCAAATATCGAGCCTGTTCAGGTAGATTTTCCAGCCTCCGAGATTAACCAAGAGAATTATGGGCATAACACGCCTAATTTGATGCTTCACGCGCTTTTGGCGGAAAAATCCCAGAAATCTAAAAATATTGAGATTATTCATGGCGCTAAGCTTCAAACAATTAATCACCTAACGAATGGCGTTGAGGCAACATTGGATAATGGTGAGACCATTATGGCCTCACTGATTATTGGCGCAGATGGTCGTAATTCTGCCGTGCGTAATTTATCTGGTATTGAAACACGCACCAGTAACTATGACCAAAGTGCGATTACGCTTCTGATCAATCACACAAAATCGCATGAGAATATCTCTACGGAACATCACCGTACAGGAGGCCCTTTTACCACCGTGCCGATGCCTGATACAGCTGAAGCTATTCATCAATCTAGCGTTGTGTGGGTTGAGAAAACGGATGACGCAGAAACATTTATGGCGCTTGATAAAGGCTCATTAGAAAATGCGCTTCAAACCAGAACCCGTGATGCGCTTGGGCGTATCACCCTTGCTAGCACGCCAGAGGCTTGGCCGCTCAAAGGAATTATCGCAGAGAAAATTATTGCACCGCGTACAGCATTGATTGCCGAAGCCGCGCACGTTATGAGCCCGATTGGTGCACAAGGATTAAATCTATCTTTACGTGATGTTGCGACACTCGCCGAAACCTTAACGGATGCCGCCCGTCTTGGAGAAGATATCGGGAATGAACTTGTCCTTAACCGCTATGCCAAGCGCCGTAGCCTCGACATGAATAGTCGTTTTTACGGTGTTGATAAATATAACCGTATCGTCAGCAATAATATTGGCTTCATCCGTGACCTAAGACGGACAGGGCTTAAGAGCCTGAAAGCCATTCCCATGCTCAAGCATTTAGCGATGGAGCAAGGCCTTAAGCCAACAATGGATGAAGGTCGTCTGATACGCGGTGAAGTGCTTTAATATTTCTGGCTAGGTTTAACCACCCGCGCAAGCGTTAAAATACTTACTGATAACGCGCCTGACTTTAATAATTTCTTTGTACATTCTTCGACTGTTGCGCCTGTCGTGAACACATCATCGATCAGCACTATTTTTTTACCTTTGATAACATCAAGATGTTTTGGGTTTACCTCAAACGCATGTTTTACATTCTGATGACGCTCTTTTGTTCTTAAATATCCTTGCGTTGGGGTGTGACGAATACGCGCTAACCCATCACTTAAACATTTTACACCAATATGCTTACCCAGCTTTTGGGCAATCAAGGCTGATTGATTAAACCGACGCCGTAGAATCCGCCAGCGATGTAGTGGCACAGGCATCAAAAAATCTGCTTCCGCCAACATATCTTGCCCAGCATTCTTTAACCAAGGCACAAAGCTGATCACCAATTGCATTTGATCAGCATGTTTAAAAGATAAAATGATATTCCGCGAGGCATCATCATAAATAAGGGAGGAACGTAATTGTGTAAAATTTGGCGGTGATTTGATACACCCTGCACAAAGTGCGTTATCGTCAACAACATTCCCTTCCATAAAATCAAAGGGCAGCCCGCAACGCTGGCACATTGGATCTGCGATAAAATTAAGTTCGCCCCACGCCTTGGGCGACACCATTCCTTGCGCATCCACAATCTCGCCTGTAATAATACAGCGCGGAGGTAGGATCATATCAACGGTTTTTGCTAGCAAAGACATAGGGTTAGTCTATATCGAACTGCCTGAATTGACTATTAAAAAACCAAGAAAGGCATATTGCGCATATTTACCTCTTTATATAGAGTGCAAAGCTATGAGTAATAACGATCCAGCACTATCAGCCCCCGCCATCCCTTCGGCCAAGGATGCTTACGCGCAGAGTAAATCTTTCGTGTCGCCTGATAAGGATGAAGAGGCTAAAAACCCCTTAGAGCCTAAAATTGTCCCTAACCCCTTACTCAAAGACATTCCTGCAAAAGTTATTCGCCAAGCATGGTTTACCACGGCGCATTTAATTTTATCAAAAGGTATGTCCGTTTTAGATATTCGTTGCCAAGAAGGTATCATGACTTATGCAATGGCTGCCCTTAACCCTGAAGTTAAATTTATCGGTATTGACCCTGATAAAAAGAAAATAAAAATTGCTAAAGAAAAATATACGCTACCAAACTTAAGTTTTATGAGTGGTGATTTTCAAGAAAACTTTATCCCTAAAAATTCAGTTGATGCAATCGTCAATTCATTCACACTTTTTAGAACTTATTCAGAATCTCGATCAAGCGTAAAAGCCGTTATTGAAAGTTTAGAGCGTCAATATGATTTATTAAAAAATGATGGCCATATCTTTATTCAAAGCCACACAATGAAAAGCCCTGATGAATTTGTGTTGATGGAATTAGTTGATGAGCCGAAAGGCTTTGGTGATCCGAACTCTATTGAACATATGTCAGATATTGATTTATTGATCGATTATTCAGAACGCGCAGGTATCAGAGAAAAAGACAGTCACTGTGGCTTTTACTTAGAAGAACTGCCTGCAAGGTTTCCCAAAACACGCCTTTTTCGCCTACCTGCCAAATGGGCTTATGAGTTTATTTTAAAGAAAAATAAACGTAAAAAATGGGAACAAAATGTTCATGTTGAACATAGCTTTTACACCCGTGAAGATTTCAGACGCACCATGAAAGATTTTGGTATGCGGATATTATATTCCGCACCTTACTGGAATGAACAACTAATTAAGAAACTTTTCAACAAAGCCTTACGTCTTTTTAATGAAGATGGTAGTCGCATGGAAACGCCAGAAACTAGCTTTGTGTTAGTCGCCCAAAAAGTAAAAGATAAACAATCTCTTCTATTGCAAGAACGTAAGCCTAACCATAAAAACACCCCTG
>JABAZY010000028.1:59949-60529 GCA_018608245.1 Alphaproteobacteria bacterium | reverse complement strand
CCCCTGCCATCAACCTCATTACTATGCGCAATAAAGTTGACGGTAAAATGATTGAGGTTGTATCACGTAATATAAATATCACAGAAGTCCTCCCCTACCGTATTAGTGAAGGTAGGCTTCATATTTTTGTTCATCAAAATATACCACGCGCCTTAACAAATTCTATCCCGCGTAATGGTAACTCATTAGATGGTAAAGAATGGTCAGGTCACTTAACTGAAGCCATTTCCGTTCCTCAAGATATATTAGAAGAATTTGATTTAGAAAACTTTAGATCTGTTATCAAATTATCAACGGAGTATTTAGGGTTAAAACCTAAAACAGGATCACTTCTAGAGAAAGGCCCAGGATTTTATCCCGCACCTGACTGCGTTGATGAGCATATTGCGACTTATTACCTTCAGGTTGCTAAGCCCAAAACTGCAATAGACCCTAAAATAGTTTTAGAAGATTTAGGAGGGTTTTCAACCCATGGAAAAATAGTTGAGATAGATGCGCAACAAATTTTAAATGCTATTGGTGTTGGCTTTCTACCCTCTAGCCGCTTAGAAATTCAGATATTGGCGCTCTATGAGAAATT
>JABAZY010000028.1:0-59939 GCA_018608245.1 Alphaproteobacteria bacterium | reverse complement strand
ATTGGGCATTGATTATCAATCATGGTCCGAATGTCCGTTGGGTTTAACGATTGAAGAACCTGAAAAAATCACAAAATTACAAGAAATTATAGCGAAGCTAGATGAACATGACAATCGCCTTGAAGTAATCAAAGCAAGTGCAGGTCAGTTAAAAACTATCACATCCATTTTTGTTGATGAAGGCAAAGATAAGGGCGGCATCACAGGTCTTGCCTCACGTAACATCGATTTTGTCACCAGCGAAGAAAATACGATGAATACTGCCCTTATTCTACCGCTGACAAAGTCATTAAATGGTGAAGTTATGGCGGGCATTATTGAACAATACCTGCCTGCGCCGCAGCGATATAAAGGCAATGGCTACATGGTTAGTTGCCCTAGCCTGCCTTTACCAAAAGAAATTACAAACTTCGAAGAAGCAAAGAAGTTTATCGCTGATAAATTTGAAGTGCCTGTCGAGAATGTTGTCCGCATGGGAGAGAGCTACTTCTCTCATATAGGCATCACCCCACAGCGCATCTATCCTTTTGCTGTTAATAAAACAGGTGTTAGTGGCTGGCGTAAAGTTGGTCGCGCACACGGGGTTACGGCTTTCACACCGCTCTATAACCTCTACCGTCTGATTTATTTAGATAATTATGATAGTTTCATCAAGGTTGTTGCCATGGCATATCAATGTTCTTTGGGACAAGATAGTGACTTGAGCGCGAATATAACTTTCTCAGAAAAACATGCCGACCGTAAAGATAGTTTCGTCAGCATGGAGCAAGTGCATGATGCATCTTATTCTCCGTCACCCCCTGGCTCTAATTCAAACAAAAAAGAAGCCCCCCCCCTTCATCCAACATTAGATAATGAAAACCAATGAATAAACCTGCCCCTGATACCTCCGACATTATTATATTTGACCGTACAAAAGTGCGTATGCAACGTAACCGAAGTGCTAAAAATCTAAAGCAACATGGATTTTTAGTTGATTGGGCTATGGAACAAATTATTGACCGTTTAGGTGACGTTAAAAAGACACTCCCTACTGCGCTCCAACTTGGTTTACGCAGTGACATTGCGCTTCCTGAAAGCACAGGCGTAGAAAACCTCTATAAACTAGATTTAGCAGAAAAATTATTGACAACTGATAGCAGCAAACAAGTCCAAGCGGATGAAGAATTTTTGCCTTTTGCGAATGATAGCTTTGATTTGATTATCTCACCACTCAATCTACATACGACCAATGACTTACCTGGCACATTGATACAAATAAAAAATGCATTAAAGCCTGACGGGCTATTTATTGCGGCTATGCTGGGTGGTGAAACATTATATGAATTGCGCAAGATAATGTCAGATGCAGAAATGAAAATTCTGGAAGGCTTAAGCCCTCGTGTTGCTCCCTTTGCCGATATGCAACAAATGGGTGCGCTGATGCAACGCGCTAATTTTAAATTACCCGTAGTTGATTCAGAAAAAATTATTGTGACCTATGACAACGTATTTAAACTCATGCAAGATTTGAGGCTAATGGGTGAGAACAACGCACTAATGGAGCGTTATAAAAAAACGAGTACCAAAAAATTCATGCAGGAAGTTGGTCTTCAATATCAAGAACAGTTGGGTGATGAAAATGGTGCTATCCCAGCCACTTTCGAAGTTATCTTTTTAATCGGCTGGAAAGACCATGAAAGTCAGCAAAAACCGCTTAGACCTGGTTCTGCTCAAAACCGCCTTGCGGATGCGTTAAAAACTAAAGAGGAGAAATTATAATGCTGAAAGTAACCCTCGTCCCAATTTTAGAAGATAATTACAGCTATATTATCAAATTAGGCGATGATGTTGGCATTATTGATCCTGGTGAGGCAAAACCTATCTTGGATAAGCTTAAAAAATTAGAGTTAACCCCTAACTATATATTTAACACCCATCACCATTACGATCATATTAATGGCAATGAAGAAATTAGAAATTCTTTTCCAGATATTGAATTAATTGGGCCTGCAGGAAAATCATCCCGTATTCATAACATTGATATTAAAGTTAACCAAAATAGTGACCTTACTTTTGGTAGTGAAAAAATTAACGTGATTGAAACGAAAGGTCACACACAAGGTCATATCTGTTTTCATTTCCCGCAGAGTAATATTCTATTTTCAGGTGATACCCTATTCGCTATGGGCTGTGGTCGTTTATTTGAAGGCACGCCAGAGGACATGTTTGAAGGGTTGTCAAAAATAAGACAACTCCCAGACGAAACAGTCATTTATTGCGGTCATGAATATACGGAGACAAACGGTAATTTCTGTTTAACTGTCGATACCGATAACGAAGCGCTTGTTAAACGTATGAACAGCGTTAGACAAATGCGCGCAGAGAACATTCCGACCATCCCAACAGATTTAGCGATTGAGAAGCAGACAAACATCTTCTTACGCGCAAACACTTTAGAAGAATTCACACATTTTAGAGCGTTACGTGATAATTTTTAATTAGTCTGACTTACGAGGTGCAGGGCGACGTGGTCTGCTTTTACGTGAACCACCATTATTTTTCTTATCTGATTTTTGCCCATCAGGATCCGTATTACCATTATCAGGCAATATAGATTCCACATTACCCTTATGTTTTGATTGTGAACGGTGTGGCGGTATCGGCAATGGCTTGCTCGTCACTTTTTTACGCTCACTGATCGCAATTTCAATTTCTAGGCGAGAGGCCACTTTGCGTAGCTCATGGATAGATTCCTGAAGATTTTCACGTGTTTCTGCACTACCCTCTTTGCTAGTCCATTCTTCATAGCTTTTAAGGCAGGCATCTGCGCTTTCTTTTAATCTTGCTTGAACGTCTTCCATTTTTGATCCCTTACCTAATTTAAATTCTGAAAAACAGCATATCTATAACCACCCAATAGCGCAAGCATACTACTTAAAAATCGACGATGCCGCATCCATATGAGCCTTCTTACGCTCTATTTCCTGCTCAACACGGGCAATCTCCTCATGCATATCTTTGATGTAATTATTCAATTCATCCAATGACATAGGCTCTAAATTTTTAAGCGGTGCAGCCTTCTTTTGTGGCTCTAAATCATCGTCAAACATAGCGTGGCTCCCTATTTCTGTATTTTGCCTACTCAACAGATTATGTTGCGGGCATATAAAATCAATAGAAAATATTGCAAAATTTTAAAATATAGCTATATTGGCGTTATTCCCAGACTTTGTATTGTCAAAATAGTTGATCCTCGGGAGGGATCAGCGCCAAGACCTATGGAATCTCCTTAGTTATTTTGTGCGTTCAACCAAGAATTATATAAGGATTTTTACGATGAGCAGTAAACCTCAAGATGCACCAGAACTAGTAATGCCACAAGCAACAGCCGTTTGGTTGCTCGACAACACTGTTTTAACCTTTAAACAAATCGCTGATTTTACAGGCATTCACATTGTGACTGTCGAAGCGATTGCCAATGGTGAAGTTGCCTACGGTATCGTTGGTCGTGATCCAGTGAAATCAAACGAAATTATGCAAGAGGAATTGGACAAAGCCATCGCAGATGATAGCTACATCCCAGTGCTTTCACGCAATGACCTACCGAGCGTTAAAACACGTGCCAAAGGCCCACGTTACACACCAGTATCTAAACGTGGTGACAAGCCAGATGCTATTTCATGGATTTTGAAAAATCACCCAGAGATCTCAGATGCACAAATCGGTAAATTGGTAGGTACAACAAAGCCAACGATTAATGCTATTCGTGAAAGAACACATGCGAGCATCTCTACTATTCGTCCGCGTAACCCAGCTGAAATGGGCTTATGCACTTATGCAGAACTTGAAAAAGCATCAGATAAAGGTCTACGTGCCCAAGGTAAAGATCCTGAAGCAATCAAAGCGGCTAAATTAGAGAAAATGGAAGCTGAAAGAGCCTCAAATGCCGAGAATTCAGGCGAAGAGAGTGCTGCTGACAAAGTTGGTGGTTTTGACTTCTCAAACTTCCTATCTTCAGGCAAGGGTGGCGGAAACAACAGCTAAGCCAGCCCTGCTATTATAATGAATATAAATACCGTGGCTCACCCCACGGTATTTTTTTACTTAAATCAAAATATTGACATAATTAATATTCACTGTATATTACAACCATAATTATTTTCAGGAATAAACATGAATACTCAAAAAACAAAACCGAACAGAACTTCTAGTCTTTTAGGTTTAGCAAAATCAACCTTCAACCATGTTGCTAAGGTGGGCATTTCTTCGACCGTGGGCGCTGCGGCTGGAATGCTGGCATCGGCATTCGTTATCCCACGCGAAGGCATTGAAATATTGAATTTAGCAGTACAGAATGTTCCTGCTTCGGTCATTACAGGTATAGCAACAGCAATAGGCACTAGTATTTATTTATATAAATCAAGCGGTCAAAGCGCTAATGATAATACCCACTCGGCGCATGCGCATTTACCAAACTTAACTGAATCAATCGCACGAAGTGATAAAGTAGTTGGTGGTTTAAGTGCAACATGTAATGGTGTAGCTGCTTTTGCATTATCAGGTGCAGTAGCAGCTATGGTTACAGGTAATGAGTATGCTGGTCTGGTCGGTGTACCTATAGGGCTTTATACAGCAGTTAGAAACTACCAACGATCAACAATTGGTGGCCCAGCGTTGAGAGCTGCTCAAGCACAAAACGTATCTCCTACCCCAACTGAACCATCATAAAAAAACACAGCCCTTTGTTATAGAAGGCTGTGTTTTGTATAAAGTGTAGAGGTTTGTCTTGTTGGAGGTTGATAATTATGAGGCGTCTCTAACGCCTTCAATTTCTTCTTTAATTTTTAATTTTTCACGTTTGAGTTTTAATATTTCCCAATCCTGTGCTGATGCCCTACTCTGTTCATTTTCAATACGTATTGATAACTCTTTATGACGTGCTTTTAACGCCGCGACACGTGGTGATACCTGACTGACTGAACTCTGCTGTTGCATAAGCGACTCCTGTTGTTAGTGATTTTCTTAAGTTGATAATTAAGTATATCAATAAACAGAGGCATTTTCAATTATATGAGAATCTTTGCAAGAAAATTACTTACAATTTTACGAAACTGCGCTTAAACGTTGAACTCCACACCTTGTGCCAAGGGTAACTCTGCCGAATAATTAATCGTCTGCGTTTGTCGGCGCATATAAACTTTCCATGCATCAGAGCCACTTTCGCGCCCCCCACCCGTTTCTTTCTCACCACCAAAGGCACCACCAATCTCAGCGCCACTTGGACCAATATTAACATTTGCAATACCGCAATCACTACCCACCGCAGACAAAAACGTCTCCGCCTCACGCACATCAGTCGTAAAGATACAAGACGACAAACCTTGCGGGACATCGTTATTCATTGCAATTGCTTTAGTTAAATCACCGTCATAGCTCATCACATAGAGAATTGGCGCAAAGGTTTCATAACATACAACCTCACTTTGCTTAGGCATCTCAACTAGCGCGGGGCGCATGTAATACCCCCCACCTAGACCTTCTATATCAACACGCTCTCCACCAGTTAAAATCGTACCACCTTGTTTAACAGCATTATCTAAAGCGGCGCGCATATTATCATATGCATCTTGGTCAATTAGAGGGCCAATCAAAGTTTTTTTATCTAACGGACTACCAATTGGCAACGTTTCATAAGCCTTTTGAACAGCCGGTAATAATTTGGCCTTGATATCCTTGTGAACGATCAAACGACGCAACGTTGTGCATCTCTGCCCCGCAGTCCCCACCGCACTAAACACAATAGCGCGCACAGCCATATCCATGTCCGCAGAATTTGCCACGATCATGGCGTTATTTCCGCCCAACTCTAACAAAGATTTACTCATGCGTGACGCAACAACTTCACCCACAGCTTGCCCCATGCGCGTGCTACCTGTAGCACTAACCAGTGCAACCTTTTTATAATCCACAAGCGCCTGCCCGACATCAGCTTCACCAACCAACACCTGTAATAAATTATCTGGGCACTCATGACCTGATTCTTTAAAACGTTTAACCGCACGCTCAAAAATTTTCTCACAGGCCAGCGCCGTCAAAGGTGTTTTTTCAGATGGTTTCCAAATAATGCTATCACCGCACACCCACGCCAGCGCCGCATTCCATGACCAGACAGCCACTGGAAAATTAAACGCAGAAATGACCCCAACCACACCAAGTGGTTGCCATGTCTCACGCATGTGATGACCCGGACGTTCAGACGCAATTGTTAAGCCATATAATTGACGCGACAGCCCTACAGCAAAGTCACATATATCGATCATTTCCTGAACTTCGCCTTGGCCTTCGGATAAAATCTTTCCACATTCAAGGGTGACTAATGCACCTAAATCTTCCTTGGATGCACGTAACTCTTCACCGAGTAACCGAACTAATTCACCACGCACAGGCGCAGGCATTGACCGCCATTTCAAAAATGCATCATGAGCTCTATCAACCGCACCCGCAACATCAGATACTTTATCACAATCAACCGCACCAATGACGGCACCATCAACAGGAGAGTGAATAACCAAGTCCCCTTTATCTTTCACAGCGATATTATTATTTTTCAGGATCGTTTCAGTATCTAACATTATTTTCTCTCCTTAAATATTTTTGAACTTATTCAACGTCAAGCACACGTAACCTTGTTTGACGAAGCTCACCTTTTTCTTCAAGCAACGGATACGCCACTGTACACATATAAGAATTAATACGGCGGTAATCACGGATGATATCAACGTGGAATGAGCTTGTCGCAATCGTCTCTGGTCTACCTTCACTTAGGCGTTCAATATGTTTGGTCATACCTGTAATTTCTGCTTCGCGGATATCTTGTTTATCCTGCAATAATCTACGCGCCATATCGATATCATTAGAGACAAAAATAGATTGCGCCAATTGAACACTTTCAACAACCAGATTGTGAATATGCTCAATCTCCTTCATCCCCTCTTCAGAGAAATGGCTATCGCTCTTAATCTTCTTCAATGCCACTGGCATAAGGTTTTTATCAATTACATCGCCTGCATGTTCTAAGTTTGTCGAGAAAGTCAAAATCTGCACATAACGTTGTGCCTCTTTCGGGTCCATAAATTCTTGTGACAGGCGTGCCATGTAAGATTTTATTTGTGAGTAAATCTTATCAATCACATCATCATCTTCACGTACTTTTTCCAATAGCCTTTTGTCATTGGTTTTAAAAACTGTGATCGTTTCTTCCAACATACGTTGTACTAAATCAGCCATCCGTAATGTCTCACGTGTTGCGGATGCCAGCGCAATAGAAGGTGTGTCCATATCTTTTAAATCCAGATAACGTGCTGTACCTGGATTATCAGGCTCTACCCTATCAGGAATAAACTTAGTACATAGTTGGCTAATCATTGGCGTAAATGGTAAAAATACAACCGCCAGCGCAATATTAAACATCATATGGAAGTTAACGATTTGATGCTCCGCATTATCATCCATCATTTCAATATAGGGTTGAACAAGAGGGAGCGTGAAAAATAAAACACCTACCCCACATAATCGAATAAGGAAATTACCAATTGGTATTCGACGCGCCTCTGGGTGATCTTTCAAGGTTGCCAAAATTGGAGGAATAGTTCCGCCTAAATTTGCGCCTAAAACCATATACAGACCCAGCATTAACGGTAAAACACCCGCCGCCACAAAAGACATAAGCAGCAGGATTATTGCGAGTGATGAATGAGACACCCACGTTAATAACGCGATAAATAACACCGCAAATAAATAATCCGCTTGTAAGATATTTAAGATAACAGGCAGTGCTTCGGATGTTTTAAGTGGTGCTGCCGCTGTCTTAATCATGCTCAACGCAATCAGCATAAGCGCCAACCCAATAAGTATGCGTCCAAGGTTTTTGATGCGTCCTGAACGATCCATTGAAAAACTGATATATCCAACCACAATAAAAATTGGGATAAGTAACGATAAATCTAACCAGAAAATTTGTGCGACAAGCGTGGTTCCAACATCCGCGCCTAAGACCATCGCAAGACCCGCACCAGATTTTATCATACCCTGCCCTGCAAAGGCTGCCACAATTAACACTGTCGCTGTAGAGCTTTGGAGTAAAGCCGTAATGGCCATACCAGAGAAGAATGATTTAATACGGCTACTTGTACTCGCCGCCAAAGTTCTGCGTAACTGCGCCCCAAACCCACGCGTAATACCAAGGCGTAGCAAGTTCACCCCCCATAAGAGAAGGCAGACGCCTGCGATAATATTCAGTAGTACAAAGGACGGTGTTATAGTCTTATCTCCTACTCCGTTAGATCAACAGAGAATGGGTTGTGAATCATAAGCACTATCTTAAAACCCTGCGCCGTCTTGAGCAAGGTACTCTTCCTCTTCTGGTGTGTTATCCCGCCCCAAAATCTTGTTGCGGTGCGGATAACGTCCATATTTTTGGATAACATCTAAATGACGAATAGCATAATCATACCCTAACGGATCTTCATCCTTCATTTTTTCAAATAGTTCGACGGAGCGATGTAGATCATTGATTTTCTCGCTATGTTCAAACGGTAAATATAGAAAACGACGTTTAATTGGTGACAATACCTGATCCAGCCCCTTGGAAATCGCAAATTTTGATGTGATGAGTGCCTTGTCATCCGTCGCAAAGGCTTTTGGTGTACCACGGAACATATTACGGGGCATTTGATCCAACAATATGCAATAAGCTAACGCGCCATCAGCACTATTACGCCAATCCTCAAATTGTCCAGACACGCCCATTTCATAAGGTTCTGAGAATTTTTCACGTACCAACACGTCAAACTCTTCATTCACCTGAAACCATTGTTGAGGTTTTGTTTCTTCAAACCAGAAATTGATAATGTCTTTTTGATAATCTTTCATACGCTGATTCTAGCGTATTTACAGATTCTGACAAGAGAGATATACATCTCACCCAAAAATTATGACTATGTTAAATACTAAATTTAATACTTAACGTTTTTCCAGATTTTCTTTTTCACGCGCCACATAATGAAGGCGAAAATAGATAGGAACAATAAGACTTTAATCCCTGTGCGTTTACGCACTTCCATTTCAGGCTCTGCTGCCCATGTAAGGAACTGAGTAACATCACGTGCATATTGATCAAGCGTTGTCGCTGAACCATCTTCGTAGGCAACAACTTCATCCGCCAATGGAGGTGCCATCGCAATTTTGTGACCGTCCATATATTTATTCCAATATTGACCCGTAGCAAGTTCTTCACCTTCTGGGGCGTGATCTTCGTAACCTGTCAAAAGGCCATAAACGTAGTTTGCACCATTTGGACGAGCCTTTGTAATCAATGACAAATCAGGTGGTAACGCGCCGTTATTAACGTATTTGGCTGCATTATCATTCGCATAGGGTGCTTTAAACCTATCGCTTGGCTTACCAGGGCGTTCAAACATTTCGCCTTCGTCATCTGGGCCATCGATAATTGTATATTGTGAGGCAATCGCTTTTACTTCATCTGGGGAATACCCAAGCGCGCTCAAATTACGATAAGACAAATATTTCATTGAGTGACAAGCAGAACATACTTGCGAGTATATTTGATATCCACGTTGTAACGCGCCACGGTCATATGTGCCAAACGGCCCTTCAAAACTCCAATGTTCATTTGGAAGTTTCTCCCCACCACCGCCTGCCGCATGAGCAACAGGGGAAACGGCCAAAGCACCAATCAATAAAATAACTCTCAACATAGACATAGACCTTTATTTTTTATCTTTATTCTTCGCAAGCACAGCTTCATTGATGCTTGATGGTAACTCAAGCACAGGCTCTTTCTTATTTAAAATTGGTAAGACCACAATGAAGAAAGCATAATAATAAGCTGTTGTTAATTGTGATAATGGCACCCAGAAACCTTCCGCTGGCTTACCGCCACAAATACCCAAAACAAACGCATTTGCGACAAAAATCAAAAAGGCCGCTTTGTAATAAGGGCGGAAACGCGAACTACGAACTGGATGCTTATCGATAAATGGCAATGCAAATAACATAGCAATTGAACCAAACATAGCCAACACACCACCAAGCTTAGCTGGAATAATCGTAAAATTAAAATCATTCAAAAAGTAATTAAGCAAAATTGCTAAACCGAGAGTGATAAGACCTACTCCTTTTAACGTTTTGATATTCTTCGCTGAAAAGCCAAGGAAGTTTAAGAATGATTTTTCCATCATTTTTAAGATTGATTCTAAATATTTATAAGGTGTTGCTATAAATGCAACGCCCAAGGCAACCATACCCACCGCAACTAATACCAAATCAACATCGAATGTAATAGCACGTAAAATTGCATAAAACGGTAAGAAGTACCATTCAGGCACAATGTGCGATGGCGTGACTAATGGATTAGCAGGAATGTAGTTATCTGGATGTCCCAAATCATTGGGCGCAAAAAATGCGTAACCCAAATAAATAATCAAAAAGACCAAAATCCCAAATGCATCCTTCATTGTATAATAAGGATGGAACGGCAACGTATCTTGCTTACCCTTCGCATCAACACCTAACGGGTTATTTGACCCTGTTATGTGCAAAGCCCAAACATGTAAGAACACAACAGCAAAAATCACAAATGGCATCAAATAATGAAGTGCGAAAAAGCGCGTAAGTGTCGGATTATCAACAGAAAAACCACCCCAAAGAAGTGTCACAATACTGTCACCGACTAAAGGAATAGCAGAGAAAAGATTGGTAATAACCGTCGCACCCCAAAAGCTCATTTGCCCCCAAGGAAGCACATAGCCCATGAACGCTGTTGCCATCATCAGCAAGAAGATCACAACACCCAAAATCCATAGAAGCTCACGTGGTTGCTTATATGATCCGTAATACATTCCACGGAACATATGAATATAGACGGCTATAAAGAAGAAGCTGGCACCGTTTGCATGAAGATAACGTAACAACCAACCATGATTAACATCACGCATAATACGCTCAACGCTATCAAACGCCATATCAGCGTGAGGCACGTAATGCATTGCTAATGTAATACCTGTGATGATCATTGTCACCAACATCACCATGGCAATTGCACCAAAGTTCCAGAAATAATTGAAGTTCTTAGGGGTTGGAAAAACACCATATTCCTTCTGCATCATTGTGAAGATAGGAAGACGGGAATCTACCCACTCCATAACAGGATTATCTAATTTTTCTCTTGTACCGCCAGCCATAATTACTCTGCCTTATCCAATTCTCACTAAAGTATCACTTAAAAATTTATAGTCTGGTATTTCCAGATTTTTTGGTGCGGGGCCTAGCCTAATACGCCCTGCTGAATCATAATGGGATCCATGACAAGGGCAATACCAGCCATCAAAATCGCCTTTTTTATCAGTATCCTTTTGGCCCAATGGTACACAACCAAGATGTGTACAAATACCAACCATCACAAGCCATTTTTCCTGACCTTCTTTCACACGTTGTGAGTCTGATTCTGGATCACGAAGCATTGTAATGTCCGTTGCGTTAGCTTCTTCAATTTCTTTTGCAGTACGGTGACGAATGAAAACAGGCTTACCGCGCCACATAACCGTGATTGCTTGGCCTTCTTCAATTGGCGATAAATCCACTTCAATTGTCGACAGTGCCAATGTATCGGCCGCAGGATTCATCTGATCAATAAATGGCCACGCCACCGAACCAGCACCAACAGCGCCAAAGGCAGCTGCAGTCAAATAAAGGAAATCGCGGCGTGTTTCGCCATTTTTTGGGTCTTTAGTAGAAGAACTCATAATATAAAAAATCTTCAGTTGTTAATGAATAGTCGTTAAATTTCATTCTCTAGAAATCTAACACATTGAATTACCATCATCCAATGATAAAAAACAAGCTAAGAATTGTAGCTTTGCATAGATTTTTCATGAAAAAAAACATAAGTTACCGATTATGAGCTTACACATCGCCCTTTACCAACCTGATATCCCCCAGAATGTGGGCGCTGCCATGCGTTTATGCGCTTGCCTAGGCATTGCTCTTGATATTATAGAGCCCTGTGGATTCCCTTGGGATACAAAAAAAATTCAACGCGCAGGTATGGATTATGTCGACAAAGTTGACCTAATCCGCCACGACTCGTGGGGGTCATTTCAAAAAACATACGCTGATAGGCGCTTTGTGTTGATGTCCACCAAGGCCTCGGTGGATTATTTGGATTTTGAATTTAACGATAATGACATATTAATTGCAGGACGTGAGAGCGCAGGTGTACCGCTTGACATACATCAAGGCATAGAAAACCGCGTGCTTATAAATATGTCAGGACAGGCAAGATCACTAAATGTGATAAACGCCACAGCCATCATCACAGGCGAAGCCTTAAGACAAATTAAAGTGAGTAAATAATATGCAGGATAAAAAAGACAAAGCCGCCGCGTGGTTCAAAGACTTACGCAACCAAATATGTAGCGAATTTGAAGCAATTGAAGATGAACTAACAGGTGGCAATAAATCCGACCTGCCTGCAGGCCGCTTTGAGCGCAACCCATGGGCACGCGAAGAAGGCAGTGAACCAAATGAATCAGGCTCTATCCTTCACGGTGGTGGTGAGATATCCATCATGCGTGGGCGTGTTTTTGAAAAGGTCGGTGTTAACATCTCAACCGTCCATGGTGCCTTCTCTCCTGAATTTGCGCGCAAAATACCTGGCGCAGACAAAAGCGACGGTATGTTTTGGGCTGGGGGCATTTCAATTGTCGCCCATATGCAATCTCCCCTCGTCCCTGCTGTTCATATGAATACGCGGATGATTGTCACCTCAAAAAGCTGGTTTGGCGGTGGCGCAGACTTAACACCTATGTTTATGATTTCACGTGAAACAACTGAAGATGCTAAAGAATTTCACGGTGCGCTTGAGCGCTGTTGCAATAGACACCCCGTCGCCGATTACCAAGAGTATAAAGAATGGTGTGATCGCTATTTCTACCTTCCCCACCGAAATGAACCGCGTGGTATCGGTGGCATTTTCTACGATTATCTTGCTTCATCAAAAGATGGACAAGATAGATGGAACGATGATTTTGCCTTCACACAAGATGTTGGACGCACTTTTTTAGACGTCTACCCGAAAATCGTGCGCAAACACATGAATAAACCATGGGCCTCAGCCGAACGTGAAGAACAACTCATCAGGCGCGGCCGCTATGTTGAATATAATCTACTCTATGACAGAGGCACAACATTTGGCTTAAAAACTGGCGGAAACACTGACGCCATCCTCATGTCCCTCCCCCCAGAAGTAAAGTGGCCGTAAAGATAATTATCATAATTTATTGATTCTGCGAAATAAACCACATATAACCTCCTTAATATTGCGGTTAACAATATCCACAAGGAGGGTAAAATGTTTAAAGAACCCACACCGATAGAAAAAGGATTAATGAACTGCGCAGAGCAGATAACAGGCCTATTCTGTGTTGCCACAGAAGATGAACAACCTACCTTTGCTTGCGTTCTCACACAATCAAATGACACCACCTCTCCAGATCAGCTAGTCGATTTTGTCCGTGATAATCCTCTCCCAGAAGGCAAGAGATGGTTTCTGTCTAATCACTTTTATCAGGAAGACTATCCTCGTACCGTACTACACACTGCTCATATTGGGAAACAAACGCTCCATACTGGAGCAGGCGTAGGAAGCCATGGAATAGGAGCAGCAGGAGGTTTTGGATAGCCAAAACTAATAACTACAACTGTATCCTGCCCCCGAAGCAAAACGGCCATGGAAAAGTGGCTTTAGTTGCCATAATTTAATTGGCTTATTCCATAACTTAACTTAATAAAACTAAAAAAAACACTAAAAAGGATTAGTTTGATGGCTATATTTAAAACAAGACTTGATGCTTTAAATGCAATAACTAACTCATCAGGAAAACTTAGTGCCGCTACGATCGCATAAAATCACGTAGGACGCATTGTTTCACAGGGAAAATCAAGAGCAATTATTATCAGACGTACCCAAGATACTAAGAGGTCATTGGTCAGTTGTAATTGGCACATCAAAGGGGGCACATCAGGTGGTTACAGCTAATATTGCAACCCCATTCGCACAAAATGAACGTCGCGAAGATTGGAATACTGGATTCAAATTTCCAACTTTAGAAACTAAATAACGCTTTCAAGCCATTCTTCTTGACGTTGTTTGAGTTCGACACCTAACTCAGGGCCAGTTTGGTAGCCTTCGGCTAATAAATCTTGCCCTGTTATCGGACAAACTGGTGCTTGCCATTCTTTGGTGAAATTAATCATATCATTTTGTATTTCAACCTTCCCTAACGCCACGGCCAATAAATACCCCTGACAGATCAAATCATTTCCATGATAAAAAATCGCCTTCTTAAGCGCGCGCGCATCACCGTAAAAATCAGCGTGCAAAGCCATTTCCAATTTGATGATAAATTTCAATTGTGCATGTGACAAACGTAAGTAATCCTCAAAAATACAGGATTTATTACCTGCCAGAACAAATAAACGTGCCTCAATATTCACTGCATCATGTTCAATTTGTAACGCGCACAATCTTTCTAATATTTCAGGCTGATAATTTTGATCAATAATTTTCAACAGCACCTTGTTATCAATCATTATTTTTAAAACGTCGTCCGCATGATCAACGGCCAATATCTTCAGAAATTCCTGCGTTATCCGCTCCCGCGACAATTCATAGACTTTATCAGCCAATTGAGCGCAAGCTTTAAGTCCTTCTGCGTCTATTTCACCTTGTCCATATTGCGCATAAAAACGGAAAAACCTAAGGATACGAAGATGATCTTCTCCTATACGTTCTGCGGCTTTATCTATAAATACGATACGTTTATTATCTAAATCATTTACACCGTCACCTAACGGATCAAATACATTCCCTTGCAGGTCAGCGAGCAAACTATTAATTGTAAAATCACGACGCTTTGCATCCTCGATCCAATCATCTGTAAAATTCACTTCTGCGTGACGTCCATCCGTTTCAACATCTTTGCGCAAAGTTGTTATTTCAAATGCTTGCCCATCAACCACCACTGTCACAGTACCATGATCTAAGCCCGTAGGAATCGCCTTAAAGCCATTTTCCTGCGCGTATCTCATAACGTCTTCTGGAGGCAATTTAGTCGCTAAATCTATATCCGTGGGCGTTGCATTAATCAACGCATTACGAACGCATCCACCAACAAGCAATGTCTGAGGCGCCCTTAAGTCAGCATCATTTAATACAGCCCTCAACTGCTTCAGTTGAGGTGTTAAAATCCATTCTGGTAAGTTAATTTTTTTTACAGCTGTTAACATAGAACAGTCATAACATTATTCCCGCGCTATAGAAAGAAAACGAAGCCTATAGAATAAAAAGTCTTTTGGATGATTAGCGCTGCGTGTGTTCGATTCTTAGCCCCTAATTTATCGCATATATTGCGCATATGGTATTTGGTCGTGGGAAGCTCCATGCCTAAACGATAGGCAATCTCTTTATTGCTCTCCCCTTCTAACAAAAACGGCACAATAATTTTTTCAATGTCGTTAAGACTACTTGAAATCCAATATTTACCCTGTTGTGCTTTGTCTTTTGAAGAAGTCCCTATTACTTCACTCATATATGTCGGCCCTGTTATATTTTCTTATTATTCTTATGAAACTTATATTCAACCTATACGTGTGTATAATTTTACATAAAAATCTATTAATACATACTATTGTAGGCCAAGCTGAGACTTATTTACCCTTATCACGTTGATAGATAAGAAAAAAGATAATGATCTATTTCATAGTTACATGAATTTCAGTCTGTGGTGGTTTTTGTGTTCCACGTAACCGCATACGGTAAACATAAACACCTTCAAGAACGCGTTGCGCATAATTACGGGTTTCATAGATTGGAATAAGTTCCATCCAATCTATCATATCAATTTGTCCGCGGCGTGGATCGCCGAACTCAACCAACCATTTATCAACACGCCCAGGCCCCGCATTATAGGCCGCCGCTGCCATCGCATAGTTTCCATCATAACGATTAAGCATCTGGTGCAAATAACGCGTGCCGAGATAAATATTATGATCAGGGCGTGATGTTAACCACGATGTATTATGTGCCATCCCTGCTCTCGACGCTGTCTCACGCGCAGTTGCTGGCATTAACTGCATAAGCCCTCGCGCACCTGCATGACTTTTGGCACGATGATTAAATCGGCTTTCTTGGCGAATAATGGCATTGGTAAAAGCCCATTCAACATCACCGACTTTTTTCAACTCACTAACCAACATAGGATAAGTATATTTATGGAAGCTGTTACCTGTTTCCCGCTCTCCCTTTTGCGCCATTTTAATCGCCACATGCTCCTGCTTCAACCCCGAAGCCAAATCAGCAATAAGTGCGTAATCAGACGCAGATTTAGCCTCTTCGCCTATATGAAATAAAAACGCCTCTGTTGATTTTATCTGCCCCGCTTTTGACAAAATACGTGTGGCCTTTACCCTTGGGTCACCGCTAAACCGCGCCTTGTCTTCAGATGACACAGAAGGCACAGACAAGCTGAAATCCCTTGGACTACGTCCCAATGCCTCTATCGCCATTTGACCATAAAATACTTCTGGTTGGCGCGCCGCGGCTTCTAACCATTTACGCGCCACATCAGTTTGCCCTAGTTTTTTCGCTGCGCGCCCTGCCCAATAAGCACCACGCCCTTTACTTATAGGGCTGGAGACATTTCGATAAAGCGTCTCAAAATGAGTAAACGCACGTCTAGGTTGATCCGTAAATCTCAAAGCCAAAAAACCAGACACCCATTCCGCCTGAGATCTTGGAAAGCCTTCCGTTTGCTTATGACGGGAGGACACCTGATAAGCTTGCTTATATTGGCGCGTTTCCATCAAACGACGTGTAATAATGTGACGCTCAACCCACCATCTTTTGGCTTTTGCTTTGTCTGATATCTTGGGTGCACTGTTTAAAATTTCAATCGCCCCTTGAGTATACCCTTTTTTACGACGCCATTTTAAACGGTCATATAAAAGCCCCTCATCATTTTGCAAACTGGCCGGCACCGCGCCGATCTGCGCGTTTGGGTTTCCCCCTTTTGATTGCAACGCATAGCGCGCATTCGCCAATAATTTATATTTGCCGCTAATTACATCCCCCATCGCCAAAGCGTTGGCACGGCTCCCACGATCAAATAAATTTGTCATGCGTTTAATGTGGCTATCTCTAGTCAGATATATTTTATAACGACTATAAAATGATTGCTGTTGTTCACGGGTTAAATCCGCTGTTTCCCACCAAGGATTAATAGCTGACTTAACTGTTTCAGCTCTCCCAAGTGACATAAGTGCACTTAAATAACGCTCCATCCCCTTGGTACTTACGGGTGGATAGCGCGTAAACCATTTAACCAACTCTGCATTGGAAACATTAGATGGTATGGATTTCTCCATATTTGCCTTGATTTTATCTAGCGCAGGCCAATCTTTATGGTCGCGGATGAACTGCGTCGCTTGATTATAATCAGCACCATTTTTGTTATTGGCCAAAATAAACCAAGTATAAACATCACGTTCAGTTTGGTTGCGAACACCAGCCATTGTCTGACGGCTTTGCGCATAATTCTTGGCATCAGCTTGCTTTAACGCATTAATCACTGCGGATGATGCAGCAAAACTATATTGAGTACTTAAACTCACACAAAAGGCGCTTAAAAGTAAAATTTTTACACAATGTCTATATAAAATACGCAAACCCATTGGTTTTGTCGCCTCCATTTAATCGTTTTTCTTGCAAGAATATTCTTTAATCTATAGGGTGACGCTAGTTTTGCAAGCAATTACAAAGAATTTATTGGAAGAGTAAACATGTTTAAAGGATCTATTACGGCGCTTATTACGCCATTTGATACAAATGGCGAGATTGATTGGCCTGCCTATGACAACTTTGTCGAATGGCAAGTTGAGCAAGGTTCGCACGGCGTTGTTCCATGTGGCACAACGGGTGAATCACCAACATTAACGCATGATGAGCATAAAAAACTCGTTAAACGCTGTGTTGAAATCGTTAATAAACGTATTCCTGTCATTGCGGGAACGGGTTCCAATAGTACGGCCGAAGCATTGGAATTAACACAAGAAGCCAAAGATGATGGTGCAGATGCTGCCCTTGTTGTGACCCCTTATTATAATAAACCATCGCAAGAAGGTTTGTACCAACATTATAAATTATTAAATGATAAAGCTGATATTCCAATCATTATTTATAATATTCCAGGGCGTTGCATTATCGACATGACCAATGACACAATGGCACGCTTAGCTGAACTCAAAAATATTGTTGGTGTCAAAGACGCAACAGGCGATCTTGGTCGCCCATTAGATTTACGCAACAAAATCGGTAATGATTTTTGCCTGCTATCAGGTAACGATGACACAGCAACAGCATTCTTGGCTCAAGGCGGTCACGGCTGTATTTCTGTTGTGTCAAATGTGGCGCCTGCCCTTTGCGCACAAATGCAGGAAGCATGGATGAATGGTGATATTGCGAAAATGTCGCGTTGTCGTGATTTATTAGCGCCTCTCAATAAAGCATTATTTACCGAACCTTCACCTGCGCCTGTTAAATATGTGGCATCGCAATTAAGACTATGTGTTAATAACATTCGTTTGCCCTTGGTTAATGCGACAAAAGCTTGTGAGAAAAATTTAGATACAGCAATTACTCACGCTAATTTAAAAACTGTTGAGGCCACGCCGTTAAAAGCACACGGCTAGAACATATGGCCCCTAAGAAGAAATCGAAATCTGGTCTAATCTCTACGGATAAAGTTGTCGCAGATAATAAACGCGCAAAATTCGACTACGCGCTCGAGGATTTTCTGGAAGTTGGTATTATGCTGACGGGTACAGAAGTAAAATCTCTTCGTCATGGTCAAGGAATGATTGCTGAATCACATGTTGGTGAAAAAGACGGTGCGTTGCATTTGCTCAACGCCCATATTAGTGAGTACCAACAAGCAAGCCCACACCTGCAACATGAGCCACGTCGTCCACGTAAATTACTCATGAAAAAACGTCAGATGGATAAATTTATGGGGGCTGTTGCCCGCCAAGGTTATACCGTTATTCCAACCAAATTATATTTTGATAAGCGCGGCATGGTAAAATTAGAAATTGCCCTTGGTAAGGGTAAGAAACAACACGACAAGCGTCAAACTGAGAAAAATCGTGACTGGAGCCGTGACAAACAACGCATCATGCGTGAAAAAGGGTAAGGTCCTCAACTCCATCAAAAAGCCCCTTACAATTTTCGAGAGAGAAGAAAAAATCATAAAGGGCTTAAACTTATCTAATCATTGGGCTCATATTCCAAATCTTAAATTCTTTAAAAAAAACATCTACTCTATGTAGTACAACCATTGTACTGGCTGACCTTCATTTCGTGCCCACCACATATCGTGTTGACCTTCATAATCTTTATGCACAAATCTGTCTGTGATGCTCTCAATATATTTCTCTGCTGACGCTCTGTCTTGCTTTGAAATCACAGCACGTTTTGACATGATGCTTTGGGCAATAATATTCTCTTGCACCTCAATAACATTAAAGCTCATTTTAAATCTCCTTAAGATAAATTATGTATTTAGATTACTTGCCTTTTTTAGAAGCAGTTTTCTTTTCTGCAGGCGCCTCTTCAACAACTTCCAAAGCAGGTGCTTTTTCATCACCTTCAGGACCGACCAACAGCGCATCAGATACAAGACCAGCATTTTCTTTGATTTTACGCTCCAGTGAAGCCATCATTTCAGGGTGATCTAGCAAATATTGTTTGGCATTTTCACGCCCTTGTCCAATACGCTCACCTTCTGCAGAGAACCAAGAACCAGATTTTTCAACAAACCCGCCAGCAACGCCAAGGTCAATAATTTCACCTGTTTTTGATATACCTTTACCATACATAATATCAAATTCAATTTGACGGAATGGAGGCGCCATTTTATTTTTCACAACCTTTACACGTGTCTGGTTACCAACCACTTCATCGCGATCTTTGATTGCACCAATACGGCGAATATCTAAACGAACAGATGAGTAGAATTTTAAAGCATTACCCCCTGTTGTAGTTTCAGGTGAGCCAAACATAACCCCAATTTTCATACGAATTTGGTTAATGAAAATCACAACCGTACCAGAGCGTGAAATTGACCCAGTCAATTTACGCAAAGCCTGTGACATTAATCGTGCTTGCAAGCCCATGTGGGAGTCACCCATGTCACCTTCGAGCTCCGCTCTCGGCACAAGCGCCGCAACAGAATCAATAACAATGACATCTAGCGCGCCAGAGCGCACAAGCGTGTCTGTAATCTCTAAGGCTTGCTCACCAGCATCTGGTTGAGAGATTAAAAGATTATCAACATCACAGCCTAATTTCTTTGCATAAGCAGGATCAAGCGCATGCTCTGCGTCAACGATTGCACAGCTTCCACCAGCTTTTTGAGCTTCAGCAATCACATGAAGCGCTAATGTTGTTTTACCAGAACTTTCTGGTCCATAAATTTCTGTAATACGACCACGCGGTAAACCACCAATACCCAAACCAATATCAACACCTAGAGAACCTGTTGAAATCGATTCAACTTCCATTGGGTTATTATCAGCTGATAATTTCATCACTGAGCCTTTACCAAAAGCACGTTCAATTTGTGCTAAGGCGGCATCTAAAGCTTTGTTCTTTTCATCATCATTTTTATGCATAGAATTTTCTCTTGTCATTGGGGTTACACTCATAATTTATATCCTTCTCTTGTTACATAAGCACCAATGGCGTTCAAGTGTGGCTCATATAAGCTAGTTTTTTACGCACAAATGAAATGGGCTTCGTTATTTGATAAATACTAATGTACACCATATGTTCTCATTGTCTAGAAAAAAGAACAAAAAAAGAACAATTAGTTGGGATTAATTTTTGAAAACGATTGTATTAAGCTTCCAGAGCCTCTTTCACCTTCGCTGCTAATTGCGTCAAAGTGAATGGTTTTGGTAAAAATGAGATATTTTCGCCCATATGATCTTTCAATTTATCTTCCGTATAACCCGATATGAAGATAATTTTAAGCTTCGGCGAATCTTGGCGCATCCGTTGCGCGAGTGTTGGCCCATCCATATCTGGCATCATCACATCAGTAATGAGCAAATCGATATTTTTATTCTCCTGATTCTCCATCAAGTTAAGCGCTGCCGAGCCGTTTTCAGCGGTGAGTACTTCGTAGCCTTTATTAGCCAACGCACGTGAGCTAAAGGTTCTTACGGCATCTTCATCTTCGACAAGCAAAATACGCGCCGTGCCCGTCAGATCGCGCGTGGATTGATCTATTTCTTTCACCTCAGGGGCATCTTCTTGTACAGCTTCTGCCTCTGATAATCTTGGAAAGTAAATCACAAAGGTCGTGCCCTTACCTTCCTTTGTATCAATATCTAAATACCCACCCGTTTGGCGAATAATCCCGTAAACCGTCGCTAAGCCTAGCCCCGTCCCCTGCCCGACATCTTTAGTCGTAAAGAAAGGCTCAATAATACGGGTTAGATTTTCCTTAGCGATTCCACAGCCTGTATCTTGAACTGAAATTTTAACCCAACTACCTGCTGGCATATCATCTTCAATACATTTCTTGGTCTTCTTATTCTCAAAGTTTTCAGTGAAAATAGTAAGCTTACCGCCACCTTCCATCGCATCACGGGCATTCACAGCTAAGTTAATCAAAACTTGTTCCATCTGCCCTTCATCAACTTTAATAAGCCCAAGATTTGAGCCATGTTTCAAATCAAGTTCGATGTTCGAACCAATCAATCGTCGGATAAGATGAGACACTTCTGTAAGGATGTCCGTAACGTCATGAACTTTCGCACGTAACGTTTGCTGACGTGAAAACGCGAGTAACTGACGCACCAAATTCGCCGCACGATTAGAGTTCTGCTTTACCTGCATAATATCGCCAAAAGATGGGTCACCCGGCTTATGGCGTAATAATAAGAGATCAGAGAACCCAATAATAGCCGTCAGCAGATTGTTAAAGTCATGTGCAATACCACCAGCCAATTGCCCAACGGCTTGCATTTTTTGTGACTGCGCAAATTGAGTTTCAAGCTCTTTTTGTTCAGTTAAATCAATAAAGTGAAGCACAATATCTTCACTATGCTTAAAGCGTCTAGCATGCATTTGCGTAGCAATTTTGCGGTCACCATCGGCGCGTAAAACAATCTCCATTGGCACAGACATTTTCTGCCCCTGCTCAATATTTGTGATGGTCGCCAACATCGAATCTCGATTCTCACCGTCGATCAAATCTTTCAGCTTCATGCCTTCTAATTTCTTCACATCAATATCCACAAGTGCGGAATAGGCCATATTACAATCTTGAATAACGCCTTCTGTATCGACTAAGACAATGCCCAGCGGGGCTTCTTCAAAAAAGCGTTGGAAACGATCTTCCGATGCCTTCAATGCCTGACGCATTTCACGTTCTTGTGTAAGGTCATGGACAACACCACGGGTACGCACGCGGCCATCTTCTTCGGTGACAACAGTTTGACTGATACTCACAAGGAAATTATTCCCCGCAGGCCCCTTCATCACAATTTCAGTCACCTGACGTGCGCCACCATTCTCAACAATGTCATAAGGAGCGGCATTTTGTGGCACTTTTTCCAAATATGTATGCAAGCGACCACGCGTTAACAGACGCTTAATATCATTCCCCAACCAACGCGCTAATGTTGCATTCACAAATAAGAAACGCCCCTGCTCATCCACCGAGAAAAACCCAACAGGCGAGTTATCCGTAAAGTCGATTAACTTCTCACGCTCTTCCTTAAAGTGACGTGCCTTTTCCTGCGCCAGCGTGATATCCTCAAACTGCCAGTGAACCGCGCCCGGCACAGCGTCAATAATATAAGCAGTTACTGAGAAATATTTACTCTCATCATTATCTGCGCTTAAATAAAGCTCGGTTGTTTCGCTCCCTTTCAGACGCGCCTGCTCCACTAATTTTTTAAGGATGTTACTGGTCTGAACAGAATCGGGGAATTTATTTACCCAATGAGAAAGTAACGCATTAGTGTTTTCCTTTAACCCACACATATTATTGTAACTTTTATTATGATAGAGCGTTTTTCCTTCCGCATCCGTCACAATAAAAGATATGTATTCACCGCCAAAAATATTATGCAGTAAATTGCTCTGTTTTTCTTTACGGCGTAACTTATGAACATAAAGATGTATCCAATAAATTAGGATCGTAATGATAACAACCAGCAAGCCAATTAGAATATAATTCACTGGCTCTCCTTGCATAACAACAGCAAGCAATGAACAGCACGCAATGTAAGCAACTAAAAAAGACACGCTTATTAAGACGTCATGAAGACTTAAACGCTCGCCTTCTTTCGGGATCGCTTCTTTTGCCTTTTGGGCGTTCACAAATTCTATGGCGCTATTTTGTTGATTCATAATCCTATTAGGATGCCACAGTTAAAGCCCTAATGACCAGAGCGTTCCTTAACTTGGCGCAAGTTTTCCCTCGCTAAGCTCAATAAAGCTTAGAGCTTGTTCTTAAGCTGGAAGATATAGGAAATAACTTCAGCCACAGCCTGATAATGCTCGGCTGGGATTTGTTGATCTATCTCAACGTTATCATAAAGGGCGCGCGCCAAAGGCTTATTCTCATAAAGCGGAATATCGTGTTCGCCCGCAACTTCCCTGATACGCATCGCCACCTCATCAATGCCCTTAGCAATCAGTACAGGCGCATCCATTTCATCAGGCTTATATTTAAGTGCGATAGAAAAATGGGTCGGGTTAGTGATAATAACATCTGCTTCGGGAACAGCTTGCATCATACGAGCACGGGCTTTTTCCTGACGTAACTGACGAAGCTTGGCACGGACATGTGGGTCACCTTCTGTCTGTTTATACTCGTCTTTAACTTCCTGCTTGGTCATCATCATTTTCTTATGATGTTCATAGCGTTGATAGACAATATCGATAATAGCCACCGCCATCAACACAACCAAAATCCCAGACATCATTTTAAGAACTAGGATTAAAAGCTCTGCCAACACAGCCTCTACAGGCATATTAATTAGATGCTCAATCCCTTGGTAATAAGGCATGATTAAAATAGTGCCGACAATCGCTACAATTGCAATTTTCAACACTCCTTTAACGAACTCCATCAGTGAGCGCATTGAGAATAAACGCTTAAACCCCTTTATCGGAGATAACTTGCTGATATCTGGCTTTAAAACTTCTGGCGCTAATAAAGGGCCTATCTGTGCAAAAGGGCCAATGAAGGCCACAAAGAATAAAAACATTAATGGAAGAGCAAGCACCCCTAAAACAGCCCAAAACGCATCTCCAAACACATAGGCAAACCCGCCAGGCATAGAGGGCATAATATGCGCCTTCTCAATATAGCTTTTCATGATATCACGAAGCCCACGCATCATGGTAGGTCCCATTGCCACAATCACAATTGTACCCGCAAATAACATCAGCCAATTATTCACTTCACGCGACAGCGCTACCTGCCCTTTTTTCCTACTCTCGTCGAGTTTTTTCGGGGTGGGTTCTTCGGTTTTCTGGGAGTCGTCTTGTTCGCTACCGTCACTCATTTAATCACGCCCCCTTACCCTGCTGACGTTAAAAAGAACACCATGCCCTCTTCAAACTTACCGACCCAGAATAACATAATCGCAGATAGAACAAAAAACAGTGTGATGGTTGATAATAAAATTTGTATCGGTAGCGCGAGAATAAAGACCTGAATTTGTGGCATCAACCTAGATAAAACGCCCATACCAATATAGATCATCATCGCAATCACAACAAAAGGTGCTGCAATTTGAAACCCTATGAGAAAGCTCATGGATAAGGTTTTTGACACCATCTCCGCCATACTTCCCGCATCAGGCACACCACCGACTGGAAACATTTGATAGCTTTCGACCAAACCATAAATCATCATGTGATGTAGGTTTGTAACAAAGATAAAAAGCACACCAGTCATTGATAGTAAAGCGCCCACAACCGACCCTTGCGAGGCCGAAGAAGGGTTAAAGACTTGCGCATTTGCTAGTCCTGCCGTCATAGAAATAATCATCCCTGCAACATCCAGCGCTGCCATTAAAATCCTTGCGATTGTACCTATAAATAACCCAATAATAAATTCCATCATAATCAACGCCGCCAACGTCATAAAAGGCGGTATTGGTGATGGCATATATTGTTGCACAATCGGCATTAACACAAAGGACATAGAAAGCGCTATATAGAGTCTAATATTCTGTGGGACAAACGAGTCACCAATCCCTGGCATAAGCATTAGCGCTGTACCCAACCGCACAAAAATCATGATAAACGCGAAAACACCTGAGACCAAAAATTCTTCGAGAGATAATGTGTTAAAGGATTCCATCTACTGGCATCCCCTACCCTATGCCGATAATCTTATCAGCAATATGCTCCATGAACGTAATCATGATCGCTGCAAAGCTTGGTAGGAAAACAAAGATAGCCGCAAAGATTGCTAAAATCTTAGGAACAAAAACGAGCGTCATTTCCTGCACCTGCGTTAACGCCTGTAGCAATGCAATTATAACCCCAACAACCAACCCAACCATCATGACCGGCGTACCAATCTGAATAATCAGCATGATCGCTTGGCGGGTAATATCAATAAGCTCATTTTGATTCATATCTAAATTTATCAGATTATGTGCCTCAAACCTATAGAATGATTAATCTTTTCCTGCTAAAAAACTCCAAACTTTTAAGTAATACGGGCTGATTAACAATGAATAACACAAAATACACACTTCTTGATGGCGGTATGGGGCAAGAACTATATCAGCGTGGTATCCGCGGTGACCTATCTATCTGGTCAAGTAATGGACTACTCAAAGCCCCTGAAATCGTGCGTGATATTCATATTGAGTTCATTGAGGCAGGCGCCGACATCATTACCACCAACACCTATTGTACGGGTGAGCATTGTTTAGAACAAGTTGGTTTAGGAGATCGCGCACATGAGCTAACAAGCCTTGCTTGCGACTTAGCCATCGAAGCCCGTGACAAAGCAAGCAACAAGGATGTTAAAATTGCGGGAGGTCTTCCGCCCCTTTACGGCACCTATCTACCAAACATAGAACGTGACGTTAACAAGATGCAGAATGAATATCGCCAAATGATTGAATCTACGGCAGGCAAAGTAGATTTGTTTTTGTGTGAGACCATGACCACCGCTGATGAAGCCTACGCTGCCGCGAGCGCCGCTAGTGAAGTTGGGGTTCCAGTATGGGTTGCATGGACATTAACCGATGACCCGCGCGCGCTTTTACGTGATGAAACATCCATTAAGGATGCTCATGCACGTTTAAAAGATATCGAAAACATTGAGGCTTACTTATTCAATTGCTGTATCCCAGAGGCCATCTCTCCTGCCCTTAAGCAATTAAGCGCTATAACAGATAAGCCTTTAGGTGCTTACGCCAACGGCTTTGCACCTATTCCGCAAACCCGTGAACGTGGTGACATCGACATTATCGAAAAACGTCATTTCAACCCCGCTGAATATGGAGGTTTTGTTGAAGATTGGCTGAAATTCGGTGCTTCAATCATTGGCGGATGCTGTGAAATCGGCTCTGCCCACATAAAACATGTTGCAGATATTCTAGAAAACAGATAGTTTATTTTCATAACTTATTAAAAAAGTATAACTATGTCTGATGATAGCGTTACAGATGCACTGAAGATTGCACAAAAGAATCTAAACCGAACTAAAGCCCAAGCAGAATTAGCAGCAGGCGACATTTCTTTTGCAAGACAAACGGCGGTAGAAGTAAAAAGCCCTGTTATACGTGAAGCTCTTTTGCGACGCGCAAAAAAAAGACACGCCGGTGCAACAGCACGCGTATCAAAAGCACAAACAGAATTTAGGGAGATAAACATGGCCAAACTTAATGAAGAAGAAGTAAGAGAAGCACTAGCAACAGTGGGCGAAGCTTTAAACTTTGCCATAGAAGCTTACGCAACAATTTTCAAAGGTGAAATTGAGCCCTCTCAAAATACTGTGTTTACAAGAATGGTCACCTCTAACGCAGTTCAGGAGTTAGGTGGCGACCGACCATATAAGGTTCCTAAGCAAGTAACACCTCAAGAAATAAGAGCTTTTAATCAAGACAGATCATCAGCACCGGATCTACAAGAAGTATGGGACAAAGTTGGAAAAGATTTAGCAACCATGAGGGAACAAGGCCTGCTAACCGCAAAGAATAATGGATCTTCTGAAAAAGTAATTTACGAGTTCAAAGAAACTCAAAAAGGGACGCAATTATTTAGGGCGTCACTCTCGCTAAGTTAAAGCCTAAACAGGCATACGCATAATTTCTTGGTAAGCTGTTACTAGACGGTCACGGATGGACACGACTGTTTGTAGCGTTAATTCTGATGCGGTAATTGCGCCAACAACTTCTGGTAAGCTTGCTTCACCTGTTACGGCTCTGGCAGAGGCTGCTTCGCCTTGACGTAATGTTTGAACGGCATCCATTGCCTTAGTTTTTAAAATATCACCAAATGATTGTTTTTCATTAGACTCTAAACCTGGTGCTTCAATTCCTTTGGCCTGAGTGGCATAAGCATTGGCGGCTGCGGCTGGGTTGCTAATTTTATCAATCATCTAATTTCTCCTAAAAAATACTTCTAATACCAGTATAGCACAAAAATCTTCTATCGTAGAAGATCAATTGTGCGTGAGTGCATAGAACGTGCTTGCTCCAACATACCAACATTGGCTTCATAACTACGTTGTGCCTCACGCATGTCGTTCATTTCGATCAACATATTCACGTTCGGCATGCGCACATAGCCTTCTGCATTGGCGCCCGGATGGTCAGGCATAAATTTCAACGGGAAATCTTGGCGACGGTCTTCAGTAATATCTTCAACCTCCACCAAGCGTATGCCTTGCTGCCTGTCCATCTCATTTTTAAACGTAATAACTTTACGGGCATATGGCTCTGTTTCTGGTGTTAATGCCCCTGTACTGGAGTTGGCAATGTTCTCTGAAATGATACGTGTTCTCTCACCCTGTACTCTCATACCGTGTGCAGAAATTGTTAACGTATCAAATAAAAGATCAGACATTATTTACTCCTTCAAATCCTATCTCTATCTATTTTGGCCAAGCGCTGTACGGATAAGTCCGACATTCTTACGCATTAAACTGGTCATTAAGTTGTAATCCATTGTGGTTTTTGTCGCTTCCACCATTTGTTCTTCGATAATCACCGCATTGTCTGCTGGCGCTACCTCGTACGTCATGCGTACTTTTCTATCTCTTGCGTTATCAATATCGCCACCTGGGATCATGTGTCCTGCGCGGGTTTGATTAACACGAATTTTGCTAGAGCCTGTGACGTCTTTCAAAACAGCACCAAAATCTACCTTTGTAAGGTCGCGTGGGCGATATTCTGGGGTATCCGCATTGGCAATGTTATTGGCGATTAAGCCCTGACGGGTATTCAAATAACCCATTTTTGCGCCCATTGCTTGGAATAATGCTATATTTTGTATCGTCATTTCGCTACCTTAGTATCAATGATTGTTAAACCTTACCCCTATCATTGCAGGAACCGTGCCAATGTCGCGTAAAGATAAAGATGAATTTGATGATGGCTACGCCAAAGACGATGAAAATGCGCTAAAGCCTTTAAATATAATAGAAAAACCGGATCGCCAGACCGCTATTGCGCTCAAAGACAGCTCTGGGGAGAACAGCGTTCCTATTGTAACCGCGGCTGGACGGGGAAAACTTGCCGAGCAAATTTTGCAGATTGCGTTAGAGAATGGCATCAAAATCCGTACTGACGCTGATTTGGCCGAAATGTTGGCCAAAATTGAGCTAGATAGCCCTATTCCCTCTGATGCCTTTATGGCAGTGGCTGAGGTGCTTTCTTACGTTTATCGGGCAAATGGGCAGGCAAATCCCTTTGATGCCGTTTTAAAAGATGTTATGAATAAAGATAATAAAGACGAGCATAAGGACGACGATAATGGCAAATCCTGATCAAATAATTACCCGCATGAATGAGTTAACAATATTCATCAAAAGCGCGCAAGAAAAATTGAATGACGGCAAATTAATCGATTTATCACATTTAGATAATGAGGTTGGTCTGCTCTGTGACCAAACGCTCAACATGCAACGCGAAGACGCGATTAAAATCCAACCCGCCATGGCCGAAATGATCACCACTTTGGAGCAATTAGGAATTCAACTGAAAGAATTCCAAAACACCTTCAAGCCATCTGGCGGGTCGCAATAAAAATGATTGAAACGAAACAAGCTTTCAGAATTAAAATTTTTCCAACCATTAAAAAATCTATTCAACTAGCTTTTGAAAATAGAAAAATTTTATTCTTGTACTGCTGGCTACCATTTGTAGCTTATTTGATTTATCTAAACTTAAGTTATTTTTACCCTAGATTTTCAAATAATTTTACACTCCCAATCCAAAATATTTTATATAACCTTGGGCAACTTAATTTATACACATTATTTATTGACGCTATCATTACATTTGCATTCATAATCCCACTCTATCGCTATCTTATCTTGAATAAAACCGAATTAAAAACGTGGATTTACAAAAGAGGAATTGAAACGCCCAAAGTTATTTTTCGTTTATTTTGGTCTTTTAAGTTAAGTAAAAAAGAAGCTATAGCTATTATGTTATTTACGTTTATTCTAGCTTTTTTTGCTGGTTTAGATTATTTTTTTAAAGATTTGATAATGGAAAAAGCCCTCGAAAAATTATCTGAGAATATGCCTTATGATGGGCTCTTAAAAAGCTTATACGTTATAAAATATACAATAATTTTAATAAGTGGCTTATTACTAGCATCACTCATACTTATTTGGCCAACTATCGCGCTCACTGACAGATTTAATTTATCAAAAATTCTCGCTTCAATAAAAAAAGTTGACGGCAATATTTTCAGAATTTACATCGTTTTAACTTTGATTTTTTTGCCTTACATTATCTTTAACTATTCAGGAAATTTTATACCTTTATTACTCAATAATCTTGATCAAATTTATATAGATATAATCCTCGTTATTTTAAACACAACAAGCACTTTTCTTTATTTTACTTGCCTATGTGTTGAGGTCGCCTTTATCAGTTTAATTTACAAAAAGATAAACGACACTGGCGATAACAACGAAGCAGTACTTTAACTTATCGTACCATAATCACCGCCTGTGCTCTCACCTGTAAAACCACCTAGATCAAACATTTCTCCGCCATTGGCTTGACCTCTATCATAATACTCACCCATGGCTGTACAGTTTTTCATCCACATTTTGGATGTTGCTAAATCAAAATTTGATACCGTCCCTACTTGGAAAGCAACTCTTGCCTGAGAATTACCTGGAACTAAAGAGTCACCCGCTACACATCCTAAATTCATAGAGCAAGACCCTAGAACATCTGCAATAATAGGCCCGTAAGTTAGTTCACCATAAGCGTTCAACCGTATTACGGCTGCGTTATTATGTGAGGTAAAAGCATTATCATTTGTTGCCCCTAAATTTCCTACTCGACGCGCAGAACAATTTACCTCTAACGCTCTTGTCGTAACATTCACATTCGCCGCCGCATACCCAAAAGCATCAGCAGTCGTGTGGTCACTAGCGTGACAATTTATAAAATAATTATTTCGCGTGCCTTGAACCCGCACCGTAGCAATTACCCAATCACTAAACCTAAACCCACAATCTTTTGCGGCCATAATATTATTATTCGCATTGCTATGTTCCGTACGTACCGCGCCTCTACCCCATATCTCAATACCGTCCATATAGAAGGTTTGGCTTGTGCCAAAATAGAACCACATGAACCCTTCATTGGATAGTGCGAGAACATCATCGTCAGGCGCTCTGTCGTCATATGTATGAACATAAAGGTCGCTACCAGAATAAAAATATGATCCCGCCAAGGCCTGACATGCTGCTATATCGCCTACTTCTGTCAGCGGAATTGGCACTTCATCAACCTCATTTAATTGCAATTCATCAACTCTACCTATTGCTGCTCTGTCCAAGACAAACATACAACTAGCAGCACTTGTTAAATATACATCGCTATTTGCACCTGCTTGTTGTGTCCATGAAAGGCTGTTATATGAGCGCGTTAAAATTACACTACCCGCCCCATCAACGGCTGTAAGCGCAACATTTCTATTTGGTAGAAAATTTGCGGACGTAAAAGCATCGGCACGGTCATACAAACCAGCCTTAATCCGTATATCGACACCCCCAACATCATAGGCCTTTTGGAGAGTACGATAAGGGCTTCCCTCACTACCGTCACCTACTGTATCATTACCATCCTTTGCAACATAAGCTACCAAGCCTGCTGGTTTAACACTCGTCATATCAAAATCAGTGGCAAAACTACCATCAGTTTTTTCGTAGATATTAAAATCAGGTGTCCAACGCGATAAAAATTCAGACGGCAGCGCGAATAATGTTTGTAGTGTAAGCTGACCAACACTAGCGCCTCGACCAATACCATTTAAAAAACCCAGCATATGCTCTTCTCCTTTGTTTATTACAAGAAAGAAGATATAGGATTTTAATCCTATAGCCAAGAACAAAATAAGAACAAATCGAGCAATTCAAATTACCCCTATAAAACCAATATGTTAGCAACCGTTCAAAAGCACTTTCTAACCTGCTTGCTTAACGTTAGGGTATGAATCATGGATTATATGGATTATCTCAAATTTTTTGTAGCGCTTATTTTTGTGCTTTGCTTAATGGGCGGACTGTCATATGTGTTAAAACGCTTTGGTTTTGGTACGAACGTGATGATATCCCCAAATAAAAAACGTCTTAAGATTGTAGAAATTCTGCCGATTGACGCGCGTAGACGTGCCCTATTGATCCAACGTGATGACACACAGCATCTTGTGCTTTTAGGTAGTTCGAGCGAGACTGTCATTGAAACAAATATTAAAACGCCCGTTGATGGCCTAAAAAGTAAAAAGAGCGATGGCAAAACAAAGCATTAAAAATACGCTATCTCAGCTTAGTGAAAAATTAAGCGACAGCGACAAAAAACTATTTTTATTTAGTGCGTTAAGCATTGGGTTTTCTGCGTTATGTGGATTACTCCTTATTGCTCTAACAACAAACCCAGCGCTTGCACAGGCCATCACGATTGACATGGGAAGTGGCGAAAATAGTGGTTCTGTGACAGGACGTGTTGTTCAATTAGTAGCCCTACTAACCATCTTATCTTTAGCACCCTCGATTTTGATTATGATGACATCCTTCACCCGTATTGTGGTGGTGCTATCATTCTTAAGAACTGCGATTGGGGTACAACAAACACCGCCAAACACTGTGATGATTTCCCTCGCACTATTCCTCACATTCTTCATCATGGCGCCTACATTTCAGCGTGCTTATGATGATGCGCTTGTGCCATTATTAAATGAAGAAATTGACGAAGTAACCGCCATTGAGCGTGGCCTTGATCCGTTTAAAGAATTCATGTTGCTCCACACACGTGAACAAGATTTAACGCTGTTCATGGACCTCAGCGAAACTGGCCCTGTCGAAGAAGCAATGGAGGTGCCTATCCAAGTACTTATTCCCGCTTTCATGATTTCTGAATTGCGACGCGCTTTTGAAATTGGCTTTATGCTATTTCTGCCATTCCTGATTATTGACATGGTGACCGCCTCTATCCTAATGTCGATGGGGATGATGATGTTACCACCCGTGATGATTTCCCTCCCCTTTAAGATTGTGTTCTTCGTGCTGGTGGATGGTTGGTATCTTATCTCTGGGTCTCTCGTTCAAAGCTTTAACACGCCCGAGGTCAGCGCCGTCGTCGGCGGTGGATGACATTAAATCATAATTCTTTTATGATTAACTTTAGATTAATTGCCCTTTTGATAGCGCTGTAAAAAATCACCAAACATATCAACTTCGGACACTAGATTTGTGATGGTGTCTTTATTATTCACCATCCCTAATGTACGTTGACGGGTAATTAAATCAAACAACTGCGCTTTATTGCTCTGCTTCATCGCCGCATCATATTTCTGGCGCCAGTTATCAAGACTAACCCGATCTCCAGCCAAATTAAGGGCGATAGCACGGTTTAAAATTAAGTCTGCTTCATAATTGCTTGGTGGTTGTGTCGTCGAAACTGCATCTTGCTGAATAAGAGTACCAAAGGCTTGAGCCGCTTGAGGCCAGCGCTTTCCTTCCCAAGCAATATCGGCACGTAAGCGTAAAACATCTTCGCCATTGCTTAAGCTTGATAATTCCTGCAATGCGTCATTAATCTGATTTGATTTTGATAAAGCACGCGCTCTAAGTAATTTAATCTGACGCGCCTGCGCACTGTAATCTCCACCAGCGTTACGTGCCTGCCCCAAAGCATTTTGAGCAATATCTAGCGCATCTAAGGCCATTTCTGGTTTGTTATCTAACAGGCGAATAGCCGACAAACGAATAGCCCCCGTCAAGGCATCAGCACCCTGTAAACGGCTTTTTAATTGGTACTCAAGTAACGCACTTGCACGTCCCAATAAATCAGCATCAGCCAAACGTTGAGCCAACTTCAAGACAAATAAATCACCTTCTTTGCCTGCTGGCGTTAGCTCTTTGAATTCCTCATACACTTGTAGGCTATCTAGAGGTGATACTTCCGCTAAACGCTCTTCGGTAAATAAATCACGAAAATTTTGTGACATAAAATCTGTCACTTCTCGCGCCATTTCTGATTCAGGTGATAATGAAATTGCATTTCTTAAAACAGATAAGCCCTTCATGTAATCATCATTTTCAATGTAGACTTCGCCTAAACGGTAATTAATTAATGTCTCAAGCTCATCTCCACGCCACACGTAACGCAAGCCCTCAAGGCGATCAACAGCTTTAGCTGGTGTTATCTTTTGGTTATCTAATTGTAATTTAGTTAGTGATAGTCCAGCCTTTGCGCGGTAATAATCATCCTCACCATTAGATAATTTTTTCCAATACTCTAATGCCTTTTCATCATCACCTAATTGAAGGTAAAGCTCACCCATCAAATATTTCCATGCCGATTTTTTGGATAAAGAAAGTCGTACATCATCAGAGTCAATCAAAGATAGAAGATCCTCGGCTTCATCAATGCGTGCATTACGCAAAGAAACTTCCGCCAAGGTTAGTGCTACTTTTTCTCTAATATGTTTTGGATACTCATCAATGATTGTAAAATCACTATTCAAGTTATCATTGGCTTGCTTCCAGTCTTCTAAACCAGCCAATGCCATTGCTTTCCAATACTTAATCTCACCAAATTTTTTTAAACTATCAACTGATAAATCTTTGATTGCAGCATCAGGCTTACCAGAGATGACATTTGCGGCACCACGCAATGACAAAAACTCTGGTGTTTCTTCAATACCTTTTAACTCCTCTTGAACGAGAGACAAAATCCCCAATGCTTCGTGACCACGTCCATTCGCTAAATCCAGCTTAGCAATCGTCAGTAAATCTTCAATTTTTGCGCCACCTTCTTTATCACCAAGACCAATCATCAATACGCGCGTATTCTTTTCCAAGACGCCATCACCACCCATTTCCCAGCGACCAAAATTATATATTCTGGATTGTGAAACTTCCTCTTCAACGTAGTCTGGATCAGCTTTTTCTTCCTCAACAATATCCTGAACATCTGCTTTCAGCTCAACTGGTGCTGTATCACGCTTTGGTGAAAGCGCTAAACCTTGCGTACGCTTCGCTTCAACCTCTGTGCTCATAGCCTCTAATTTCAAATCACTTGCTTTTGGTACAAGTGCTAACCCAACAAATGAATCTAATGTTCTAAGCTCAACATAGTTACGCCCCGCGCCTGCATATTGACCAGAATCTGTCACTAAAACGAGGCTAATATTATCACCGACAAGTGGGTCATTTAAGGTTAAAACACGACCAGTATTGTTCATTGCCCATGTTAAACTTCCCCCAGACATATCTTCATTATGCATCGTTTCAACACGCACAGGGTTTGAACGGCGAGCATTTGGCGTAACAATTAAACGCCATAATTGGCCACCACCTTCAGCATAATAAAAGAAACCGTCGGGCTGGCGCATACGATAGGCAACACCGCCATTCAAATCAAATCGTTCAAATTTCGGAAATTTATCCGCACTAGGACCAGAGATAACAGGGGCCACTTTCAGACTAGGGTCATCTAGCACAATCCATAAATAACCACTCCGCTCAAACGCAACCATACCAACGTTCTTGGTAGAACTAAGCGTTATAACATGTGGCTGATCTCCCACTAAAGGAGCGCCTTGTACCTTAACCATCGGCAAAGCTGGCATCTCAACTTTAGCTTTTGTAGATAAAGAAGAGGTAGGCGCCACTACCTTATCAGCTTCGTTAAGATTCTTCTGGGCTAAGGTAGTTTGCGTCGGAGGATTGGCTACAGGAACTGATGGTTGTTCTTTTTTTTTAGGTGAGCTTTGAGGAAGAGACTTTGAAGTTGATGCGCTTGCATCCCTCATAGGCTCACCTGCACCATTATACACATCAACGATAATTCGTTTACCAATTTTAAAATGACGTAACTTACTTTCAGGGGCAACTCGCACCTTCACCACCAATGGCTCACCCGCAGGTGACGCAACAGAAACGGTTCCAATATTGGAAAGGCCTTGGGTATTGATGCCTGACATATTCGGCGTTGCCTCTTTGGCAAAATTAATCATCAAGCTATCACCCTGTTGATCAACTTCATAAGATGGCACATTTGACCATTCAAAGACTAATCTAGAATAATCGGCGTGTGCACCTGTTCTAACATCTACACTATCTTGAGCATTTGCTGGTGCAGCCCATAGACATAACAATAGACTTAAAAACAAGCCTGTTATGATGGGAAATTTGAGATGCATTATCATTGTAGAATTTTGCCACAGGCAGGCATAAAGAACAAGGTCAAGGCAGACCAATATCAAAAAGTTTCAACCGTTTTCCATCATCTTTCATCACAATAAGATCAACACGACGTGACAGGTCTAGTTTTTCATTTTCTGTAAAATCATTACTCAAATCATAGTAACGCCCACTGGACATACCACGCACGATAACATCTTGGGCATAACCAACATTTTCCAACGCTGCGGCAACATTCATGCCCCGCGCCAATGACAATTCCCAATTAGAGCTATACTCACTATTTGCGCCTATAGGACGCGGATCAGCATGTCCTGCAATTTCCAATCTGTTTTTAATACGGTTCAATGTACCAGCTAAGGCAAATAAAGCTTTTTCAGACGAAGGCTTAACATCAGCCAACCCCGCATCGAACAATAACTCTTGAGGAAGTGAAATAATTAACCGGTCATCAAGCTCTATAATTTGTACATTGTTGAGGGTAGGTTCTTGCGCGACTAGTTTTTCAATAATGGCTCTTAGATAGGTCAAGTTAAGTGCTCTGGAAAAATTTACTTTTTCGATATTCAGCGTTTCTTGATTTCCGCGTTCCAAAGGTTGTCCATAGAATTTATTAAAATTCTTTTGCACTGTGTTGGTCATCTCTTCCCATTTTTCCATTTTAGGGTTTGACATCGCAAACAATAAAACAAAGAAAGTCAGCATCAGCGCCATTACATCCGTGAAAGAAATTAGCCATGTGCTAGAGCCCTGCTCACTATCCGCAATACGGCGACGACGGCGATAATATTTAGGTGGTTCGGCAGCCTTTTCTTTTGCTTTTATTATGTCGCTATCTTTTATATCAACCATCAGAGGATACCTCCTCTTTCTTCAACGTATCTTTTTTAGTGAAAGAAAATTCATTATGGAGGTGGAATGTTAACGTCACAAATTTAGGGTTCGCTTTTTTAATACCAATATTCACTAATTTTTGCGGAAAGCCGACCTCTTCCAATTCTTGTGAAAAACCTGCTATACGGCTCATTATATTTGATATTTTTTCAGGCTCTTGGTTTTGTAAGTAAGCTGGATTCTTTGGCACATGCATGGCAATTTCCATGCGCGTCGGCACGCCATCACGTTCTGTCTGCAATAAAGAAACTAAAGTTGGTAGAAAAAATTTACCCCTCACCGCCACACGTGTTGAGGGCATCTTGGTCAAATCTTTTTGATTGACGACACTCATTGCACGGGCAAAATCCTCCAGCGGTAATTTTATAACCATTGTGCCTGTGGCTTTATTGGCCTTCACATCATAGGTAGAAATTTGTGAATCAAATAACGCATCTAAGCGGTCAAACACATGCCCTTCATGAACTGATTTTTCAATTGCCTCCGTCATAGATGGGCTCTCATCAAGATCAAGTGCATCTTTAGAAAACGCCGCATCAACAGACTTCATCGCCGCTGTTTGCTTATTTTCTTCGTAACTAGAGATTGAGTTTAAAACAATAAAAAAGGCCAACAACATGATGAACAAGGACAAGCTCATCAACTGCCCTGAATTACCCGTGCTATATTCGTGGCTATCTTCTTTTCTACGGCGTCTATAGGCCATATTTAGCCCCTTATTGTTGCGTTAAAATATTGGCCGTAATACCCGAAAGTGATTTCTTTTCCATCAACATCATCGTTAATTGGCGCGCCTTTTCAGGTTCCATTGAAGCCAAGACTGGCGCCGATTTACGCTCTGACATTTCAGAGACCACTTGTAATAAAACATCCTTATCAAGCGTGTTAAAAATACGCGCTGCGTCTTTCGGCTTCATACCTTCATAAATTTTTACGAGGCTTGCCGTACGCGCTATTTCTTCTTCAGATTGTGTCGCGAGTAACTCTTCAATTTCACCTTTGATAGAAGTTAACTCTTGGAATTTTTGATTAATCTCTTGTTCTGCCGCCGTTAACAATGCTTCACGCATGGATAATTCACGCTCTTGCATCTCTAATGCTTTACGGCGCTCTGCCAAATCTTCAAATAATTGCATGTTAATTTCTGAGCCTTCATAGTCTTCATCCAACGAGTCACGCCACTCTGGTGCTTCAGCCGTCACTTCAGTGGCAATCTCAATTTTTTCGCTATTCTCATTAAATTTCATCGCCGGCTCAACCAATGCACCGTCCGAATCTTCATCAGCAGAGGGAGGTGGGCCAAGTTCTTCCATCTCAACATCAGCCATAGGCGCTTCCGCCGCTTGCGCAGGTGTTGTCACTTTGGACATACTTGCCACATCTTTAACAAAGTCGCTAAAACGCGCACCGAAGCCAATGGCAGCAATCAAGATAAGTATCTGTAATATTTTAAATCGTGGCATAAAATTCATTATTTACTACCTGTATTCTTTTTGGCGCTCTTCTTACGTTGCAACGCCTCATATAAATCTTGTTCCGCACGGGAGTAGAATTGCTCTTCTTGCTGATCACTCTTTTGCGTCTTTGGTTTTTCAACAACATCAGCTTCAAGGTCCCGATCAAAAATTGAAAATGCATTATCTTGAGTTGATGATTTTTCAATCTTCATAAGTGGCTCATCATCCATCACACTAAAGGCTTGAAAATCAGCTTCATCATCTTGGTCCATCTGATCCATTTCAAACTCTTCAATACGAAAGACGTCTTTTTCAAATGGCTTCGCTGGCTTTGCCTTACGTTTCGTTCTGGTAGCAGCTTTTGGTTTTTCGGTAATTTTAGGCAACGGTGCTTCGCCTGGAATATTTCCAATTCCACCAGCGCCTTCCATTAAGGTCAAAAGCTCACGATTACGTTCAGCTAAACGTTCTAAACGCTTTGCCAAGCCGTCTCCAGCTTCATTCATAAAGCGTAATTCATCAGATAAAAATTTGGACTCACTTACTAAATCACGTAAATCTTTTTCAGATTCAACAGCATTCTTCTTCATCATGGCAATCGCTGATTCAGCCTTGGTCACCGAAACGGATAGATCATTAATTAAACGCTGAAGACCATAACGTCCTTCACGGAAAGTTTTAAAGAAGATTGTCAAACGCGCCGCATAAAAAATTGTTACGCATAAAAATACTAAAATAATGCCATCGAGAACAAAGCCTAATCCATAGCTCATAGATCATCTTCTTTCGTTTTTTGAATATATTTATCAACTTTTACGGCGATGTTTCCTTGCTTCTGACCAACAGGTCCACGGAACATAGGTACGTCACCACAACGCAATTCTAATTCTTCATCCGTATAGGTATTAAACATGACTTGCGTGCCAACTTCCCAGCTTAATAAATCATCAAGAGCAACAACTTTTTCACCCAAGATTGCCTGTAATTGTACCTCGGTTTGATGCAATTCCTGTGTTAGATGGTTTTCCCAAATCGAGTCACGACCAAATTTTTCACCCATAAACATTTGCAAGAGTAGCTCACGAATAGGCTCCAACGTTGCATAAGGAATGATTGCCTCAACACGACCACCACGATCCCCCATATCAACACGAAGGCGCGCTAGCACACAGGCGTTGTTTGCTTGAGTAATGGCCGCAAACCTTGGGTTTGTTTCCATGCGATCAAGGGTAAAACTAACGGGTGATAACGGGTCAAAAGCTGACGACAAATCGCTCAATGTTGCCTGAACCATACGCTCGACAAGCTTAGTTTCGATTGTTGTATAAGGGCGTCCTTCGATACGAATAGCAGGTGTTCCTTTACGCCCACCCAATAATACGTCAACGATAGAATAGATCAACGCACTATCTGTGACCATCAAACCGTGATTGTCCCACTCTTCCGCCTTAAACACAGACAGCATGGCAGGTAGCGGAATTGAGTTCATGTAGTCGCCAAAACGAACTGTAGACACTTGATCCAGTGATACCTCAACATTATCAGATGTTAGATTACGCAAGGTTGTGGACATTAAACGCACTAAACGGTCGAACACAATATCCAACATTGGCAAGCGTTCATAATTGACCATTGCCGAATTAATCAACGCCATAACACCAGAGTTTTCGTCTGTGTTTAAGCTTTCATCGTCAAACCCTAGAAGTGAGTCAATTTCTTCCTGATTAAGAATACGGCTATCCGCATCATCCTCATCATCAGAATTAATAGGCGCATCAGATTCGGCAGACGGATCTGGTATACCAGCGCTCTTCTCTAACTCTTCTTCTGTTGTTGTATCTGTATCGCTCATTTTTGTATTTCTAGTTATTTTCGTCTTCTAAGTGACTATGTAGCAATAACCATGCCGACTTTTTAATATATGACTATTGTATCAGAATTTCCTGAAATAGCACATCTTGCACCTCTACAGGGTAGGCTGCCGCGTTCACACGCGCCAGTAATTCCATTTGAAGTCGGTAAATCCCCGCAGACCCGCGTAAATCCTTAACACGCAGTTCACGCAGATATGTTTGAAATTGATCAACAACCCGAGGCATCACTTGCTCAACAGCCAGTCTATTTGCTTCACTTTTTAACTCTAATTGAACACCCAAACGTAAATAACGTGGCTGGCCATCATCACTGCTCAAATTCACAATCATGTCAGGAATTTCTAAGAATGTTGCATTAAGCTTAGAAATACCGGCGCTTCCGCTATGTCCATCATCTGCACCATCATGAGATTCTTCGGCAGCTTCTTTGCTCATCATGCTATCCAAAGCACCAGAGAAATAAGCGCCTATCGCCCCACCGAACAACAAAACAACAGCTGCGATGATCACGAGCATTTTCTTAGAAACACCACCGCTTTCTTCATCGTTTACGTCTTCATCGTCATCAAGGGAAGCATTTACTTGGGCATCAGTCATTTAAGGTGTCCTAACTTTTATCTCTACAGCTATGAGAAAAATGGAAATTATTAAATTAAATCATAGCATAAACTAATTTATTATTCAGTTAATTATAGAGACAATCCTATCTATCTGACTAGCCAAATTGCGGAAAAACCCACAAGGCTGACCACAAAACTGAATAGTGTACCCGTTCAATCACGGCAAAACTTACCTATTAACGTAATCCCGACTCCAGCAAAGAAGGCTATCCCTGCCCGTATCAACACGCTTACTCATAAACAACCTATTGAAAACAAAAGATTTTTACTTCTGGCACGGCTTATGCATTGAGAAAGGGGAGATTTAATATTTTAGAAAGTAATAGGCAGGATTAGAAAATGGAAAATTCCCTCTATATAGGATTATCAAAACAAGTTGTTCTAAGAGAAAATATGTCGATCATTGCCAATAACGTTGCCAATATCAACACATCAGGCTACCGCGCACAAAACATGGTCTTTAGTGAATACGTATCAGACCCAAGACATATGGAAGAAGATATGTCGCTTGTGTTGGATTATGGTCAATACCAAATGCTTGATCCAGGTCCAGTAAAAGTGACAGGCAACCCACTAGATGTTGCGATTGTTGGAAATGGTTTCTTAGGTATTCAAACACCAGCAGGTGTTCAATACACACGCTCTGGTAATTTAACACAGGATGCAAATGGCGTTATTAAAAACGCTATGGGCCTTCCCGTTGCTAGCCAAGGTGGCGGTGAGATCAGAATTCCAGAAGATGCCGCAAATGTTTACATTGATAGAAAAGGTGTTGTCTCAACTGAAGATGGTGAAATCGGACAATTGCTTTTAGCCGAATTTGATAACCCACAAGAATTAAACCCAGCTGGTAATGGTCTTTATGTGACCAATGCCGAGCCACAACCACCAGAAGATACAAGCGTTGTTCAGGGAAGCCTTGAAGGATCGAATGTTCTGGCTGTTGTTGAGATGACCCGCATGATTGATGTTCACCGCGAATATCAATCCGTGCAGAACATGATGAAAAATGAGCATGACCGCATGAAAGAAGCAGCGCAAAGATTAGCAAAAGTTGAATAACAAAATTTACACATAGATACATAGATAAAGATTTAATTTAAGGAGAAAAGTAAAATGGTAACACGTTCATTAGATATTGGCGCAACAGGGATGCTAGCACAGCAGCAAAATGTTGATGTGATTTCAAACAACATCGCCAACATGACAACAACAGGCTTTAAACGCCAACGTGCAGAATTTCAGGATTTACTTTATCAAAATAAAATTCGCCCAGGCGCAACCTCTGCTGATTCTGAAACCACTCTCCCATCAGGCTTACAATTTGGTTTGGGTGTTAGCGTTGGTGCGGTTTACCGTCTCCATGAACAAGGATCTATCCAGCTAACAGAAAATGATCTTGATTTAGCGATCAATGGTGAAGGTTACTTCCAAATCGAGTTACCAAACGGTGAAACCGCTTATACCCGTGCCAGTGTTTATCAACTTAATGAAAATGGTGAAATCGTGAACCCACAAGGGTATAGATTACAACCTGGTTTAAACGTACCAGAAGAGGCCATTGATATTGTCGTGAATGCCTCTGGTGAAGTGTTGGTAAAAATTGCCGATCAAGTTGAATTTGACAATATTGGCCAAATTGAACTAGCTAAATTCATCAATCCTGGCGGTTTAGAAGCCATTGGTGACACATTGTTTTTAGAAACAACCGCATCAGGTAATGCCAATACAGGTGAGCCTGGTGAAGATGACCTTGGCACAATTCGTCAAGGCGCTATCGAGAATTCAAACGTTAACATCGTTGAAGAAATCACAAATCTAATTGCGGCACAACGTGCCTATGAGATGAACTCAAACGTGATTAGTACAAGTGATGAGATGTTACAAACGATCACACAGATTAGATAATCTTTGAAAGATAAGGAGTAGATAATGCTGAATATTTTTAAATCGAATAAATCACTAACCACAAAAATGCTTGTAGTCTACCTTTGGGTAGCCATCATTTTAGCTGGTGTATTTATTGGCGCGCGCACTGCCCTTGCCGCTAGTTTAAAAGATGTCAGCATTGTTACGAGCGATGTTTTAAAAGTAAAAGATCTATTTGATGGCGTTACCAATAATGCAGACTATGTGATTGGTGCCGCCCCTCGCCCTGGTGAAGACATGGTATTAAATGCGCGTACTTTGTACCGCATTGCCATTTCACTAGACCTGCCTTGGCGTCCAGAAAATAGCGCTGACAGTATTACTGTGCGCCGTGAAGCAACTATTATCCCTTATGAAGACATCGAAGAAAAATTACGTAATTCACTTTCTAACGAAGGCATTACAGGTCTGTATGATTTGGATATGAATACTGGTCGACCAGAAATTATTCTACCAAAAGAAGCTGGAGAAAATATGGAAGTTAGTAACTTCTCATTTAACCATCAGAAAAATACTTTCCGTGCCTCTATCGTTGCTCCATCAATTGAAAATCCAGTAAAAACAATAAATGTGTCCGGCTCTATTGAGCGTATCGTCGAAATCCCTGTTCTTAAGGCAGCCCTACGAAATGGCGACATTATCGGTAAGCGCGATATTGATTGGATAAAAATGCCAGAGCGTAAACTGCAAAGTAACTTACTGATGCGCGAGAGTGATTTAATTGGACTAACTCCACGCCGTATTGCCCATGCAGGGAAACCAATCGTATCAAATGAATTAGAAGCACCACAATTAGTTGGTCGCGGGGAAAGTGTCACCATCTCTTATGTTGACGGCCCACTTGTCCTAACGACGAAGGGTAAAGCCCTACAATCTGGTGCGAAAGGTGACCTTATCCGCGTCACAAACTTAAACAGCCACCAAACCGTTGACGCCTATGTTTCGGCTGAAAACGCAGTTGTTGTGCAATAAAATATAAGGAGAGTACTAATGATGAGTCTAGAAAATAAAATTAGCATGAACACAACCTCCCTGCTCGCAGGTTTAATGATGGTGATGTTACTAACAGGCTGTAACGCCGCGGATAGATTAGCCAACATAGGTGAACCACCAGAAATGAGCCGTATTAAAAATCCAGCAGAAGACAGACAATATCGTTCTGTTTCTATGCCTATGCCAACAGTTGAAGAATTTAAACCAGAAAATAATTCTCTTTGGGCAGGAGGCAGTCGTCAAACATTTTTTGATGACCAACGTGCCAATAATGTCGGCGATATTTTAACCGTGATGATTGATATTGATGACCAAGCAGAATTCGACAACGAAAGTGAGCGTCGTCGCAGCTCTTCTGAGAATGCAGGATTAAATTCATTATTAGGACTTGAAACAAAACTCCCTCAATTGATTAACGATAATTTAGATACTGAGAACCTAATCGAAGGTGGTGCAGGATCCGTCTATAGCGGAAGCGGAAGCACCGAACGTGAAGAACAGATTGAAATGAAACTTGCCGCAACTGTGACGCAAGTATTACCAAACGGGAATATGTTGATCCAAGGTCGTCAAGAAGTTCGCGTGAATTTTGAGAAACGTATTTTAGAACTTGCAGGAATCATCCGACCTGAAGATATTACAGTCGATAACTCCATCGCTTATGAGAAAATCGCAGAAGCCCGTATCTCTTACGGTGGAAAAGGACAAATTACAGATGTGCAACAACCGCGCTATGGCCAGCAAGTATATGACGTGTTGTTCCCATTCTAATTAAGAATTTACACGCTGAGGAGGGATATTTCAGCGTGTGATACAGAGTTAAGAACCAACTCCCTTTAAGTGAAAAGCCAATCTCAGAACCAGATTGGCTTTTTTCACGTTTTCATCTATAAAAGCGTATGGTTTTAAAACTCAAAACGTATACGGAAACATGGAATCAAGCAGATATTTTAAGATGCTTTGAAGCGCTGTCCAATATGCCCTATAGCCTGTTTTTTGATAGCAACGATACACGCCATCCATTAAGTCAATACAGCATTATTTGCTGGTCTCCGCGTGAGACTATTAGCTATAGCATTACTGATGATCAATGCCCTTTTGACCTCATTCAATCACGCCTGAACAAATACAAAATTGAAGCATCTAATATTGATCTTCCGTTCATTGGTGGTCTTGCGGGTTACTGGGGATATGATTTAGGGCAGACAGTTGAAACCCTCCCCAATATTGCTCAAAGAGATATTAATGTACCAGATATGATGGTTGGCATTTATACAAATTGCTTAGTCCATGACCATACAAAAAATGAAATGCGCTTGATTATTCACGCCGAAGATAATGAACGTTTTGAACAAGAAAAAAAATTCTTAATTGATAAAATAAGCAGTAAAAAAGAAACAAAGAGCCAAGATGATAATATTAATTGGCAATCTTCTGTTTCTGAGGATGATTACAAAAAAAATGTTCAAAGGATTATTGACTATATTTATGCTGGCGATGTGTATCAGGTTAATTTAACCCGCCGTTTTGACGCAAAAAAACCTAAGAACTTTGATGCTTTTGAGCATTATAAAACTCTACGTGAACATAACCCCGCCCCCTTCTCCGCTTTCATGAATTTTAGTGATGTAAAACTTGCATCTTGTTCACCAGAACGTTTTTTATCCGTTAACGACAACATAGTAGAAACGAGACCTATCAAAGGTACAATAAGCGATATAGAAGATCCTGAAACGCTATCAAAAAGCACCAAAGACCGTGCCGAAAATATCATGATCGTTGATTTATTGCGTAATGATATTTCGAAAGTTAGCAAGCCACATAGTGTGAAAGTCACTGACCTTTGTAAGGTCGAAACCTTTAAAGGGCTTCATCATCTGGTCTCTACGGTTACAGGTGAATTAGACGAAAGTAAATCATCAATAGACTTACTCAAAAATTGCTTCCCTGGTGGTTCAATCACCGGCGCACCCAAAATTCGTGCGATGGAGATCATTGAAGAGTTAGAGCCAATTAAACGCGGACCCTATTGTGGTGCAATGGGCTATATCGGGTTTAACCAAAATATGGATACAAATATCTCCATTCGTACGCTTATTTACACACAGGATAAAATATATCTTCAAGCAGGTGGCGGTATAACATGTGAGTCTACCCCCGCTCAAGAATTACAAGAAACCTATACGAAAATTAATAAAATATTTGAAAGCTTTGATCTTCATAAGGAGCAACAAAAATGAGTACTATTTATTTTAATGGTGAGTATATAAAAGATAATAAACCTATTATTGCGTCCAATGATTGTGGCTTCACAACAGGTATTGGCATTTTTGATTCCATACTGGCACATAACGGTAAAGGTGTTTACGCCCAAGAACATTATGAGCGTATTATCCATGATGCTAAAACTGTTATTGGGTTAGAGCCAGCCTTATCATTCGATGATTTCGAAAAAATTTATGTTGAGTTATTACAAAAAAACAACTTGAACGAAAATTATGCACGTATTCGCACCACCATCACAGGTGGAGAAGTCTCTGCCCCTTTAGCTAGAGCAACTCAATTAACTATCCTGATTAGTGTTGGTTTAGCAGAAAATCCTGATAATACAGAACCTTGCGAAGCGACTATTATCACTGAGTTCCCACGCATAGCAGGCTGTGCTTTAGAAAATTGTAAACGCCTTGATTACTCACGTAGCTACGCCGCACGTAGATTAGCAGAAGAGCTAGGCGCTCAAGAGGCAATTCTAACAAATACAGACGGCAATGTAGCCTGCGCTACAACAAGTAATATTTTCATCGAAGAAAATAACATTCTCATTACCCCTCCATTAAAAGATGGCGTACTAGCGGGTGTTACCCGTAGAAAATTCATAGAAAAGCGTGAAGTCAAGCAAGAAAGTATTTCGATTGAGCGCCTAAAGGGTGCAGATAAAATTTACCTAACCAATAGTTTCTTCGGCCTTCGCCACGTTACGCTTATTTAATAAGATCTAATATTTGAGTAAGGATGTCTATTAACTAAGACCACCATCAATATTAATTGTTTCGCCAGTGATAAAAGAGGATTGGTCATTCGTCAAAAATCTAACCAATGAAGCAATTTCTTTAACGTCACCAAACCGTTGCATAGGGATATTTTCTTTGTATTTTTCTTGACGATCTAAGGGAATTCTATCCGCCATTTTTGTTTTAATGGGCCCTGGTGCAATTCCATTCACACGAATATCATGCGTCGCTAAAGCTTTGGCCATTGTTTTGGTCACTAAATTTACGCCCGCTTTTGAGGCCGCATAAGAAACGTCAACGCTACCCAGGTGGGCGGATACAGATGAAACATTTACACAAACACCAGATTGTTTTTGTTCAATCAACTTATTAGCCCAAGCCCGTATCAAAATAAATGGTGCTGTTGTGTTAACGCTCATGGCCTGTTCAAATTCTAACACAGAGAGATCTGTCCATGCCTTCGCATGATAAACCCCCGCATTATTTATTAAAATATTTGCAGTTGCCCCATGAGCTTCACAAATTTTATTAAAATTATTTTCTAACGTATTCACATCAGCCAAATCACAAGCATAGTTCTTCCATGCTGTTGTTTCATCTGGCGCATGAGAGACGCCAATGACATTAATGCCCTCATCATGAAATGACTGGCAAATCGCCTTCCCTATACCGCCTGTTGATCCTGTAACAATAGCGGTTTTATTTAACATGATTTACGCCGCTAATTGACCAGTGATAGCAGTTAGTTTTGCTTTGGCTAAAGTTAGCTGACGCGTAAGGCGAATTTTTTCAACATCGTCTTTTGCGTTATCAAGATTAGAGCTTAGGCTTGATATTTCTTGTTCAATATCGCCTTGATCTAAATCTTCCAACTTCATAGCTTCCTCGGCTAAAATTGTACAATTAGTAGCTGTTACATCAGCAAAGCCGCCAGCTATAAAAATTTTGGATGGTGTATTACCTTGCGCAGACACAATCTCAACAATACCTGGACGAATAGATGAAACAAGCGAACTGTGCCCTGCACGCACGCCAAATGTTCCTTCTTCACCCGGAATAGTAACTTGCCATGCTGGCTCAGACACTAACTTTTCTTCAGATGAAACAAGTTCAAAGTTAAATTGTTGTGATGTGTTTTCAGACATTTTAGTTCCTATTAAGCAGCTTCAGTGGCCATTTTTTTAGCTTTTGCTTCTACTTCTTCAATTGTACCAACCATGTAGAATGCTGATTCAGGTAAGTGATCATACTCACCATCAACAATTGCACGGAAACCTTTAATTGTGTCAGCCAAATCAACAAACACACCCGGTGAACCTGTAAATACTTCTGCCACGTGGAATGGTTGTGATAAGAAACGTTGGATCTTACGCGCACGCGCCACGACCAATTTATCTTCCTCTGACAATTCATCCATACCCAAAATCGCGATAATATCTTGAAGCGCTTTATATGTTTGCAATGTTTTTTGAACATCTGCTGCACATTTATAATGCTCTTCACCAACAACACGAGGGTCAAGAATACGTGATGTTGAATCTAGCGGATCAACAGCAGGGTAAATACCAAGCTCAGAAATCGCACGAGACAGAACAGTTGTTGCATCCAAATGGGCAAAGGCTGTTGCAGGCGCAGGGTCAGTCAAGTCATCGGCAGGCACGTAAACGGCTTGAACAGAAGTAATAGACCCTTTGTTTGTTGATGTAATACGTTCTTGTAATGCACCCATATCTGTTGAAAGTGTTGGTTGGTAACCAACAGCAGATGGGATACGACCAAGAAGCGCAGACACCTCAGCACCAGCTTGTGTAAAGCGGAAAACGTTATCCATGAAGAATAGAACGTCTTGTCCTTCTTCATCACGGAAATACTCAGCCATTGAAAGACCAGAAAGGGCAACACGGGCACGCGCTCCCGGCGGCTCATTCATTTGACCATAAACAAGTGCCGCTTTTGATTTTTCACTATCACCCGGTACAATAACACCAGATTCCATCATTTCGTGGTAAAGGTCGTTACCTTCACGCGTACGCTCTCCAACACCGGCAAACACAGACACACCACCGTGACCTTTTGCAATGTTGTTAATCAATTCCATGATTGTCACTGTTTTACCAACACCAGCACCACCGAACAAACCAATTTTACCCCCTTTAGAATAAGGACATAAAAGGTCAACAACTTTAATACCAGTTACTAATTGCTCAGTCTCAGTTGACTGATCCGCAAAAGCAGGCGCTTCGCGGTGAATAGCATAGCGATTCTTTGTTTTTGGCGCAGGCATATCATCGATAGCATTACCAATCACGTCAAAAATACGACCAAGAACTTCTGGACCAACAGGTACTGAAATCGCATCGCCTGTATCTACCACTTCTTGTCCACGAACCATACCTTCCGTCGCATCCATCGCGATACAACGTACAATGTTTTCACCTAAATGCTGAGCAACCTCAAGCACCAAAGTTTTTCCATCGTTTTCAGTATGTAGCGCATTCAAAATCGCAGGTATTTCACCTTCGTTAAATTGAACATCGACCACCGCGCCGAGAATTTGTTCTACTGTTCCTATTACTTTTGCCATTTTACTTTTCCTCTTTTAAAAATCTTATCGTTAATTTTGTTATTTATTAAACTGCTTCCGCACCAGAAATAATTTCGATTAATTCTTTTGTAATTGCAGCTTGACGGGCACGGTTATAAACCAATGTTAAGCCATCAATTTTCTCACCTGCATTACGTGTAGCATTATCCATCGCGGTCATACGAGCCGCTTGTTCCCCTGCTGCGCTATCCAGTAGCGCACGGAATAACTGAACACCTAAATTTTTCGGTAACAACAAACCTAAAATCTCATTTTCTTCAGGCTCAAACGCATAAGGTGATGCCAGAACTTCTGGTGCATCATTGTCATTTGCGCGAATTGTATCCGTTAATGAAAATGGAATAATTTGTTGTGCCTTCGGCTCTTGTGTCATTACAGATTTAAAATTGTTGTAGATCAATGAACAAACATCAAAGTTACCCGCTTCGAATTGATCTAAAACCATTTCAGTCACTTGGTTAGCTTCTGCGAAACTAACGCGAGAACTTCCACCAATACCTGTAAAGTTTTTGATAATTTTAGAACCATGTTCACGCTTTAATAAATCACGTGCTTTACGGCCCACAGTGATAATCTGAACTTCTTTACCTTCACTCAACAATCTGTTGATTTCGATTCTAGCTAGACGCACAAGATTACCGTTAAAACCACCACAAAGACCGCGATCAGAAGTTACGACAACCAGTAAGTGACGTTGTTCGGAACCCGTACCAATTAGCAACTTCGGCGACGCATCAGTAATGGTCACACCAGCAGCAACACGCTCAAGCATTTCTGCCATTGCACGTGCATAAGGCTGTGAAGCCTCTGCTTGGCTTTGGGCTTTTTTAAGCTTAGAAGCCGCAACCATTTTCATCGCCGACGTAATTTTTTTCGTCGACTTAACGGAGGCTATTCTATCTCTATAATCTTTTAAACTTGGCATAAGAGATTACTCTTCCTTCTTTGCTTAAGCGGCTTTTTTGTGAGCAGATACATAAGATTTTGTGAATTTCTCTAGGAAATCTTTCATCTTACCTTCAACTTTATCATCAAGTTTTTGTTGCTCACGGATTGTTTTCAGAATTGCTTTTCCTTTTGAACGGATTTCAGCAAGCATATTTTGCTCATAATCAGAAACATCAGCAACTGCAACATCATCCAAATACCCTTTAGTACCCGCATAGATAACAACAACTTGTTCTTCCATCGCAAGTGGTGAGTATTGAGGTTGCTTCAATAATTGTGTCAAACGCGCACCACGAGCAAGCAATCTTTGTGTTGCTGGGTCAAGGTCAGACGCAAACTGAGCAAATGCTTCCATTTCACGGTACTGAGCAAGCTCAAGCTTAATAGAACCAGAAACCTGTTTCATCGCTTTTGTTTGCGCTGCAGAACCAACACGAGAAACTGACAAACCAACGTTAATCGCAGGACGAATACCTTTAAAGAACAAATCAGTTTCCAAGAAGATCTGACCATCAGTAATAGAGATCACGTTTGTTGGAATATAGGCTGACACATCACCTGCTTGTGTTTCAATCACTGGCAGAGCTGTCATAGAGCCTGAACCGTTATCTTCGTTCAATTTACATGAACGCTCTAGCAAACGTGAGTGAATATAGAAAACATCCCCTGGATATGCTTCACGTCCCGGTGGACGACGAAGAAGCAATGACATTTGACGATACGCCACAGCTTGTTTTGATAAATCATCATAAATGATCAATGAATGTTGACCGTTATCACGGAAATATTCAGCCATCGCACAGCCAGTATAGGCTGACAAGAACTGCATCGGTGCAGGATCAGAAGCAGTCGCTGCAACAATAATTGAATATTCCATTGCACCATTATCTTCTAGCTCTTTAACTAATTGAGCCACTGTTGAACGTTTTTGACCGATAGCCACATATACACAGAAAAGGTGCTTAGATTTATCATCTTCGCTGTTTACGTGTTTTTGATTAATGATTGTATCAACGGCTACCGCTGTTTTACCAGTTTGACGGTCACCAATGATAAGCTCACGTTGACCACGACCAACAGGCACAAGCGCGTCAATCGCTTTAACACCTGATTGCATAGGCTCATGCACAGATTTACGTGGCATAATACCTGGCGCTTTAACTTCAACACGACGGCTTTCTTTAGCTTTCAATGGGCCTTTACCATCAATTGGGTTACCCAAACCATCAACAACACGACCAAGAAGCTCAGGACCTACAGGAACCTGAACAATCTCACCAGTACGGCGAACAATGTCGCCTTCTTTAATATCACGGTCATTACCAAAGATAACGATACCAACATTGTCGCTCTCTAGGTTCAAGGCCATCCCTTTAATACCACCTGGGAATTCAACCATCTCACCAGCACGGACATTATCAAGACCATAAACGCGGGCAACACCATCACCTACGGATAACACTTGACCAATTTCAGCAACATCAGCTTGCGCGCTAAAGTCAGCTATTTGTTTTTTCAAGATCTCAGAAATTTCTGCAGCTCTAATTTCCATGATTATTTTTCCTCTTTTATAATCTAGTTTTTATTCGTTAATTTTGGTTGGCCACCTTGGCACTTGTATTCATATTTGCGTTTGATTGCATTTCGCGTTTTAGACGCTCTAATTTACGTTTCACAGAATCATCAATCATTTGAGAGCCAACAGTCACAACCATACCCCCAATTAAGTCTTTATCAACAGACACATTCATCGCAACGACCTGTCCAACAGCCTTTGATAGTGATTCTTGAAGGGCTTTTTCTTGTGCCTTTGTTAGCTTAAATGCAGATTTTACATCAGCAGCAATCTCACCACGACGCTTTGAAATATCCATTTTTGCTGCGTTAATCATGTTTTGCAACATTGGCAAGCGTCTGTTCTCAGCCAATAAAGCTAAGAAATTAGATGTAATATCTTGGAATTTAGCCTTTTTCGCAATCGCTGTGATAGCTTCAATTTGTTGTTCGCGTGATAATAACGGAGAGCGGATCAATTGCTGTAAGTCCTCAGAGCCAGCGATCATCGCCTCTAGCTCATTCAAATCTTTTTCCACAGAATCGATTTTTTTGGAGTCATGTGCGACATCCATTAATGCTGTTGCGTATCGTACAGCTGCTAGACCAGAGTTTTTATTCGAGGCCACGTTGGGGTCCCTTTTTGGTTTATAAATTGCTTCAAAACTTTAGGCAGGATTTAGCATAGGAAACCCTAGGACGCAAGCACCTAAAGACCACTTTTTTCACATTTTAAAGTATTTCGTGATAAATCCAGATAATTCCTTCGCAACTCTATCTTTCTGCCCTATGATGTTGATCATCAGAAAGCCCTAAAAATAGATAAGTAAGACACATTATGTTATTGAAAAACAAAGCCATTTTTTTCCTGTTCGTTCTAATTTTGATTGAAGGATATGTTGTTCTATCCTCCGAGCTATTAGCTATTCGTCTCACTATCCCGTTTATAGGAAGCGGAACAGACACGGTTTCAATCATTATTGCTGCCGTTTTAATGCCTTTGGCTTTTGGTTATTATAATGGAGGTAAATTTAAACCATATAGATCCAAAGGCGGTAAAATAATCACTATTCGCCAAAAACTCATTTCAAACATCACGATATCTCTATTTTTCATCGTATTTGGTTTATCTTATGTCGTCATGACTCTATTTTTTGAGACTTTGAAAGATGCAGGCAGTCAGATTCGCCTTATTAATATAGCTTTATATTCCGCTATATTTTTGGTTATTCCCGTTTATCTACTGGGGCAGACTATTCCCCTAATCAGTAATTACTTTTCTAAGCAGATTTTATCTAGAATCACTGGGAAAATGTTATTTTTCTCAACTATGGGTTCTTTTTTGGGAGCCGTGTTTTCAACACTCGTACTAATGGCAACCATTGGTGTTCATTATACGGTTGCCATTAATATTTTATTGCTGGCTGGGTTATACTTCTTAATAGAGAAGAAATTTAACCCTAAACGAGCTTTCCCTATTATTATCGTAACAATTATCGGTTTATGGTTAAACTCTGGTGCAATGATGCGGTCGCAAGATATTGTTGATAACAATGTTTATAATACGATCAAAATCATTGAGCAGCCACGTATTGGGCGCACAATAATGTCACTGAACAATAATTTCTCCTCTGGTATTGGTCCTAATGACCGTCCTTTTAAATATGCAGAGTTCATTCAAAAAAGATTTACGAATAGAATTCCAGCGGACGCTCCACCAAAAGATATTTTGGTTATTGGCGCAGGCGGATTTACGCTAGGCATACAGGATGCTAAAAATAATTATGATTATGTCGATATTGATGGCTCATTAAAAGAAATATCAGAAGAATATTTCCTAAAAAGAAAATTGAGGAAAAACAATATCTTCTACCCCTTACCTGCCAGAGCCTATCTCAATCAAAGTGACAAAAAATATGATTTGATTTTAGTTGATGCTTTCCAAGGCTCTACCTCAGTGCCTGAGCATTTGGTGACGCAAGAATTCTACTCTCAAGTAAGAGGGGCGTTAAAGCCGAATGGGATTTTCATCCAGAATATGATTGCAGATGTAAATTTTAATACAGATTTTAGCCGTAACTTGGATTCAACATTACGAACAGTCTTTCCGTATTTATCACGAGAAACGATCCAGCCTTATGACGGTTGGAACTTTGATGATGAGAAGATGTATAATGTGATCTATTCAGGACGAAAAGTGGATAACACTAAGCCACTCAATGTTTACACGGACAACAAAAACACCATCTTTTATGATAAGCCTCTGAAATAAACTAGAAGAAGCTTTGCGGGTCAATATCAACCTGCACACGCACAGCGGATGGTATAGAAACTGATTTGATCCAATGGTTTAGTGCCTTTTGCACATCAATGGCTTTATCGGCACGCACCAGTAAACGGCGACGATATTTACCACGCAGACGATAAAATGGCGCTTCAGCGGGGCCTAGCGTTTGTATTGCTCGCCCCTTTTCATCTTTGGTATTGGGTGCGCATTGCCCCAACGCACGTGCGACTTCTCCCACCTGTTTCTCATCACGGCCTGATACAATAACACCAGCCACGCGCGAGAACGGCGCCATAAAAGCTCCCTCACGTTCAGACAATTCAACGCGTAGAAATAAATCACGATCTCCCGCCACAAGCGCCTGCATCACACGATTCTCTGGTGAGAAAGTTTGTAAGTACACGCGTCCGCTTCTCTCATCTGCTTTCTGTTCACGCCCTGCCCGTCCCGCTACCTGATGCAAAAGTTGATAGGTGCGCTCAGACGCACGAAGGTCTCCACCGCTTAAACCCAAATCAGCATCAATAACACCAACGCATGTAAGCTTTGGAAAGTGATAGCCTTTCGCAATGATTTGCGTGCCTATAATAATATCAACTTCATGATCATATATTTGTTTAAGGATCGACTTCAACTCATCATGCGTGGTGGCTGTATCACTGGAAAGCACTGCGACACGCGCATCTGGGAATCGCTCTGTCACTTCCTCCAATATACGCTCCACCCCTGGACCACAGGCTGCCAAGCTATCTTCTTCCTTACATTCAGGACATTTGCTCGGCAGGTGCATATTATGATCACAATGGTGACAATGAAGCTTTTTTGAACGCCTATGTTCAATCAACCAAGCTGTGCATCTTGGGCACTCAAAACGATGCCCACAATTTCTACACAAGGTTAAGGGCGCATAGCCACGACGATTTAAGAATAATAAGCTTTGTTCTTTACGCGCTAAATTACCTTCCAGCGCGCCCTGCAAGGTAGGTGAGATAAAATATTGTCTACTCTCTGGCTTATCCGCCCTCAGGTCAATCAGCTTGATATCAGGCAACACCGCCCCCCCGTGACGTTCGGGCAATACCAAATGCTTGTATTTTCCTAACCCGCCCTGCTCAACACTCCACGCATTATATATAGTCTCTAAAGATGGCGTGGCAGACACAAGCGCGATAGGAAAGCCACCCATATGTGCCCTAACAATCGCCATATCACGCGCATTATAAATGACACCTTCTTCTTGCTTATAAGCAGGGTCATGTTCCTCATCAATGATAATAAGCCCTAAATTTTGATATGGCAGAAACAACGCAGAGCGCGCACCAATAACAACCTTACTTTCTCCCATAGCGACTCCGCGCCACGTTAATTTACGTTTTGCAGGGCTGAGGGATGAATGCCATAAGGCAGGAGCACACCCAAAACGTTTTTGAAAGCGATCAAGAAACGCATTTGATAACGCAATTTCTGGCAACAAGATTAGCACCTGTTTATCTTGCTTTAATGCTTGCGCCACGGCTTCAAAATAAACTTCTGTTTTACCAGCACCTGTCACACCGTCTAGTAATGCGGTATCAAACTTATCCTCTTTCACCATATCTATCAACACGTTAGCCGATTCTGCTTGCGCGTCAGATAAATCAGCACCGGCACGTTTGGCATCTGGATGACGACAAGGTGCAGCTGAATACATTTCCTTTAAGGTCAAATAACCTTTCTCAGCTAACCCTTTAATAACGTTCGACGAACATTCGGCTAAATTGGATAATTCAGAAGCACGGCGCGCCAATCCATCTTGCGCAACATCCAAAACTTTTTGTGCCTTTGGTGAGAGACCCTGATTGCTGATTTGTGCAGAATTAATAACATAGCCCATGACAGGCTTTGGTGGTTCTAAAGCACTTGGCACGCTCATGGTTAATTTTAAGACCGACCCTTTCGGCGCCATAATATAACCCGCCATCCAATCCAAAAATTTCCGATGGTCTACTGGCAAAGGTGGCAAGTGATACTCAGACACCACTTCCTTGATTTTATTGGGCTTTACATCATTTGCCCCTTGCCCCCAAACAACGGCAGGCACTTGTCGTTGCCCTAATGGCACACAGACATAGGAACCCTCTTGCCCTGAAATACCTTCAGGAACCCTATAATCATAAGCCTTATCAATAGGATAAGGGAGTAAAATAGCTTTATTTATTGACATAACTTTCAATATCTATTAATAAGATGCATTACAACACAATGAATATGAGTTATATAGTATTATGATCGAAGATATCCGCAAAAGATTAACTGGTTTCGTCAAAGACCCTTTCGGTAAAGCTGCGCAAGCAGAGAGACAAGAACAAGAAGTCGAAGAAATATTAAATCCAAAAATCTCTTTTGATTATGATGAATTACTACACGTATTTAGCCCTCTTTTGACAAAACCATTGCAGATTGTTTCTTCAGATATGAGACAAGATATAAATATCAAGGGGCATGCCTTACGTACAGCATTGGAAGGTTATGTTGGTTTCATCACCAGAATAACAGCAAATAAACCAAATCCCTTAAGGGAAGCTATGATAACCCCTTTAAGATCCATCGTTGAGCAATTGCCCTTTAGTTGTATAGTCCCAACTTGTGATGGAGTGGATTAATCTTAAAACGTTCAGGTTCATTTTGCCAGCATTTTATAATTTCTTCATAAGGGGTAAGTCCTTTCAGAGTTTTAAGTCTTTTGGCAAAGTTATAGGCCATGAGGAATGTATAGAGATGCTCTTTGAGCTGTTCGTGTGATTGATAATGATAGCGTTTCACAGTAGCTTCTTTGATCGTACGGTTCATGCGTTCGACTTGACCATTCGTCCAAGGATGGGCAGGTTTGGTTAGACGGTGATCAATATTTTCTTTGGCGCAAACCAGATCAAAAGAACCACAAACAAATAACTGTCCTGTCTCCATAAAGTGTCTGATTTCTTTAGTGGTCCAACATTCTCCTTTCGTATCAGTAAACTGGATACCATTATCGGTAAGAACAGTATGGATTTTATAAGGAACAATGTTGATCACAGACTTTAAAAAACTCGCGGCGCTTCTGCGTGTGGCACGATCATGTAGCTCCGCATAAGCAAACTTTGTTGTACGATCAATCGCAACAAACATATACTGACGTCCTTCTTCTGTATAAACTTCAGCAATATCAATATGAAAGTAACCAATTGGATAAGATTTGAATTTCTTTCGTGCAGGCTTCTTATCTCCGACATTGGGCAAACGACTAATACCATGGCGTTGAAACAGTCGATGAAGACTGGAACGAGATAAATGAGGAATGGTTTCTTGCAAAGAATATAAGCAATCATCCAAAGGAAGAAGCGTATGTTTGCGAAACAAAAGGCAAACAGCTTCTTCTTCAGGCGTTAACACTGTTGAGCGAGGTTTCTTTGGTCCCATCTGCTTATCATGCACGAAATCACGTTGACGCCATTTCATAACCGTCTTTGGATTAATATCATAACGTTTTGCAAGAGCTTTGCTTGTTTCTTGCGATTGTTGTATCGCCTTTCTTATAACCGCAGTTGTGCGGGCGCTTCCATGTAATAATTGTCCCATAATTCCTCCTTCGTTGGTAAATCAGTATAACTGATTCCATCACAAGTTGGGACTATAGATTTAGTCAAACTGACTTGGCTCCTAGCAAAATTACTTTGCAACAAAGTGAAATAAGAGGAATTCTTACATGCGCAAGCGCTATTCCAGCAAATACAAATACGCAAATAGAGGTTCGTAGCCGTTTACTTCACACGCTTAATAATCAAATATCAGCTGCGCGTGAAGCTCCTATCTCAAGAGAAGGCGCTTCGCATAAAACTAACAAAATCGGATAAAGGTTCATAAAACAACCCTTGCGTCTTACAGCAATTTCTTTATTAATAAGGGCGTAATTTATCTTTATTAAGAAGGAACGAAGGTCATGAAATTTTTTGCAGACACATCAGACATTGATGCGATTAAAGACTTAGCCGATTGTGGCATGTTGGACGGTGTGACGACTAACCCATCAATTATCGCTAAATCTGGTCGTGAGTTTATTCCTTTAATTGAAGAGATTTGTGGCATATGCGCAGGCCCAGTGAGCGCCGAAGTTGCTTCTACTGATTTCGAAACAATGATGAAGGAAGGCGAAAAATTAGCCAAAATTGCTGATAATATTGCCGTAAAAGTACCTTTAACTGAAGCGGGCCTTAAAGTATGTAAGAACCTTTCCGAAGGCGGCACAATGGTGAACGTAACTTTATGTTTCTCACCACTCCAAGCTTTATTGGCCGCAAAAGCAGGCGCGACGTTCATTTCTCCATTTGTCGGTCGTTTAGATGACATTGCCCAAAACGGTATGGATTTAATTGGTGACATCCTAACAATCTACGATCAATATCCTGATTTCCACACAGAAGTACTTGTAGCCTCTGTGCGTCATCCAGCACATATTCTCGAAAGTGCGCGCATGGGTGCAGATGTTGTGACATGTCCACCAAGTGTTATTAAACAGCTTTACAAACATCCGTTAACCGATAAGGGCTTAGCAGGATTTGTTGAAGACTGGAAAAAAACGGGTCAGAGCATTCTATAACAAGTAATTCATAAACTCTAATTAAGGCGGCCAAGAAAATAATCTGGACCGCCTTTTTTATTGCGAAAAACAGCACTGATTCAGCAATTTCATGATATTATTGTCAAATGACTGATTCACAAGCGATAGAACCTATGACACAAGATTTAACTGCAGAAGATATTCTGGAATATTTAAAAGAAAACCCCAAATTTCTGCAAAAAAATCCTGAGGCATGCGATTTTCTAATTCCACCGAAAAATGGCAACGCCAAAAATGTGAAAGATTTTCAATCATTCATGATTGAACGTTTAAAAACGGATAAAGATAAAGTTATGGAGACAACGCAAACACTCGTTGAAAATGCGCGCTCCAACATGAATAACCAGCAACGAATTAATGCTGCTATTCTACGCTTGCTCGAAGCAAAAGACTTTGAAGAATTCATTCATATCATGACGATGGATTTATCGACCATGTTGAACACTGATATTTCTGTGTTCATCGTAGAATCAAATGGTAGTGACATCCCGCACGTTCTGACGAATAATATCCGTATTCTACCAGAAGGCACCATTACAGATTGGATGGATGGACGCGATATTTTATTACAATCAAATATTAGCGGTATAGAAGCTATCTATGGCGGCGGTGCCACGCTGGTTCAATCTCAGGCATTATTACGTATTGATATTTCTATGGATACGCCCCCTGCAATTCTGGCATTTGGTTCTCGTGACCCATTAATGTTTGAAGATGGTCAAGGTGTTGAAATGATTTCTTTCCTCGCCCGTGTTGTCGAACGCGCCTTCAGAAACTGGCTCAGCTTACCGCGCTAATACCCATTCATACGCTCGTTCTTGTGCATCAAATATAATATTAGGATGCGGCCTATCTATAACTTTCTTTACGTTCTCATTGACGAAATAAGCGGAAACAATCTGCCCATTAAAACGCTGAAATGCTTCTCTAAAATATTTGTTATTAAGGTCTAAAGGGTTTTCAGAATTAAACCCTTCCACCCTATCCATCTCCGCTATATCAGACACCACAATGATATCACCTCTTACTCGACCGGCATCAGGATCATGCGTCTCTACTCGACTCATTC
>JABAZY010000062.1:2758-3281 GCA_018608245.1 Alphaproteobacteria bacterium | reverse complement strand
TGCGCTTTGATAGGATTCATCACTTTCATCGCTTCGATAATCACGATTGTGTCACCTGCTTTAATGCTATCACCTTTTTGAACAAATTCAGGCGCATCTGGCTCAGGGGCACAATAAGCCGTACCAACCATTGGTGAGGTCACCGCACCTGGATGATCGCCTGTAACAGCATCAGGAAGGTCGTTATTCGCGCTTTGAGGGACAGTAGGATCAGATGGCATTGCAACAGGCGCTGCTGCAGGGGCATAACCACCGGCCATCATACCTTTATTAACGCGGATCATTTGATCGCCTTCAGCAACCTCAATCTCGTTAAGGCCTGTATCTTCTAGTATTTTTGCAAGCTCTTTAATCGCTTTTGAATCTATTTTCATAAAATTTCTTTATCGTTGTTATACTCATTCGTCAGTAATCAAATATATCTTTGATTTCAATCCACCCTTAGTAAAGAAAAATCATTTAAAAGTCAAAATTAAGTGTGAAAAAATATGATTATGAAAATCTAAACGGGTGATTTTATATG
>JABAZY010000062.1:763-2748 GCA_018608245.1 Alphaproteobacteria bacterium | reverse complement strand
TGAATTTTACCATGAAATTTGCGGTAAAGACGCGACACAAAAATACCCGCACTTTTGGGGCAAATAATAGCAGCCAAAATAGTATGTTTTAAAAGATATAAATAGTTTTTACTGCGGAAAGCCGCATTGGCACATTCAATATGAAGGCCTGCTCTAAAAATTTTAAAATTACTTTTACCAAAATTTTCTAAAACAAACTGACTCTTTTTTCGTCTGAGTGCTTTCGCAGATCCTTTAACGGTTCTGTATTTTGGATATCCTGTAATCATGATATCAGATAATATTTCAGGGATAACACCAAGTTGATATTTACTGATATAACCGATCAGCCAGTCCCAATCTTCTAAACGCCGCAAATCTGTTGATAGCAATCCAATTTCATTTTCTGCAAATAAACTACGCTCTGTCATTAAGGTAGAGCCTGGGCTAACATTACAACTGGCCATCAATGCTTTCTGCCAGTTTTTCTTCTCTCGTAATATACGGTCACTCTTGGTCTTGCTTAAGTGTGTGATAGAGAAACTTGTACAGCTAGCTTTAATACGACCACTATTTTTTAAAGTGCTCATATAGTTATATTGTGTTTCCAATTTATTAGAATGCCATGTGTCATCAGAATCTAAGAACGCAATATATTCACCACGTGCGTTTAGGACGCCTGTATTTCTGGCCGCCGCTGCACCTTGATTTGTTTCATGTTGAATGATTCGAAAATTATCTTGAGTAAATTCCTTCAATGCATCAATGATATTATCTTCTGACCCATCATCAATAACAATAATTTCGTAATCTTTATAGCTTTGTGCCAAAACGCTTAGAATAGATTTTTTAATCGTATCTGCAGCATTATAACTTGGTATAATCACACTAATAGTAGGCGTTATTGTCATTTAATTCTTTTAAATAGTTTTTCTATAATTAACGCTAATGTCTTATGCGGTGAAATGCAAAGAGATTTCATAAAATATTTAATAGCCGCCCCATAATTTTTAACCTTTATGGCTGTAAACATGAATTTGAGATAGGTTCTAACGGCTATCGCTTTGTTATTGCTTAATAATTCTTTCGGTGCTTTGCCTGCATATTTCTTTAGCGTATCGCCATTTGGTGAAAAAAGCAGGCTTCCAGCCATCACATCAATCATTTGCCACTGTAATGAATTTTGCTCCTCTTCACTTGCCTCACGCATTATCTTATCAAAATCACAGTGACCTAAGTCATGTTTGGCAATATAACGTGCCATAACGCTGGCCTTTGCTTGTGCTTCAGCATGATAAATAGAAATTTTATCGTCATGCTGACGATATTTCAACAAAGGCTCTGATAAGTTATCAATTTTTGTCACTTTGTGTAGACGAAGCCATAAATCATAATCTTCTGCATGTTTAAATTCTTCGCGATAACAGCCTTGTTCAATAACCAAATCACAGCGCATCATTACGGCTGGGTGTGCCAGAGGGCTGCCATAGTGATAGGTATAATGATCAAGCCCGCTATCATGGCACGGATAGAAAAGCGGTTTACTTTGCTTACCTTCGGTATCAATAGGAATAATAGCACTCCCCAACACACCAATATTTGGATGACTATTCATATAGTCTATCTGTGTTTGGAAGCGGTTTGGAAGTGCAATGTCATCCGCATCCATACGCGCTATGAGTGACGTTTTAGCTAAGCTTAGACCATGGTTGAGTGCCCCAACCAGCCCCATGTTCTCTTGTTCAATTAGAACAACACGACTATCTTGCTTAGCATATTTTCGTAGAATTTTTGAAGAGTTATCTGTAGAGCCGTCATCAATAATAATAAATTCAAAATCTTTAAAACTTTGTTTAAGAATGCTTTCAACAGCTTCGGCTAAAAATCGTTCGCCGTTATAGACTGACATTAATACAGAAATTTCAGGCATGGTTATAATATCCTACAACGTTATCCAGCCATCAGGAAACAAATCACGTGTTGATTTTTCCAGAAGTGTTTCTGCA
>JABAZY010000062.1:0-753 GCA_018608245.1 Alphaproteobacteria bacterium | reverse complement strand
AAACCAGTTTTTTGGGGCAATGACCGTTTTATTTTCTTTATTGTTTAACCAAGCACCCCACCAGCTAAATGAACTATTCGCAATTATATGATGATCACATGCACTCATGAGCGCCATGTCTTCATGCGGTACATCGTCATTACCACGGACAATATATTTATTGTCTACATGGCTAAAGGCTTGCTTAACATACTCAGGATCATCCGAAAACATAAAAAAAGTCACGTTTTCACCGTATAAACTGAGCATATGATCTATCGCTTTTTGGTAGTACTCCTCTGACGCGCACCCATGCACCGCTTGTGTTTTAGAATCGTTTACATAATCTCCTCGACGAATATGCACAGAGACAACCACAGGCTGCTCATCAATAAATTTTAGAATCTTTGTTGAATGATCAGATAGTGAATTATTTAAGGTCAGATGCGCGCGAACTTGATCACTAATGTCTTTAAAATATTTTTCAGACTGAAAATACCCCTGAATAATTGTATTATCGTTTAAATCAAAAAATACAGGGTCATAATGATAAAATGGTTCAGTATAGAATTTTTTAAAGGGTAAAATTTTCTGTAATTTTATTGGAAGAGTAGTTTTAATAGTTTTAACAGCAGATGGTAGTTGATAAATATCCAACATGTAATCGCGTAGTGGATAGCGCGCAAATTCTGCTATATTAATGTGTAAATTAGTTTTATTTCTTTGTGCCAACGCGTAGGCGGCGGCATATTGGAATAATTGATTACCTAACCC
>JABAZY010000041.1 GCA_018608245.1 Alphaproteobacteria bacterium | reverse complement strand
CAATTATAACTTTAAGATTATTTCTAACACACATTTTTAAAATCTTTTTGTTATCCTTAATTCTTCCTGCAATTAGAATATTACAATTGTTCTTATGACTATTTTTTATTATATATTCTTCACTTTAGCCAAAGATAGCGCCTTAAAAAACAGTTTGAGCTTTTATATAGCACCATTAGTAGGCATGGGATGGGGCTTTATTTTCTTTCAAGAGCAGCTAAGTTCATTTTTACTATTATCAACAGTACTGGTATTTTCAGGGTTATATTTACTAAATAGAAAATAAGCGATTATCATTCTATATCTATGTGTTAAAATAGTCATATGAACACGATTTCACAAAAATTAGATCTTAGGCAGTCCCAGTCATTAACGATGACCCCGCAGTTGCAACAAGCTATTAAGCTGTTGCAGCTCAATAATATGGAGATTTCAGATTTAATTGATGAAGAAGTTGCACAAAATCCTTTATTAGAAAAGAAAGAGCCTACACAGTCTGAACAGTCAGATATTGATGCTTCAGCAGAAGCACCAGAAAAATCAGCAGAAGCACCGCGTGAAGATTTCGATGCGGGTAGTGCTATGGCGGATGTTGGTTCTGGGGGTAATCGGAATTTTGATACGCTAGAAAATGCGTTTGAAAACTCAATGAGTAAGCCTGAGACATTGCGAGATCATTTAATTGAGCAGTTACATGTAAGCTTTACTGATCCGAAAGATCAAATGATTGGGGCGCTTCTTATTGATCAATTGGATGAATCTGGTTACTTGCGTGCGAGTATTGATGATTTAGTGGAACAATTAGGCTGTTCTATGGAACGTATAGGGCGCTTGCTTGATATTATGAAGCAGTTTAGTCCGACAGGTGTTTTTGCGCGTGATCTAGAAGAATGCTTAGCGATACAGTTAGCAGATAAAAAACAACTTGATGCGCCGATGCAGGCTTTATTAGATAATTTAAGTTTAATTGCTGACCATGATTTTAAAGGCTTAGCTGAAAAATGCGAAGTCAATGAAACTTATCTGCAAGACATGATGGAAGAAATACGTAGGCTAAACCCTAAGCCTGCTGGTGATTTTGACCATATCGTTGTGCAAACGGCTATCCCTGATGTTTTAATGAAGCGCTTGCCTAAAAACCTTGGTGGTGGATGGCGTGTTGAATTAAATAGTGCGACATTACCGCGCGTATTGGTTAATAATGAATATTATACAGAAGTAGCGAAAAGCGCGACGCAGAAAAAAGACAAAGAATATTTGAGTAATCAATTATCCTCTGCCAATTGGTTGGTGAAGTCATTAGATCAGCGAGCGCAGACTATTTTAAAAGTAGCAGCAGAAATTGTTGAGCAGCAAGATGCGTTTTTTAACTACGGAATTGAATTTTTAAAACCACTTATTTTAAAAGATATTGCCGAAGAAATTGATATGCATGAAAGTACAGTCAGCCGAGTAACCAATAATAAATATATCGGTACGCCACGGGGAATTTTTGAACTTAAATATTTCTTTTCTACAGCGCTTATCAGTGAAGATGGGACTTCTCATTCATCAGAGAGTATTAAGGCGCGTATTAAAGCATTGACTGATGAAGAAGAAATAACAAAAATTCTATCAGACGATAAGATTGTAGATTTGCTTAAAGCTGAAGGTATTGATATTGCACGCCGTACGGTCGCAAAATATCGTGAGGCACTTCATATCCCTTCTTCTGTTCAGCGCCGTAAACAAAAGAAAAATGCTTTAAAGTCTTAATAGGTTATTTCTTGTATCGGTAATTTTTTACCCATTATATTTTCTACATTTCGGGCGTAGCCTTCATTTACGCTTGTCGCGCAAACCGTGAACTCATTATGCTTTGATAGGCGCTCTTCCATCTCTGGGTGGTGGAGAAGGTATGTTTTTAATTTAGGTGGGATAATTTCATCTTGGGATAAAATACGCACACGATGATTTGTAAGCGTACGAATACGATCTTTGATAGAAACGTAGTGGGTACATCCTAAGATTAAGCTATCTAATCCTTCTGCTAGTATTGGTTCTAAATAATCCTGTAACACCATATCCATATATTTCTCTCCATGATGCTCAATTAAAGGAACGAGTAGGGGAGTGGCGACGCCAAAGATGCGTGCAGAAGGTGTTATTTTTGTAATTTCCTCGTCATATATTTTTGAGCGCACAGTATATTCAGTGGCGATTAAGCCTATTTGGGTCGCGCCTAACTCAGTGGCAGATTCTAATGTTGGGACAATGACGCCTAAAATACGTTTGTCAGGATAATTATTAACCAAAAATTCTCGCTGTAGCTTACGTAGAGCGCTGACGCTTGCTGTATTACAGGCAACAATGACCAAATCACACTCTTTTTGCTCAAAAAGGGCCTTAATGGCATTTTCGCTTAACTGATATATGTTCTCAGATGACCTACCCCCGTAAGGTACGTTAAAGGTATCTCCTAAATACACGTAATCATACTCAGGAAGAGCTTGTTGTAAGGCTTTGGCTATATATAAGCCCCCTAAGCCAGAATCAAAGACACCAATTTTTTTCACTCTATTTTGCATGTAAAACTTCCATTTAGACCCATAAAAGGTATATAATAGATTATACGATCAAGGGAAGATATATTACTTAAAATAGCCACTTTTCTTCAATAGAAAAGGGATATCTTTCAAAGCCAAATACAACAAAAAGGTATAAAAAATGCAATTGACGATCAATGGAAAACAAATGGATCTGGGCGATGCTTTACGCGAGCATATTGCTGATAAATTGGAGGACATTAACGAAAAATATTTTAACCGTGCAATTGAATCAATTGTAACAATGTCTCCTGAAGGGAATGCATTTACGAAAACACATATTTCTATCCGTGTGGGTAAAGATATTATGGTGATGTCGGACGCCACTGCGCCTGAGCCATACGCATCATTCGACTCTGCAGCTGAAAAAGTAGCAAAGCAGTTACGCCGTTATAAGAAAAAATTGCGTGATCATCATGATCGTATGGATGCAGCAGAAGCTATTAAGCATATGCCTGCACAAAATTATGTTTTATCTTCTGAAGAAGAAAAAGAAGAAGCAAATGACCCAACAGTTATTGCAGAAATGGTGACTAATATCCAAACTATAAGCGTCTCAGAAGCTGTGATGCGTTTAGATCTGTCTGGTGAGAACGCGCTTCTATTCCGCAATGCTCAGCATGAGGGGTTAAATATGATTTATCGCCGTAATGATGGTAATATTGGCTGGGTTGACCCTGAAGGCACGCAGAAAACTCTCTCTGCATAAGCTTCTGTAC
>JABAZY010000068.1 GCA_018608245.1 Alphaproteobacteria bacterium | reverse complement strand
GTATAAACGTTTATTTGATTTATCTGATCATAAAAATGTATTAGAAGCTATCTATACTCACCAGTGCATCATAATTAGAAATATGCCGTCTAATTAAAAAACGCCTCTGTTTATTAACCTCTTTGATAGCACTTATGCATTAGACTGATTATTACTGCTAAAATAGAAGGCGCATAAAATATAAAACACGCTAGACGCGTGCTAAGAATGGCACATTAAAAGTTCAAAACCGCATCATTTCTGACCGATTATAGCTTTCTGTGATGTATGGATGAAAATGTGCCGCCAGTGTTCCATGAAGAACTTAATCTCTGGAAAATGTCAGTACTTGCAGTCTACCTCCAAATTTTCTTTATATTAATTGCCTATGGCCAAGTGATACTAGATAAAACAATCAAATCTCTCTTATATGACGTCCCATTATGCTTTAATTCATCATATTTCCGCCAACAAAATACCCATAGATATATAAATCACTGCCTTTAATGCACCAATAGCAATATTTTTCTGTTCTACAATCTCATGAACCGTATTAATGCCAAATAAAATTATTTTCTCAGCTATATAAGATAATATCTTTAAGATTATAATAAATATTAATGACACAGCTACCCAAGCAACAAGCGCTGGTGCTATATCATATATCTCATAAACAACTAATTCTGATGCAATTGTAATAGCCAGTGCTGTGGCAATTTTTTTACCTGCAAAAGATAGTGCTAACGCTTTATTATTTTTAAGCAGTTCATCCTGAATATAACGTCCTTTATTCATTCTTTTAAATAATTGAATATTTAGAACGGTCATTAATGTCAGTATAATTTGAGAAATAGCAAAGATAGCTAGAAAGACACCTATCGCACTAATTGAATTTTTATCTATCCAAACCATAACAGCCCGAATAATAAGAGAAGTTGCAATAACATTTGCTGCATCAGCAATGGCTACTGCTATATTACCTTTTGCAATTTCATCTCTTAATATAATTTTAGGCAAAGCTACTTTATCAAAAATTACACGAGTGACCGCCATTAAAATAATACCAATAATACCATAGAGCCCAACAGATATAGCAGACTCCATTAAGTTTTGCTCCATATCACCATAAATAGTCCCACTCAGTAAAATAGCTAGGGCGAATGTCGCACCTGCTAATGAAATACCAAAGGCTGGGTTATCTTTTTTCAGCAATTCATCTGATGCGTCAATATGTGATATCGTCCCAGAGAACAACCGTAATGACGTAAACAATCCAATTATAATTACTAAGTTTAAAGCTAAAATTGTATTATAACTATGATCCCAATAGATAAGTTCAAAATTCATGTTATTCCCTTTTCTTTAGTGGCTCTCTTTTAATTTATTCACTGGATCTAAAGTTAATTCTAATCCTGGTTCATTCTTAGGTTTGAAATCTTTAACAAAGCCAGCCATACGACGTTCATCTTCTTCATGTTTTTTCTGTAATTCATCCCAATGAGTCGCCTCATAGAAAGTAATATCTAACATATGATCTCTCAAATGTTCTTTAATATCATCGTGATCCATCTTATGAACTCTGTTACCATACTTAACTGAAAGCTCATCATAGAACGCTTCATATCGGGGAGGTATATGAATAAATATATCCTCCGCCTCTAGATTTCTTTCTATACCCTCAAAATCGTCTTCAAACTCATAGTGCATCTCAGGATGTGCTGCTAATTCTTCTTCGTGCTTTTTGTCACGTTCATGCTCTCTATCATGCTCCTCTTTATCGTGTTCTAACTTAGGGTCAAATGTATTTTCCAATTTAGGCTCAATAATAACGCGAACAATAGCCTTCCATCCCTCGCCCACCTTTGAAACAGACTCAACAAAAATATGCACACTTTGGACATCTTCACCAGAAGACCCGGCCATACCAAGCGCCGCAGAAACAGCAGCACTTGAGCTTTCCATAGAATATCCAGTCATAGAATGAGAAAACATGATTTTATCCTCCTTGTCAGAAAGAGCATAAGAAATATAACCTTAGACTTTCTTGATATATATCAAAAAGCGTCAATGATGCTTGTGGTTTTCTTCTATTGTTGAAACGTAAACTGAATAGCAGCGCTTGCAGTCTGCGCAGCGTGTCTATTTTGAGCACCATCTTATCTTGATGTTAAAGAGAGACATATATTGTCTATGTTTTTTAACCAATTAAAGCCTTCCAGAGTACAAAAATCAACATCGCGCTACAGATTATAAAGCCAAACAATGGTACCACAAAAGGCACTGTAAATAAATTATGAGGCCTAGCCTCTTCCGACCATTTCAATTTCAAAAGAGCCACGTTAACCGATGCAAAAACAAACAGAATAATGGCACTGGCTACTTTTGCCAGTGTCGTAAGATCTGAGAGGAGAGCAAAAATTAGAACTGCAACAATAACCAGTCCTGTAGCTCTGAGCGGTGTTTGCGTTTTTGGGTGTACTTGGCTAAACCATGATGGCGCTTCTCCACCCTTTGCCATGCCGTAGAGCACGCGGGAGCCCATGATCATCTGCACCAGAACACCATTTACAGTTGCTAGCATACTGATCATGCCCATTACCCATGGTGGGACACTCGATCCATTGTAATCCATAATCATAGCTAGCGGTGTATTACTTTGCGCTAGTTGATCTGGCGGTACGCTGAGAACAGCAACTAGCGACACCAGCACGTAAATAATCAACGTTGTAATAATACAAACGATAATAGCAAACGGCATAGTATGGCGGGCATCTTTAACTTCTTCGGCGACATTGACCATATCTTCAAAACCGATAAAGGCATAAAACGCCAGAAACGCACCACTAAAAATTGTACTCCATATAGCAAAATCATGAAGCCCCACTGGCGGCACAAGCTCCAACCACCTCGTATCGAGCGTTATAAGGTTATCCCAACCTGTAAAGATGATTAGCAGCAAGCCACCAATCTCAATTAATGTAATCAACGTTACAAGCACAACAGCTTCCGTGATTCCCCAAGCCGCAACAAGGCCAAGTATCAGCACAATTCCTATTGTTAAAAATAGAGTATTTAAGTCTATAAAATCTTTAATGAACCCCGCTGTAGCATGAGCCAGCGCTGCCGAAGACAAGATCGCAGTGAACACAATTAACCAGCCGATAAGAGAGGAAAATATTTTACGATTAAAAGAAGCGCTGACATAACGGACTTCTCCAGCACTTAGAGGGAAGCGTGCAGCTAATTCAGCATAAGAAAATGCTGTAATAAGCGCAAGAAAAGCAGAGAACCCAAAAGCAATAGGCGCATACATACCCGAAATCCTGTGTCAACCCCCATTTAGGAGTCCATGTTTAAAGTGAGTCAGAGCATGCT
>JABAZY010000064.1 GCA_018608245.1 Alphaproteobacteria bacterium | reverse complement strand
CAGCATGCTCTGACTCACTTTAAACATGGACTCCTAAATGGGGGTTGACACAATTATCCCTAACAATATAAGTACCTATCGGTAATAGAGCGTAGCAATACGTATCTCACCCTTATGAGTATTATGTGTATATACTTAAATAGCGGATTCAGAGCCCCCTCTGATCCGCTATTTTTTATTCGAAAATCTACTTAATTATTTAAGCGCATCCAAGATATCTTGGGCTTCTGGGCGATCTTTATAACCCTCTTCTGTCAAAATAGCCTTGATTGTCTTATCTTTATTGACGACATAAATAGTAGGGTAAGGCACGCCATAGCCAAAAGAACCTTCTTTATTATCAGTATTAAATATCCCAAAAGATTTGATAACTTCTGAGTTTGTGTCACTTAACAGAACCAAACCAGATTTCTCAGCCTTGATCATCTTTTTTAGCTTTTTCTCAAATCTTGCTAAATCATCAACTGGATCATAGCTAATACCAACAAGCGGATACCCTGCATCTGTAAATTTTTGAGCTTGTTTATTCAGCTTAATCAATTGAATTTGGCAATATGGACACCAATCAGCAGAACGATAAAAAACCAGCACCGCACCATTGTCGCCAACAACACTTTCAAAGCTTTGCTTAGCTCCATTTTGATCGGATAATTCAAGGGTATGGGGAATACTATCCCCGACAGTAAGTTGTTCCATCGCCATAGCGGGAACGGCTATAAAAGCCAAAACAATGATAAGTAAAACGGCACGCATTAAAATCTCCTAATGTTTATTCTTCAAAACACTATTCGTCATATCAACACAAAATGTTACTTAAAATTTGTAAGAAGCGCGAATTGTCCCAGTATAAACATCGGCTGACCTATAAGAAAAATCAGAAACACTTGCCCCATCACGCACATTCATTATAGGGACATTGCCAATACGGTTATAATTCCCTTGGATAGTAATTTCCGTTTTGGGTGTCGGTTGAATAGAAAAACCAGCCTTTAATCCATAAGTTTGGGTGTCCTTGTTGTTATTCATGTTAGCCGTTTGATCGGCAAATCCAGTAAACCTCAATGAATCTCGACCCGATCCATTATTAAAGTTATAAGCCGCTTGAGCACTCCCCAGAAACTTCACTTTTGGCGTTAAGCGATAGCTCATATCCACCCCTATAATAGGACTAACCGTCTTCACTTTTGTTTTTGTATAATACGCAAAACGTCTAAAAAATAACGGTAGATCTCCTGTAAAGTCATTGCTGGTAATGGATTGGCTATATTCAATACCAATAGCAGGTTTAACATTTAACCTTTTAAATCGTGTTTTAAAATCTCGCTCAACGCCGTAATTCACTTTAAAGTAATCATGCTCAGAACTATAATGCCCATTCGTCACCTGATTAGTGGCTGCGGGCAAGAAAAAACCTCCCCCGCTAGGGCCAACGCCAACCCCTGGTATCAATAAATTCGTTCCATTAGGGTCTAGCCTAAAGCTTTCTTGTGCTGTAGCACGCGCCCTTTCAAGCCCACCAAACATAGACCAGTTATCAGATACGGCGTGTTTAACACCCAATGATGTTGAGAATATTCTTGCGTCATCGCCAGTTCTTACATAGTTAAAAACATTCGGTCCTGCTCCAATTTGTGTGCCTAGATAAGATGATTTTTCTGGTGTGAATAAACCATACCCACTTTCGATGAAAACCTCTGGCTCTGCACGCGCCAAAAAGCTACTGAACAGCACAAAACCAATCATCAAAAATAATGCGGACACCCATTTTGATTTCTTCATTTTACGCCTATTTTGTTTTAGATTTTATTCCACAATAAAAGAACCAGTATTAACCAAGTCATTAAGATCAAGGCCTGTTACATTTTCAAGCACGCCTATTTCTAGTGATGTATTGTTCGGATTTGTGCCCGTTACATCAACCAGCAATCTAGTATGCCCATTCTGCTCTTTTAAGAAAATGAAGTCATCAATAGAATCTGTTACAGGATCATAGTCTGTTAATAAGTCTGACAAGTCGATTTTATCGCCTTCAGCCAAACTAAAGTCTTTAATGAAGTCTACGCGGTCAAAAAACATCTCAAACACAAAGGTATCCGCGCCAGAGCCGCCATAAAGAACATCACTACCAAGACCTCCTGTGATGACATCATCGCCTTCTTGACCAAAAATTAGGTCATTTCCAGCACCACCAAAAATAACGTCGTTACCGCCATTACGGGTATCACCATCTATTGTTACAACCTCTTGCGCTAATTCATTAGTGTTATTAAGAATATAACTCGTTGTATCACTACGATTCCAAAACGGGTCAGTTCCACTACCGCCCGCCTCTAATTGTTGAAACACCAACCAGCCTTCACCAGAATCCGTTGTCAGACCATGTGCTGCCGCCAAAGTGTCTGTATTAACCGCATCACCAAAAATAAGGTCATTACTGTCATTACCGTATAACTCATCATCACCAACTGACGCTAAATTCGTTAACGGGTTTGTTCCCTGCATAACGGTCACCAGTTGATCTGCAGGCACGTTCAAGGCATTACCATCTGAATCAATAAGTTCAAGATTTGTAATGCTGTCTGTAATACTAATCCCAACGCCGATTACTTCATCACTCAATTGTTGTACAAGCGCCACCTCATCCGAGCCGTCTAACCCTAAAATGTGATCCATCGCTGATAACGCGTCATCATCACGCGCTCTTACAAATTCACCTGTATCATCATCAATTGCAAAGTTTGGGAAACCATCACTTAAGAAATAAGTTGTCGTTGTAGCATTTTCAATTGCATCACCGCTTTGCAACCACTCAACAGCACCTTGAAGACCAGCCTCATAATTAGTATAGCCTCCATGTTCAAAGCTGTTCATCAAATCAATGGCATCGGAAAACTGAGTAGGGTCTGTCACTGTAAACGTTCCGCTTGAACCGCCATCCGTGCTGAAGGTCGTTAGGTGAACACGTATATCACCCCCCTCAAATTCAGAAAAACTTGTCAGCAATTCATTGATTGAACGCACCATTAAATCTAAACGAGTTTCACCCGTCACCGATAAATCACTCATCGAGCCACTAATGTCCATCACAAACACAACATTATAATTCTGGGTTTGCGCTTCCATCGTCGCTCCACCAAAATCACCTATTAACTTATCTATGCTATTTCCACCAATTAACGCGCCACTACTGTTCCCCACAGCATGATCCGTCAGTGACCCCGCAATATCATCAACATTCTGTCCAACTTTCAAACCTGGTGGATCAATCACAATAAAACCGTTTTGCTCGCCTGTTGGTGCTTGCAATAACTGTTTGTGATTATCCAGCAAATTTGATTGTAAAATGTCACTTCTCACTGACGCCATAACGGGTGATGACATCATCGCCACCATGTCATCTGCTGTGTAATTGTATGTGTTTGAGCCTAGTTCTCTGTAAATATAGTCGTCTTCATCACCACTCAACGCCACAGACGACAACTCGTCTACAACTGGCCCAATGGCCATCTCTTTCATAAAAAACTGCGAACCCATACTCTATTATCTCCCTATCTTCATTTCCCCAAACAAAACCTCTACCCTATATTTAAACAAATAAGAGTTTAAATTTTCATAATATTGTGTAAAAATTTAGATAAATGTGACGGGTATACGCTTATATTAGCTTGAAATTACTTTAAAATTTGCAGATATGACCGCTTGACCTCTATAGTCTTAAGGGCTATAACCCTATTTCCTTTGTCGCGGGATGGAGCAGTCCGGTAGCTCGTCAGGCTCATAACCTGAAGGTCGTAGG
>JABAZY010000018.1 GCA_018608245.1 Alphaproteobacteria bacterium | reverse complement strand
ATATCTAGCACTACAACGGCTAAATCTGGACTCCTTTATAGGGGGTGGGACAATTATCGATATTGCTAGAGATAAACTAACTTCATATCTATATTTTTGCTATTTTGACAATTATCAAGATAATTTCATTTTAAATGTCTAGATTGACATTAGTTAAGCAGAAAAGAATAGGAGATTAAAATGACAGTTGAATTTAAAAACAAAGAACTAGTTGATGAAGAAAATCTAATTTATTTGAAGATAACGGGTAAACTAACAACTCAAGATTTCGATAGTTTTACTCCGATAATGGATCAGAAGATTGAAAAATATGGCAAAGTGAGCATGTTAGTGGAACTAAATGATTTCCATGGTTGGACAGCTGGAGCAGCATGGGAAGACGCTAAACTCGATTTAAAGCATTACAGTGATTTTGAGAAGATAGCTATAGTTGGTGATAAATCTTGGGAAAAAGGTTTGGCTATATTTAGCAAACCATTTACCGCAGCCAAAGTGCGTTATTTTAATGCGAATGAAGAAGGTAAGCTTGAAGAAGCAAAGGGCTGGATTAAAGAAAATAAGGCTAAACAGGCCGCTTGTGCGTAATATAGAAAAAACAGAAAGGGTTCTATTATGAATATTGTAGAACTAATTACTTTTTTAGGTTGGGTTACGATTATTAACATAGCCATCTTAATGTTTACTACGTTAATGATTGTTTTGTTTAAGGGATGTATTTCATCCATTCATGCAAAAATTTTTTCCATGAACAAGGAAGATGTTTTTAAGGCATATTTTCAATACTTAGCTCATTATAAAATATTGATACTCTTCTTTAATCTAGCGCCTTATATTGTGTTAAAGTTTATTCTTTAAACAAGCTTATAGGCAAAATTATATAATCTATTCAAGAAAAAGGATAACACGATGATCAAACCTAAAATCTTTTCAGCAAAAGAAATAGATAAAATAGACTTGAGTGAAGGGGTTATTGTTGATGTTCGTACAAAGATGGAGCATGCAGAAAAACGTTTGGCTTTAGGACACACTCTTGTGACACTTGATGAATTAAATCCAACTGATTTCATGATGCGACATGGATTAGATAGGAATAACAATGTCTATATTCTTTGCCGAAGTGGGAAGCGCGCTACTCAAGCAGCTGAAAAATTTACAAGTGAGGGCTATAAAAATGTCCATGTTATAGAAGGCGGAATTGTTGCTTGCGAAACACATGGGCATGACCTTGAGGGGCATGCAGCCAATAGTAATAGTTCTGAAAACTCTAAAGGGCCTTTATCACTTGAACGACAAGTTAGAATTGCCGCAGGTTTAATTGTAGCAATTGGAGCTTTCTTGGCATTAATGGTCCATCCATTGTTTAGTGTTATTCCGTTATTTGTAGGGGGCGGTTTAATGTTTGCAGGTATCACAGATCGTTGTGGTATGGCTCTTGTTCTCACAAAGGCACCATGGAATAAGAGTATTAATAATGGTTCTTGTTCCATTCCTACACCAAGCAATAGTCCTGAGGTGGATAAAACGGCACAGGGCTGTAAATAGAGAATGTTATGATATTTGATCCCATTGCCATCGGATGTGGAATGCTCGTTGGTCTGTCTCTAGGGCTAACAGGAAGCGGGGGATCAATACTCGCAATTCCTTTGTTGGTTTATGGGCTTGGAATGCCAGTTTCACAAGCGATTGTTGTATCGCTTTTAATGGTTTCAACTATCGCATTGTTTGGTGCTGTACGCCAATCTTTTGGTGGGAACGTAAATTGGAGATTAGCAGTATTATTCTCAATTTCGGGCATGATTATTTCTCCTATTATTATTCAACTTGCATATGATGTAAACGAAACGCTTCGTTTGGTTTTATTTTCTGGATTAATGTTATTTGTATCTTACCGAATGGCGTTTGGGAAAATTCAAAAATTATCTAGCACTACTCAATTTGATAAATCTTACCAATATCCTATGTTAAAAACTGCAAAAATAATTTTGGGTGGAACAACAGCTGGTGCATTATCTGGGTTTTTTGGTGTCGGCGGTGGATTTGTCATTGTTCCTTTGTTAACGCTGATTTTTAATATGCCTTACAGAGTGGCCGTTGGAACATCACTTGCCTGTATTTTTCTTATTTCTATTGCGGCAGTTGGGGGTGCTTTCTTAACGGAAGTAAATATAGGTTGGCCTTTGTTTTTCAATTTTGTTGTTGGTGGTGGTATAGGAATTATTGGAGGCAGTGTATTGGTAAATAAGATTTCTAATAATTCTGCTAAAATTATTTTTGCTGTTTTAACAACAGCCCTCGCAATTTTTATGCTTATCGATAAATTATATATAAACTCAGGAGAATTTTTATGAGAAAACCAGATGTTAGAGGGTTTTTTGACACTGTAACTGCAACATGGACTTATGTTGTTTATGCCGATGGTGATGAAGATAAACGATGTGCTATCATTGATAGCGTTCTTGACTATGATATTCATTCGGGCAGAACAGAGACGGTCTCTGCAGCGCGTGTAATTGATTTTGTAAGGAAACATGGATTAGAGGTAGAGTGGATTCTTGAAACCCATATTCATGCCGATCATCTAACGGCTTCTTCCTATATTAAGGAGACGCTTGGTGGAAAAACGGCCATTAGCAAGCATATTTTAAAAGTTCTCGAAACTTGGGAACCAATTTTTCACAATGAAGTAGATACACCACTTAATGGGCAACAATTTGATTATACTTTTGATGATGATGAGGGGTTTAGTGTGGGCTCATTTGAAGCAAAAATAGTGCATACACCAGGCCATACACCTGCTGATACAACTTATATTATTGGGGATGCTATTTTTGTAGGGGATGCTATGTTCTTGCCTGATGTTGGAACAGGACGATGTGATTTTCCTGGTGGTGATGCAGAAGATTCTTATGATTCATCGCGTAAACTATTTAACTTACCTGACGATTTTCGCATGTATGTTGGGCATGACTACCCACCTGAAGGCACACGAAACCCTCAATGTATGGCGAAGATAAACGAACAAAAGCTTAATAATGTAAGAGTACATGAGGGCATTAGCAAAGACGATTATGTCTCTAAACGAAATAAAGATGATGAAGGAAAAGACGTTCCAAATCTTTTACTTCCCTCTATTCAAGTAAATTTACGCGCAGGTGAGTTTGGCCACAAAACAAAAGACGTTCAATACGTTAAATTTCCTGTTGATAAAATATAAGGGTTCTTTTTTGATTTTTATCAAATGATATTAAGTTTTTTTATGCTCTTATTCTAATATTACTAAGATAACAAGCGAGTTTATATTGTGAAATTTATAGAGAAATTAGTAGAAAATGAACTAGATTTTTTTAATCTAAGGCCAACTTTGCGGGGAGGTCTTAAAACACAGAAAATTGGACAGGTTGGTAGCAGATAATGCTTGAGGTGTTCACTAAACTTGCTGATTTTGTTGCTTATGATGCTCTAGAGCTTGATCTGGATACACATCTGGCTAAGGCTGTTCATTTCTTTGTTGAAGATACGACCAAGATTTTCTTCCTACTGACTGTGCTAATGCTAATTGTTGGGTTTTTGCGCTCGTGGGTTTCACCAGAGAAGGTGCGTAACTGGCTGGATGGTAAACCCAGAATTATAGCCTATCTTTTGGCTGTGATGTTGGGGGCGATAACGCCATTTTGCTCCTGCTCCTCCATTCCCCTATTTATAGCGTTTTTAAGTTCAGGTATTCCATTGGGTGTAACGATGGCGTTCCTTGTCCCACCCCCTATAAAGGAGTCCAGATTTAGCCGTTGTAGTGCTAGATAT
>JABAZY010000012.1:79718-98064 GCA_018608245.1 Alphaproteobacteria bacterium | reverse complement strand
ATTATATCTAGCACTACAACGGCTAAATCTGGACTCCTTTATAGGGGGTGGGACACTTGGAAAAAGACTTTCTCAACCCATCCAACTTTAAAAAATCGTATTAATCGCTTAGTTGACATTGCACGTGAAAAAGGGTTTTCAGAAGAAGATATTGAACACGCTACGAAAGGGCCATTAATTATTCCAGATACCGTTGATATTCCAAGAGCTCAAATTATTGCCATGGTTGAATCTATTGTTGGAGAGAATGATCTCGCTATCAGTAATGACGAATCTGTAAACGGAAACAGCCTTCTAAACTTTGCGTCCAACACTGACCTACAAGATAATGATCCTCATACGCCTCTCAATATTACATCAAAAGGCACTAATTCTTCTTCAACTGCAGGACAATCAGCAATAATATATGATTTAGCTATGTAATTTAATAAACTATGTTAACAACAAAACATAAGAATAATCTAAATTAGCCATATCAGCCAAAACAGATTATAATAGATATAAGATTAACTTTTTGAAAAGTAACACCCTATGCCAAAGATGGATATCAAATCTCTTTTAACCCCTCATGAAACCATTCAGCGGGATGCGCGTATTCACTGGATTGTCTTTGGACCCCTTGTTTTTTATACCTTTATTGGCGCATTAGCAGGTACATTTTTTCATCCACTTATTGGCGGACTGATCCTGTTCATGTGCCTTTATCCGCTCTATACCTCTATTATCAGCTATAAAATGACGCATCTTGTTCTAACCAACAAAAAAGTTATGGCCCGCGTTGGTTTTATCACCCGTGACTGGACACAAATGACCTTTGAACGTATTGAAAACGCCTATTTGGAAGAACCCATTATAGGGCGTATTTTTGGCTATTCCACCGTGGTGGTTAGTGGTGTTGGTAAAGGCACAATAGCCGTTCCACGTGTTGTTCGGGGAGATGAATTTGTCAAAGAATTACAAAAATATTTGGATAAAAACGCCGAACAGCAAGGCTAAAAACACCCATTAAGTATTTGATTTTAAACAATTTTACTAACTTTTCCCGAAATTATCCTTTTATCATGAATTAAATCAGATTATTCATGATATAATGGTGTCCAGAAATTCTATTTAATCTTAAAGGGAGAGAAAAATGTCAATCACAGCTTATTGCGTAAAATGTAAAGAAAAAGGCGTAGAGATGAGTAATCCTGCTATGCACCAAACTAAAAAAGGTGGTTACATGGCAAAGGGTTCTTGCCCTAAATGTAGCACAACAATTTGTGCTATGATGTCAAAAGATAACGCCGAAAAAGCTATGAATAGTGGCGTCGAAAAAGCATTCTAAATCAAAGATTTTTAATTTACCGAAAGCCCTCTAATTTTTTAGGGGGCTTTTTTATTAATTGAATTTGTAACGCACGCTTAAAAATGGCGTCGTCCCAACAACACCAAAATCATTTTTGCCTGTTGTTTCATTCTCAGCTATATATGGCATAACAGCCATCGCAACGCCTGCGTTCCATGCCCCTTGCTCATATAATTTCAACCGCGCCTGCCCTGCGATTAACGGCACAGGGTAATCTTGATATCCCGTGACTAAACCTAACGCACCAGATAACTCCAACTCAGTTGGACCAATTGGTAACGTCCACGGATTAGTAACATACCCTGCCCCAAAGCTTGGGTCATCAACACTATTCGGGGTTAAGACATATACGCCCCAATTGCCATATCCTTCTGTCGCAACCTTAACAACCGCTAACCCATGACGCTCTCTAAAACTCTCATCATCAGATTGAAAATGCTTAGTCGCAATCGGCCCACCTTCAATCGTCATTGATTTGATAAAAGGTTTATTTTCTAGCGCCTGTACAGGCAAAGCAATTATCAACGCAATAACCACCATTAAATATTTCATTTCATTCGTCTCTCTATTTCTTTAACCATGACCGTAACGTCATTCACCGCGCTATCCAGCGCCACTTCATCCGTTGAGCGTAGAACAAGACTCGTCCCAAAACGACCATTCTGATATTTGGGATAACTGCCCATTGAAACAGTATCATACTTATTATTTATAGCACTTAACCCTTCAGCCACCATACTCTCTGGACAATCTGCTTCCACAGTTTTGGAAATCACACTCGCTCCACCTTTTAGCGTTGGTAAAATATGATCCATCATCGCCTGCATAATACGCGGAACACCCGCCATCACATAGACATTGCCAATATGAATCCCTGGCGCCCCACTAACAGGGTTCGGGATCAACGCGCCCCCTTCAGGGATATAAGCCATTTTCTTACGTGCTTCCGTAATATCTTCTTCGCTATCGTAATACTCAACCAAGCACTGATAAGCATCTTCACGCAATTCCAGCTTCACGCCAAACGCCTTAGCGATACTTTCCGCCGTAATATCATCATGCGTCGGGCCAATACCGCCAGTGGTGAAAATGTAATCATGCACCGCGCAAAGCTCATTAACGGTGCCCACAATTTTGGCCTCATCATCAGAGATAATCCGCACCTCCGCCAATTGCACGCCAACTTCATTTAGTTTCTCAGCAATATATTGCGTGTTCTTATCCAGCGTTCGCCCAGACAAGATCTCGTCGCCTATAATAATAAGTGCTGCCGTATAAGTCTCTTTTCCCATGATTTCCCTAAAATTACCTTGATTTGATTGTCTCAGGATATAAAGTAATGCCCATGATGACACAAGCACAAGCAAAATATTCAAGAGACGGCATAGAACTCCACGATAAGGAGGGCTTCGAGGGCATGCGCGCCGCAGGGCAACTCGCCGCCAAGACCCTAGACATGATCACAGAACACGTCGTGCCAGGTGTAACGACTGAGACACTAGATGATCACTGCCGTAATTTTATCACCAAACATGGCGCTATCCCAGCGCCCTTAAATTATAAAGGCTTCCCCAAATCTATCTGCACCTCAATCAATCACGTCGTTTGCCACGGTATTCCTGGAGAGCGTATTTTGATCGAAGGTGATATCGTTAATATTGATGTGACCGTCATCCTAAATGGCTGGCACGGCGACACATCCCGCATGTATTTCGTTGGCGATAAAATCCCTGTAAAGGCCCGCAAACTTTGCGACGTTACCTATGATTGCCTAATGGCAGGCATCGAAGCCGTTAAACCGGGCAACACCCTAGGCGATGTCGGCTACGCGATCCAAGAGCTTGCCCACGCCAACCGTTTTTCCGTTGTCCGTGATTTCTGCGGTCATGGACTGGGCCGTGTCTTCCACGCCCCGCCATCCGTCGTTCACTTTGGTGAGCCAAAAACAGGCGAGATCTTAGAGCCGGGTATGTTCTTCACCATTGAACCAATGATCAACACAGGCAAATACCAAACCAAAATCCTGCCCGATGGTTGGACAGCCGTCACCAAAGACCGCTCCCTCTCCGCACAATATGAACATTCCCTAGCCGTTACCGAAGACGGCTTCGAAATCTTCACCAACTCCCCCAAAGGATTCACGCGCCCACCTTACGCATAAGGCTAACAGAGTCTCTTGACTATCCTACTGTCTTTCCTGCGAAAGCAGGAATCTCATGCTATTTATCACAAGATCCCTGCTTTCGCAGGGATGACAACATAGATTTCAGATAATAAAATCGCGTTTAAATAATAAACTTGGTGTCTTCGTGTCTTGGTGGTAAAAAAATATATGGAAGCAACAAAACCTACCGATAAACCCCACTACTCAGGCCATCGTGACCGCCTGCGCGCAAGGTTTATGGATGGCGGTGCGGATGCCCTGCCTGATTATGAGCTTTTAGAGCTTCTATTATTCATGGCCATTCCCCGCCGTGACGTAAAGCCCATTGCCAAAATTCTGATTGATCGTTTTAAAAACCTCAACGGCGTACTCAATGCCACCCCAGCCGAGCTGACAGGCATCAAAGGCATTTCCGACACCACCGCCATTACGCTCAAGGCCATCCAGTCCGCAGGACTGCGTATGCTTCAACAAGATGTCATGGCGCGTCCTGTTTTAAATAGTTGGCAGAGGCTGATTGATTATTGCCAAGCCGCGATGGCGAACGACACCAAAGAAAGTTTTCGTCTTATCTTCTTAAACAAAAAGAACGAAATCATCGCCGACGAAGTCCAACAGACAGGAACAATCGACCACACCCCCGCCTACCCCCGAGAAATTATGAAACGCTCGCTAGAGTTAGGCGCGACCGCGCTTATATTGGTTCACAACCACCCCAGCGGCGACCCCGCCCCCTCGCAAGCCGACATAGACCTAACCCGTACCATCATAGCCGCCGGAAAACCCTTCAACATCACCATCCACGACCATTTGATCGTGTCACGGAATGGGACAAGTAGTTTTAAAACGATGGGGTTGATTTAATGTTGAAATTAACAACGCTTATTCCAATAATTTTAATCCTTATCATGTTGATTCCAACAAAAGAGACCCCAATAGCAAAAGATCTTTTTGACAATCAAGAAACAGTCCCCCTTGAGCAAAATGGCGATGTTTATCTAAAAGGTTTTAACGTGCCCCCAGGACAATCCCCATTAGCATATGGACAGAAATTTTATCAAGATCATAAAAACACAACGGATGAAGAAATCAGAGATTATCTAGATGATGAAAATAAACCTGATAAGCAAAATTTTCTTTATAAATTCCAAGGTAGTGAAAACGGTCTAATTTGTTGGTTCAAAGAATTCGAAGAAGTTGATGAATGCCAAACGAAGGAAGAATTAAACACCACAATCGCCGAAAATAAAATTTTCTTAGAGCGCTTAAAAGATTTATGGGCTTACCAAACATTTAATTCTGATATTCGATTTGCTACTGAAGATTATTTTCACCTACAAACATTTATGAGAGTACAACAATTATTTTTTGCGCAACTCATTTCAATAGCTGAAGACGGCCGCTCGGACGAAGCCATAGATTTATGGCTTCAAAATTCAGCGATGCTTAATAATTTGATGAATGGTCGTTATACGTTGCTTAGTAAGGCAGTTTTCGCCATCACCACCACTCATTCAAACGATTCTATTTTGAAAATTTCAAAATTCACTGATCTAACTGACAATCAATTTGCTAAAATAAAAGACGCCCTATCCAAGCCAGCGTTCGGGCCTGATGGATGGGATATAAAGAAGACGGGACAAGCAGAATATAATTACATACTCAACACGTTCCGTTTGGCCTACCCAAAGGAAAATATTTTTGAAAAATTAGATTCTCTTTTTCTTAACCCTAACTTTGGTAAAAATGAGTTAGCCGCCTTTTATAAAGATTTAATTGATTTGAGCGAACTACCCCCAGTAGAATTTAAAAAGCGCCATGATGAAATAGAAGATATCTATAATGATAAATTTAGTATCAAAGGATTTGGTATTGTTAAACTATTGGCGCATGCGCCTATTGAGAAGCTTATGCTGGGCGGTGTATTTAAAGGCCAAGAATTAATAAAAAACAGACTTCATTTTTCCATCAGAAATAGAATGATTATTTTGGCAATGTTGATACGTATGAACAATTATGATGATCAAGGAATATCATTAATGCTCCACAGCCAACCAGCAGAATTACAAAACCCGATTACAAAGCAAGCTTTTGAGTGGGATGGAGAATATATTATTTTTGATGGTCTAAACGAGCCATCCAATACTTATGGCGTTAAAGTTTATTAGATCATTTTGAATGCTAGCCTTTGATCGTCATTTCCAACCGTCAAGATAACAGCAAAAATCTCTTCCATTTTACGCTTAAATATGTGATTATATTCCTATTATTAATTATAATAAGGAGGGCAGAGAAGCAAAATAGGTTAAGGTGAGGAACGAACTGAAAGACCTCAAATTTACCTATAAAAATCAAATGGTTACGATGGACGTTTTGGGCGTGGCAAGCGCGCTCAAAATCTGGTGAGCAAAGTTGGATAAGGCACTAGCCTATGGCGGTTAACAATGCTAAAACTTGGGCTTATTTCAAGACAAGATAGAGAGTAACCAACCATGATCCCACGTTATACCCGCCCCGAAATGGCCGCGATATTCGAGCCTGAAAACCGTTTTAAAATCTGGCTAGAGATTGAAACGCTAGCCTGTGAAAAAATGGCGGAACTTGGCACTATCCCAGAGGCTTGCCCAAAAGCCCTGCGCGAAAAAGGTGGCTTTGACGTGGCGCGTATTGATGAAATTGAGGCCGAGGTCAAACATGACGTTATCGCTTTCCTAACAAGCGTTGCCGAACATATCGACGACCCAGACGCCTCCCGCTACGTCCACCAAGGCATGACCAGCTCTGACGTGGTCGACACTTGTTTCGCGGTGCAATTAACGCAAGCTGCCGATTTATTGTTAAAGGATTTAGATAAAGTCCTAGCCGCCCTTAAAAAGCGCGTGTTAGAGCATAAAGAAACCCTCTGTATCGGTCGCTCACACGGTATCCACGGCGAGCCTACAACTTTTGGATTGAAGCTTGCAGGCCATTACGCCGCTTTTGCTAGAGCCAAGAAACGCCTACTTTTAGCACGCGAAGAAATCGCCGTGTGCACTATTTCTGGTGCCGTTGGAACATACGCAACGGTTGATCCGCGTGTTGAAGAGCATGTTGCGGAGAAATTGGGCTTACGTCCTGAAACCGTTGCGACACAAGTTATTCCACGTGACCGCCACGCAACATTTTTCTGCACGCTAGGTGTTATCGCTAGCTCAATCGAAAATATATCGGTCGAAATCCGTCACCTTCAAAGAACCGAAGTCCGTGAAGCCGAAGAATATTTCAGCAAGGATCAAAAAGGTTCCTCCGCGATGCCACACAAACGCAACCCTATCGGTTCAGAAAACATAACTGGCCTAGCCCGCGTTATCCGTGCAACCGTAACCCCAGCGCTCGAAAATGTAGCTCTATGGCATGAACGTGATATTTCACATTCATCCGTTGAACGTAACATTGGCCCTGATGCTTGTGTGACACTAAACTTCGCGCTAAATCGTCTGGCTGGCCTAGTTGAAAAATTACTGGTCTACCCTGACACCATGATTGAAAACTTGGAAAAAATGGGCGGTCTTGTATTTTCACAACGTGTCCTTTTGGCGCTAACCCAAGTTGGGATTAGCCGTGAAGATGCCTACCGCATTGTTCAACGCAATGCGATGCAAGTTTGGGGAACTAAAGGGCAGACCACATTGTTAGAGTTTATGTCGAAAGATGAAGATGTCTTGGCAAAAATGAGCGCTGAAGATTTAAAGAAAATATTCGACTACAGCGCCTATACAAAACATATTGAATCAATTATAAATAGAGCATTAGCAAGCTAAAGGAGCGAATAATGAAGGGCGATAAAAACGTAATTAAACACCTAAACAATGCATTAAAAGGTGAATTAACAGCGATTAACCAATATTTCTTACATGCAAAAATGTTAGAAGATTGGGGCGTAACAAAGCTTGCTAAACATGAGCGTGCGGAATCAATTGAAGAAATGGTTCACGCCGAAACAATTATTGACCGCATCTTGCTTTTGGGTGGCCTACCAAACCTACAGGATTTAGGAAAATTAAACATTGGTGAGACAGTGCCAGAAGTCATCGAAGGTGATTTAAAATTAGAACGTGAAGGTATTGCAGGTTACCGCGCAGGTATTAAAGTGGCCGAAGAAGCTGGTGACTATACAACAGCTGACATATTCAAAGCTATTTTAGCGGACGAAGAAGGTCATGAAGATCATTTAGAAACACAACAAAAAATGATTGAAGACATGGGCTTAGAAAACTTTCTAGTGCTCAACGCCGAAAGCGAAGACGTCAAAGAAGGCTAAAACTTTGTTTAAAGCATGCCTAGTTCTATTCGGACTTATTACATTGTCGGCATGTGCCACAAGCCCTGTTAGCAGTAAAAATGTTCACTCTATGACCTGTGCTGAAATCGCACATGAAGTTGAACATCTTGGTGTCACCGCAAAAAGTTCGGCACAAAATAGCGAGATAGCCCGCGCCGCTGACACAAGTACAACAGTTGCAGCAACTGGTGCAGGTATGGCAGGTGTTCCATATGTTGGGGGCGTTGTCAGTATTGGCAGAACATTATTCAATCACAACAAAAAATCTGCGTCCATTAAAGCAAATCAGGCTCAGGAACGATTATATATGCTCAATGATGCTGCATATAATAAGAGTTGTATCTAAAAAAATAAGCGTGATTTCTAAAGGCGCCTAAATAAAGCACTTGTCAAAACGCATAATATTCTTATTAATATCCCCTTACACATAAACTTTATAAGGAAATATAATGATAAAATATCTAGCTATTGCTGTATTTTGCATTGGTGCGTCTTTTGGTGCGCCACAAGCTTATGCCGCTGATAAAAATCTAACTTGCGCCCAAATCACAGCAGAAGTTGAAGAATTAAACGCAATCGTAACAGCCGCAGGTACTGCAAATGTTAGTGATTCAGCAGCTGGTGCCGCTGCCGCTGCCGGAACACAAGCAGCGATTATGTCTGGTGCAGGTTCTTCTGTTCCCTTCATTGGCGGTGCTTTTAATATTGCAAAATCAGTGACAAATGCGAACAAAGAAAACGCTGTAAAGAATGCTGACAAAGCTGAAAAACGCATCATCAAGCTAGAAACAATTTCTGATATGAAAGGCTGTTAAGCTTTAATTTCTGAATATTTTATTTAAAACCCTGTTTTTACAGGGTTTTTTATTGCTTGTTAATTGAGAATGATTCCTATTGCGAATAACTCGCATTTACAGTATAGTTGTGTATATAAGGAGAATCACTTTTATGTATATCTGCAACTGCAACCCATTTACCGACAAAGACCTTGATAGAGCGCTCAGCGATGATGCTGTTTTAAAAACACCGTCTAATGTCTATAAGGCTTGCTCAGGCGGTGAAGTGCCTTGTTGTGGTACATGTATATGTGAAATAAAAGAGCGTGTTGGCAAGCATTTAAACAAAGCCCTTTTGGCTGTCGCCGAATAAACTCTTAATCACTACAATCCTTCCCTGCATTACCCTTGCATTATTTTCTGCCCTATGGCATTTTTGCGTTATTATTAACCCTTACAACTGACGGGGACAAACATAATGTTAAAATTTACGGTCTTATTAATCGGGAGCTTATTCATCATGACAACAACAGCAAATGCTGAAATGGACGCTGAAAACACACTTTATCTTGATCTTAAAGATGATGCGCGCGTCACAATCAAATTAATGCCTGACATTGCCCCAAAGCATGTTGAGCGTATCAAAGAATTAACCCGTGAAGGTTTTTACGATGGCGTTGTATTTCACCGCGTAATCGATGGTTTCATGGCACAAACTGGTGACCCAACAGGTACTGGTATGGGAGGATCAGAACTTCCTGATTTAGAAGCTGAATTTAACGACTATAATTTTGGCCGTGGTACAATTGGTGCTGCACGTTCAGCGTCACCTGACAGTGCAAACTCACAATGGTTTATTTGTTTCGACGATTGTAGCTTCCTGAACAACCAATACACAGTTTGGGGACAAGTAACAGATGGTATGGATCACGTTGATGCAATCACTTTAGGTGAACCACCAAAGAACCCAGATAAAATTCTAAAACTTCAAGTAGCCGCAGATGTTGAAGATACTGGCGCGAACGAAGAAACAGAAGAAGAAGCGCCTAAAGCTGCCGCTGAATAATATAGTTTAATTAATTATTGTAAGGTGGCGCTTCTAAACGGGCGCCACCTTATTTTTTGCTAGGAACAAAAAATGCACTTACCATTTTATCAAATTGATTCATTCACCGATAAAGTTTTTACAGGAAACCCCGCAGCCGTTGTTCCTTTACAAGAATGGCTTCCAGATGAAACAATGAAGGGGTTATCATTTCTGCTGAAGGGACTGGTAATTTTCAAGAATATGATTTTGTTTCGCGTTATTTTGCGCCACAGATTGGTATTGATGAAGATCCGGCAACAGGTGCTGCTCACTGCATGTTAGCACCTATATGGGCAAGAAAATTAAACAAGATCGACTTTAATGCCCGTCAAATATCACCGCGCGGCGGTAATTTAAAGCTTTCTCTTGAAGGTGATCGTTTAAATATCACAGGGGAAGCGGTTCTATATATGAAGGGAGAGATTTATGTCTGATATTGAATGGTGGAAAAAAGGTGTCTTTTATCAAATATACCCCCGCTCCTACATGGATAAAAATGGTGATGGCATTGGTGACTTAACCGGTATTACAGATCGTTTAAATTACATTGCTGAGCTTGGCGTTGACGGTATCTGGATATCTCCTTTCTTCCAATCACCGATGAAAGATTTTGGTTATGACGTTTCGGACTATCGTAGCATCGACCCTATGTTTGGTAGCAACGGTGATTTTGATATTTTACTACAACAAGCCCATGACTTAGACTTAAAAATTATTATTGATATGGTGTTATCGCACACCTCGATTGATCATCCTTGGTTTGCGGAGAGTAGACTTGCGCCGGATAACCGCAAGGGCGATTGGTATGTTTGGGCAGATGCAAAGCCTGACGGTTCGCCTCCCAACAACTGGCAATCTATCTTTGGTGGCCCTGCATGGACGTTCGATACAAAGCGTGGACAATATTATTTTCATAGTTTCTTAAAAGAACAGCCCGACCTAAACTTTCACTGTGAAGCTGTTCAAAAACAAATGCTGAGCGAATGTGAATACTGGCTAGAGCGTGGTGTTGACGGCTTTAGATTAGATACCGCAAACCATTATTTCCATGATCAAGAATTAAGAGATAACCCACCAAGAGATCACAGTAAAATCTCTACAGGCTTACAAATCGATAATGTTATTCCTTATACAATGCAGCAACATGTCTATGATAAATCGCGCCCAGAAAATTTAAGTTTCCTAAAAAAATTACGAACCTTAATGGATAAGTACGGTGACACCATGACACTTGGTGAAATTGGTGATGACGACCCATACAAATTATCTGTTGAATACACCAAGGGTGGTGATGCGCTCCATACAACTTACAATACGCATTTTATTGCAGGTACCAATGAAAGTGAATTAACACCAGATAAAATAAAAACACCTTTTGAAGAATTAGCAAAACACAGCACCACATGTTGGCCAAGTTGGGCGTTTAGTAATCATGATGTAGTACGTTCAGTAAGCCGTTGGGGTAAAGGTATTAAAAATAAAAAATCTTTAGCAATATTATTGAACAAATTATTACTGTCCTTACGCGGCACACCATTCATTTATCAAGGTGAAGAATTAGGTTTGCCTGAAGCCGTTATCCCTTATGAACAAATTCAAGACCCTTGGGGGAAATACTTATGGCCAGAATGGCAAGGACGTGATGGGTGCAGAACACCTATGCCTTGGAACAAGGAATCCGCAGCAGCAGGGTTTAGCGCCGATATGACCGATCGTAAATCACCTTGGTTACCCATCCCCACAGCGCATAAGAAACTAGCTGTAAATATTCAGGAAGCAGACAAAAATTCTGTTCTTAATCAAACACGTAATTTTCTTAAAAAACGTAAAACAATGCCTGCCTTACAAACAGGAGACATTAATTTTATTGATACAAATGATGACGAAATTCTTGCATTTACAAGAACGTTAGATAAATCAGAAATATTATGTGTTTTTAATATCAGCGAGAAAAAGAAAAACTTTGAAGGTATTGAATTAACATCCCTCAATTGTCATGTCGAAGAAGTATAATTTACTCTTCTTTAGTGGGTGTTGATGTTGGTGAAGCTTTCACTTCTGACTCCACTATGTCTATGCCCTGCTCTAATACGGGTTTTGCTTTAGGTTTAGATTTTTTCTTGGGTTTTTTCTTATCGGCGACCAATTCTTTTTTAGGTTTTTCAATCCCTTCTACGATCTCTTCAGGTGCCTCTTCAATAATTTCCTCAATAGGCTTCTGCTTAGCCGGTTGAACAGCTTGTGCTTCGGGATCAATCTCTTCTTCTACAACAACCACATCCTTAGCAACAGCATTAATCGCGACACGTTCTTCGTCGCTTACTTTCAACTTTTTAATACAAGTGAGAAGCTTTAATACTAATTTTTCAATTTGGGCCTCTTGTTGAAGCGGATTGGACGTTTCAATACGAATAACAGCTTCTGTTTCGTCACTTAACACAAGCACATCTGCATTTTTCATGCTCAGCATACTGGTCAAAATTTTCACGCGCTCTTCTGTCATGAACACATCAACACGGCCTTTATTTCTAGATGAAAGGAAATTTTTAGGATTCCAGCCTTTAACTTTTAACTTATGTGGTTTAATCGCCGCCAAACTACCTAAGAATGTCTGCATATTTGGAGATACACATGCAAAGCCATCAACAAAGGCTTCGTTCGTATTAATTTGAATAACCGTCAATAATCTATTTTTACGCTCATCAATATCTTGCTGTTCCGCAGTAAAGAATGAAACATTATAGCCATTAATAACGCCATTCATCTCTGAGGGCTCAAAAAACTTACGTTTAATGAAGACCAATCCATGCTTTTTCGCATATGACTGCCACGCTTGTTTTTGTTGATACAAAATCAATGAAGACCAAGCTGTCGCACCCAAAATAATTGCTGCTACGATAAACCATAGGAATAACCACATAATTAAAATTTCTCCCGATCAGGATATTAATAAAAAAGGTATTAGAATCAGCTTAAAAGATGGCTGAAAAATACTCTCCCTATAGTGTACCCTCTTTCGACCCTAAAAGTCACGTTTAACGTTATTTTTGAGTGGTTTAACCCACTTTTTATTACAAAATTTGCATTCTAAAGCCCAAAAATGGCACGATAAGATCATATTAGAGTATTGCTGAACTGGTAACAGACAGAAAACATATAAGGACATACATGCAAGACCTATCGATCTATAATGACATAAAAACCCGTATTATCCATGGCCTGACGACGAACTATCAAATTGTCTCAATGCCCAATTGGACGTGGTTCTGGCTCGATGACTTCATGAAACGTAATAGAATAGATAATTATGACCATATGTATCAATCATTAGGTCAAAAATTAGGCCAGCAATATACCATCAGCAATTGCAATTTAACCGAAACACTTAGATCTATTGCCGAAATTCACGAAGAATATAGCATGCGTGAGCTTCATAACCTCGCCAATGATAATGGCATTGAAGGACCGCAAGGACAACATTACTTAAGAAAAATTTTACCGCATCGCAACAAAAAGAAGAAAGCTAGAAAACCACAAAAGCTGGTTCGTGTTTATAAACTTTTTAGTTTTATGCCTTGCGCAACTACGTCAGACGCCATTTGGCGTCGTAAAAACAGAATGTCGACATCACGCGTAAGCTGAGTATCGCTATGTATTGATGTGTATCAATAAATTTATTTCTCCCCCCTAGACTATCAGGCACTTATTGAAAAATAAGTGCCTTTTTTTATTCAACAACAAACCCTTCATCGTCGTCGTCATCAAAATCTCTATCAAATTCTGGTATTTCGTCCGAAGGCTCCATCTGGGTTACAAAAGCACCAATGACTTTTTGGATACCATACCCATAATGGGCATGCCCCACACGAATAATAATGGAAGAACAACAAACCCTATCAAAAAAAACTTAAAAAACCGTGCTAACATTTTAATATCTTTCAATCATAATTCTATTTACTAAAGTAAAATCCAATCATAAGCGTAGCAAATGCCAACGCCATAATTATACTCATGGCAATTATTCTAATTTTAGCTTCTGATGGTTTAAATTTCATTAATATTTTCACAGCCCCAACTCAGCGGCTTCGAGGTTTTTGATTTGATCGCGGATTTTGGCCGCTTCTTCAAACTCTAAATCGGCAGCGGCTTTTTGCATTTTGGCTTTTAGTTTGGTGATATGCTTACCAATCGCCTCTGGGCTTTTCAATATCTCTTGTGCGTCTTCACCCAGCGCATAACGCATACCAGATTGTTTTGCACCAAGACCGTGGATACTATCCTCACCTTTATCCGCCTCAATCATTTTATCAAACCCACTAGAGACAGCACGTTTTATTGTAGTTGGTGTAATACCATGTTTTAAATTATACGCTGTTTGATATTCACGGCGACGGTTGGTCTCATCAATCGCATATTGCATGGAGCCTGTCATTTTATCTGCATATAAAATAACACGTCCTTCCGCATTACGCGCCGCACGTCCAATGGTTTGTACTAGCGAAGTCTTTGAACGAAGGAAACCTTCTTTATCTGCATCTAAGATCGCCATCAGCATACATTCAGGAATATCTAACCCCTCACGAAGTAAGTTAATACCAACCAGAATATCAAACTCACCTAAGCGAAGATCGCGGATAATTTCAATACGCTCTAAGGTTTCTGTATCGGAGTGCATGTAGCGAACACGTAAGCCATTTTCGTTTAAATACTCAGTAAGATGCTCCGCCATTTTTTTGGTCAGCGTGGTCACCATGATACGGCCACCTTGCGCGATAACCTTATGCGCTTCACTCATAAGATCATCAATTTGGTGCGTAGTAGGGCGAATTTCAACTGGCGGGTCAATCAATCCTGTAGGGCGAACTAATTGTTCTGCGCTCACGCCCCCTGCTTGTTCAAGCTCCCATTCATTTGGCGTGGCAGACACATAAATTGTTTGCGGGCGAAATTTATTCCATTCTTCAAATTGTAACGGTCGATTATCCAGCGCAGCAGGAACACGGAAACCATAATCAACTAGATTCATTTTCCGCGCGCGATCACCATTATACATACCGCGAATTTGTGAGACCATCACGTGGCTCTCATCTAGGAACATTATAGCATCATCAGGCATATACTCAATTAACGTTGGTGGCGGTTGTCCAATAGCGCGCCCCGTCAAATAACGTGAGTAGTTCTCAATCCCTTGACACATGCCCGTCGCTTCTAACATTTCGATATCAAACTGCGTGCGTTGCGCGAGGCGTTGTGCCTCAAGTAATTTTCCTTCCGCTTCAAACCACGCAAGGCGTTCTTTCAAATCTTTTTTAATTTGTGTCACGGCCTGACGAATTGTACACCCTGGCGTAATGTAATGGGAATTCGCAAACACGCGGACAGCTTCTAACTTTGCATGTTTTTCACCAGTCAAAGCATCAAATTCAGTGATCTCTTCGATCTCATCCCCAAACATAGAAAAACGCCAAGCCGTATCTTCCATATGTGACGGAAACAACTCTACCGTGTCACCGCGCACGCGTAGAGAGCCACGCTCAAATGAAATGTCATTACGTTTGTATTGAAGCGCAACTAATTTAGAGATTAATTCTTGGCGGTCAATTTGATCACCAACCTTAATATCAAACGTCATCGCCAAGTAGTCTTCCTTTGACCCAATACCGTAGATAGAAGAAACAGAGGCAACGATGATACAATCTTTACGCTCAAACAAAGCCCGTGTTGCTGAATGGCGCATACGGTCAATTTGTTCATTGATAGAACTATCTTTTTCAATGAATGTATCCGTCCGTGCGACATAAGCTTCGGGTTGATAATAATCATAGTAAGACACAAAATACTCTACCGCATTATCAGGAAAAAATTCTTTGAACTCCGTATATAATTGCGCCGCCAAAGTTTTATTCGGCGCCATAATAATGGCTGGACGTTGCAAGTTTTGAATAACATGCGCCATCGTGAAAGTTTTACCAGACCCCGTTACACCCAACAGAACTTGGTCTGTCAAACCATCTTTGATACCTTGAGTTAATGTCGCAATCGCTTCTGGTTGATCACCAGCTGGTGTAAAATTAGAGTCAATGCGTAATGGTTGTGATGCATCCATATGATCGGGCATCATGTTGACCTGCTTATCAGAAGTTTGGGATGACATTTACTTGCCAGCCTTTAGGTCTTTTAAAATCTGGTAATCTTCTTTGCGTAAATTCTTTACGCCTTTTGTATTATTAACAAAGCTGATGAAATTATTTACGTACTTGTCGCGATCAGCACGACCAGACAAAAACTTTCTAAATTCCTGAATAAAGTCTTTTGATAAATGGCCTTCGATCTCCATTGTATCTTTTTGCGTATTATAAGCCGCATAACCATCATAAATTTCTTTGCCTGCACCCTGTATCAAAAGCCTTGCTTTATAACGATTGAACATAGTCGGCCAAGGGTTATCACCCAACCGTGGATTATTTTTTAATATATCATCTGGAGACAATCCATAAGCCTGCCTTAAGAAAAATTCTACCCCCGTCGCCGTATCTATTTTCTTAAGATCTTTACTGCTTATACCCGACCAGCGGAAAATAACTTCAACGATGTCACGGTTAACTTCTTGGTAGTTAAAAAACAACTCATTGCGGTTATATCCCCAAATTTTCCTAACCTTACGACTTAGTCCACTATCATTTTTCATCACTAAATCCAAATCACGGATATAGCCAGAGCCTTTAATGGTAGGGATAGTTATTAAATCACGATATTCTGTTTCAGATTTTTTATCTGACTTTAGAAGTATGGAACTAAAAAAAAGAATAAACACTAAAGCCAGAGACGTAATAAATACAACCTTATGATCTTTATATTCTTCTGTTTTAAAGAAAAATATAATTCTCTTAAGTATTTTTTTTACTTCACGTTTTACTGCTTCTTTATCCATTTAGTAACGCTCATTAGTCTTTTTTAGGCTTCAATGTTGGGAAACAAATAACATCACGAATATTAGATGAATTCGTTAATAGCATGACAAGACGGTCAATACCTATGCCCCAACCACCATTAGGTGGTAAGCCATATTCTAACGCAGTTATATAATCAGCATCAAGCATTTGCGCTTCTTCGTCACCTGCCTCACCTTGAGCCACTTGTTCTTTAAAGCGTTCATACTGAATTTTAGGGTCATTAAGTTCAGAAAATGCATTAGCAATTTCCCAGCCATTTATATATGTTTCAAAACGCTCAACCAAGCGAGGATTATCTTCCTTTGGTTTTGCCAGTGGAGACACTTCCATTGGCAAATCCATGACATGCGTTGGTTGAACCATTTTTTCTTCACAACGTTCGTCAAATACCTCAGCAACCACCTGTCCCCAATTACTATTAAGGTCAACATGAACGCCTTTTGTTTTTGCTAATTCAATTGCCTCTTCCGCTGTTTCAACAGCCATAAAATCTAACCCAGTATACTCAACTATCAAATCACACATACTGGCGCGTTTCCAAGGGCTTGAAAAATCAATCTCCTTGTCACCAAAGGCAATTTTCCTTGTGCCATGCACATGCTCAACGGCTCCACCAATCATATCTTCAACTAAGTCCATCATATCAGTATAGTCAGCATACAGAACATTTCCTTCTGCACCGGTAAATTCCGGGTTATGCTTGATAGAAATACCTTCATTTCTGAAGTAACGACCAATTTCATAAACATGGTCCGCTAGACCACCAACCAAAAGACGTTTTAAGTAAAGTTCAGCCGCAACCTTCATATAAAAATCACTATCTAGTGCATTATGGTGCGTAATAAATGGCTTCGCCGATGCACCGCCCATAATTGGTTGCAACATAGGTGTTTCAACTTCAATTGCACCTGAGTTATTCAAATATTCTCTTAAAAACCTCAATATGTTCGAACGCGTTAATAAAACGTTTTTTGACTCTTCATTAACGATTAAATCAACATACCTCTGACGATAACGCGTTTCAACATCACTTAAACCTTCATGCTTATTCGGCAAAGGCAGTAACGATTTTGTTAGCATCATTGTTTCTGTACAACGTACCGATAATTCACCGCGAGGTGTTCTACGCATCGTACCAACCGCGCCAATAATATCGCCAATATCATATAGCTCCAATTGTGCAAGCGCTTCTTCATCCATAGATTGCTTATGACAAAAAATCTGGATTTTTCCACTGGTATCCATTAAATCAATGAACATGCCATTGTTACGGTTCGCCATGATACGGCCAGCAACGCGCACAATATCTTCTGTTTCTGCGCCATCTTCCAAAGACTCGTACTTTTCTTGAATTTCCAACGCTTGGTGAGTACGATCAAACTTAGGTGGATAAGGGTTGATACCCTTTTCACGTAATTGAGCGAGTTTATGCTCTTTAGCTTGTCTTGGGTCCGTTAGGTCTAATTCAGTGTCTTGTGTTGCTACTTGTTCCATTTTTCTCAATCTATGTTATAATTATAGAATGTTAAGAATTAGAGCCTTTTTACCGAAAAATCAAGCTGTTACCCTCAAATCGCCCCTAGTTTCGGAGCGTGGGAACGTAATTTTCATCATTTTAATCGCCATCGCCCTTTTCGGCGCCCTCAGTTTTGTCTTTTCCAAGGGAAACCGAAGTAGCGAAACGGTCATTACTAAAG
>JABAZY010000012.1:37872-79708 GCA_018608245.1 Alphaproteobacteria bacterium | reverse complement strand
CTAAAGAGCAGGCTAAGTTACATGCAACGGAGATATTAAATTATTTCCGCGTCATCAAAAACACCGCCGACGAACTACAAATATCAAATGGCTGTGAGCCTTTGGAATTAAGTGCAAATGCCGATTGGAATGGAAATGGAACTGTAGAGGATATTGGTGCTGATTTCAGAAACGGCAACTCCCCAACTGATGGTAGTTGCTATTTATACGGCCCAAATGGTGGAAATCTTTCTATGGTAAGGCGTCCTAGTTTTCTGGAATCATCCGATACAATTCGTGACTATGTTTTATCTGGTAGGACAGCCTTTGAAGGATTCGGTGAAATTGGTGTAACAGAAGTAATATTTGCTATTATTTTAAGTAATTCAGAAAAGAATGAAAAAATATGTGATGCCTTTAATGGTCTTTTAGGGTTAGACGCAGGTATAAGTGATTATTTAAATACCAGCTTTTTTCCTTACTATTTTCATGTTGAAGGAAGCCCCGGCCCCAATCAAACGGTTAACACAGCTGAATTGGTCGGAAAACCGGCTGGTTGTTTTAACAGTGGTTCTTCTCGACGTTTTTTCTACCAGATTTTGGGTGCTCGATAAATGACAAACAGAAATTCACAATCTGGGAATGTTCTTTTCTTTATTCTTATCGCGATTGCGTTGTTGGGGGCGTTGACGGCGACGCTTAACCGCTCCTCCAACAACACCAATGACACAGGCTCACATGAACAAAGACAAATCCAAGCCAACGAAATCCTCACCTACGCCAAATCAATAGAAACCGCCGTCCAAAACCTCCGTGCCCGTGGCTGCGGTGAAAACGAGATCGCCTTCTGGCATGACAGTAATGGGGATGGTGTAGAAGGTAATCCTGATGCAAACCGAAATAGTTATGCGCCTACAGATCATTCATGCCATATATTTGAACCAGAAGGTGCGGGCATGACCTTTGTTACCGTTCCTGATAATTATTTGGATTCTTTTTTCAATGCCTCATTCGCTTTTGGCAATTATAATTATGGCGCAAACAGTTCATTTCCTGGTGTAGGCAGAACGGGTAATTGTTCTGTCTCAGAATGTAAAGAATTAACCATGGTATTATATCATATAAAAAAAGAATTATGCCTACAAATTAATACAGCTTTAGGCATAGAAAACCCCAGTGGTGACGCGCCATTTGAAAGAACACCATTGGGTAATTGGGGCGTTGCTCATTTCCAAGGCACATATCCATCAAGCACTAATGGCGTAGATAATGGTGTGTATGGCGCAAAAACACTATGCTTAAAACATGAAAATGGCAGTGGAGATGAGCTTTATTCTTTTTACCACATTCTACTTGCACGCTAAAAAATCACTTCTTTTTACCAATTAATTTGTAAATTTCGTCTGGTGTTTCTTGTACTGTATCGGGGAATCCCATAGCGCCCATGGTCATGTCACGGTGCGCATAAAATAACTTCGTAAAAGGTGTTTTAATCACAGAATTTTCATCAGGTTTACGACGAATAGCGGCATTAACGTTGTCAAAATTAACAATAAGCTCAGCACCTTTTAAATCATGTAAAACGACAATATTCATCTAATTAGCCCTCTTTAGAACACTTCAGTTATTTAACCGTGAATATCCCATGATTCAGGCATACTGTATAGGGCGCAACCGTGCTAAGACTTAACTTATGAACATTTCTGCGCCTAACATAGACTCACAAGCTAGTATAGAGCTACCCGATATACCCATATTATCGGTCAATGTGCGCCAAGGTGCTATCCTAACAACCGATGGGGAAATACGCGTTTTAAACCATGACAGCACCAAGAAATTAATCCATCAAAAACCTGTTATGGTGTGCCATGCGCCCTACACCACCAAAATCTTGGAATTAGAAAATTTAAGTGCACCCTATTTTGATATTTTAGAGCTCTTCGCCTTTGTTCACCCCGGAAAATTCTGCGTGCCAACACCAACCGGTATCTGTAAGGCACTCGGCATTGTACCGCCTGATGATTTCGAAAGCACACCAATGTCGATGATGGAATGTGCAACCGCCCTTCTATCCGATTTACGCAGTGATATTTGGCAAGCAAAAGCATCACCGTTAAAAATTGCCAACACAATGGGCATGCAAGGACGCGTTGAAAATGGTGGTTGGACGTGGACACCGTTTATCTTTACTGCATTAGGTGAGAAATATGATCCGCGTATACCCGTAAACAGTAAAAATGATTTAAATATTTGGCGGAACCTGCCCGAATGGTCAGAGGAAGCGCCTTTACCACCCCCGTCCCATCATAGTGTGAGCGAAGACGAAGCCGCCGATAGATTGTCTCAATTACTAGGCAATAATTCAGAAGCACGCCCGCAACAAGTTGCGTATACAAAGCTTCTAACATCCGCCTTTGATCCCAAAAAGCATGAAAGTGACCCGCCGCATATTGTCTTAGCAGAAGCTGGTACTGGTGTTGGTAAAACGTTAGGGTATTTAGCGCCTGCCTCTGTCTGGGCCGATAAAAATAAAGGCAGTGTTTGGATTTCAACCTATACCAAAAACTTGCAACGACAGGTAAACCAAGAGCTTGATAAGCTCTACCCCGACGCACAATTAAAAGATGCAAAAGTGTCCGTGCGCAAAGGGCGTGAAAATTATTTATGCTTACTTAATTATGAAGAGTCCGCCGTTGGCGCTGCGCTATCTAGAACGCCGCGTCAAGCAGTAGCATTAGGCATCATGGCACGATGGATTGCCGCCACTGGTGATGGTGATTTAATTAGTGGCGCAGATTTCCCTGGATGGTTATCAGGATTGCTTGGCTATCGCTTTACATCAGGGCTAGCGGACAAACGTGGAGAATGTATTTACTCCGCCTGCGATCACTATCATAAATGTTTTGTTGAACAATCTATCCGTCAATCAAAACGTGCAGATATAGTCATTGCCAATCATGCGCTTGTGATGATTCAAACAGCGATTAATCAAAACCCAGAAGAGCTTCCAACACGTTATGTTTTTGATGAGAGCCATCACTTATTCGATGCTGCTGATAGCGCCTTTGCTGGGCATTTAACCGCCCGTGAGACATCAGACTTAGCAAAGTGGTTACGGGGCAGTGACACTAGCCGTAAGAGCCGCCAACGCGGCCTTAAGAGCCGTGCTGAAGATCTGATCAGTGGCGATGCAGAGTCTGAAAAAGATCTCCTCAATATTTTAAATTCTGCACGTGCTTTAACCAGCCAAGGCTGGACAAAAAGGTTACAAGGCGGTGAGCCGAAAGGTACTTGTGAAGCCTTTATTCTAAATGTTTATAACCAAGTATTGGCGCGTGCCCCATTTAAGAACACGCCTTACTCCATCGAAACACAAACACACCCTATCAATGATGATATTTTGGACTCTGCGCTTAAATTAAAAGATGACTTAGTCTCACTTCAAAAACCGATGCTGTCATTGGCGGCGCGGTTGCGTAAGAAATTAAATGACCATGCCGATACACTTGAGAGTGATACAAAAAAGCGCTTAGATGCGCTTCAATCAGCATTAGAGCGTCGCGCACAAATGAATTTAGGGGCGTGGATTGGCATGCTAGAAAGCTTAAAACAAGCAGCAGAAAGCGACAAAAAATTTGTTGATTGGATGGCGATTGAACGTATTGACGGGCGCACCATTGATATTGGTCTTTATCGTCACTGGATTGACCCGATGATTCCGTTTGCAGAAACGATTAAACCTTACGCGCACGGTATGGTTATGACCTCGGCAACATTGCGTGATGGAACGGAAGATGCGGAAGAAAATTGGCGTGTTGCGCGTCAGCGTACAGGGGTCGAGTATTTGTCAGACACACCTGCTCAAGAAAAGTTTCTATCACCATTTGATTATAAAGAACGTACCAAAGTTATTGTGATTAGTGACGTTGATAAAAATGATTTAGAACAAGTTTCTAGCGCCTATCAGGCTTTATTTGAGGCATCAAAAGGTGGCGCAGCGGGGCTTTTCACCTCTATATCACGCTTGCGCGCCGTTCATGAGAAAATCAATATCCCCTTAAGCAGTAAAAATATTCAGCTATATGCACAACATATGGATGAAATGGATGCAGGGACGTTGATTGATATTTTCCGCGACGATGTTAACTCGTGCTTACTTGGCACAGATGCAATTCGTGATGGTGTTGATGTGCCCGGAGAGTCTTTGCGCTTAATTGTATTTGATCGCGTTCCGTGGTCACGACCAACTATTTTGCACAAAGCGCGCCGTGAAAAATTTGGTAAAAAACAATATGACGATATGATTTGTCGCCTAAAATTAAAACAAGCCTATGGCCGTTTGATTAGACGCGCAGGTGACAAAGGTGTTTTTGTAATGCTAGATTCAATGATGCCCTCACGTCTTAGTGGTGCATTCCCAGAAGATGTTGAAATCGAACGCATTGGATTAGCCGAGGCTATTCAAAAAATTAAAGAATTTTTATAAAAAAAGCGCCCCTAAATAATTAGAGGCGCTTTAAGATAATGTCTATAAATAGTGATTAACTACAACTTTTTTTATCATAAATTGTCATTAAATGTTGGCGACGGTCAGCAGCACGATCACGCGCATCATCAGCATTCATTTCATTTACAACAATTCCAGGCCAGAATAATAATGCCATACCAACATTACGACCAGATAACCCTGTTTTAGAATCAATATCATTTTCTAAATTTTTCAACTCTTGGATTTCAGATTCAATAGATGCACAAGATTTATTCTTATCTTCCATTTGAGTGACATCAATTTTGCGATGTGTACAGGCTGAAACAGTAAATAGAACCGCGACCATAAGGCCAAATTTCTAAAACGAACTCATAATTATTTTCCTTAATATTCTTTAAAACAAAGGAAACAGTATAGAATTTTATTCTTAAATCAATGACTTATTATAAGCAATTCTTCTTTTCTAACATAATAAGTAATTCTTTTTGGCGGGCAATTACATCTTCGCGTGAATCCGTTTGCTTTACTAATTCATTAATCTGAACTAGCTCATCTTCGACTTCATAACAAGATGTTGAGGCATCACCAGCGCGATGCACCTCCACTTTTGGATGGGCGCAAGACACCAAAACAACAGTCATTAATAAAAATAGGTAATATTTCATCAGTTTTTACTCACCTTGAGCTTTTGTGAATCCTTCAACACCATTAAATTTATGTAACATCAACGCATTTGTAAAGTTCATATGCGCTTCATTTAAGCGGGATAGTAACGCCACCACCTGTGAAGTCTTAATGTGAGCGCCATCTTTGCCAATAAAACGTAAGCGCCAGTTATCTGTACAAAATGTCTCAGGAGCGCCGTTAGGCCATACTTTTACGCCACGGTTAGAGATTAATGACAGCTCTAAGTTATCTGTTACACATGGCTTAATCTTGGCCGCCAGTTCATCTGGTGTTCCTGTGAAATTCAATCCAATATCAACACCAACGCGTTCTTTTTTCTCGTCCTCACGCTCTTTTAGAGGAGGTAAAATAATGCCCTTCGACTCAGTTGCGTAATTGACCTCTTCCAGTTGAGATGGTTTTTGACCTAAGCGTTCGATAACAGCCTTCGTGAAATCCTCTGTACCAACTTTTTGCTTACTCACCCCTTCACGGAAAATCTCGCCTGTATGGATTCCATCTTCAATCGTTTTCTTCCATGCGTTATGAATTTTTGTCGCTACATCCCCTTGCCCAATATGCACAAGCATCATTACAGACCCAAGCAATAAACCAGATGGATTAGCAATACCTTCACCTGCAATATCAGGTGCACTTCCGTGTACAGCTTCAAACATACCAAAGTCTGCGCCAATATTTAACGAACCACCAAGCCCGACAGAGCCAGTCACTTCTGCCGCAATATCAGACACAATATCACCGTATAAATTCGGTAATACAATAATATCAAACATGTCAGGGTGCGCTGCTACTTTCGCCGCGCCAATATCAATGATCATGTGATCTTGTTCGATATCTTTATATTCAGCACCAATTTCATCAAAAACCTTATGGAACAAGCCATCAGACATTTTCATGATGTTATCTTTGGTCATACAAGTTACTTTTTTGCGACCATTTGCACGGGCATATTCAAATGCGTAACGCACAATACGCTCCGTCCCTGGACGCGAAATAATTTTTAAAGATGCCATCACTTCTTGTGACTGACGATATTCAATGCCCCCATACAAGTCTTCTTCGTTTTCACGAACAATTACCAGATCCATATTTTGATGATTGGTTTCAACGAAAGGATGATAAGCCACACATGGACGTACATTCGCAAAGAGCCCCAACGTTTTACGCACAGTCACATTCAAGCTTTTGAAACCACCACCTTGTGGTGTTGTGATCGGCGCTTTTAAGAATACCTTCGTACGGCGAAGTGAGGCCCACGCGCTTTCTTCAATACCACTTGGCACGCCACGTTCATAAACAGCCTTGCCGATTTCAATCTCTTCAATATCTAATTGTGCTCCTGCTGCTTCCAAAATTTGTAGCGTTGCATCCATGATTGCTGGGCCAATACCATCGCCTCTTGCGACTGTGATAGGAGTTTTTTGAGTCATAATATAAAGAAACCTTTAGCTGAATTAATTTAGATGAATTTGGTCAGAAAATTGAGATAGTTATTTTAACCAAATCAGTATATCTTAAATTCATAATAAATCGACCCCTATAAATCTCCTAACTCCCTCAAACGTCAGATAAAATCATCATGCACCCTCACCTACCCCATACTGGCGAAAGCTGGAAAGTCATGTTGATTATCATAGCAGGGTGGAGCAGTTTTGCATGTGCAGATATTTTCACAAAGACATTGATGCAGTCTTACTCAGTTTGGCAATTATTAACGATTAATGGTTTCTTTGGCATCTTATTTTTAGGCGCATGGATCTATAAAGCACGCGGAATAGAAGGGTTTAAGTCAAAAAACATAAAATGGCACTTGATCAGAGCTGCAACAACATTTTTTACGGCTACCTGTGTGGTCAGCGCCTTAAAAACGGTGCCTCTTGCTGATTTTTATGGAATCACTTTCACATCACCTTTTTTAATGTTGATTATGACTCATTTCTTCTTGCATGAGCACATAGGTATACAAAGGTGGATATCCGTTATTATCGGGTTTATTGGAGTCATCATATTAACAGGCCCCCAATTCAGTGAACTAGGTATAGGTATTATTTTTTCGATTGCGGCTGTTTTCTTTATTGCGACGGGTAATATCTTAGTACGAAAAATTGGCTCTAAGGATCATATTGCGCTTTATGGATTTTATCCATTCTTGTCTGTGTTCTTATTCTCACTTCCTCTGTCTATTACAAATTTTGAAGTGCCCGCTATGAATGATATTCCTTACTTCACTTTTTATACTCTGTTCCTTATAGCAGGCGTTGTATTGGTGGCTTTTGGTACAGCACATGCAAGAGAAATAGCGGCTGTCGCACCATTCGTGTATATCCAAATAATCTGGGGAACTTTATTCGGTTTCTTTATCTTTGGTGATAACGTTAGCAACACAACGATGATCGGTTTAATCCTGATTATCGGCGCAGGTCTCTATAATATCTACCGCGAGCGTCAGGCTAAGAGAGTATTAAAAACTGATTAGTCATTAAATTTTATTGACTGCTTAGAGTTTATTTTCTCTGCTGAAGGTATTTTCAAAGTGGGTTTTATTCTTTCAATAACCTCATTCACCAAATCATTAGAGAAAATTTTCTTATCTTCGCTACGTTTGTAAACGTGCGTGGATTTAGTGGACGCAGTACCTTTTCCGACTTTTTGGAATACAGCAGAACTTCCTTTAACTTGGTTAATAGTACGAACAGAGTTTCTTAATTTAGAACCCTGACGTTGATACGCTTCATGAACTTCACGTTCAAATTGTTTAATAAAAGTTTGGTCAATAGTTGTAGCCATGACATCTACCTCTTCTTTGTTAAAATTTAAGGGGATTTTGCTCACTGGTCGGTGCAAGGTTGTCGTTTAGCGTAAATAAAACGGTCACGGTCCATAAATGCCTCAATGACATACGATCGTGGCGCAAATTATTCGAAGATGAATAAATTACGTTGTCACTTGGTATCTCAAGCTTTTTCAAATCTAGGGAAAAAGGAACAAATTCAACGTTCCAGCAGTAAAAATGATACATTTCTGGTGTTGATAAGACTATAATAGGAAAATAAACCTAAAATGTCAAGGTTTATTTTTATTTTTTTCTTCCTTTTACGCACACGAATCTATAACATTAGGGAAATAAATTAATTATTTGTTAACTATTTTTATGTATGAGAGATTGTAGCACTTTGCATAACTTTACTTTTCGGGGAAAACTTAGATGATTGCCAAATTTTTAAAATCTTTAAACGGTCGCGCGAGCAACGATGACGTTGATTCAAGACGTATTCACGAGCGCCGTGATGTAGATAATTGTATTGGCATGATTGATGGCCAGCTCTACCCAATTAAAAACTGGAGCAATGGCGGTGTGCTTATTACCGCTGATGCAAAAAATTTCAGTGTTAATGAAACAAAAGATGTGACGTTAAAGTTTAAATTATCAAACCGTATTGTTGATGTTGCTCATCGTGGTCGCGTATTGCGTAAAAATGATGGTCAAGTTGTTATTGAATTTGCACCGCTAACAGAACGCGTTAGTTATAAATTCAAACAAATCGTTGATGATTTTGTAACACAAGAATTTATGCATTCTCAACAAGTTTAGTATTTATTTTACCTCAGGCGCGCAAGCGCGTTACAGTACTTATTCTAATATCAAAAAGCCCCGATGAAGGGGCTTTTATTTTATTTTAATTTTAGTGGTTCAAATTAATTACCGTAAAGTTGTTGAAACCCTTCTGTAACTTTAGCCACAAAAGACGGATCTTTATCACGCCAGTATTTAGGATCGCGCATCATCGATTGTAAATCCATTGCCTCACGACCGCCATTGCCTACATTGATTGTATTACTGACACTTGGCTCATTCCCTTGCATCATATTATAGAGTGCAATGATACCATCGTAAGAGCTAGACAGGTATTTCAGAACATCGCTAGGCAAGCTCTTTTGACCAAAAGCAAGCAACTGTCTTGATATTTCCATCCATTTTTCTTCACCGCCGAAATGTTCAACCAATTTCTCAATCTCACGGTCAGCTTGGAAATCGTTGGCCATTTCAATGATCATCGGCACCATTTTCTCTGCAGCCAAGTCATAAACAAACTGAACTTGATCATTGGTAAAACCTTTTTCATGAAAACGTTTATTTAGCATTTCATCTGCATCAAATAATCCATGTTCACAATCTATACAATAATCATCTGCACTCTTTGGTAATGAAGGCATAGAAGACATTTTTTTCTCTAATGACTGGTAAGAGCTTAAAAGGTTATCTAATTGTACTTCACCAGATTCTGGATCTTTAAATTTATCCGGTACTTGTGTTAAAATATTTTCTGTCATGTTTTCTTTTCTCCTTTATAAAAACAAATTGTAATTGAACTTAATTTTTAGCCTTTGCGCCCTCGGTCAATTATTCTTAAAATGGAAGCCAACAAAGCCCGCTGCCCCTCCATATAACGCAAATTCTCATTCGACACTTCTGATGTTAAAACACGTTGAAATGTAATATATTGTAGGTAAGCCAAGGCTTTCTTGCCCTCGTCAGTTGAAAACAACCTCACAAATAAACGCTCCATATCTTTTTGTTCAAACACGTAAGTTTGATAGATATAAGTATCTTTTGACACGTCAACACTTGTCGCCTTGCTGAACTTATTCAGTAATTTCTGAAACATCTAACTCTCCCTCTATAACTGGAATAATTTCTTCTGGTAGAATTTCACGGATAATCAAATCACTCGGCACACCTAATGTTTCACCCAAAGATTTTGCCGCTTGTTTCATATCAATAATAGAGACGGCATCTGCACCCATTAATTTAACGCTTTCAATCCATGTCAAAATATTTTGAACCCCTGCTTGTTTTTGCGCTTTGGCCAAAGGTGATCTATAATCAAGCGTCACATAACGACCATCAAGCGCAATATCAGGAATTTCACCACGACGGCGTAAAATAGAAAATGCACGCTGAATAATGGGTGTTAACAATTCAGACTGTAGGCGCCCATAAGTAGCGCCCAATAATAAAGTCATTTCCGCAGAGCGTTCTACAATTTCAGTAGCGCTCATCTTGGCACCACTCACTGGTCCCAACTTATCACTCAAAAGCGCATGGCGAATTCGTGCGCGTAAATCTTTTAAAATAAGCTCCGACACATCAAAACGACCTGGCATATCAAGTGCCTTTAACCCTTGTGAACCTACGGCCTTAGGGATAATCGCCCCTGGTACAAGTTCAATGTTAGCTGGGTTTAAAACACCATCATCATCTGCCTGCCAAATACCTGTTACCGCAATAGATGCATTCTTTAAGATAAGCTCGACAACTTTATTTGCTGTCTTAATATCTGGTAATGCCTTCATTACAGGAGAACGCCCATAAACCTCACCTGGAGATTTTGTCCAACGAAAAGAAATAGCAGGATTTTGTGAGAAGCGTCCTTTTTGCAAAATGGTTTTAGTTGAATCATCAACTAAAATTGCGGTTAAATAATAAACATCATTTTCTGGTAAAATAGTTTCCAGTACATCAAACTTCGCTTGCGGATCTTTATCCCCTTCGCGCATGACATTATATGGAAGCTCAGCAAGTGGATAACGCGATTGTAATTGTGATAACGTTAACTGAATTGTTCTAAATGACCCATCCAAGAATCCATTATCACCCTCTTCCAAAATAACATCACTCAATGGTACAGCAGAGAATTTAAAGGCTGATAATGCGCCAGGTGCGGTTTCCTCAAAATAGAGTGTAGACGTTCCACCAACAGCTAAATCAAGAAAGCATTGATGCATCTCAACTGCAAAATTAGATCGATCTAAATGAAGTTGTATTTTCTTACCGATATCTTCCAAAACAGGGGCAATATTCTGCGCTTCCGCTTCGTCTAATTCAGGCCCAGGAATGAAGCCAAACCATTGCGTCCATGCAGGCGTTAAGTTACCCAACAAGCTAGCGGCTAGCTGATCCACAGCATCCATCGCTGTCCCGTCGTAAAGTGTTTTCACACGTGAGCTTCCGATACCACCAAATTGGCTAAGCTCGCCACGTTGAGGGAGCGCATAGTCGAAACATTCTTGCCAATGTGCTTCCCAATTTTGGCGGTTATTCTTTGCCCGTTCATAGCGCGTCAAAAGCTGTTCAATTTTTTCAACTTCTATAGCCTCAGGGGCTTCATTATTATTTACATCTATAATCATATTATTCTCCCAATAAAGTTTTGCGGGGCTGTTCTTTTGTATCGCTCAACACGCCTTGAAAACCTGTTAAAATAGTGCCTAAGAAACCACGATTACGACGCAGTAAATTCTCTTCACGTTCTTCAACACGCGCCGTTTCTTTTTCTTGTGCAACTGTAACAGGGTTTATAGTTGGTGTGCTCACTGTTGGTGTAACATTAGAAGTTGGGATTTGCTGAACTGGGGGCGCGACTGGGCGCTTACTTATACTACCCATGATAAATTTCCTTTCGATTGAGGGTGACTTGCTGGCACGTAACCAGCATTTGATTTTTCTTTTTAAAATATTTGTAAAGTTGAAATGGCGTTATAATAAAACGGCTATGAATACCCAAAACACGCTTGATAAATTCAACACAGCTAAAGGCCATAAACGGCGCAGCTTTTTGATGGTCACGCTTGATAAGTGATGGCACAACGCTAAATCCCTGCCCTTTCAGCCATTCGGGCAAATCAAAGGCGCTTTCAATATGATGGTGAATTTGAATATCCACATAGCCAGCAAGCGGATCTAAACTCATCCAACGCTCTCCGTCATTCATCACAATGAAGCAATGACGAAAACCGCCTTTTAATATTTTCAACCATGACAAATCTGTTTCGCCTGTGAAAATAATCCATGCTAATTGGGTTTGTTTATTCATAGGCGTGCTTGGCCTAAATTATTATTACTATGAACAACCGCGCCTTGTGACCAAAATTTATTTGGGTGGTTCGTACCCAACTTTGTTACAAACTTTTTTGATTGCACAATACCCTTGCGCTTTAAAATTGGCTCAATTCGTTCCATCGCCTCATGCCATAAACGGTGCGCATGATATTCTTTAATACGGCTTTCATCTGGCGCTAATTGACGACGACCGTAATGACGAAGCACCAACAGATGATCACGCATCAAACGGCGCTGACGATACAAGCCATCCAAAATCTTAAGAATGTCTGATGGCTCACACGGACGTGGGAATAACCCAACCCCTGCTGTGAAGCGCGCGCCTTCATTACGTGCGGCCTGCGCCTGAATAAACCAAAACCACGCCTCTTCTGCATCGTCAAATAAATGAAATTCTATATCTTCATATAATTTCTTCTTATTTTTACCGATTGTTTCTTTATCCTTATTCATCGCCATTTCCATCGTTTCCTTCTTTTTTGTTCTTATTATGTTCTAGTTACGATAGGATTATATTCCAATGTCAAGACAAAAATAGGATTATTTTCTTATTTACAGTTAAGTAAAATAATGGGACTTTAATCCTACCTATTAATCACGATAAAGAATTAGGACAAAAAAATGCTGACACATGAACAAATCTGGCGCGCAATAGACAGGCTAGCAACATTGTTTGGCTATAGCCCTTCCGGCCTTGCAAAGCAGTCAGGCCTTGATCCCACTTCTTTCAACAAAAGTAAACGCATCAGCCCAGACGGCAAACCACGTTGGCCATCAACAGAAAGTATCTCGCGAATCTTAAACGCCACTGGTGCGACTATGAGCGATTTTTTAAGCCTTGTGGAAGATGTTGAAGCGCAAACTAAGAACAAATCTATCCCGCTCGTCGGTTTTGCACAGGCAGGGGCAAAAGGATTCTTTGATGAACAAGGCTATCCAGAGGGCGATAGCTGGGATGAAATTAATTTTCCTGAGTATGATAAATATAATGATGACATGCTCTATGCGTTGGAAATTTCTGATGATTCGATGGAGCCTTTATACCGCGAAGGCGACGTCCTTATCATCTCTCCAAAATCTACGCCCCGCATTGGTGACCGCGTGATTGTTAAAACGACTGGTGGAGAAATAATGGCGAAAGAATTGGTTAAACAAAATGCTAGCCGTATAGAAATAAAGTCGTTAAACCCAGAGCACGATGACCGTAAAATACCACAAAATGAAGTTGTTTGGATTGCGCGTATTTTATGGGTTAGCCAGTAATTAATAAAAAGAAAGAGGACATCATGGATAAAAAACAAATAGCTTATAACGCCGCCAAAATTTTACTAGATACTCAATCAGTATTGGTGAACACAAAAGAGCCCTTCACTTATACATCAGGTAAAGTTGGTCCCGTTTATGTTGATATGCGCCGTATGATTTCTTTCCCTAAAGAGCGTGGTATTTTAATGGATTATGCCGCTGATATGTTACGCCCATTAAATATGGATTATGTAGCTGGCGGTGAAACAGCAGGTATACCTTATGCGGCCTTCCTTGCTGAGCGCCTTGATCTTCCAATGCTCTATATCCGCAAGAAACCTAAAGGCCACGGTCGTATGGCGCAAATTGAAGGGCATATGGAAGAAAATAAAAATGTCATTCTGATTGAAGACTTAATGAATGTTGGTAGCTCGCAACAAGTATTCGTAAAAGCACTTCGTGAAGCCAATGCTGAAATCGAAAATACGTTCGTTGTTTTCTCTTATGATATCTATCCGCAGACAAAAGATAATTTAAAAGAAATTAACATTAATCTTCATGCCCTTACGAATTGGTGGGCTATCTTAGAAGTCGTTAAGGCTGAAAAATATTTTGATGATGAAACAATTACGTCCCTAGAAAAATTTTTAAATGCGCCAGAAGATTGGGCAAGCACCCAACAAGCAGGATAATAAAATGAAAATTTTCTACATCGCAACCGATAGTGATAATGCTCAAGATTGTTTAAAACAACTTAAGAAAGATTACCCTGCCTCTTCCTTAGAAGAAGCAGAAATTATTATTGCCCTTGGCGGTGATGGGACAATGTTAGAGGCACTCCATCATGATAACCCGAATAATTTACCTATTTATGGCATGAATTGTGGGTCTATCGGTTTTTTGATGAACCCTTTCCGCGCAGAAGATTTAGCAAAACGTTTAGATGAAGCGCATGACATTGAGATTAATCCATTAAAAATGGTTGTGACCGATATGGACGGAAAACAGCACGAGGCATTAGCCTTCAATGAAGTCTCACTTCTGCGTCAAACACGCCAAGCTGCCAAAATTAATATAAAAATTGATGACGTAGAACGTCTCCCTGAATTAGTGTGTGATGGTATTTTACTTTCTACACCTGCGGGCAGTACAGCTTATAATTTATCTGCACACGGGCCAATCATTCCGCTTTCTGCGCATATGTTAGCCCTAACACCTATCAGCGCTTTCCGCCCACGAAGATGGCGTGGCGCGTTAGTTCCTTGGCAACATCAAGTAACGTTGAGCATTATCAATAGTAATAAACGCCCCGTGAGTGCCACCGCCGACTCAACAGAAATTAGAAATGTTGAAAGTGTCACAATCTGTAAATCAGACGAAACATCACGCACCTTATTATTTGATCCAGATAATAATTTGGAAGAACGTATTCTGAAAGAACAATTTGAAGTATAATTCTTCTCTTAATTCTTACGCGGCTTACCTGGTTTACCATTCGGCACTGACCGAAGACGGCGTACTTTGCTCTGTTCATTCTCAATCGTGGATAAACCCTGAAGCATTGCTTCATTAACGTTACCATCTTGCATAATACCTGATGATGGAATAAGCCCAAGACGCTTAGCAATCTCCTGATACCCTTCAACCAGATCCCCTAGATCATGACGAAAACGATCTTTATCCATTTTTTCACCCGTCTTTTGATCCCAAAGACGACAATTATCAGGAGACACTTCATCGGCCAAAATAATATATAGCTCACCATATTCACCGTAGATACGTCCAAACTCTAACTTGAAATCCACCAGCGTTAAGCCGATACCTTCAAATAGTCCGCTAAGATAATCATTAGCACGATACGCCAAGCCTACCATTTCTTCTAACTCATATGGATCAGCCCAACCGAGTGTTACAATATGACTTTCACTTACAATCGGGTTTTTAAGTTCGTCTTTTTTATAATAATATTCAACGATTGGTTGCGGGAATATTTCCCCTTCTTTAACACCAAGCCGTTTACAAATTTTACCAGCGGCGCGGTTACGAATAACCAACTCAATCGGTACAATTTCGACTTGACGCACCAATTGCTCACGCATGTTCATAGAGCGAATAAAGTGAGTTGGAATACCTATATTTTCTAGTTTTGTCATGATATGTGCCGAAATACGGTTATTCAACACGCCTTTACCATCAATAACGGCATGTTTCTTGGCATCAAAATCCGTTGCATCATCCTTAAAATACTGGATTAATGTCCCCGGCTCTGGCCCTTCAAATATAGTTTTAACTTTTCCCTCAAATAGCGGTTTACGTCTATTCATGTTTATATCCTTTAAATTTACGTATACATCATATAACAATGGATTCTTAAAACTTCAAATGCTACATTATAAAAAATTAGATTCAGCTAACAAAGGATTATGTTTATGACCAGTTTCGACGACCGCAAAAGTGCTTTTGAGAACAAATTTGCCCTAGATGAGAGCATGCTTTTTAAAGCAGAGGCACGTGCCTGTAAGAATTTTGGGCTTTGGGTAGCAGAAAAGCTTGATATGTCAGAAGATGAAGCTAAAGCTCTTGCTGTACTGATGATAGAGGCAAACTTAGAAGAGCCAGGTTTCAATGATGTTAGACGTGCCATAACGCCTATTATTGCTGAACATGGTGGATCTATCACAGATGCTGAGATTAACGGCAAAATGGACGAGTTTTACGAAGCAGCTCAAAAAGAGCTAAAAGAGCAAGGCTAAATTAGAATGGGCATGGACGCATCACTCATACAGGAATTAATTGAAACAGGCATTGATGATGCATCTGTGACAATTACAGATCTCCGTGGTGATGGTGACCATTACGCCGCCCATGTTGTCTCATCTGCCTTTGTTGGTAAATCACGCCTACAACAACACCAGATGGTGTACAAAGCATTACAAGGGCGTATGGGTAACGAACTTCATGCGCTTGCGATACAAACATCTACGCCACAAGATAATTAAATAATTCATAAGGAGTATACTGAGATGGAAAATGTAATATTTGATCAAATCAAAAAAGAAATTAACGAAAACGATGTTGTGCTTTATCTTAAGGGTACAGCTGTTTTTCCACAATGTGGCTTTTCTGCCGCTGTTGTACAAATTCTATCTCAAATGGGTATTAGCTTTAAGGATGTGAATATCTTAGAAGATAATATCATTCGCCAAGCCATCAAAGATTTTTCAGACTGGCCAACTATCCCTCAACTCTACGTCAAGGGCGAGTTTATTGGCGGTTGCGACATCATCACTGAAATGTATGAAAATGGTGAGTTACAACAGTTAATGGATGATAAAGGTGTGACTAACCAAGCTGCTTAATATTAATATTTAGCTTTCTGTAAAGAATAGCTTTGCAGATTTGGCTAATGCTTGTAACTGACCAAATTCGTAGTGTAGTTCCGTTTTAAACAAATATTCTTCTACTACTCCTACTTTATTTATTTCTACATTAAATACTACTCCACCTAATATGTTGCATGTTGCAGAAAATTTGAAGTCTCCCTCTATAGAATCCCAACTTTTTTCTCCATTCCACGGTTTATTATATTCTGCTAGTTCTTTAAATAAATTTAAGATACCTAACTCATCAGTATAAGAACAAACATCTATCATCATTTTCAAATAACTTGATTCTATTTGTACAAAAAAATACTCAGACCTTCTATTAGAAAAATTTAATACTAGGTCAGACTTTGATGATTTAATTTGAAACATTAATTCTACATCCTCGGTAATTTGCTATCACGGTAAACATTACAAGACAGAATTAAACCAAAGCCAAATAAAGCGGCCAGCATTGATGTCCCCCCATAGGATACAAGCGGTAAAGGTGCGCCCACAACTGGGAGCAACCCCATCACCATACCGATATTAATAAAGACATAGAGTGAAAAGTTAACCGTTAATCCCATCGCCATCAAACGCCCAAAGGCATGGCGACATTTTAATGACACGCTTGCCCCATAAACAAATATAGCACCCAAAATAGCCAGTAAAAATACACCGCCCATAAAACCCCATTCTTCTGCCCAAAGTGTAAAGATAAAATCTGTCTGTTTTTCAGGTAAGAAGTTCAATCTACTTTGCGTTCCTTGCAAAAACCCTTTGCCGTCCATTCCGCCAGAGCCAAGTGCAATTTTTGACTGGGTGATGTGATAGCCAGAGCCTAGTGGGTCAGATTCAGGGTTTAAAAAAGTCATCACCCTTTGCTTTTGATAATCATGCATAAACATCCACGCCAGCGGTAGCGATGCCAATACCAGTCCTCCTCCCAGCAAGAACATCCATATAGGCGCACCAGATAAGAAAAACATAGTAATCCCCGCCATGATAATCATTAATGATGTCCCTAGATCAGGTTGAAGTAACACTAACCCCACAGGTAACATAATCAAAAATGCCGCCGGTAATAGAAACCGTATGCTCTTCATATCTGCAGGTGTCGCCGCATGGAAATATTTGGCTAAAGCTACCACAACTGCGATTTTCATGACCTCAGATGGTTGCAGCTGAATAAAGCCGAGATTAATCCAGCGTTGAGCCCCCATACCAACATGGCCCATAATTTCAACAATCACTAATAATGCCAACGCCCCTAAATACATTGGATAGGCCAGTCGGTACCACCAGCGCACATCAATCAGAGCAACAATAAACATGCCCCCAACACCCACAGCAAAACGCACCATTTGTTTAGATGCCCACGGGTCAATGTTACCGCCTGCTGCGGAATATAAAGATAAAAACCCAACACTAGCGACAACCCCAATAAGGATAACTAGCCCCCAGCCAAGATGCTGAATTTTATACGCCCATGTTGTATCCGTATTAATTTTCATCAACTCACCTTAATTTTGGTTGAAGCGGGATTACGCTTTTGCGCCATCGTTAATATATCTTTGGCGATAGGTGCCGCCACAGAAGAACCACCACCGCCATGCTCAACCACAACAGAGCAAACATAGCGCGGATTATCCATAGGCGCATAACCAACGAAAAGCGCATGATCACGTAACTTCCACTGAACGTCTTCATTCTTCAAACCCTTTAAACGATCAGCGCGCGATAGGCGCTTCACTTGCGCGGTACCCGTTTTACCACCCATTTTCATGTCAGGTTCTTCAATTTGCGAACTATGCGCTGTGCCGTCCTTATGATCCACAACCAGATCCATCCCACGTTTTATAGATTTCAAATGATTTTGGTTAAGACCAATACTCGGCCAATTACCTTCAGGGTGAAGGTTCTTATGTCCTAAATAACCAACAAGCCAAGGCTCAACCGCGCGCCCACCATTCACCAACCGTGATGTCATGACCGCCAATTGAAGTGGTGTTGTTAGCATATAACCCTGCCCAATACTGGCAATAATAGTTTCTCCTGGGCGCCATGGCTTACTCTCACGTGCAAGCTTCCATTCTTTATCAGGGATAAGCCCTGGGCGCTCTTCACGCAAATCAAAATTATAGCGCTGCCCCAGTCCTAAACGGCGCGCCATCTTAGCAATATTATCAATGCCAACTTCTGTACATAATTTATAATAATAGGTATCACAAGATTTCATGAGCGACGTTAAAAGATTAACTGTTCCATGCCCTCCACGCTTCCAACAGTAATAACGATCCGCACCGTATTCATAATATCCCGTACATTTTACGGAAGTATTCTTACTCGAAAAGCCTCCCTCTAACGCAGCCATGGCCGTGACCATTTTAAAGGTAGATCCTGGAGGATATTGTCCTGATATCGCCTTGTTATTTAACGGAAAAGCGGGGTTAGATAAAAGGTCTTGCCAACGCTCCGTATCGATACCACGAATGAATAAATTAGGATCAAAACTAGGGTGTGAGGCCATCGCATAAATAGCCCCCGTCTGCGAATCCATGATAACTGCCGAGGCACTCTTCTCTTCACTCAGACGTTGCTGAACATATCGTTGAAGCTCTGCATCAATACTTAAGGCAACGCGCTCACCATCTTTACTTTTATCTGCGCCCAACTCCCTGACTTCGCGACCAATAACATTCACCTCCATTTGTGAATTTCCTGCCGCACCACGTAATGGCTTATCAAAGGCTTTTTCAATTCCTGTCTTACCGATTCTAAAGCCTGGTAAACTTAAGACGTTATCACCGTCTTCTAACTCAGCCTTATTAACAGCGCCCACATAACCAATCAAATGTCCCGTAGCCTCTTCGAAAGGGTAATTTCTGATCTCACCTTCATCAATACTCATACCCGGTAGATCGGTCATATTAACCTCAATCTTGGCGACTTCATCCCAGTCGAGGCTATCCGTCACCTCTAAAGGCACAAAAGAAGATGACTTTTGAGATTCTTTTAAAATTTTCTGAACACGGTTATCGCTTAAATCAACCAAACGAGCCAAATTCTTGAGCGACTGCTCTAAATCCTCAGCCTGTTCAGGAATAATGAGGACACGGAAATTCTGATTATTAACCGCCAGCGGAACACCAAAGCGATCAACTATCTCTCCCCGTGATGGAGCAACCATTTTCGTGTTGATACGATTCTTATCAGAAAGCGTTTCATATTTGCGCCCCTGTACAATTTGAAGCCATGCTAAACGACCGCCAAGTACCGTCAATAGGGCACCTTGCGCCGCGCCTACTACAAAAGCACGCCGTGAAAAGCTCTTTGAACGATCTTTATCATTATCTAACATGGTCTATCTTTACCGCAACTGTAAGGTTTAATGAAGTGTTTTAGGCGCTGACGGCAAAATTCTGTGAGCGAGAATGAATAACAAAGTAATTAGAGGAAATAACAGAACACTTAAAATAATGCTGCTAAACATTACTGAAAAGGCAGGAAGTCCTCCAATATACACCAGGAAAAATAACGCTTCCATAAAGGTATACCCCAAACAGGTGACCCCAAAGCCTAGCCATACCATACTGTAAGGCTGCCCCATCAAAAACACACGATTATCACTAACGGCCCATTGAACAATTAGAAATAAAATAGCATGAAGCCCGACAGGAAAACCCGCAATTAAATCCAACAAAATTCCTATTACAAATGCCAGCACTGGTGGAATCAGTGTTGGCCTATATATCGCCCAATAATAGACCGCCATTAAAATAAAAAACGGTCTCACTTCACCAGCATAGGGAATTGAAAAACTAATCACATTCAAAAAAATTAAAAAAAGCGTTATGCACTGAACAAGTAAAATTCGCCCTAACCAGCTTAGTTGTTCTATCGAAAAAAAATCACTGGAAATCACTTAGAAATCGCCACGAACCAAATTAGGATCTATGTCCGTATCAACAATACGCACATGCGTAACCTTGTTCATACTTGCATATAATTCTACGCCCATTTGGCCATTATCCATTTGCTTAACGCGGCCTATTGGAAGACCTGCAGGGAATTTACCACCATGCCCAGACGTTACGATACGTGCATCTTTCACAATACCACTATCGGCTGGCATATGTTTCAGCACAGGCATTTTATCATTTGTACCCGCCATAATTGCTTTTTGACTGCTGCCCTCAACAAGCACGGGAACACGTGAGTTTAAATCCGTTAATAATAAAACACGGGCTGAATTATTACCGACACCAATAACACGACCAACCATGCCTTCACTTGCCAATACGGCATGATCTTTTTTGATGCCTTCATTTTTACCCGCACCCACCAAAACAGTTTTCACATAGGCATTACCAAAATCTGAAATAACGCGCGCAGTAATATATTTATTTGGTGTTTCAATTTTTAGGTTAAGGAGATTTTGCAGTGACTGATTTTCAGCTTGAAGCATCAACGCTGTTTGATACCATTCTCTTAATCTTAAATTTTCTGCTTTTAACTGTGTATTCTCTGCACGTAAAGCCGCCATGCCCGACACATTACTAAATCCTTCAGCAATATTTTGAAATGGACGACTTATAGCCGCAATCGTTGGTGACACTATATCAGTCACCCCAATACGTAATCCACCGACAAGTGATGGACGAATAACAGACGCTAACAAAAATAAACAAGCTAAAATTAAGAAGAAAAAAGTCCCCGCTCGCCCACCGAATAAAAATCCCGGGGCAAAGCCAACAAGTGACTGCTCTCTAATTGTTGATTTCAAATGACTCTCTCTAAATCTTTGTAATCGTTATCTCTTATACAAGTTACTAAAAAAGAATCGGGGCTACAAGCCCCGATTCGAAATAATAACTATAAATACGTAAATATTTAAGCGCGATTAAGCCGCCATTGCTTCTTTCATCGCACGACCAAGGCCCGCAGGACTATCAGAAACAACAAAACCTGCCGCTTCCATCGCCGCCATTTTAGCCGCCGCTGTGTCATCTCCGCCAGAGATAATCGCACCAGCATGGCCCATACGTTTACCTGGAGGAGCTGTTGCGCCTGCAATGAATCCTGCAATTGGTTTCTTAGTTTTTAAATCTTTATAAAACTCAGCCGCTTCAATTTCGGCCGTTCCACCAATCTCACCAATCATCAAAATACCTTCCGTTTCAGGGTCATCCATGAATAGCTCGATACAATCAATAAAGTTTGTACCATTTACTGGGTCACCGCCGATACCTATACAAGTTGTTTGACCAAGGCCAACAGCACCTGTTTGAGCAACAGCTTCATACGTCAATGTACCAGAGCGTGACACAATACCGATTTTACCGCGTTTATGAATGTGGCCTGGCATGATACCAATCTTACATTCATCTGGCGTAATAATGCCTGGACAGTTAGGACCAATCAATCTTGTTTTTGAACCCTGAAGTGCGCGCTTAACTTTCACCATATCAAGAACAGGAATACCCTCTGTGATACAAACCGCCAATTCAATTTCTGCATCAATTGCTTCTAAAATCGCATCAGCAGCAAACGGTGGTGGCACATAAATTACAGTAGCATTTGCGCCTGTGCGATCTTTGGCTTCGGCAACTGTATCAAATACGGGTTTACCTAAATGGTCTGTACCGCCCTTGCCTGGTGTTACACCACCGACCATGTTTGTACCATAAGCAATTGCTTGCTCACTATGAAATGTTCCTTGGCTTCCAGTAAAACCCTGACAAATTAATTTCGTATTTTTTCCAACTAAAACTGACATTACGCTGCCTCTCTTGCTTGTTTGGTTGCTTCGACAACTTTTTGTGCCGCATCTTCTAAATTATCGGCTGAGATGATTGGCAAACCTGAATTGGCCATTAGTTCTTTACCTTTTTTAACATTTGTTCCTTCCAAACGCACAACAAGCGGAACATTCAGTTCAACTTCTTTCGCAGCGGCAATAACACCTTCGGCAATCACATCACATTTCATGATGCCACCAAAAATATTTACAAGAACACCTTTAACAGCAGGGTCGGACAAGATAATTTTAAACGCTGTGGTCACACGCGCTTTGTCTGCACCACCCCCAACATCCAAGAAGTTTGCAGGATCACCACCAAATAATTTAATGATATCCATTGTCGACATTGCAAGACCAGCACCATTGACCATACAGCCAATGTCACCGTCTAAACGCACATAAGATAATTCATTATCTGCCGCAATTTTTTCGTTCTCATCTTCTTCCGTTTCATCGCGCATCGCGAAAACTTCTTTCTGACGATAAAGCGCATTCGGATCAAAATTCATTTTAGCATCCAGCGCCATGACTTCATCATTTGTCACAATCATTGGATTAATCTCCATGATAGACGCATCCGTTTCGATGAACGCTCTATATAGCGCCATGAAGAATTTAACCGCGCTTTTAACCGCTGCCCCTTCAAGCCCTAAAGCAAATGCCATCTTACGCGCATGGAACGGCATGATTCCTGTTGCAGGATCAATACTTACATGCATAATTTTTTCTGGGCTATTTTCTGCGACTTCCTCGATATCCATACCACCTTCTGTAGACACCATAAATGTCACTTGGGATGTCACGCGATCAAGAACGACTGAGCAGTAATATTCTTTATCAATATCAACCCCGTCAGTAACGTATAAACGCTGAACTTCTTTACCTTCAGGACCTGTTTGCTTTGTTACTAGCACTTTGCCCATCATGGCTTCCGCAGCATCTTTAACCTCATCAACAGTCTTGCACAGACGAACGCCGCCTTTTCCTTCTGGATTATCGGTAAAATGACCTGCACCGCGTCCACCAGCGTGGATTTGAGCTTTTACGACGTAAAGGCTTGAATTCATTGCCTTTGCAGCGTTCACAGCTTCATCAATGCTCATCGCAGAGATACCCTTAGGGATCGCAACACCGTATTTTTCTAGTAATTCTTTGGCTTGATATTCATGGATATTCATAAAAAATCTCAATCTTTTCAAATAGTTAACATTAAATCGTTTTGAACGATTCCTTTTACCCCTATTATCTAGCACACCCGCTCCGACCTTCCAAGCCATCACAAGCGTGAATACATCGTTTTCCCTTGATAAATAAGGGCGCTACAGGACGTAAAATGCCCAGTTTTTTGCTTTTATTAACACATTTATCATATAATTTAGAAATGATAGAAAAACCGCCAAATACAACGAATGAGACATGGGACGTAGCGCCCGAAGGTTTGGCGCGTGCTGAAACAGGCGTTTTGTCTGGAAATTTCGGCACAGTTGCGAATGAGCGAACCAATGCTGAAGAAGCAAATGCCATAGAGTTAAATGCCGTGAATAGCACTCTTGTTGGAACTATAAGAACAGATGGTATTGATGAAGACGAGAAAAACGATAAATTAAGATCAGCAAAAGCTGGAAGAGCCGACCTCGCAATCGGTGAAAGCTCAAATCAACTATATAACATTAGCCGTAGAGACTATTCTAACGCTAACAGTGATGTGTTCGGTGATACTGTATTTACAAATGAAGAAGGGTTACTTGTTGATGACGAAGGAAATTACGTATCACACGAACAACTAACACAAATTGGTGATAACGAAGGCGTTTGTTATGGCTTTAGAACGGTTGATGGCGATCTAACAAATGACATGCTTGAGTATTTGACCCTAGATCACGAAGAAGGCATGGACATCGATCCAGAGCAAATTCCTGAGCATATAAGAGTAATGGTTGCAGACATCGTTAATCCGACAGCCGAGGACTACGAAAATGCGGCGTACGAGTATTTAAAACTTGGTGAAGCTCATAATAATGCAACAATTTTAGACGTTCCAACTTCTCGAATGAGCGAATATTTTACTAATCATGCAAACTGGGGCGACTTGGTTAATAACGATCCAAAACCAGCCATACAAAAAGACCCTGCTTTAGATACATTAGAACATAGTTAATTTCCATAATTTATTGACTTTCAAGCTTTTTTGCTGTATGGTAGGGTCATAATGAAAAAAACAAAGATAGCCTCTATAGACACCCCCAAAGATGCCGCTAACGAAGCAGTAATCTCTCGTAATGAAAAAGTTACTAGTGACCGCCTATTTTATGCAGAAACAGCCAGCGGTGCTGAAGGCAACGTATCTAGTGTTGGCCAACTCATTAGAAAAAATGCTACGCAAATTAAAGATAGCGCACTAGAGTACTTATCCTTAAGGCGCGCTGGCTTGCTCGCGTTCATCGGCTCTCTTAAATCAGCGACATCTTTTACGGCACAAGATTTTAAAAATTTAGTGGTTAGCGCAAAAACTGCTTTTGCTACGGCTAGTATGACGCCAATAGCAGCCTTTTCATTAACCAGTAACTTTTCTAATATGGCAGTTACAACCCAAGCAAAACAAGAAATTGCAACACAATTTAATCAACTACAAACGCGTATTGAAATAGCTCAAAACCCTGAATTTATGGGACCGATGCCTAGTGCTGGATTAGAACAATTAAGACATCAACCAAATAATCTTAATGCTTTAAAAAGCGCATTTTCTGAAGCTGGCTTTGTTTACACTGGAAATAATCAACCTGTCTGTACACCAGAGAAATTTGAAGAACTTGTGACTAAATTTGGATCTGTTAGTAATAAACCTACAAGCATAAACCAGCCAACAGTTTTGGTAGCTGCCTTTGCAAACCAAGCACAAGAATGTGGTGCAGTAGCGTCAACCATTCAAAATGTTGCACAGCCTGTTGGACAGGTTGCGCTACCCGAACTACGGAATGACCAAGTCGCTTAGTTAAAGTTAAGCCGCAACTTTCTCCATCGCTTCAACTAATTCCTCAACAGCCTTTACTGAGTTATCAAACATCGCTTGCTCTTCAGCATTCAATTTGATCTCAATAATTTTCTCAACGCCGTCTTTACCAATCACAACTGGTACGCCGATATAAAGACCACCAACACCATACTGACCTTGTAATTTAGCCGCACAAGGAAGTACGCGCTTTTTATCTTTTAGATAGCTCTCTGCCATCGAAATTGCAGCTGATGCTGGCGCATAATAAGCTGACCCTGTTTTTAACAAGCCAACAATCTCACCGCCACCTTTACGGGTACGATCAACAATTGCGTCAATTTTTGCTTGCGTGGTCCAGCCCATCTCAATGCAATCTGGTAATGGAATACCGGCTATAGTCGAATAACGAATAGATGGCACCATCGTATCTCCATGACCACCCAAAACAAAGGCAGTAACATCTTCAACAGATACTTTAAATTCATCAGCCAAGAAATAACGGAAGCGCGCAGAGTCTAAAACGCCAGCCATACCAACAACTTTATTATCTGCAAAGCCAGTGGCACGTTGCATAACTTCAACCATCACATCTAATGGATTTGTAATCACAATTACAAATGCGTTTGGTGCATTCTTTTTAATTTCTGCGCCCACGCTATTGATAATGCCTGTATTGATACCGATCAAATCATCACGGCTCATACCTGGTTTACGAGGAATACCAGCAGTCACAATGATAACGTCTGCATCTTTGATAACGCTGTAATCATTACTACCTTGATAGTTACAATCAAAACCCTCAACTGGAGCTGACTCAGCTAGATCAAGACCTTTCCCTTGTGGAATACCGTCTGCAATATCGACCATCGCAACATCACCAAGTTCTTTTAAACCTGCCAAATGTGCCAATGTTCCGCCAATCATTCCTGCGCCAACTAATCCAATTTTTGATCTACCGTGAGCCATAATATTTTCCTTCTTTTAAATAATAATTCTTTAAGTAAGATACTAGCTTAACCATTAAACGCAATATCTATCTCACCCTTCATCAGGGATAAATATCAATTGGTGTGTCCAACGCCACTAATGACCATATTTCATCAATCTCATGATTACGTACGGCAATACACCCTTGCGTCCAGTTTTTGGGGCTAATAGGGGTTGTAATATTACCCAATTCATTCGGCATACCATGCAGGACTATATCATCCCCTGGGCTAACCCCTCGCCGTTGTGCACGCGCAATATCACGTTCATTAGGATAGGTAATATTAATTGAACGATAAAATTTACTACGCTCATTTTTGTAATTTAAATAATAACGCCCCTCGGGTGTACGATGGTCACCTTCTTGAACTTTATGCCCTATCGGGTTTTTGCCCAGCGCAATATCATATTCTTTATAGGGATAACTACCCTTCATCAAATAAAGCTTATTCTGTGATTTCTTCACAACAACACGATCAACATTCTTTGGTTTGTTGTAATTTACTACCACATCTGGTGCATCGCGATGATAACTGCCCGTTGGTACTTGCGCGCAAGCAGACATAAAGATTAGAAATGATAATAAAAACAGTTTATGCATCATGCTCTTTTTTTCTTATCCCTATAGGCAACACTATTCATTTCTTTTAAACGGCTGACCGTGCGGCTAAATTCAAATTCATGATCGTGACCAATATAAATATTCTCAATATAGCTTTGCGTACTCATAACTAATATTGTGCCAGCTTCGTATAGACAGTCAATAAGCAGAATAAAACGCTTAGCCTCATTACGTTTATCAGACCCTAATTGCGGAACATTTTCCAAGAAAACCACATCATAGCGATTGGCAATTTCAATATAATCCTCTGCCCCCAACGCTTGAGCGCATAGATCACTAAACTGGAACCGGGCAACCTTATTCGCCACGGCCGTCACAGCAATTTCTCTTCCCTTAACGGTAATGACATCACCTGTTAATGCTTGACCATCAATAAACTCAATAAATTTTTCTTCGATCTCCCGCATAGTCTCAAGATTAAGTGGATGAAAATAATGCCCCAGCACATCCCCACCATCAGAAAGAGTTCGATAATCTATATCATTATCTAAATGCACAATCGTCATTTTTTCTTTAACGAGTTTAATGAAAGGCAAAAATAACTGACGATTTAGACCACCTTCATACAAAGAATCTGGCGCCCAGTTACTGGTAGACACAACAATCACACCACGCTCAAACAGCGCCGTAAATAAACGCCCCAAAATCATCGCATCTGCAACATCGGTCACATGAAATTCATCGAAGCATAGAACCTTTATCTTCGCCGCCACATCACGCGCATACCCCATTAATAAATCAGCTGTATCATCGCTGTTCTGATGGCGTGCCTTATGAAGCCAATCATGTGTTTCAATCATAAATTCATGAAAATGAACGCGACGTTTTAGCGTAGTGTCAGGCAAGGTCTCAAAGAATAAATCCATCAACATAGATTTACCACGCCCTACCCCACCATAGAGATAAATCCCCTTAATATGCTCTTCCTTTTTAAAAGAAAAGAATGATTTTTTGGTAATTGAACGCACATCACTAAGCAATTCCTGAAGCACCGCAAGGGCTTTTTCTTGCTCCTTGTCCGCTTGGAAATCATTATCTTTCAGAAGTTGTTTATATTTCTTGATCAGCATTGGCTTTTTTACGTTCAAACATACGCACTAATAATATAGATACCTCATATAACCCAAGGATAGCTGTGGCCAACCCTATTTGTGAGATAACATCAGGTGGTGTTAAAAACGCCGCAATAACGAATGTTGCAATCACCGCATATTTCCGTTTCGAAGCTAAGGTTTTTGAGCTAACCAATCCCGCTCTCCCCATTAATGAGAGCAATACTGGTAATTGAAAACACAACCCAAAGGCAAAAATCAACGTCATAATGAGATCAAGATATTCACTCACCCGCGCCTCTAACTGTATAGGCAACGCTGTTTCAGACTCAGATGATTGAAAGCTCAAAAAGAAATCCCACGCCATTGGAATAATACCGTAATAAACAAGCGCGCCCCCTGCAAAAAACAAAACAGGCGTTGCAATTAAGAATGGTAGAAAAGCATGCTTCTCTTTTTTATAAAGCGCAGGCGCCACAAATAACCAAATCTGCGCCAACAAAATTGGAAAAGTTAAAAACACGCCTGCAAAAAAGGACACCTTTAAATAAGTGAAAAACGCTTCCGTTAAACCAGTATAGATAAGACGGTTCGTAGACTCATCTCCCATCGCATTAGACAGCGGTTGTACCAAAAAACTATAGATATCTTCAACAAATAAAAAGCTAATGCCCGTGCCCAAAGCCATCGTCACAAACACCCACATAAGGCGTTTACGAAGCTCTATCAGGTGACCATAGATAGGCTGGGCTGTATCTTCAGGGTTAGCTTGAGGGTTTGTCATCAACATCTCCCTGCTCACCAATATCCAGATCATTTAATTGTGCCGCAACATCATCTGTTGGCTCACTGCCATAATCTATATCTTCATCAGCTTCAATCTCAGCATTGTTATCATGACGCTTTGCTTCAAAATTCACACCCTTTTGAAGTTCCTGTAAATCACCCACATTCATAATGTCGTCAAATTGCTTTGTCACAGCAAAACGTACGTACTGAATCCGACGCATAACCCGCCCAAGCCCATACATTAAATTCGGAATATCCTTCGGCCCAATGACGAAAACCGCCACCGCCACAATAATCAATAATTCCGCCCACCCAAAATCAAGCATTGGAGATTAGTCTTCCTTGGTTTTATCAGCCGTTTTATCACGCGCGCTCACGTCATCATTTTTGTGTTCGATAACATCGTCATCGCTCATACCTTTTTTAAAAGATTTGATACCCTTGGCGATATCTTCCATCACGCGAGGCAAACGGCCAGCGCCAAATAATACAAACACCAACACAACAACAATTAAAATTTGCCAAATTCCGATACCCATTACGCGTCTCCTTCTTTCTGATCTTCATCAAGATTATTATTTTCTTCGTTATTGCCTTCTAGCATTTCTTTATACGTTGCCTCATCATAGGCATCGTCATCGCTAGCATCAGCCAAGACTTCTGCCGCGTCCTTATCAGCATCTTCAAACAAATCAGCCGTATCAGGCAATGTTTCAATCGCAGGACGACGATCCAACAGGCCAGAGGCTTTTAGATCATCTAACCCTGGTAAATCAACAACAGATTCAAGCTGGAAGTGATCTAAGAAGTCATTTGTTGTCACCCATGTTAACGGACGCCCTGGTGTTTCACGACGACGCCCCGGTTTTACCCAGCCCATCTCCATAAGAATATCTAATGTTCCACGATGCGTTGCCACACCACGAATATTTTCAATTTCCGCACGGGTAATTGGTTGGTGATAAGCAATAATAGCCATTGTCTCCAACGCCGCACGTGACATTTTCTTGGACACTTCTTTTTCAATGACAAGATATTCACCAACGTCTTTGGCCGTACGCAATGCCCATTGCCCGCCAATTTCAACCAGCTCAATCCCACCATCGCTATAGCGTGCCTGTAACTGAGGCAATAGAACGTTTAAGTCCGCCCCTTCAGGTAAATGTTGCAACATTAACTGCGGAGAAATTGGCTCAGCACTAGCAAAAAGTAATGCCTCAAGAATACGTAATTCTTCACCCTCTGGAATATCCTTAGGTGGGGCATCTTGCTCTTCAGTTACTTCAACTGAATCGATTACCTCAATCTCTTCTTGTTCAACTGGTTCTTGTTCAGCGGTCATACTAGGTTGCTCCTATATGTTCTAAAAATTCATGTTCCGTCAAACGCGGAGCTTTATCGGTAAAATCGTAATAAGATGGTTTTTTATCTATAAAGATATGAGTTTCAATTTCTAAATCTTTTTGATTATCTAAAGTCCCAGCAGTCACGCCATAATATCCAGCAGTTGGCGCTTTGAAAAATAAATTTGTTCCACACTTAGAACAAAAACCACGTTGTCCATGCTCTGAGCTTTTATACCAAGTCAGATTACTCTCTCCATCAATGTTCCAATCAGGTTTGCAAGAGATTGCAAGCGCAGGACCACCATGCCATTTTTGACAAATACCACAGTGACACACATGCACTTTGTTACTTTCAACCGTAACTTCATATTGAACAGATTTGCAAAGGCAACTTCCAGTTTGTTTATTGCTCATTCGTATCTCCCTTATTCAAATCCACACGATCGGCGGTGCGTAAATATATGGTTCTAAACGCACCATCTTGGCGTATTTCTAACTTACCCTGCTTCGCCATTTCTAGCCCAGCGGTAAAGGTAGAAGCCACCGTCGAGCGCAATAAAAGAGGATCTTTAATCCCCTCTGGCACAAAGCTTTGTAACGTTGTCCAAACACTGTAAGGACCAGTACGCGGAAGATTACCCAGCATCTTAGCTAAACGAACTGCTGCATCTTCCATCGACATAATATTAAAGGTTGGCAGCTCATATGTTTTATATTCCTTACGGCGATTAATATCACCATAGGCTTTTAACAAGTCATATAATGTTACTTGCCACTTGGTATGAAATTTTGTTTTTACTTCACTCTTGCCCTTTGACACACCACGCGGGAAAATATCAACGCCAAGACGTGGACGCTTCATCAACACATCAGCAGCATTCTGCATAGCTTCCAAACGACGTAATTGGAATTGCAGCGCCTCAGCCATTTGCTCCCCAGTAAGCTCGCCCTCTTCTTGCTTTTCTTGAGGCAATAATAATCGAGATTTCAAATAAGCAAGCCACGCCGCCATAACCAAATACTCAGCCGCCAAATCAAGACGTAACGCTTTCGCACGTTCCATGAAAGATAAGTATTGTCGGGTTAATTGAAGAATAGAAATTTCGCGCAAATCAACTTTTTGCGTCCGTGCCATTTCCAGCAAAACATCAATGGGGCCTTCATACCCATCAATATTCAGAAGAAGCGCATCATTATCGTCACCATTACCATTTTCAGGTAAAGGATTACGCGGCTTGTCTTCTTCGAATACGGCTTCGTTCATATTTTTCCAAACTATCAGGCCGCAATTTCGGCACAACCTGCATGATAGATTCCATCTCTGTTAGATTACCTTCACAATATAGCGTGGCATCACACCCAGATTCCAGCGTTTTTATGGCTCTATCCGCAAGATTCCCATATTTTTCGAGCGCTAACATCGAAATATCGTCCGTTAACAGGAATTGGTCGTACCCAATGTCCTTCCTGATATAGTCTATCGCAGTTTTTGACACAGTCGCCGCAAATTCAGAATCAAGAGCTGTATAGATAATATGAGCAACCATACCCCATGTTTGATCAGCGCAATGCGCCTTAGCAATCAGACGAAATGGCTCAAAATCCGTTTGTTCTAACTCAGCCAGCGGCGCGTCTACTACAGGTAATTCCAAATGACTATCAGAAATTGCACGACCTTGTCCTGGCAAATGCTTCACGATCGGTACAATGTTTTCAGCTAAATACGCTTCACAAACAGCCTTACCTTTTTCAAAAACTTCCTGTGGATTATCAGAAAAAGCACGATCACCAATCGCGTCATGTGTTTCCGCACATAATAAATCCATCACAGGAGAGCAATTCACGTCAATATTAAGTGCGTTTAAATCATTGGCAATATAAGTCGCAATCCCCGCCGCGTCTTCTTTCGAATGACAACTTTGTGCAGGCATGAATTGTTGCCAGAGTGGCGGCTTCAAACGCTGAACACGTCCACCTTCTTGATCAATTAACACAGGACAATGCCAGCCAACGCAATCACGCAAATCATGCACTAAGGCTCTAATTTGCTCATGCGTATCACAATTACGTTTAAATAAAATAAACCCTAATGGATTTGTACTGGCAAAAAGACGTTTTTCAGCATCACTTAGCGCTAATCCTTCCACTGATAAAATAATGGCTGTGGAATGAGAAGCTGACGTCATGATTCACCTGTTTAGTTTGTTAAGCTTACTTCTTTTTGACTAAGCACCCACCTGGTGTTTTCTTTTTGATCTCTCTACAAATGGCATCTGCACGCTCTTTGCTCACAGGCCCCGCTTGTATACGATGGAACACACCTTTGGAGCCTAAGTCAACAGCTTCCACTCGATGTGACATACCCGCCAATACACTATGTTTACCTTGGATTTTTATCCATTCGCCATTGGCGTTTGTTGCGCCACGAACGCTTCCCACTTGTATGTAATAATCACCTGCTGATGAGGTCATAGGTGTGGGTGATAATTTTGCTGGTACATTATCAGCGGCTTTTTCAACAACACTATTTAAATCAGCAATAATTTTTTCAGATGGTGCGGGTATTTTTACTGGTGCCACTTTTGCTGGTGCTTTCACAGGCGCTTTTTTAACTTCTACTGGCTTTGGTTTTGCTACTATAGGCTTTGTTTCAGGCTTAACAGAAATAGTTGGTAAGGCATTTAATGCTTCCTGCACTATTTCCTCAGCCTCTTCGTCAATGACAGGCTTTTCTTCTTTGGGCTCTTCTGCAACAACAGTCTCTAATTTTTCTTCTATTGGTGCTTCTTCGGATAATTCCTCAATTGAGGCTGTATCTTCTTCTGTATTTAATCCTGAGAATAACTGTGAGCGAGGAAGAGGCTCTTCACCTTCTTCATCATCAAATAGATTTTCAATACGCTCTACATTTTCGCCACGGCCTCCACGTAGTGTTGAGAAAACTGTGCTATCACGGTGAGAAATTTCTTCGCCACCCGGATCATCAGGAATAGCTTTAAATGGTTTGTTATCAGCGCGGATAATAGGAACATCTGTTCCTTTCGTACCGCCATCAGAGGAATATAAATTCCAGACAACACCAACCAAAAAAGAAAGAGCGATTAAAACCGCAAAAAACCCTGCTTTGGGGCCAATAGCATCCAAAATCCCTAAAATCCCACTACGTTGTGGATCACTAAATTCATCACGATAATTCATGAGTCTTAGAGTAAGAGAAAAACCCTATTTGCTCAAGGGTTTATTCTGTTCCAAGAGGACCACCTTGAAGCGCTCGTATAACTTTGTCTTCTTTATAATTAGCTCTTTGGGCACCAGACTCTATAGCCATTGGTTGCATCCAAGTAGGAACGCCTGCTTCAATCAAAGCAACTTTAGACCCCTCTGAATTCTGCGCAATAATTGCCGCAGCTTCTAATTAAAGACTTAAATCACCTGTTTTTCTAACTTCACTGCCCATAATTAATACTCCTCTAGTTTTTTACATTACGGAAACTATCGCAAATCCCAATATAAGTCAAATAATTTCTCATGCTCCCGAATGGCGTATCTATCGGTCATACCAGCGATATAGTCACAAACGATTCGCGCTTGGGCTATATTATCAATTAACCCACCAGCATCTTCCACGCGTTGTTGCCAGTGAACAGGCAAAAGCTGGTAATGCTTCATGAATGTATTGAACAAATCAGGGATAATCCGCTCAACCTTGATCCAGATACGGTTAACGGTGAAATGACGGTACATGCGCTTATGAAGAAAGGCGCGCAATTCCTCAACTTTCGTGTACATATCTGGCGAAAACGCGACAATTTGCATATCAGCCTTACGCACATCTTCAACATTTTTAGGGTTAACCTCAGCTAAGCGCTTCTTGGTTTCAATCAATACATCTTCAACCATAGCGCCAATCATCTCACGAATAGTCTCTTGAATAACGTAATGTTCGCTCACTTCAGGCCATGTTTTTTGAACGTGGCTAATAATCGGGCCCATTAATTGAAGCTCTTCCAAATCTTTCAACTCGAACATATCAGCACGTAGACCATCTTCAACATCATGATTATTATAGGCAATATCATCAGAAATTGCCGCGACTTGTGCTTCAATGGACGCATACGTATCGAGACGTAGATCTGTCTGTGTTTGAATATCTGCGAGTGTTGTCGGAAGTTTTTGCCCCTCTTTCAATTTCACAGGCCCGTTATGCTTAACCACCCCCTCTAACATTTCCCATGTCAGGTTAAGTCCTGGCCATCCTGGATATTTACGCTCTAGTTTTGTAATTACCCTTAATGACTGGTCATTATGCTCAAACCCATCATATTGCTTCATGCACTGTGACAGATACTCTTCTCCAATATGTGCGAAGGGCGTATGCCCTAAATCATGGGCGAGCGCTACGCCCTCTGCTAAATCTTCATTCACCATCAATGCACGTGCAATTGAACGCGCAATCTGTGACACCTCCAGCGTATGGGAGAGCCTTGTTCTATAATGATCCCCTTCATGATAGACAAAAACTTGGGTTTTATATTTTAGACGACGGAAAGCACTCGCGTGGATGATACGATCACGGTCACGTTGAAAACAAGTACGTGAAGCACTATCAGGCTCTTCATAAAGACGCCCTCTGCTTTGATCTGGACGACACGCATACGCCGCCAAAGGAAGCGCACAGTAATTGTAGGCTGGCTGGTCTTCCCCCGCTTCATTTTCGTTAACTGGTTCTATTTCCTGAGCGTCTGTCATCATCTTCTCTATTTTATTGTGGTTTAAGCGTTAAGTCGTTATATATATGTCATGACCATAACATTGACCGATAATTTTGTGAAACGTTTGAAAGAACTCCGCACACAAGAAAAACAACCTGATTTAATGCTCCGCATTCAAGTTGATGGCGGTGGTTGCCAAGGTTTTGAATATAGCTTCAAACCTGACACAGTTAAAAATGATGATGATCATTTGTTTGAACGCGATGGCGGTGCCGTGGTGGTTGATGAAATCTCCCTACCCTACATTGATGGCGCAGAGGTTGATTACGTTGACGATCTAATCGGCGCCCATTTTAAGATCAACAACCCAAACGCCAACTCTTCCTGCGGGTGTGGAACAAGTTTTTCAGTTTAGGCGCTAAAAACAGGAACTAAAGCTGGTTCTAACTGCGTCAGCATTTCTCTTTTTCGCTTATTATCACCCCCATTGGAATGATTTTTAGGAAATAAATGCCCATAAGGCTCTAAATTTTTAACGGCTTGCCAAAAAGCCAACACCTTATCGCCGTTACCTTTTCTAATCGCATTATCTTCATATTGCTCATAGCCTGTTTCAATCATGTATTCCAATAAATCAGAGGCTCTAAAAGCAGGTAGCTCTCCGTCAGCTAACCTAGCCGTTACATGTCTTTTCTTTAATTCCCCATACGTTACTGGTTCATCATTCCAATCATATCCAGTAGCAGAATCTATAGGCGGATTTTTCCCCTCTCCTGTGTGAATATTTCTTAATTGTGTTTCTGCATCTCTGATAAAGCGATCTTTCACACAGCCCTCTTCCAATTTTTCAGCTGGTATCTGGCAGTTATTTGGCTGTTGAAACGCTAAATAAAAATTAGGCTGAATCGGACTAATTAAAGACGTATTCATACCTAAAGTTAAATCGAAAGATAATCCGCGAAATGCATCATACCGACTTCTAAAACTTGAATCACTCTCTGCTAAAGGCAATAGCGCACGCGCACGAAACTCCTCTGATAAAAAAACCTCATCGTCCGGAATTCCTGAACGAACCATTTCAATTACAGGTTTTAATTTTTCAAAACGTTGAAACCGTTCAGATTCGCGTTTAGATAAAGCACGGTAAAGTCCAACAAGATCTAATGGGTTTACTGATTCACTCATACTCTTTACTTTAGTGTTACATAAAGAAAACATATAACCAAAGACTTTAAATTATGTCAATAAAAATAGCTTCATGGAACGTTAACTCAATCAAGGCACGGCTTGAGCATGTCAAACGCTGGCTAAATGATAACAAGCCAGATGTATTGATGATGCAGGAGCTTAAAGGGCTTGATTTCCCCGCAGAAGAGCTTGAAACGCTAGGCTATACGCCTAACTTCGTGAACCAAAAAGCTTATAACGGCGTGGCATGCTTATCATTAAAAGAAAACTCAGTAACGGTTATCCTTGATAAATTACCGGGCGATGATAGTGATGAACAAGCGCGCTATTTAGAGATTGAGTATAAAGAGACACGCATCATCAATATATACCTCCCCAACGGAAACCTCGTTGATACCGATAAATACACCTATAAGCTAAGCTGGATGGATCGCCTTTATAGCCGTTTAAAAGAGCTTCGCGAAGATAATATCTCCTTCGTCATCGGTGGTGACTTTAATGTCATCCCAGAAGATAGAGATTGCCACGACCCTAAAGGATGGGAGGGCGACGCCTTATTTCGCCCTGAGACCCATGCAAAATGGCGCGCTTTGCTGCATTTAGGGCTAACTGATGCTTTCCGTATCAACAACCATAGCGTCGAACAATATACATTTTGGGATTATCAACGCGGTGCTTGGCCTCAAAATCATGGTATTCGTATTGATCATTTCTTGCTCTCACCTGCACTAACAGATCGCTTTATCGCTTGTAACATAGATAAAGCACCCCGTGGCGAAGAGAAAGCCTCTGATCACACGCCAATTATCCTAGAAATAGAATAGTTTCACATTAGATATGGTCAAACATCACAAATCAGCATAAAATATTTAAAGTCTAATTCAACTCACTCAACATAATAGTGTCTTTCATCATGAAAATAAAAAGCCTTCTGTCTCTTAGCCTTGTTTCTTTAACACTTGCCGCTTGTGGTGCACAAACCCACATCAACCAAGAAACAGCCAGCCGTATCGGTATGCCAGCCTTCATGGTTGAGCGTTTTCTTCCAACAGGTAACTTTGATTTAAATGTATGGGAACGTATGCACCGTCCAGGTCAACCAATGACTGTTTATATTGAAGGTGATGGCGGCATTATTCAAACAGCAGGTAAAGATGAATTTAAAAAGATAGATATTGATCAAAATCCGACACCTCAAAATCCTGTAGGGCTTCATTTAGCCAGCAGAGATTTATCTAAAAACTTGGCTTATATTGCGCGCCCTTGCCAGTTCATTAAATTCCCAGAAGAAAAAGGCTGTAGTGCTTCATACTGGCAAGAAAAACGTTATGCCCCAGAAGTTATAGAAGGCTATCAAACTGCTTTGAATGAAATGAAAGCACGCTACGGTACAAAAGGAATTCATTTAGTTGGTTTCGGCGGTGGTGCTAATATTGCAGCAATTTTAGCTGGAACACGTGACGATGTTTTATCCCTACGTACAGTCGCTGGAAACTTAAACCCTGCCGTTGACCAAAACACAGTTTTGGCTGGAGACTCAATGAACGCAATCAACTATGCGGATCAATTAGCACGCATTCCACAACATCACTTTGTTGGTGCTGCTGATGAAATCATCACGCCAGCTTATTACCACAGCTACCGCCAGAATATTGGTCAGTCTGATTGTATCCATTACTCCCTTATACAAGATGCCGATCACACACTTGGTTGGGTTGAGAAATGGCCTGAATTACTGAAGCTAGAGCCACAATGTGCAACTGTTCACACAGATCTACCGCCATTGCCTGACAGCAACTATGGTGATTACTATAAAGGCTCAGGCTATAATAAAGGTCTTACAAGAAGTTACGATAAAGGCCCAACAAGTACCAAATATAGTAAGTAATATTTGAATTTTTTCAAAAATAAGACTATATAGTCCAAATGGAACAAAATACCACTTGGAAAGTCGCGGCTCTATACCGTTTCGTCGCCTTAGAAAATCTCCCTACGTTACAGGCTGAGATTAAAGCAAAGTGCGTTGAATTAGACATTTGTGGTACGCTTTTATTAGCGCCCGAAGGCATTAACGGCACGATTGCTGGTCGCGGTGATACGCTCGTAGAAATTATTGCACTTTTAGATACGAAAGCAGGTGTAACACAAGGCGAGTTGAAATATTCATCAGCACAAGAACGCCCTTTCCGTCACATGAAAGTGCGTCTAAAAAAAGAAATTGTTACCTTAAAAGCGCCAGAGGCGGACCCAACAAAATTGGTCGGCACTTACGTGAAACCAGAAGACTGGAACGCACTTGTCGCCGATCCTGATGTGACCTTAATCGACACACGCAATAATTATGAAACTGCCGTTGGTATTTTTGATGGTGCGATTGATCCACAAATTGAAACCTTCACTGAATTTAAAGATTACGTTCACGACAACATGGACCCGTCGAAGCAAAAGAAAGTTGCGATGTTTTGCACTGGTGGTATTCGTTGTGAAAAAGCCTCTAGCTATATGCTGGCGCACGGATTTGAAGAAGTTTACCATTTGCAAGGTGGTATTCTGAAGTATCTAGAAGAAGTTCCCGCTGAAGAAAGTAAATGGAACGGTGATTGCTTTGTTTTTGATCGCCGCGTGGCCGTAGGCCAAGATTTAGAAGAAACTCCATATGAGTTGTGCTATGGCTGCCGCTACCCTTTAAGCGCTGAAGACATGGAATCAGCACATTTTGAAAAAGGTGTTTCCTGCCCACATTGTATTGATAAAATGACCCCAGAGCGTGAGCGCTCTTTCCGTATGCGTCACGAGCAATTTGAAGCTAGAAAAGCTGAAAAAGAAAAGCAAGAATCAGCGTAAATAATTAAAGCTGTTTATGCCTACCATCGCAAAACGGACTGTTATCACTAGCGCCACATTGACAAACCCAAACAGATTTATCTTCTTCCGCTACCACTTTATGTGATTTACATTCTGGCGCTTGTTCTTTATGCGACCCATCGCATAACGGATGTTTAGCAGAGTGACCACAAGTACAGAAAGCATACAAATTGCCTGCTTCCATTTCAAATTCTATTGGATTTTTTGCAATCTGTTTTTTCATTTATAAGAAGTCCCCATAATCATCCGTTACATAAGTCCACAACTCATCTACCGTAATAATTTCTTCGCTAGATTGTTTAGGCTGTTGCGTTATTGTATTTGTGTCCATTGTACCATAGGTAAATAAACCAAGAATAACAGCGGTAGCAATTGCCAGCGCAGGCTTTGGAATAGTTAAAAATCGTCCAAATGATTCACTAACTCTATCAGCAAATGATTGTTTTGTTTTTGGTGGTTTCGCCGCGTCAATAATGCGCGCTGATAAGTTCGAAGATGCTGGTGGCACAAACTTTTCATTCATTACTTTATTTAAATCTTTATCGTTCATTACGCTGCCTCCTCCTTCGTTAAAATACCTGTTCTTAATAAATAATCTTTTAATCCTGTTTTTGCACGTATCAATAATGATTCTAGTGCTTTTACCTTTACGCCCATAATTTCTGCGGCTTCCTTGTTACTTAGTCCATCATAAAAACAAAGCGTTAATGCGATTCGTTGTTTTTCTGGTAGGTCTTCCATCGCTTCATTCAGGAACATTTGTTGTTGTTTGTCGCCTAAATTTTCTTCCTGTGAAGCACTTTCGTCTTCAAATAAATCCCAATCTTCAACAAAGTTACTCTTTCCACCTTTACGCAAATGATCCAAACATAAATTCATCAAAATGCGATAAAACCAAGTTGTAAATTTTGCGCCTTTATTTTTTTTCCAGCTTTTTGGGTTATCCCAAATTTTTAAAAAACCTTCTTGTACAATATCCTCCGCCTCTTGCCTGTTTAATACCATGCGATACGCACTAGCATAGAATTTCTGGCTATGACGCTCTACTAAAATAGAAAAAGCCTGATGGTCATGTTTCCAGACACGCTCCATCAGGCTTTCATCTGTTTCTTGATTAATAGTCAATTATTCAGCCGTGATGCTTTCAACAGGGGCTACGATAGCTTCGTCAGCCTTCTTTTTCATTTCTCCACGTTTAGCTTTCATCTCACCACGCTTCTCTTTCATTTTAGAGCGTTTAGCTTCATGAGCTGCTTTTGCTTCATCTTGAGAAATCTCACCATCACCATTTGTGTCTTTTTCAGCAAATTTTTCTTTTGCTTTTGCCATGAATTCAGCTTCTGAAATTGAACCGTTTCCATCAGAGTCACTTTTCTTCATTTTTTCCATGTGGCGTTTACCTTTATGGTCACCACCTTCATGGTGTTCTGCCAAAGCAGGTGTTGCTTGGAAAATAAAAGCCGCCGTTGCTAACATTAAAATCTTTTTCATTTTGATATCCTTCCGTATGATCAATTTGTTGTCGTTATAGTAGTAATACGCTTGAAAAGCCAAAACCCTTCGAAATTACTATTTTTTTCTAGTAAGTAGGAGCATTTCCGCTAAGATACAGAGAATAAACAAAGATTTAAAGGCTTTTTATGACTTATAGTGACAATGACGACGAAAATGACGCAAAAGTAGTAGATTGCAACGGTACAGCGCTAAATGAAGGGGATTCGGTTACCCTTATCAAAGATTTAAAAGTCAAAGGCGCTGGACAAACCTTAAAACGTGGAACTCTTATTAAGAACATCCGTTTGAACCCCAACAATCCGGAAGAAATTGATTGTTCAACCAAACAAATCAAAGGATTGGTTCTAAAACCACAATTTGTTAAAAAGGCATAGTAATGAAATTTTTATTTATAAGTTTATTTTCAATTTTTTTGATGGGGTGTTCAGCCGTGGGAAATAGTAAAACCGAAATTGCACCTTATCAGGTAATAGAAAGCGAACCAGATTCAAAAATAGAATTACGAACCTATGACCAAATGGTACTCGTCTCGACATCTATGAATTCAGCCAAAGGAAATAGCGCATTTAGAAAACTATTCAAATATATTTCTGGTGACAATATAGATCAATCAAAGATACCAATGACTGCTCCTGTGTTCATGGATGAAGAGAATAAAGACTACGGTAAAAAAATCCCTATGACCGCGCCTGTATTTATGGATGAAAATAGTGAAACACCAATGATGTCTTTTGTTATGCCGAGAGAGTTCACGCTTGAGACCACACCAAAGCCAACAGATCCTGAGGTTATGGTCAGTGAAATAAAAAACTATACAGTAGCCGTCATTCAATTTAACGGCACATTAAGCGATACAAACGTTAAGAAACACGAACAAATTTTAGAAGAATGGATCGAAGATCAAGAATATGAAATAATTGGTAGTTACAAAAAAGCTGGCTATAACGCGCCATTCACTCTTCCTATGTTAAGACGTAATGAAGTATTGATTGAAGTTAAGAAGCCTTAGCGGTTTTCTGTTCAACCATATCAAGAAATTTCAATACACCCTCAGATTTTAATGCATCTGGCATATCATTATGACCGCGGTCTTTAATGACCATAAATTCTTTGTCGCCCTTATATGTCTCGAACAAGGTCTTTCCAAATTCCAGCGGAATAACGCGGTCTTGCTCACCATGGATAATCATTAACGGTGATTTTATTTGATCAAGTTTAGACAAGTTATCCCACATCATTAAATGGACGGGCAAGAAGAAGTAAGTTTGCGCCGCAACGTCAGGCAGGCTTGTGTAGGGG
>JABAZY010000012.1:36635-37862 GCA_018608245.1 Alphaproteobacteria bacterium | reverse complement strand
TGCTCACCATGGATAATCATTAACGGTGATTTTATTTGATCAAGTTTAGACAAGCTATCAAATTTATCCCACATCATTAAATGAACAGGCAAGAAGAAGTAAGTTTGCGCAGCGACATCAGGCAGGCTTGTATAGGGAGACTCCAAAATAAGCGCTTTCACCTCTGGGAATTCAGTCGCCATTTGAACGGCAACGCCAGTCCCTACAGACTCCCCGTAAAGAATAATATTTTCTGGTGCGATACCGCTCGCAGTTATTTCATTAATATAGGCACGGGCATCATTGTAGAAACCCTGCTCCGATGGACTACCCTGATTGCCCCCATAGCCTCGATAGCCCGCCAACAACACGCCATAGCCCTCGCGTAAATACGGCGCGGCCTTATAAATACGCGTCCCGTGGTGAGAGGCATTGCCGTGAAAAATAATAATGACATCTTGCTTAGTCGCTGGCGCACGATACCACCCCATAAGCGGAACACCATCAACGCTCAGAACCTCTAACTCAGCAATCCCCTGCGCCACATAAGGCGCGATATTAGGCTTAGACGTATCAGGAAAATAAATCATCGACCGCTGAATAACGAATAATCCAGCGACTACGCCGAGATAGATTAAGAGGGTGTAGAAAGCGTATTTTTTTATTTGTTTTGCCATATATTTTCTATAATATTGATTTTTAATTTTCCTTATATTTAATAGCATAAAAAATATAAAGAAAATTAAAAATGTCTAATAAACCACCAATATTTCAAACAACAATTGAAGCGTATAAATTTTTATTCAAGAACTTTCTACATATTTTATATCTATCACGCCCCCTTTTAATTTTTCCTATCTTAAGCATCATTTTAACTTTTGGGTTTTCTATAGCTAATAGTTTAGGGCTAGTTGGTAATTTTAACTTTAAGTTTAAGGCAGATTCATTTGGTGGGATTTTGTTTGGGTTAACAACTTTTGTTGTCGTTTTTGCTATAATAACTTATATTTTTTGCTATCTGTTTTTTATCTGCATTCTTTTCAATAAATTATTTTCTATTTTCATTAAATATGCCAATAACAGGTATAGGCGGTTTAGAAAAATATCTAAATTATCTCACAATAATAAGCCTTACGGTTTATGCTTTCATAATTTTGTTATTTTCAAGATTTACAATTTTTTTTCCTGCTAAAATAAATCAAGAGGATATTTCTCTAAAAGATTCATTTTGCCAGTTCAAAGGGTTAA
>JABAZY010000012.1:0-36625 GCA_018608245.1 Alphaproteobacteria bacterium | reverse complement strand
GGGTTAACTCAGCGTTTTTGTTCTACAATTTTTATAATATTAATTCCTGTTATCTTAATGAATACAACAACAGAATTCATTACAAAGCAGTTAGATATATTCGCAAATAGCGGATCACTTAAAATATTTAATGATATAATGGATATATTAGTTTTAATGCCTATAGATTTTATCATTAACGTTATAATAGCTCCCTTTCTAATAACTTCTGCCCTTTGTAAGTTCTACAAATAGCGAAAATAAAACCCTATTAAGAAGGAAGAGTTTATTCAAGAACCTTCTATCTATGATAAAATTTTAGAAGAAAATAAAAACAAAGAAACTTAAGCCGCTTCTTCAGCCTTAACTTTTTCTTTTGGCAAATTCAGCTTAATGTGGAGGTCTTTCAACTGCTCAGGCGTGATGTCGTTCGGGGCGGACATCATTTGGTCTTCGTATTGACCGTTCATCACAAAGGCATAGACTTCACGCAAGTTCGGCTCATCCGCCAATAGCATGATGATACGGTCGATACCGAACGCACAGCCACCATGAGGAGGCGCGCCGAATTTAAATGCGTTCAACATACCGCCAAATTTGTCTTCCAAGACATCCTTGTCATAGCCAGCCAATGAGAATGCCTTTTCCATGACGTCGGCGCGGTGGTTACGAATAGCCCCTGAACAAAGTTCAAAGCCATTACACACAGCGTCATATTGATAAGCATAAACTTGTTCTGGGTCTTTATTCTCCAAATCATCCATTCCACCTTGAGGCATTGAAAATGGGTTATGAGAGAAATCGATTTCGCCAGATTGTTCATCACGTTCATACATGGGGAAGTCGATGATCCATGCAAATTTGTAAACGCTTTTTTCACGTTCCGCAACGTGACCTTCTGGCAATGCATCACAAATTGCGTCACGCGCACGCCCAGCAAATTTAGCGGCCGCTTGTTCTTTGTTACAAACGAAGAAGATAGCATCGCCATCTTCTAATCCAGCAATCTCGCTCATTTGTTTAAGCTCTTCTGCAGGAATGAATTTAGCGATTGGGCCTTTGCCTTCTCCGCCTTCCATAAGCACATACCCTAAACCTGGTGCACCTTCTTTTTGTGCCCAGCCATTTAGCTTGTCAAAGAAGCTACGCGGTTGATCGGCAACTTTTGGAGCGCGAATAGCGCGGACAACGCCGCCTTTTTTGATAGTGCCTTTAAACGCATTAAACTCAACATCGTCACGCGCGAAAATCTCGGTCACGTCGACAATTTCAAGTGGATTACGCAAGTCTGGCTTATCAGAGCCATATTTCATCATCGCATCTTCATAACGGATATGCTCACCCCAGATGACCTTATGATCTGTACCCGTAAAGTCATTAAACTGTTCAAATATACCCGCAATCACAGGCTGGATGGTATTAAACACATCTTCTTGGGTCACGAAAGACATCTCAATATCAAGCTGGTAGAACTCCGCCAAGCGGTCAGCACGTCCATCTTCATCACGGAAACATGGTGCAATTTGGAAATATTTATCAAAGCCTGAGACCATCAGCAGTTGTTTAAATTGTTGAGGCGCTTGCGGAAGCGCATAAAATTTACCCGCGTGCAAACGTGACGGCACAAGGTAGTCACGCGCACCTTCTGGGCTTGAGGCTGTTAGAATAGGTGTTTGGAATTCTTGGAATCCTTGTCCACGCATACGCTCGCGCATGGAGAAAATTACATCGTTACGTAGGCGAATATTTTTCTGCATCTTCTCACGACGCAAATCAAGGTAGCGATATTTCAGGCGAATTTCTTCACCTGCACCATCATCTTCAGCGACTTGGAATGGGATAACGTCAGCCGCCCCCTGAACTTCAATCGCATCGATGTATAGCTCGATGTCTCCTGTCGCCATATTTTCATTTTGTGTCTCACCTGGGCGAACACGCGCAACGCCTGTCACGGTGATAACTGACTCAACACGAAGTTTCTCAACTTCGGCCAATAAAGGTGAACCTTCATCAACCACACATTGCGTAATACCGTGGGTATCGCGTAAATCAATGAATAACACACCGCCATGATCACGTTTACGGTCAATCCAACCTGATAATTTAACAGTTTCATCGGCGTTTGATTTGTTCAATTCACCACAGTTATGGGTACGATAGGCGTGCATTTGGTTCATTCCTTTGATTTAAATAAGTCTCCTTTATAGCCTCCAAGTGACCGAAATACAAAGATTTTTAGGGGGAATTAGTGAATTTTATTGGCTGTAGGACGAAATTAACGCTCTAAACGCATTTCAATTGATTGAAACGGAACCGCATAGTCCATTTCGGCTAAAGGAAAGGCTGCGTTAGAACTCGTTGCAAGAACAAGTAAAGTACCACCAGCTATTGCGCCTACTACAGCATCGACACATCTATCTGGATTTTTTGGTTTAATTATACCCTCAGTCAATAAAGAAGCCGCGGTGGCAAGCCCCGCAATAGTCAATGTTGCATCTGTAAAAGTGATGTCCGTAACTTTTGTCAAAAGGAAAGAAACAGGACTGCTCAATAGAGTAGTGCCAACTGCACTACCAACAACGCGTGTAAATACTTCTGTTAAGGCTTTAATCATATGCCCGTGTACATTACATTTACTAATTATGTCAATAATTATTTGCTTTATTTGTTGCTCAAGCAGGGTATAAAGAAGCCATGATTATACAAACACAGCAAGAATTAGACGCTTTATGCGCTGAATTGGCTCAAAAGCCTTATATCACCATTGATACCGAATTCCTCCGCGATAAGACATTTTATGCAAGGTTATGCCTGATACAAGTGGCATCCGATGGCGTGGATGCCCACGCGATTGACCCTATTGCCACGGATTTGGATTGGACGAGCCTGAATGATCTACTTCACAATGAGAATGTGTTGAAGGTGTTTCACGCGGCACGTCAGGATTTGGAAATTTTTTATCAATTGAATGGCAAAATCCCCTCTCCTATTTTTGATACGCAAGTGGCAGCGATGGTGTGTGGGCATGGTGATTCAATTGCCTATAACCGATTGGTTGAAAATATTACAGGCACAGCACTGGCAAAAAATGCGCAGTTTACTGATTGGTCACGCAGACCATTAGCAGATAAACAAATCAGCTATGCATTAGATGATGTGGTTTATTTACGCGATGTTTACAAAAGCTTGGATGCGCAATTAAAGAAACAAAAACGCGATCATTGGGTGAAGGAAGAAATGCAAATTCTGACCAGCCCTGATACCTATGAAATGCCGTTAGAGACAATTTGGAAGCGCATCAAAATTCGTTCGAATAAACCAGAGGTACTTGTTGTCTTACGCGAGCTTGCGATGTGGCGTGAAGTTCGCGCACGTGAAAAAGATATTCCACGGGGTCGTGTGATTAAAGATGACGCACTGGCGGATATTGCTACTTACATGCCCAAAGACATTGAAGGATTACGCCGTATCCGAAGCTTACAAGGCGATATAGCAGGAGGCAAGCTAGGCAAAGTTATTTTAGACTTAATTTATAAAGCCAAAAAATCACCTAAAAATACGTGGCCAGCCCCTGTGTCAAAAGCATCATTACCTAAACATGCCGCACCGACATTAGAGATGTTAAAGACATTGTTAAAAGTTAATTGCGCACAAGAAAATGTGGCAACAAAATTAGTAGCCAATAATGATGACCTTGAAAAATTATGCGCACCAAAACCACCAGAAGATATTTCTGTTTTAAAAGGTTGGCGTTATGAGCTGTTCGGAAAAGATGCAATTGACATGAAGCAAGGTAAATTAATGATTGGCCTTGAAGACGGAAAAATTACAAAATTCAAAAGATAATGAAAAAAATTTACCTTCTTAGACACGCAGAATCTCCACTAGATCTATCAATGGATGATAAGGACCGTATTCTAAGCGCACATGGCAAAGTGCAGGCGCTTAACGTTGGATCGTATTTAACCAAACAAAAAATCACAATTGATTTAGCCATTTGTTCTGACGCGACGCGTACAAAAATGACTCTAGCAAATGTGGTTGATGCTGGCGTAACTATCAAAAAAACAAATTATCAAGACGCGTTATATAATGCACCAGCAAAGCATATTTTAAACGCTATACAACAATGTGACGCTAATATAGAGAGTGTTTTAATCGTAGCGCATAACCCAGGCATTCATCGCTTAGCTCATATGCTAGGCGAGCGCGGTAACATCAGAAAAGCGCAAAAATTAGGCTTTGCTTATGATCCTGCGACTTTAAGTATTTTTGATATTGAAAGTGATAATTGGGCGAACGTAACAAGCGCAATTATTACACTCAATGATGTTGTCATTCCAACCTAGATTAAGGCTTCATTTAAAATCTCACGCAATAAAGGAATAGATACTTTGCGCTGTTCAATCATCGCACGGCTATCCGCTTTCTCCACCAAATCACGTACGGCAGAAAATGATCGTTCAATGCGCGGTAAAATATAATTTAATGTTTCTTGGCTAACGCGTAATTGACGATCACTGAATAGTTTTACAAGCAATGCCGTTAGCAATAAATCATCCGGCTCACGTATCGCCACAGTTGGTGCGGCACGCATACGAGATGCCAAATCAGGCAACGCAAATTGACGGCGCACAGGGGGCTCCATCAATGTCATTAAAAAGCTACGCCCCTCTTCCTTAAAAATATTATAAAGATGGAAGAGCCCTTTTTCACCGCTTAGATTACCGATTAAACCATCAGCATCTTCGATAATGACATGATGATCTTGTGAAGCAATATCACGCGCAGAATTTTCATCCATGTGTGATGCTTTAATACAAATAGCTTGCGAACGTTCAGCCCACACAGCACCTAAATGAGTCTTCCCACTGGCTTGCTCACCATAAAGCACAAGCGCAGGCGCAGGCCATTCAGGCCATAAATCAACCCAAGCGACCGCGTCTTGATTACTGGGTGTCACCAAAAAATCATCACGTCCCATCGCATTACGATGCCCTAAATCTAAGGGGATTTGCTGTTGTGCTGTTGCACTCATGCAGTTGCTACTTTCTTTTTAGAGGTCTTTTTCGTGACCGTCTTTTTCTTCTTATCTGTATACAAGACACTCTTTTTATATTCAGAAATACCAAATTTAAGAAGAACACCAATAACGGCAGTCACAGGCACGGCCAATAACATACCGACAATACCGAACAAACTCCCACCTGCTATTAAAGAAAACAATACCCAAAGTGGATGAAGACCAACGCTATCGCCCACTAATTTAGGCGTTAAGAAGTTCCCTTCAACAATTTGCCCAACGATGAATATAGCAGCAATAATACCAACAAATTCCCAATCACCCATCTGAAACCACGCCACAGCCACACTAACAACAAGCCCGACCATAGAGCCAACAAGTGGGATAATTGATAAAACACCCGCCGAAATACCAATAAGAAATCCGTAGTTCAAACCAGCAATAGTAAGAGCAATCGCATAAATAACACCTAAGAAAAACGCCACAGTAATTTGACCACGGATGAAACCAGATATTTTTGTGTCCATATCATTGGTTAGCCCATTGACCGTTTTCTCATGCTTGCGCGGTATCAAATCATCAAACCATTTCAAAATATTAGGCCATTCACGAAGCATAAAGAAAGCAACCAACGGCGTGAGAACAATAGTAGTTAACGTTCCAACAACAGCTTGCCCGCCCAGCGCTATACCACCTGCAACACCACCTGAAATTTGAAGCATTTTACCCGCATTATCTTTGACCAACGTTTCAATATCACCTGAATAGTCTGCACCCATTTTTTGTTGTGCCAATACAATATATGGCTCCACCAGTGCGATTAACTTATCCAAATAATCTGGCACATCCCCTGCAAAAGAAACAGCTTCTCTATATAAAGGCGGGATCGCAAACACAATGATTAAGGTCGTACATAAAAAGAAAACAAAGAGCAAAGTCGATATCGCTACAAAGCGCGAGATTTTAAACTGCGTCATTTTATTAACGACAGGATTTAACAAGTACGCAATGACCGTTCCCAAAACAAAAGGCGTCAAAATAGATTTAAAGATAAAAACAAACGTTAGTAACGCAGCTAATGTTGCTAACCAAAAATAAATATGTAGACGTGGGTTTTTAAGCATTTGTTAAATACCTTTTCTTTCTAGTGTTATTTTAATAATCAGTTTGACGGGCAGTTGATAATTTATAAACAGGTGCTGAGCCATATTGATTTTGGGCGTAATACAAACCAGAATCTTCCATCATATTTACACCTGATAATCTTAGCGATTCACGCAATTGTTCAACATCACCCAAGAAATCAATTTCTAACATAGCTTGTTGCGGTGATAGGCTTTGCACACGAACAAAATTAACACTTTGCGCACGATCCAATGTTGCCTTCGTTCTTACCCACTCTTGGACAGAAGAGAAATTTAATATAGCCTGAATAGAATTCTTCACCCCTGAATTGATGTTGGTATTATGATTTATCTGCTGTTGTTGCGCCGTAGCGTTACCACTGCGTATTGTATTAGCCACTTCTAAAACAGCACGATCATAAAATTGAACAGTGCCCTCACCATAGCGCCCCTTAACATTTATACGTCTATGCAGTTCCGGCCCCCAACTTTGTGGTTCGAATACAGTCACAAGTAAACCTTCATTACCATTTGATAAAGTTTGCGGTTGTGCCACCAATAATTTCGTATTATCCGCACGATAACGAATACGCATTGCATTCAAATAAGCAGGATTATAGTTAACCGATTGATTGTCACCAATTTGCTGACGATCATTAGGGTTGCCATTTGGTACAATTACATTTGTTGGCGCACCGGCGTTACGGCGCATGTAACGTTGCCAAGCTTGCATAAATGGATTTGGGTCACGCCATAAGACACGTTGCCCCGCCGCGACTTCATAAAATGGAAGTACCATAACACTGCCTGATGCCATAGCCTGTTGAGCTTGAGTCTCTTGCGTTTGCTCAATATCATTAGACGCCATCATACTGCTAAAGGCACGCGGACTAAAACGGAACGTATAAGTTCCTTTGTAGCGAACTGCCGATAACTTCTCATTCGTAACTTCGTAATCCTGAACATACATAGATACGGTATCAATAGTTGGCGTCTCCAGCGTCGCTAATTCTTCTTCACTCAAAAGTGTTTCCGCGAGCATTTGATAGCCTTTAATCTGAGCTTCTTCAAAAGCCTTTGTTCGCGCCTCAACTGCATTTTTGGCCGTCACGTCAACTTCAACATTTTCGATTATATATTTTGAATCAGCATTGGCAGAGCCGCTAAAAATGACAAGCGCCAAAAAGGCTGTTAATAAAATCAGCATAAAACGTCCATAAAATACTGTACGGAAGGCGCTCGAATGCTTATAAGAAACATTATTATTAAAAGAAGTCATATTAGCTCTGCTTTCACCCCTAAATTCTTAAAGGGTAGTTTTACGGGAAAATATGTCTTTTTTATAACGCAAAACAGAGTGAAATGACAATGAAACAAAGTGCTTATAAAGAAGCTGGTGTGGATATAGATGCAGGCGCGGAGCTTGTAGAGCGCATAAAACCTGCCGTTAAGGCGACAAATAGGGCTGGGGTAATGTCTGCAATCGGTGGATTTGGCGCCCTTTTTGACCCAAAAGCCGCTGGATATAACGATCCGATCCTAGTTTCTGCTACAGATGGTGTCGGTACAAAGATCAAAATTGCGATTGATACAGGTAAACACAGCACAATTGGTATTGATTTAGTCGCTATGTGCGTGAATGATTTAATTGTGCAAGGTGCTGAGCCATTGTTCTTCCTAGATTATTTTGCTTCTGGTAAATTAGAGCTAGATGTCGCTGAGGCCGTTATTTCAGGTATAGCGCAGGGCTGTAAAGATTCAGGTTGCGCCCTAATAGGTGGCGAAACAGCCGAAATGCCTGGCATGTACGAGGCTGGTGACTATGACCTAGCTGGCTTCACCGTCGGTGCCGTGGAACGTGATCAGATACTGACAGGTGAGCGTATTTGCGCTGGTGATATCGTTCTAGGCCTTGCCGCTAGTGGACTACACTCAAATGGCTACTCATTAGTGCGTAAAATTGTCGGTAGCACACAAGGTTATGATTATGACAGCCCTGCTCCGTTTGATTCAAAACAAAATCTAGGTGATGTATTACTCACCCCTACAAAATTATACGTAAAATCATTATTATCCGCACTTAAACTTAAGGATAACGAAGGAAATACGGCTATTAAAGGTATGGCCAATATCACAGGCGGTGGTCTAATTGAGAACATCCCACGCGTCATGCCAGAGAACACGCTATGTGTTTTAGATGCCGAGAGCTGGGACTTACCGCCTGTCTTTAAATGGCTGGCTGAAGTGGGTAATGTTGCCCCAGAAGACATGGCACGTACACTTAATTGTGGAATTGGCATGGCCGTTATTTGTGCGGCAGATCAAGCAGATACGTTAATCAAAGCCTTAGAAGATCAAGGCGAAACAGTTTCAAAAATCGGTATTATCAAAGATTCACAAGAAAATACCGCAGTAACTATCAAAAATCTTGATCAAGCTTGGTCATAAACTTAAATTTGTAGTTCATTTCGGAGAGAGAATTAATGGCAAACACACAAAAAGCTGAAGTTTCAAAAAAAGAATTAGAAAACATAGAATTATATTGGTCAAAATTCACCCATTTTACCAAAATTGGGGTTATTTCCATGATTGTTTTACTCGCTTTGATGGCCTTATTTCTCGTTTAAATATACATAACTAAAAATCTCAGGATAATTCTCTAATTATTCTATTTTCTTTATCCTTTTGTAACTATTTTTCTGGCATACTAACTGTGTTAGCCCCCCTTCTGGGGGCAGTTTAGATAGCTCAGTAAAATCATGCCCGATAAGTTACATAATAATAAAATACGCGGATTATCCTCTCCTTCTCATCAAAGGGGAAAATTGCTTATGTTCTTCCCAATAATTTTACTATTTTTTATCTTTGCATTCACCCCATCGCCTATAAATGCTCAACCTAATACATCAACAAATAATAGTTTAATTTTAAGTGATGCGTTTAATGGGCATTATTTATCACCCTATATTTTTAAAATATCAGATCCTGGAGAACAATTTAGCCCAGGCAATATTGTCTACCAACATATTAATCGTGAAGATGCCACAACGGGAAAAGGCAGTATTGCTACCTTTGGTAGTACAGGTGGATCAACATGGATTTCGTTTGATCTAGTTAACCGTTCATCCAGCAATTATTGGCAACTAGATTTTGGTAAAACGGCCATGGGTCGATTTGGATTATTTAAAAAATTAAATGTTTATGTCTCCAACGCAAGCGGAAACAAAATTGTAAAAATTAAAACGTCTGATGTTTCTGTATCTCCTCTCCCTATTCCTATTAACGAGAAATCAATCGTTATATTACGTCTTACTCAGGATGCTGGTCAGCCAGCAACCATACCTTTGCGTATCATCAATGAAACAGAATTCATTAAAACTGCTAATAAAGAAAAAAATAATCTCCATCTTCTTATAATGGGGTTTGTCGGTATGATATTCTTATTAATTGGAATATTTATATTGCGACCAAATAAGTCTAATTTATTACTAGCATTTTATTATTTATTTGGTGTAGCGTTTATAGTTATCCAAAATAATTACATCATATTTGAAGTGCCCATATTAGGCACAAATATATTGTCTGCATTATTGTTAATAGCCTCTATTTTTGGTCTATTATCTGCTTATTTTTTCTGGAACATGCTAAATGATACCAAAATAATAAAGGCTATTATTTTGGGCTTAATCATAATTAGTGTTCTGATTTATGCGCTATTAAGCTTTTCAGACATATTTTCTTCTAACATGCGCACCTGTTTGTTTTTTGGAACAACTTTTTTAATACTAACCATAATAACCTTATTTTCTTTTATTCAAACGCATAATGGTAACATTGAATCACCATTTTACTTCATTGCATGGCTTATATTTTTAGCCGGTAATATTGTTACAGCACTAGCAATATCTTCGATTATTCCCGTTATTCCCTTAACTATTAATGCTGCTTTATATGCGCTTGTGCCTCAAGCCATTCTATTTATCTTGGCCATTAAAACACGCCTTTACAACGCGAGTGACGATATCAGTTTTTCTAAAAACTTAAGTATTAAAGACACAGAAAACGTTTCACGGTTGCGCCAAACCAAAGAAAATGCAGAGCAAGATCGCTTGGTGCGTGTTATCGAACAGGAAAGAAAAGTTCTAGGTGAGTTGAGAAAAAGTGAAGCCCGCCGCGCCGAAGAAATGCAACGAGCAAAAGAAGAAGCCGATGAAGCAAACCGCGGTAAATCAGCTTTCCTAGCAGTCGTCAGTCATGAAATTAGAACACCTATGACAGGTGTAATGGGTATGGTGAAATTACTACTTCAAACAAAATTATCTAAAGAACAGAAAGATTGTGCACTCACCATTCAAGATTCTGGTGAAGCTATGTTGTCTTTATTGAATGATATTCTTGACTTTGAGAAAATCGAACGTGGCAAGATGGATTTTGAGAATATTAATATGGACATTCATCGTCTCATTAATGGTGTATCTACATTAATGAGCGGACACGCCACACAAAAAGGAATTGAATTAAAAACTAAAGTTGGTAAAAACCTACCACAATTTGTTAAGTGTGATCCAACACGTTTGAGACAAATTTTACTTAATTTGACAGGTAATTCTATCAAATTCACACAGGAAGGCCACGTAACACTGACTGTAGAGTTAATAAAAGAACACAAAAAATGTGATAGCCAAACACAATATGAAATTTATTTTGGTATTAGCGATAGCGGAATTGGTATCTCAAGCGAAGCACAAAAAAATCTTTTTGAAGCATTTTCTCAAGCCGATTCTAGTATTTCAAGAAAATTTGGTGGAACAGGTTTAGGACTTGCTATCAGTAAAGGGCTTGTTGAAGGTATGGGTAGCGAGATTAACCTTAGCAGTAAAGATGGTGAAGGAAGCACATTTTTCTTTACCATGACCATGGATCGTGGTGACGGTAACGCCTCTAAAATTGAAATGGATGAGCCTGAAGTTGTACCACAAGTAATGCCTATTTCAATTTTGGTCGTTGATGATAATGAAATTAACAGAAAAGTTATTATTGGATTTTTAAATACAGCACGCCACAAAATTGAAATTTCTGATAATGCAGAAGATGCCTTAACGCGTATTAATGAAGATCATTTTGATCTTGTATTAATGGATATTCAGCTACCGGGCATGAACGGTGATGAAGCAACAAAAGTCATCAGAAAATCTCAAGACCCGCGCATTGCCAATCTACCCGTTATTGCTCTCACAGGTAACACTATGGATGATGATGTTGCACAATACTATATAGCTGGTATGAATGAAGTTTTAGCAAAACCGATTGATGCAGATAAACTGAATGAAATTGTCAAAAAAATTTCAGACCATAAATCAATTGGTGATAACAATTATAGTAAATCAATAATAGAACCTGAGCGCGTCGTTCAAACTGGAGCACCTACAAAAAGTGTAACGCAAAATAAAAATACGCAAGACGATCCTCAGGCACTCACAAAAAACATTGAAGAACCAACAAAGAAAATTGAAACAATTAAGCCTATCAAGCCAAGAAAATCTATGCCTTCACTTGTTCAAGAAAAGCAAGATTTAGAAGATGAACTACAACAACAGGAACCTCCTCAAACAAACAATACAGTGCCCCAAGAAGCTACCGAGGATCTACCTTCTAAAGCAATATTAAAAACAAAGCCTTCATTAGATTTAGAGAAAGATGATGACACAACACCTATTTCCCAATATATTTCGTCACTTCATTCTTCTCACGGAAATGGTAAATCTGTGTTTGAAAAATCAAATATCGAGGCATTAAAAATACATTTAGGTAAAGAAGAATTAAAAGAAATGCTTCAAGACACTATTACAAAATCAGAAGAAATTATCAATGAACTGATCAATCACTATAATGAGAATAGTCACGATCTAGCGACTATCTCTGGACATGCGCATGACTTAAAGGGCATGACGGGTAATTTTGGGTTAACTGAATTAAGTTATCAAGCATCACTAATTGAGCAAGACGTAAAAGATAAAGAAGGTAGCGATCTAGCGCGCTTAATTTCATCTTTACCAGAAATGCAAACGAGAGCCAAAGAGGCTCTCGCACAATGGGTTAATGGTTAGCTGTTAAAGCTTAACCAACTAGCTCATCTTTATTAAAGAAATAAGCAATCTCAATCGCAGCGTTCTCTTCAGAATCTGATCCGTGAACTGAGTTTTCGCCAATACTTAAAGCAAACTCTTTACGGATAGTACCAGCATCTGCTTCTTCAGGGTTTGTTGCGCCCATGATTTCACGGTTTTTAAGAACAGCATTTTCACCTTCTAAAACCTGAACAACAACTGGCTCAGAAATCATAAAATCAACAAGCTCACCAAAGAAAGGACGTTCTTTATGAACCGCATAAAAACCTTCTGCTTGTTCGCGTGTCATTTGAATGCGTTTTTGCGCAACAATGCGTAGTCCGTTTTCTTCAAATTTTTGATTAACCGCACCCGTTAAATTACGACGTGTTGCATCTGGTTTAATGATCGAAAATGTTTGTTGTGTAGCCATGTTACCCTCTTATTTTAATAATTAACTATTCTGCCGCGTTTATATCTACCTATACGCCGAAGAGCAAGCCCTATGACACAAGAATTTAATTTACATATTTTTTTAATTTTATCCTTTGTTAGGATATTTTATTCTTGCGTCCACCAATGAAATATTGTTATCTATATAACATCATTAAACATAAAATGTTAACAACCCGTTTTACAGGTAAATACAATGAGTACCACTTTTACTAAGCGTACTAGCCACCCTAGAGGGAAATTCATTAGAGACCAAAATGATAAATTAGCGAGGGGCTGGACTGTAGCTCAAGTAAAACAACTTTCCCCAAAACCATCAGCCACTACACAAGAAACATCAATGATTGTTCCAGAAATCACTGACAAGCATCAAATAAATAGCATCATAGATCAAATTAACCGAGTGCCATGGACTTCTTGTTTTCCAATAAAACACACAACCCTAGGGAAAATAGATTTAGGCGTCGGCATCATACCAACTGGCAGCGGCATTATAGAAATCCCTATAGGCACGGCAGAAAAAATTATTAACCGTATAGGGGATCAACAAAAAAAAGGTGAATTTGCTAATGCTATAAAAAACGCTAAAATATGGCGTAATATAGATGATCCTATCCCAGTTTCGTCTCAATTGCCTCAACTGCGTCGTTAGCGGCATCCGCATTTGCACCACCAGCCTGCGCCATTTCTGGACGGCCTCCACCACCGCTTCCGCCTAACGCTTCCGCACCAACTTTCACCAAGTCGACTGCATTGATTTTATCCGTTAGGTCGCTTGTAACAGCAACCACGATAGACGCTTTGCCATCAGAGGTACCAATAACGGCGACAACACCTGAGCCTAATTTTTCTTGTAACTCAGTCGCCACACCTTTTAAATCTTTAGCAGGGAAATCAGCCAAAATTTTACCAATAAATTTAATGCCATTAATTTCCTTGGCTTCATCATTTGAACTTCCACCCATCGCCAACTGACGACGGAGTGTTACAACTTCTTGTTCCAATTTTTTCTTCTCATCCACCAACGCCTTCACGCGTTCAGTGACATTAGCAGGACTAGATTTAAGTGTTGTAGCCGCTTGTGCCAAACGTGCTTCTTGCTCTTCATAATAAGCCAAGGCATTCGCACCCGTTAGCGCTTCAATACGGCGAATACCCGCCGCCACTGCGCTTTCTGATACAATTTTGAACAAGCCAATATCGCCTGTACGCTGAACATGCGTACCACCGCAAAGCTCAACTGAGTATGGTTTATTTTGACCAGCGGCTTGCGTGCCCATAGACACAACGCGCACCTCATCATCATACTTTTCCCCGAACAGTGCCATCGCACCACTCTCACGCGCTTCTTCCAACGACATCACGCGTGTCACCACTTTTGTGTTCGCACGAATTTCTGCATTCACTTGTTCTTCAATTTCTTTTAATTGTTCGGTTGTTACCTGCGTCGGTTGCGAAATATCAAAACGTGTGCGTTCTGCATCTTGCAACGATCCTTTTTGCGCCACATGATCGCCCAAAGTTTCGCGCAATGCTTCATGAAGCAAATGCGTAACAGAGTGATTAGCACGAATAGCTGTACGGCGCGCATGATCAACTTTCATCTCCAGCGCATCGCCAACAGCAATCGAGCCTTTATTCAATTTACCAACATGAACGAATAATTGACCAAGTTTCTTTTTAGCATCTGTTACCTTAAATTCTACACCCTCAGCAGAAGAAAGAATCCCTGTATCTCCAACCTGACCACCGCTTTCGGCGTAGAAAGGTGTTTGGTTAACAATGATCATGCCCTCTTCACCTGAATTCAAGCTATCAACTTTTGCGCCATCTTTAACAATCGCTAAAATTTCACCTTCAGCTTGCTCAGTTTTATAACCAAGGAACTCTGTTGGCTCGACATTATCCAAAATTTCAAACCAAATTTTTTCATCCGCCGCATCACCAGAACCAGACCAAGCAGCACGTGCTTTTTTCTTTTGCTCGTCCATACATTTTTCAAAGCCATCCATATCAACTTCAATATTTTTTGCTCTAAGAGCATCAGCCGTTAAATCTACAGGGAAGCCATATGTATCATAAAGCTTAAACGCCACGTCACCCGCAAGCGTATTATCTTTCACATTTTCCGCTTCGCTATCTAACATTTTAAGACCACGTTCCAGCGTTGCTTTGAACCTAGTTTCTTCATTCTTAAGCGTTTCAGAAATTAAAGATTCTGCACGTTTCAATTCAGGGAAAGCTTCGCCCATATTGGACACAAGCGTAGGTAGCAAACGATGCATTAATGGCTCTTGCGCACCCAATAAATGTGCGTGACGCATACCGCGACGCATAATACGACGTAGAACATAGCCACGTCCTTCATTCGATGGCATCACACCATCAGCAAGTAAGAATGAAGCACAACGTAAATGATCAGAGATAATACGGTGACTTGCCGCCATATCCCCATCAGGACTAACGCCGGTTAAATCAGCGCTGTTCTCAATAATAGAGCGAAGCAGATCAATATCGTAATTAGTTGTCTTACCTTGCATAAGCGCAGCCATACGCTCCAGCCCCATACCCGTATCAATAGACGGTTTAGGCAGCGGACGACGTTTTGGTTTACCGTCTTCGCCTGGCTCTTGCTCATACTGCATGAAAACCAAATTCCAAAATTCTAAGAAACGGTCACCATCTTCTTCAGGTGACCCTGGAGGACCCCCTTGCAATGTATCACCTTGGTCATAGAATATTTCGGAGCATGGTCCACAAGGACCTGTATCACCCATTTGCCAGAAATTATCGTCGGTCGGAATACGAATAATTTTACTGTCATCAAAGCCAGCGATTTTCTTCCAAAGCCCTGCCGCTTCTTCATCCGTAGAATGAACGGTAATGAGCAATTTATCCTGTGGCATTTCAAAAACTTTGGACACTAATTCCCAAGCATTAAAGATCGCCTCTTCCTTAAAATAATCACCGAATGAGAAATTACCCAGCATTTCAAAGAAGGTATGATGACGCGCCGTATAGCCAACATTATCCAAATCATTATGCTTACCACCAGCACGGACACATTTTTGGGAAGTGGTGGCGCGGGTATAATCACGGGTCTCACTACCTGTAAATACGTTCTTAAACTGCACCATCCCAGAGTTCACAAACATCAAAGTTGGATCATTTTGCGGGACAAGCGGTGAAGAATCGACACGTGTATGTCCTTTTTCCTCAAAAAATCCTAAAAATTCCTTACGAATATCATTAACCGTTTTCATCGCGCATCCATGCTTATATGTTGTTTTAAAGAGATAATATTAAGGCGGAAACGAACGCGATATGCAAGATTTTATTACTGTGCTTGCGCTAAAACCTCAAATAATTCGATATCTTGAGAAGCATATTGCGCCCAGCGCCCTTCTGCTACGGCATCTAACGAAGGTGTATCTTGGTTTAGACGCATACGGTAAATCCAATAATTAGATAAAACCCGTTCAATAAAGGCACGCGTTTCGTTATAGGGAATAGTCTCTATAAAGAGTAAAGGATCATCAATCTGTTTACGTTCACGCTTCCAACGCGAAAGCGTTCCTGGCCCAGCATTATAAGCAATCGTCATCGATAACAGGTCATTCCCTACCGCAGGGTGTTTCAAGAGGTGCTGGACATATTTTTGGCCAATCTCCAGATTCACGGATGGATCGATTAATTGATACTGCCCAGCCGCCGTTTCATAAATTGATTTGCCTGAAATATAATTCGCCGTTGTCGGCATCAATTGCATCAGGCCTGTAGCCCCTGTTGGGTTTTGTGCCAAATATTGAAACCGTGATTCCTGACGGATAATTGCCATGATAAGCGCTTTATCAACCTTAAACCCACCACGGGGTTCCCATGCAGCCATCGGATATAGCGCTCCATCATAAATACCACCATTAGGATTTGAAAAAGCATTACCCAAACGCATAGAAAGCGCAGGTAATTTATTATAATGCGCATATGCCAATAAAGCCTGCTGACTAGCAATTGAGCCTTTATGGTTAAAATATCGAAGTTCCTGCTCTGCTAAACCCTTTTGCCCTGCCTGAATAAGGGCGCTAGCGCGCTTCCCTAATTTTGTATTTTCTATAATTTTGATATGTTCACTATTTAAACTCGGCATAGCCCAGTTAAATTTAAGACTATCCCCCAAAGCACGCGTGGCAATAAGACCGTAAAACGTTCTTGGATAACTAGCCGATAATTTCAACCACTTACTAACCAAACTACTATTGCCTGCACGCATATTTGCGCGTGATGCCCAATAAGCACTGGCAGAAATCATCCAACCGGATGAATAAGAAGACGTTGCCGCACTTTCAAATGCGCGAGCGGAATTGGCAAAATTCTTATATTGCCATTGTACCAATCCTTGCACCCAACCCGCATAGGGGGCTTGGCTTCCTGATCGGTTTAACGCTTCAGATGATAACTGCGACGCCTGCTCCAACTTACCCGCATATAAATAGCCAGACGCAATAATGGCGCGTAATTGATCATACTCAACATTATCGACATATTGGTTGGCTGGAGCAGTTTTTAATAATTCCAGCGCGTTTGTTGGCTCATACTGCTTTATATGATGCTTAATCTGACGAAACAAATTGATAACTTCTTTTTGTTCCTCAGCAGATCTTCCCTTCGTCGATTTATAAGGACGCGTTTGGATTGAGCCCATACCCAAATTCCCACGAATAGATCTAAGGTTAGCAGGCTTTTTAACACCCTTAGCACCTTTAACTTCCGCAAGCTTATATATTTTATTGGCCTGCGGATGATCACTATAATTAACCAACCACTCTTTCAACTCTGACGCGCTTGATCTATATCCTGTTGGGTGTAAATAACGTTGCGCCAGAACGTGTCCCATTAATAATCCATTATTGAGACCTTCAATTTTCACGTCAGCTTTTTCCATTTGACCCATTTTTTGAAGATCAAATATCTGACGGTACAGCGAAGCCTGTTTCTTTGATAACGCATTATTATAAAGACTTGCATCACGTTCAGTCAACGCACGCATACGCGCAACAGTATCTGGTTTACGGCGCACTAAATAAGAAGATGCAATTGTTTCAACTTTACCCGCAATCGGCTGGGAAATAGGGTTAACAATTGGTTGGTGCTTAACATCTTTTGCTTTTGCCTGAGATTTAGATTGGGGTTTTGCCTGGGGTGATGGCACGGTCTCAATTTTTGGTTGGTCAAATACAACGTTCGGTGATGGTTTAGATTCAGGCATAGGAACAGATGTTTGCGCATACCCAATTTTTTGGGGCGCTACAAAAACAAAGCCAAACAATCCTATTAAGAACAGGACGTAACATATTGTAAAACAACTATTCATGATGTGCTTGATGTACAATATTTAAATATTTTTGTCTACACTATAGCAATAAATTATATATAGTATGATTATGGAACAAATTTCTCCCGCCAGTCTAATCCCAATGGATTTGTTTATAGAAGACGAACCTATCGTGCTTGATCTCGTCTACGCCGAGGCAAATCATCCACGAAACATCTTTAAAGCCCAAATATATCAAAGCGATGCGCGCTTCTGGACGCATAAAGATTTAGGGGCTGTCACTTTATTAGTGGCTAGAATTTTAAATGATCAATTCGGCTATACCCTTGAATTAAAAGACTCTTTACGGACTGTAGAGGCGCAAACCGCAATGCAAGTGACAGCAATCGTTAAAGCCAATCCACATTGGTGTGTCGAGGGGCCAGATCGTCTGCTCTCCCCCCCTGGTCAAGGCGCACACCCTAGAGGCATGGCGATGGATGTCTGTGTTATAGATAAAAATAACATTGAAGTTGATATGGGCACGCCCTTTGATTACCTAACCGAAGACCCAAATGATAACCCTGCCGCACGTGGATATAAAAACTTTCCGCCTGAAATAATCGAAAACCGTAAGCATTTGGATGATGCCTTTGATCTAGCAGGAAAGCGCTTAGGCTTAGAAATACTACCAATTTCTTCCGAATGGTGGGATTTCAGATTTACAACTAATCACACAAAACGATACGAACCGTTACGCGACAGGAATCTGCCGCCACAAATGCAAATGACGATTAAATCTGACAATAACATCCCAAATTTTGACGATAAACATTTTGAAAAATTAAAAACCGACCTACTCAATAAAATTGAAAACTTGCACAAATAAAGAAACTTCACTATCACAATTCCTATGGAAATTTTTGAAAATATTCATGATATTGCAGACCATGCCAAAGGCTGTGTGATTGCCATTGGTAATTTTGATGGCGTGCATTTAGGGCATCAGGCCTTAATCAAACAAGCCAAGGCCATCGCCAAAAAACAAAATAAACCATTAGGCGTTTTAACCTTTGAGCCGCATCCGCGAAGATTATTCCAGCCAGATCAAGCGCCAGGGCGCATTACCCCCAAATCTCAAAAAGCCAAACAGCTTGAAAGAGCGGGCGTTGAATTCCTATTCTCCCTACCCTTCGATTGGCCCTTCGCCAGCCAAAGCGCTGATGAGTTCATTCAAAATGTATTAATTATAGGACTAGAAGCCAGCCATGTCATTGTCGGCTTTAACTTCTGTTTCGGTCAATTACGCAAAGGTTCCGCTGATACAATTAAAGACGCGGGCATCCCTGTTGAGGTTATCTCCCCTATCAATGGTAATGACGATGAAGTCATTTCATCTAGCCGTGTGCGCCAATTTCTGCGGGCTGGACAAATTGATAAGGCAAATGAAATCCTTGGCTGGGATTGGGAAATCCAAGGTGAGATCTTTCGTGGTGATCGTCGTGGACATGAGCTTGGCTACCCCACCGCCAACATCCTACTTAAAGACACCGTCCACCCAGCCTATGGTATTTATGCCTGTTTGGTGCAAATTGAAGGCGAAGATAAATGGCTATCCGCCGCCACAAATATCGGTATTCGCCCTATGTTCGAAGTCGCTGAAGGACAGGTCGAAGCCCATATTCTCGATTTTCCAGACCGCGATATTTACGACAAAACTCTACGCGTTAAACCCATTAAACGCCTGCGTGGAGAAGCCAAATTCAACTCTCTTGATGATTTAATCGTTCAAATGAAAAAAGACTGTGCACTTACACGCGAAATTCTGAAATAATCTCAGAATGGACATTGTTTTACTCTTAATCGCCAATATCATTCCGCTTTATATCCTAATTTCATTAGGGTTTATCTCTGGGCGCTGGATGGATGTGAACTTACCATCAATGGCGACTGTCGCCATTTACATCTTAGCCCCCATCGTTAATTTTGGCGCAATTGCGCAAATGAAATTTACGCCCGAATATATCGCCCTCCCAATTATCTTCTTCATAGGCTCAGCGTTAATTGGCACAGTTTCCTACCTCACGGCTCATAAAATCTGGAAAAACAATACAGCCAACCTTATTGGCATGGGCAGTGTCACTGGAAACACCATGTATTTTGGCCTACCTGTTATCCTCGCCCTGCTTGGCCCTGAATGGGCTGGTATATATGCCCTACTCAATTTGGGAACGTTCTTAAACGAAGTTGGTTTAGGTTATTTCTTCGGCGCACGCGGTAATGCCACGCTCAAAGGAGCACTCCTCAAAGTCTTAAAACTCCCCGTAATCCACGCCATATGGTTAGGGCTTTTATATAATCTTAGCGGATTTGATCTGCCAGAATCCTTCATGCGCTATTGGGAATATTCAATCGGCGCATGGGTCATTATTGGCATGATGATTATTGGCGTCGCCTTATCCAAGCAATCAAAATTGGAAATTGATTTCAAATTATTAATAGGCATGAGCACACCTAAATTCATCCTTTGGCCTCTATTTGGCTTTGGTGTAATTATGATAGACCGCTTATATTTCAACGCTTTCAGCTTTGAAATATATCAAATGTTAGCTGTGTTTTGCGCTGTTCCATTAGCAGGTAATTTAGTGGCTTATGCTACAACCCTAGACCTCCATCCCGAAAAAACCGCCGCGACTGTTCTCATCAGCACAATTTTAGCTTTAATAACAGTGCCATTAGCTGTGGTATTAGTGCAACTTCTGGGTTGATTTAGCCCTTTAATTACCGCATATTGCTCGACATGAGCGAAAATAATAAGACTGAAGATAAGTACCGTGACACGGTGTTCTTACCTAAAACCGATTTCCCTATGCGGGGCAATCTGCCGCAAGCCGAGCCTGTTATGGCTCAAAAATGGAAAGACATGGATATTTACGCGAAAATCCGTGCGCAATCCAAAGGCAAAGACAAATGGATTTTGCATGATGGTCCGCCATACGCAAACGGCAACATCCACATGGGACACGCGCTCAACAAAATTCTAAAAGATGTGATCAACAAAAACTGGCAAATGATGGGCTATGACGCACCATATGTACCGGGCTGGGATTGCCACGGTCTGCCGATTGAATGGAAGATCGAAGAAAGATACCGTGAAACTAAACGTAATAAGGATGAAGTCGACCCTATCCTATTCCGCAGCGAATGCCGTGAATTTGCCCAAGGGTGGATCGACACCCAAGCTGAACAATTTGAGCGTTTAGGCGTAATTGGTGATTGGAAAAACCCATACCGCACCATGACCAAACCAGCAGAAGCCCAAATCGCCCGCGAAATTCATAAATTCTTGAATAATGGGGGTCTATACCGTGGCGTAAAGCCCGTCATGTGGTCAACCGTTGAACAAACGGCCTTGGCCGAAGCCGAAATCGAATATAAAGAACATAAATCAGTCACTGTTTGGGTGAAGTTTCCTGTGAAGGAAACAAAAATTGACGCGCTAAAAGATGCGTCTATCGTCATCTGGACAACAACCCCTTGGACACTACCCTCAAACCGTGCCATCGGTTTTGGCGAAGAAATTGAGTATAGCGTCATCGAAGTTGAAACACTGGGTCAAGGCAGCAAAGCAATCGTCGGCGATAAAATTGCGTTGGCAACGAGCTTAATTGAAGCTGTCACGACACAAGCCAAAATCGAAAGCCACAAAGTATTAGGCACTTTAAAAGGCGCTGACCTTGCAGGCACAATTTGTAAGCACCCATTCAATGGTCAAGGCTATGAATTTGAAGTACCAATGCTAGCTGGTGATTTCGTCACCGAAGAATCTGGAACAGGCTTTGTGCACATCGCCCCTGGTCACGGACAAGATGACTTTTATTTAGGACAACAACACGGCATTGAAGTCACCGACAACGTAACAGACGACGGAAAATTCCGCGATCATGTACCGTTATTCGCTGGCTTAGAAATTTACGACCAAGACGGAAAAATGGGCCCTGGAAACTTCGCGCCGTTAAAAGCACTTGATGAAGCAGGGATGCTACTCTCCAAAGGTTCCGTCCGTCATGAATACCCGCATAGCTGGCGTTCAAAAGCCCCTGTTATTTTCCGCACAACGCCACAATGGTTTATTGCGATGGATAATGAATTAGAGCTTCGTCAAAAAGCATTAAAAGCCATTAAAGAAACTGCATGGCACCCGAAAAAGGGACAAGCCCGCATCACCGCGATGATTGAACAACGCCCTGATTGGTGTATTTCTCGTCAACGCGCATGGGGTGTGCCGATTGCTTTATTCGTTGATAAAAAAACCAACGAACCACTAAAAGATGAAGCGGTTTTAACACGCATCACTGACGCATTTGAAGAACATGGATCAGATGCTTGGTGGTCAATGGACGCGCAAACGTTCCTCGGCGATAAATACAACGTTGAAGACTATGATCAAATATTTGACATTGTTGATGTCTGGTTTGAATCAGGTTCCACCCATTCATTTGTGGTTGATGCCCGTGACGAACTTCGTCCAGCGGAAGGTCAACAAATTGATTTATACCTTGAAGGCTCCGATCAACATCGTGGTTGGTTCCACTCTAGCTTGCTTGAATCATGCGGAACAAAAGGCCGTGCGCCGTATAAAAACGTTCTAACACATGGCTTCGTGCTGGATGAAAAAGGCTACAAAATGTCGAAATCACTCGGCAATGTTGTAGACCCCCTTAAAATGATGGAACAACACGGCGCTGATATTCTACGTCTTTGGACCATGACATCAGACTATGCCGAAGATATTAAAATTGGTAAAGACACGCTGAAAAATACCAGCGATCTATATCGCCGTATCCGTAATACATTCCGTTTCTTACTTGGTTCACTTGATGGGTTCAACGCATCCGAACAAGTCGACATGAATGACGTAACCGCATTACCAGAGCTTGAGCAATTAATGCTTCACCAGCTTTATGAAATGGATAAAAAAATCCGCGGGCTTGTTGAGAATTACGAGTACGGAAAATTAGCCAAAGAGCTACATGAATTCTGTAATAATAATTTATCAGCATTCTATTTCGACATTCGTAAAGACCGCTTATATTGCGATGCCCATGATAGTTTTGAACGTCGTGCAACGCGCTCCGTGATTGCTGCTATCTTTGATCACCTAACCGCTTGGTTTGCCCCTATTCTATCCTTCACCGCCGAAGAAGCATGGTCACACAGACCCACAGGCGTGTTCGAAGATACAGAAAGCGTGCATTTACGCACATTTCCTGACGTACCAGCAAACTGGCAAAATGCTGGTCTTGCAGGGAAATGGTTTGCCATCCGTGACGTACGTAACGCTGTTATCGCCGCACTAGAACCTCACCGTGCAGACAAAACAATCGGATCTTCCTTAGAGGCAGCGCCTGTTATTAAAGCAAACGATGATTATAAAAAAGCCTTAGCCGATACTGATCTAGCAGAAATTGCCATTATCTCTAACGCCACAATAGAAGATGGTGATGCGTTAGACGTTAGCTTCCAAAAAGCAGATGGCGAAAAATGTGTGCGTTGTTGGAAAGTGCTTCCTGAAGTTTCTGATCATGCTGATCATATCTGCAACAGATGTGACGCCGTAACATCACAAAAGAAAGTTGCTTAACAAATATGTCACAAAATATTTTTGCCAATAAAAAGATAGTTGCCTGCTCCATTATTGTTTTCTGTGTTGTTTTGGATCAATTGTCAAAATGGTATGTATTAGAAAAAATTCTAAAACCTGCTATTCCCAATAATAACTTTGAGTCATTAAGATTCTCAGAATGGTGGGCATCAGATATTCGTCTGCCTTTTGTATCAATTGATGTCCTACCGTTTTTTAATTATACCATGGTGTGGAATGAGGGTATCAGCTTTGGCCTTATGCATAACAGCAACCCTTGGCCCCTTATTGCTATTTCAGCCATTATCATCGTATTTTTTATCGCTTGGATATTGCGCAGTCATAACTGGATGGAAATTATCCCCCTCTCCATGGTCATTGGTGGGGCGATCGGAAATATCAAAGATCGCCTACATTTTGGCGCAGTTGCTGACTTCTTAGATTTTCATATTAATGATTGGCATTACCCTGCCTTTAATTTAGCTGATAGCTTTATTACTATAGGGATTGTCATTCTAATCACTTATAGTTTATTCTTTGATCGTTCAAAGTAAAAGGATTCTTAAATATTATGTTTAATAAATATAATCTATTCATTGTTGGTTTATGTGCTGTATCACTAAGTGCATGTAGTGCGACAAAAGAGCAATTTGATTTTTCTCAAAAAGCACCTGATGAATTTGCAGTTGTGAAACGTGCGCCTTTAGAACTACCACCAAATTATACGCTACGTCCACCAACACCTGGCGCACCACGTCCACAAGAACAAGGAGCAAGTGAGCAAGCTGAAGCTGCTATCTTTGGCGATACAACAGAAACGACACAAGCGCCTGCAACAACCATGAGCACAGGTGAGCAAATCTTGTTACAAAAGACTGGCGCGCAAAACGTTAACCCAAATATCCGTAACATTATTGATAAAGAAACTGTTGATCTGGCCGAAGAAAACAAACCAACGATTGACCGTATCTTGGGTAAAGCGGGTAAAAAATATGACGCACCAACAAAAACGATCGATCCTGTCAAAGAGAGCGAACGTATCATGCAAACAACAAAACCTGCTGAAGCAACAAAATAGATATGAGTAATATGCGCAAAATATATCAGGCTATCACCCTTAGCCTTTTCATCATTTGTCTATTCCCCCCTTCTCTCACAAACGCCAAAACATTTAACGCAGAAAGCTTTACACTTGATAACGGCCTACAAGTTGTGGTTATACCAAACCACCGCGCACCCGTTATAACGCACATGGTCTGGTATAAGGTTGGCGCTGCTGACGAGAAACAAGGACTCTCGGGTATGGCGCATTACTTTGAGCATTTAATGTTCAAAGGCACTGACAAATTAGCACCAGGCGAGTTTTCTCGTATCGTTAAAAATTTAGGTGGTAATGATAACGCCTTTACAGGACAGGATTACACCGCTTACTTCCAAAGCATCTCTGTTCAACATTTAGAAAAATTAATGCGCATGGAAGCTGACCGCATGGTCAATTTAAAACCGCCCAAAGAAGGCTTCATGTCTGAGAAAAAAGTGGTTCTAGAAGAACGGCGTCAACGCACAGAAAATGATCCACGCGGACTTTTTTCCGAACAAATGCAAAGCGCGCTTTACGTTAATCACCCTTATGGCACGCCCGTCATCGGTTGGCTTAATGAAATAAAAAACTATGAATGGGAAGACGTCAAAGAATTTTATGACACATGGTATGCCCCGAATAACGCCATTGTTATCATTAGCGGTGATGTCACGGCTGAACAAATTAAACCAATGGCTGAAAGCATCTATGGAGTCGTTAAACCAAAAACAATAATGGCACGTAAACGCCCAGAAGTACCGCCTGCAATTGGTGATACAACCATGACATTAAAACATCCACAAATCCATCAACCAGCTTTTCAAAAAATATATTTGGTTCCCAGTAGTGCTCAAAACAAACAAGACTCTCTAGCCCTTCAAGTTTTACAAGAAGTGATGAGCGGAGGTGCCACCACACGACTATATAAAAATCTAGTTGTTGACCAAAAGAAGGCCGTCTCTGCATCTCTATCTTATAGAAGCGGTGCGTTGGATTATGCCAGCCTTTGGGTCTCTGGCACACCTGCGCAAGGTATAAAGTTAGAAGAATTAGAAAATTTAATAGAAGCTGAGATTATTAACGTCATCGAAAATGGTGTAACTGAGAACGAAGTAAAAGATGCTATTCAGCGCCTTGAAGACCAAGCGGTCTTTGCCCGCGACAGCCTCAGTGGGCCTGCGATGATATTTGGTCAGGCACTTACGACTGGTTCCACCATTGATGCTGTTGAAAATTGGTCAGAGGATATTGCCACTGTTACCCCTGCAAAAGTTCAAGACGCTGCCAAAAAATATTTGAGTAAATCAGAGCCATGGATCCGCGTTCCAATAACAGGCTATTTACGCCCTATCGACAAGCCAGCAATAGAAGCAAAAGCAGGAGCAGCGCAATGAAATTAATAACCGCGTTTCTTCTGTTCTCTTTATTAATCACGCCCTCTTGCCGTGCCGAAGACAAGAAAGTTAAAAGCGTTGATGGCATTTTGAACATTCAAGAAGTCACGACAAAGTCAGGCATCACAGCTTGGTTAGTCGAAGATAATTCTTTACCCATCATTTCACTAAAATTCTCTTTCAGAGGTGCGGGCTCTATAAATGATACAGCCGATAAACAAGGCTTAGTACAATTATTATCCAACACAATGGATGAAGGCGCAGGTGATCTAACATCTCAAGAATTTCAAAAAATATTAAGTGATAATTCAATCAGTCTATATTTCAATAGTGGCCGTGATAATTTTGGCGGCCAATTAAAAAACCTCACGCGTAATCAGGATAAAGCCTTTGAATTGTTAAAGTTGGCTTTAACTAAACCACGTTTTGATGAAGCACCAATTGAGCGTATGCGCGCATCAAACATGGCACGTATTAAATCTTCAATGGGTGATCCAAAATGGATTGCGGCGCGTATATATAACGATAAAGTTTTTGAAGGCCATCCTTATGCCCTTAATAGCGGTGGAACATTAACCAGCCTATTAAAAATAACACCCAATGATTTAAGAAATCATCATCAACAATATTTAACAAAAGATCGCCTTGTCATTGGCGTTATGGGCAACATTTCAGCTGAAGAGCTCAAGCCTATATTAGAAAATACATTTGGTGAATTACCCACTGCAAAAAATAAAGAAGTTCATAAAATCGCTGATGTTGCTAACCAAGGGCGCGTATATTTGTTTAAAAAAGATATTCCACAAACTATTATAAAAATATTTCACCCGTCATTTGATAATACAGATCCAGACTACCCTGCATTACAAGTTCTTAATTACATCTATGGCGGCGGTGGTTTTGGATCACGATTAATGGAAGAAGCCCGCGAAAAACGTGGCCTAACCTACGGTATTTATTCGCAACTATATAGCCTTGATCACGCAAATACACTTAGCATTTCAACATCAACCAAAAATGAATCTGTTATAGAAATGCTAGATATTATAAAAAATGAATTAACAGAAATTTCGCGTAATCCTGTCAGCGAAGAAGAATTGAAAAACGCTAAAGACTATATTGTGGGCTCACTTCCGTTATCTTTAACGTCAACTGATAAGATATCTTCAATCTTATTAAGCTTACAATTAAATGATCGGCCTATTACCTATCTAGATAAATTTGTTGAAAAAATTAACGTTCTTACTGTTGAAGACATCACCCGCGTTTCTTCAATGCTATACGAAAATAAATTCACCACGATCATGGTTGGAAATCCAGAAAATCTAACCGATAAAGTTACAATAGAAGAGTTACCTAATGTCGAGTAACCCTACAAAGAATAAAATCTGGTTGGATCTTCAATCTAAAGCTAAAGAAATTAAAAAAACGCCTATCCGTGATTTATTCACGCAGGACGATAAACGTTTTGATAATATGACCATACAACTAGATGATTTTTTCTTTGATTATTCCAAACACCATATAACACAAGATATACTTGATAGCTTAGCAACGCTCACACGCGATCAAGGGTTAGAAAAAGCCCGCCAAGCCATGTTTGACGGCGCAGTCATAAACCCTACAGAAGACCGTAGTGTGCTTCACACAGCCCTACGCCGCCCTGCTAGTGATGAAGTAACCGTAAAGGGCACAAACGTTATCCCACTTATCCACGAAACGTTAAAACGTATCAAAGAATTAAGCACTCAAATTAAGGACAAAAAATATCTCGGCGTAACGGGTAAGCCAATTGATACAATTATCTCTATCGGAATTGGTGGTTCTGATTTAGGTCCACGCATGGTCTATCAAGCCCTTTCAAATAAACCAAGCGATGTCATTACCCCATGTCATTTTGTATCAAACATTGATGGTGACGATATTCTAACGGCAATGAGTCAATCTGATCCAGAAACAACACTTGTCATCGTAATTTCAAAAACATTTACAACACAAGAAACTTTGGCGAATGCCGTTATTGCTCAGAACTGGCTAAAAGAAAAATTACCAAACCATAATGATGTAATGGATCGCCATTTTATGGCTGTTTCTTCCAATGGTAACAATGTCGAAAAATTTGGCATTAATAAAGACAACTTTTTCCCTATGTGGGAATGGGTTAATGGTCGCTTCAGCCTTTGGTCTGCGGTAGGTCTACCACTTGCCCTTTCGCTTGGCTATAAAGCTTTTGAAGAATTATTATCTGGTGCTTATGAAATGGATAAACATTTCCTAGAAGCCCCGCTAGAAAAAAACATTCCTGTGCTAATGGCCTTAGTAGGCATTTGGAACCGTAACTTTATGGGCTCTAGCCAACATGCTGTTTTACCTTATTCACAACGCTTAAAACATTTTCCTGCCTATTTACAGCAATTGGAAATGGAATCAAACGGTAAGGATATTGATTTGGATGGACAACAAATCACAGATTATAAAACAGGCCCCACGCTATTTGGTGTTATCGGCACCAATGGGCAACATAGCTTTTACCAATTACTTCATCAAGGCAGTGACATAATACCTTGTGATTTTATTGCCTCCATTAAGCCAGATAATAACCTAAACACAAGCCATGAAACCTTATTGTCACATATGTTGGCGCAAGGACAGGCTATGATGCAGGGGCGCCAAGACAATAAAGTAGAAGAACCTTACCGACATTTTCACGGAAACCGTCCTTCCACAACAATATTAGTGACAGAATTAAATGCCAGCACACTCGGCAAGCTGATCGCTTTGTATGAACATAAAACCTTCGTTCAAGGAATTATTTGGAATATTAATAGCTTTGACCAGCATGGCGTTGAGTTAGGGAAAGAATTATCAACAAAATTAGCAAGCAATGACCTTTCAAATACTGATTCTTCAACAAAAGGTCTATTTTCTATTGTTCACAACGGGTTAAAATAAAGGTAAACTTCTATTTATGACTTTTAAAATCCCTTCTGCTGAAAATCTAACCAAAATCACTCAAAAAGATTTGGACGAAATTATCGATAAACATACTCGTTTCACACGTGGTATGCGCGGTGGCGCTCGTGCCAGTTTGAAATTCATGGATTTAACTGAATTAGATTTTAAAAAATGTGATTTATCACATGCCGATTTTACTGGTTCTGTTTTAGCGGGTGCCAATTTATCTGGTGGTACTTTCCGCTCTTCTTGCTTTTTTGCCTGTGATTTAGGTAAGGCTAACTTAGAAGATGCCACATTTGAACGCGCTGATTTTCGTGGAGCATATGTAGCAGGTGCGAACTTATCTGGTGCTGATTTAGGATCTGCCGATCTGCGTGAAGGTAAAATCATGCGTAACAGTGATGATGGCGGTTTGGTTAATTCAAAACGTGCGGGTGTTAAAAATGACGATGATGGTGAACAAGGCTTTAACGCTGTTTTCGCAGGCGCGCAATTAAAAGAAACAAACCTTACAGGCGTCAAAGCCATTTCTGCCGATTTCTCAGATGCCGATCTAACAGGTGTGCAATTAAGTGAAGCTGATCTTTCTGGTGTTAAGTTTGAAGGCGCAAACCTTACTAACGTTGACTTTACAGGCTCTAATCTTTCTAACGCAAACCTTCAAGACACCGTGCTTGATGGTGCTATTATGCAAGCTGTTGAGCTAAATGGTGCTATTTTAGACGATGATGTGACCCCTGAAAGCATGGGTGAAAAATTAGAAGATCGTGGTGTTAGTTTAGAAGAACTTCTTGATGGTCATAAAAAGTGGGTTGCCTCTGCGGGTCAAAAAGGTGAGCAAATGGATTTAAGCGGTATCGACATGCGCTATATCAAGCATTTGAACGCTTACCCTCTTACCGCCATTAAATCTATCGGTGGAAATTTCATGGGACAAAATTTGCAAAAAGTCTCTATGCAAAGTGCAACGTTAAACCAATCAAATTTCAAAAGCGCTAAAATGGAATATGCTGACCTACGTGGTTCTTCACTGAAAAAAGTTAATTTGATGAAAGTTAAATTAAATGGCGCAAATTTAAGCGCGCTTACCTTTGATAATCCCAATGGAGGAGACGCTAGATTACAACGTACTAATCTTAGTAGCTCTAATTTGCGTTTTGCCGACCTAACTGAGTGTAACTTGCAAAATTCCATCCTAATGGGTTGTGATTTAACAGGGGCGCGCGTTGAAGGTTGCGATTTACGTAATGCCGATCTAAAAGGCGCCAACTTATCAGGGGTAGACTTATCCCTAGCCCTTACTGAAGGCGCAATTATAGATTGATATAGAGCGCCAAACACGGCTATTCTACGTATTATGAGAATCCGACATCTACCAGATTACCTCGTCAATCAAATTGCCGCAGGGGAAGTTATTGAACGCCCCGCTGCCGCGATTAAAGAGTTGGTGGAAAATGCGATTGATGCCAAAGCCACCCATATTGAAATAGACATCCGCAATGGCGGTAAAAGTCAAATCATCATTCGTGATGATGGCATCGGTATGAGCGATGAGGAATTAAACGCGGCACTTGACCGGCATGCCACCTCTAAGCTTCCTGATGATGATTTGGTGAATATAAACCACCTTGGATTTCGCGGAGAAGCTCTCCCCTCCATCGGCTCTATCAGCAGATTGAAAATAAAATCTAAAGCCTCTGATCAAGACAACGCATGGGAAATTTCTGTGCATGGCGGAATGAAACAAGACATCATTCCCTCTGCCCAAACACAAGGCACCACAATTGAAGTAAAAGATTTATTTTATGCCACGCCTGCTCGCCTTAAATTTTTAAAGACAGACCGTGCAGAATACGGCGCTATTAAAGATACAATCACCCGTATTGCGATGGCGTTCCCAGCTATTGAATTTAAATTAAGCCACGATGGTCAAACAAAATTACACCTCCCCCGTGAACAAGGGAATTTACTCGACCAACGTCGTGAACGACTATCATCAATTTTAGGCAAAGAATTTGGTGAAAATTCCTTCCCCGTAAATGCAGAGCGTGAAGGCATTACAATATCTGGTTATGCAAGTCTACCAACACTTAGCCGTGGTACAACACAACACCAATATTTATTCGTCAATGGTCGCCCAGTCAAAGACCGTCTGATATTAGGCTGTGTTCGCGCCGCCTACATGGACGTCCTACATCATGGTCGCCACCCACTCGTTGCACTCTTTATTGATATCCCACCAGAGCAAGTAGATGTTAACGTTCACCCTGCAAAATCCGAAGTGCGTTTCCGTGATGCCAATTTGGTACGAGGCTTAATCATCACCGCTTTAAAACATGCTTTGCTACAGGATGGGCAAACAACATCATCCTCCCTCTCCAGCCAAGTTATTTCCAAGATGCAACCACAGCAATATAATAATTCATTGCCAATGAATAGAGGCTCTAGCCCTGTTGTACCACGTAGCTATATCTCTAATAATTATGCCCCCTCTAATCATAATTTAGCTGAAAAATCACAAGAATTTTATCAACCTTTAGAACCTGCCGAATTACAAAATTTTCAACCAACAGCACGTGCTGAAGAACAACATAGTACGGAAAAAAATCAATACCCATTAGGTGCCGCCCGCGCGCAAATTCATGAAAATTATATTATCGCCCAAAGCGCGCAAGGGCTTGTAATCGTTGACCAGCACGCCGCCCATGAGCGTTTAGTGTACGAACGATTCAAAACTCAAATGGATGACGGTAAAATCGAAAGCCAAGGGCTACTAGTCCCTAAAATTATTGATATGGATGACACACGTTCTAATCTACTGGTTGAGCATAAAGATATGCTAGAGAATCTAGGGCTAGAAATAGAAATATTTGGCTCTGGTTCAATAGCCGTTCAATCTATCCCCGCCATTATGTCAGGAAAAGTAAATATCAAAGAGCTCATCAATGATATTATTGATGAAATAAGCGAACATGATACCGCTCAGAAATTAGAAAAATCTATTCATGAAATATTATCGACAATGGCTTGCCACGGATCAGTGCGTTCAGGTCGTCGTATGAATGCAGATGAAATGAATGCGTTACTTAGGCAGATGGAAGAAACCCCTAACGCTGCGCATTGTAATCACGGCCGTCCGACCTACATCAAGCTTGACCTCAAAGACATTGAAAAACTTTTTGGTCGTCGTTAAAGAAACACATAAGGAATAAATAAATGAACATCGCTTTTTTGGCATCTTATAATGGCTCTTCTGCCCACGCTATTACAAATGCGTGCCTAGAAGGTGAGATTCAAGCCTCACCCACTCTAATGATAAGCAATAACGCTGATAGCAAAGCTCTGGAATGGGCAGAAAACAAAGGTCTAAAAGCCATATGCCTAAATAGTAATACCCACCCAGATAGTGAAGCATTAGATAGAGCAATTGCGGACACATTGATTGAAAACCGTATTAAATTGGTTATTTTATCAGGCTATATGAAATTAATCGGCACAAATACGATACGTAATTTTCCAAATCGAATATTAAATGTTCACCCTGCCTTACTCCCTAAACATGGAGGTCAAGGCATGTATGGTCGCCATATTCATCAAGCGGTAAAAGATACTGGCGATACACAAACAGGTATTACTATTCACTGCGTTGACGAAATTTATGATAATGGACATATTGTTGCGCAAAAGAAAATCGCACTAACGCCTGAAGACAGTGTTGACGATATTGAAAATAAAGTAAAAGCAGTAGAGCCAAAATTTTATATTGAAACTGTTAGAAAAATTTTAAACGGTGAAATAAAACTGCCGTAATTTTTATTTATTTCTTTTGGCGAGACTTCATAAGTTCATATAAAAGCTCTTGGTCTTTTTTTGGCATCGCATAAAAACTATCCAAAACATCCATACTTTTATCATTAAGCACATTCGTGGCTACACGTTTATTTTTAGAATCATCACTCACGGCCTCACCAAAAATAACCCAATCAACAGGAATTTCTAAAACTTGGGCGAGCTTGTGCAAATATCTTGGCTGACGCGCCTTACCCATTTCTGCTTGCTGAATGGCCTGTTGCGTCGTACCCACCATATCCCCTAATTCCACCTGGGACAGGTCAAAAGAGGCTCTGATATATTTCAGACGATCTGATAATTTGGGTATACGATCAAAATTCATCCCTAAAAACTACAGCAAAATAACAATTAAATCATAACAAGTTATCTTGTATTTTATGCTTGTATAATTGTATTTATTTGTTATGATGTGGTTATAAGGAATCAAAGAATGATCAAACCTATAAAAATATCTCCTAAATTAGAGCAAGTTTTACAACAACTTGGCAGTGTCTTGATATTTGATAAAGATCAAAAGCCTGCTGATAAAAAAGAGACAGAAGAAAATACTTTCCAATCTAAATCGGATTAACTTTTTTAGCCTTGTGGTAACAATAACATTCTTCTAAATGGTCATTGACGATTCCCATTGACTGCATGAAAGCATAACAAGTTGTTGGGCCAACAAATTTCCACCCACGTTTTTTTAAATCCTTCGACATCTGCGTCGATTCATTTGTTTTGGCTAATATAGAAATATTTTGGTAGCTATTCACTTGTGGACGTTCTGATCTGTTAGGCTCATACTGCCAAAAATAATTTGATAGAGATCCAAATTCTTCAATCAACATGAGTGCTTTTTGTGCATTATTTATAGTTGCTTCAATTTTTCCACGATGGCGAATAATACCTTCGTTTTGAAGAAGACTTTCAATTTCATTCTCAGAATAACCAGCAATTTTATTATAATCAAAACCGTCAAAAGCTTTTCGAAAATTATCTCGCTTGCGTAAAATAATCAGCCAGCTTAGACCAGCTTGAAATCCCTCAAGACATATTTTTTCAAATAAATGAATGTCGTCATAAACGGGATATCCCCACTCTTCATCATGATAACGTAGATACTCAGGGTCACCGCTATGCCACCAACAGCGCGACTTACCATCATCACCAACTAAAATTCCATTGTCAGGTTTAGAGACGTCCATTGATCCTAATATTCATTAGCCAAATCAATGAATTGGCGAGCAGCATGTGCATCGCGTTTAAAGTGCTCACGCTCTTTTTCTTCTTCTGGTGACACACCGTGAAGCGCTTCATTATAAATTTCACCTCGGTGTAGTTCTTCTAAATAGCTAGCTTCCATTAATTGATCAGGAGAAATATCCCCTTCTGTAAAAGCTAACCCTAAAACAAGCGATCCGCCTAGAGAAGTAACAATGTGCAAAATAGTAAAATAGTAATCATCTAACGCTTCAATATAATTCCAGACGCGTTTATGCGTTTCTTCATCTTGCTCAATTGCATCTATTTTTTTAGTTGTATATAGAGATACTTCAAAATGTGTTTCAAACCATTTACACCACCCACCCCAAACCTCTTTTTGTTTGGCTGCAATTTCTTCAGGCTCTTTTGCCCAATAACAAACTAAATCAGTGTTTAAATAGCGCATCAATGATTCAGTAATCACCTGACGATCGCGTTTTTTATCAATAGCAGTCGTTAAAATTTGCGTGAGCGGCATAGTCTCTGGCTTCACCTTATCTTCCTGCGCCGCCCATTCAGCAATCACAGCGTCCATTAAAACTTTTGTAGGCGCAACGATAACTTGCCCAGAAGGTGTATTCACACTCTTTCCATCTAGTTCAAGGGCATAGCCTTCATCAATTTTTTTAGCCGATACCATTGTATAAAAACGCTTCATCATGGCGTCTGATCCTCTTCTGTACTCTCTAAATACTTATTACATTGTTCAATTTTATCTATATTATCCAATACACAATTAAATGGATTATTTGTTTTATATTCACCCTCTAAATAGAAATTATAATCTTTAGCGTCAGACTGCCTATCATCAATTTTTAGAACAGTATTATTAAAATATTGTTCTGCAAAATTACGCACAAAATTTGTATTAACAGACACATTATCAATAGTTAACGAAACAGGCATGGCTGTTGGTAATTTATAACGTCCCTTAACTTTTTCGATACCAATTTCTATCTTCATATTTTTTTCGGCATAGGTACCATTACCGATGATAAACGCTCCATATTGCTCAGGGCCTTCTTTTTCAACAATTTCTAATGTTTCAAGATACATAGCATGTTTAAAAATAAATCCTTTTTCAAAATCAACCGCTTCCATCAATAAATGATCAAATCTTTTGACAGGTGTTATCAAACTCCAAAAAGGACTTCCCACTTCAAGACGCTTAGCTTGCATATAAATTGTTGCGGCGTTATTGCCAGCATGAAGGGATAAATCACTAATATGAATATCCATCTCTGGATAAAAAGAAATTTTATCAATTGAATTTATGCTTGCGCGTGTATTGGTTGCTTTAGAAAAATAGTCTTCTAACCCTGCCCGCAAAGATTCAGGATGACGCACCACTAATTTCAATGAAACAATTAAAAGTATTGATAGAAAAATAACAAATAAAGGAACACGAATAGCCGCTTTTTTGAGAAAACGCGGCCAATTAAATGATTTTTTTTCCTTATCACTCATAACGCTAAATATCCCTTATTTCCTAAATTTCTTCACATCATCAAATGCAACATAATTTGAATTTGGATCAAATCCAAATGCCGTCCAACTTTTTCTAATATCATCCGCAAGTGGCGCTTCAATCTCAATCATTTTACCTGTTTTCGGGTGCGCAAAGCGAATAAAACGCGCATGCAAATGAACACGCTCTTTGACATCAAAACCGTCAATAAAGGCTGCTTGTCCGCCGTATTTGCCATCACATAAAATAGGCGTACCCATATGTGCTGCATGAACACGAATTTGATGCATACGCCCCGTACGCGGCCAAAAAGCAACAAAGGCAACCTGTTTATGCGCGCGGTCAACAATATCAAATAAAGTTGTGGCACTTTGGCCTTCTTCATCAACAATCATTTTTTCTTTGCCGACTGGACCTGCCTTACGAATGGGCGCACGAATTTCACCATTGTTAATTTCTGGTGCAGGCACACATAATGCCCAATAAATTTTCTTGATCTCACGTCCTTGAAAAATTTTACCCATATCACGGGCAATTTGTGACGAGCGTGCAAGCAATAAAACACCTGATGTGTCTTTATCCAAACGATGAACCAATCTAGGTTTAACACCATCTTCATTGGTCAATGCTTCAACCATGTCGTCCACGTTACGTTTTATGTCTGTACCACCTTGGCTGGCTAAACCCGCAGGTTTATTGATCGCAACCAAATATCCATCATCGTAAATCACAAGTGATTTAATCAGTTCCGCATCACGTGCACTTACCTTTTTCTTACGCTGATCTTCTTTAATCGGGTCCATCGGCGGGATACGCACAGATTGCCCAGCGACAAGACGTGTAGAGGACTTCACCCGCTTACTATCAACACGCATTTGTCCTTTGCGCATTAATTTCTGTAGCAAACCAAATGGCACACCAGGAAGATTTTTTTGTAACCAACGATCTAGGCGTTGCCCGTCCGAGTTGGTGGTGTGCTCAATAAG
>JABAZY010000039.1 GCA_018608245.1 Alphaproteobacteria bacterium | reverse complement strand
ACCGAGGAGAGGGCGTTGCAGGTAAACTGGTAAGATCTATTGAAAGGCATACAAAATCTCTAGGTATTAAAGAGATGTATCTGAACACAGCCGGTAGTGAAAATTTATATGATCGTTTAGGGTGGAAGTCTGTCGGTCATATGCCAAATCCGATCAATGACAACACTCGGAAAACTTCAACGGTCATGAAAAAAACATTCGGCTGATCTTCTTTAAAGTTTATTTAACTATTTAAAGATAATATTACCTTGAATAACCTGAAGGTAGATATGCTTGAAACTCTTTATATATTCATAATGCTTTTAGGGTTTTTCTGTTCAGCTAGTGCTTTACAGATGAAAAAACGCACAATTATGATGAGAACACGTGCTCTTGGCGCTACTTTCTATATGCTTTATTTCTACCTGAAAGAAGCAAATGCTGGTTTACTTGGAGCCTTCATATCCTTTTTAGGTTCTTTTATTCAAGTTATTACCCCCGAACACCTTCACCAAAAAACTTTTAAATTACGCGCTATTTTAGCCGTTATCTTAGCCTCAATAGGTATATGTATTTTCTCTGGCACTGCTGGTATTTTTCCAATGCTCGCGGTTATTATTGTTCGTTTTAGTGAGATAAGCTCTTGTGTGCAGCGCATTAGATTTGGCTTGTTAGCCGGCCAATGCTGTTGGCTGATTTATTCAATAGAGCTCATGATATTACCCTTTATAATGACAGAGACAATTCTAATTGCTTCTAATCTTTACGCATCATGGAAATTTTATCGATTTCGAGACAATAAATAGTCAATTAAGGCTTAACACGGTACAGGCCAACCACAAATCAAGTGATCAGCAAGATGTAGAGCCTCACAACCACCGAGCACAGATGAACATAGAACTAGCAATATAATAAATTTCTTTGTCATTTTTTCTCCTAAATTACAAAAAATCCAAACCTAAACTAAGCACTCTTCTTAGCCACCACTCCATCTGCTGACAACGCCTGTATCGCCTTCTTACCGCTCATAAATGGTTGAATAGCTTCTGGTATAGTTACAGAACCATCCGCATTCTGGTAATTCTCCAAAATCGCGACCATAGCACGGCTTAGCGCAATCGCTGTCCCATTCAACGTATGAACGAATTCATTGCGCCCAGAGGCTTTATCCGCGTACTTAACGCCCAAACGACGAGACTGGAACTCGGTACAGTTACTAGCAGAGGTTACCTCGCCATACTCGCCTTCTTCACCCTTCCCTGGCATCCACGCTTCAATATCATATTTCTTATAAGCTGGCGCGCCCAAGTCACCCGCACAAATACGCACGACTTGGTATGGAATTTTCAATTCTTGGTAAATATCTTCTTCAATCGCCAAAATCTCATCATGTACAGCTTCACTCTGATCTGGCTTGGTAAAAGCAAACAACTCGACCTTACCGAATTGATGCACACGATATAGCCCTTTACTAGATTGACCACCAGCACCCGCCTCACGTCTAAAACAATGACTGAACGCCGCATAACGCAACGGTAACTGCTCTTCCGTGAAGACTTCCTTGCTATGCAAACCGCCCACAGCAATCTCCGCCGTCGCAATCAAGCTCATATCCTGATCTTCCAACGCATACGTATTGCTCTCATCACCACGTGGTGCAAACCCAACCCCCTCAAGGATAGAATTTCGTGCAAGATCAGGCGTCAATAATGGCGTATATCCCGCCGCCACAGCCTTGTTCATCGCAAATTGTTGCAACGCCATGTCCAACAAAACCGCATCATTTTTAAGGAAATAAAACTTATTCCCTGCAACCTTCGCGCCCCCTTCAAAGTCAATCAAATCAAGGTCAGTCCCTAATTCCAAATGATCTTTCGGTGTGAACTCAAACTTAGTTGGCTCCATGAAATGCTTAATAGGCACATTAGAGTCATCTTCCAACCCCTCTGGCGTGCCTTCCGCTAAGCCATTAGGCACTGTTAGCATAAGCTCTTTATACTGCTCATCCAACGTTGTAACAGTGTCCGAGATATCCTTGATCTTCTCTTTAACAGCCTTCCCTTCCGCAACAAGCGTCGCTTTGTCATCTGCGGTTGGAATATCTTTCGCAATTTTATTAGATTGAGCCTGCAACCCCTCTAATTCTTGCTTCGCACTTTTAAGCTTTTCATAGACAGCAATAAGACCCGAAATGTCCGATTTCACACCACGCGCCGTAACATTGGCTTCTACAGTTGCCTGATTTTCGATGATGTAATGTATATCTTGCATTTCTCGCTCCTTAATTGCTTGGCCTTAATGCGTTTAGTCAATAATGTTCATAAGCTATGTTTTATAGGACATTTTAATCATTACTCCAAAAGAATTATGCCTAAAAAGCGACATAAGCTCTTTAGGCATAATGATTAACACTTGTAATAAGATCTATTATTCAGTCGGGGAATATTTTTTGTGGTAACGAACAGTTGCTTTACGAAGCTCATTCACAATGGCCTTGCCTTGATCGCCGCCATTGCCCCTTAACTTCGTCGCTATCACTAACTCAATACTATTATTATGTGCGTCAATGATTTGATATAAGTCATCATTAATTGTTTTTGTAAGTTCTAAACAGTTCAGTGTAATATCTGAGACTGCGCTCATAATATCATACCCAAACATACCACCATGCGCTTTTAAGCGCATAACATTCTCTGTAATGCCGTCAAAATATTGCTGTTCCGCGGTCTTATTTTTTGCGGTCTTTAATTCTTTCGCATAAGCTTTAATATGTTTGATGTGATCTTTAGCAAATGGAATAAAATCAATATCATTCTCTTTAATAAACCCCTCACCTTTATCAAGCAGATGCTGAGGAATGCCCCCGCTTCCCGCTTTTCGTTTTAGGAAATTTGGCGGATCAAGAAATTCCGCTGCCTCTCCCAAAAGTTTATCTGCATCATTATCGTCGGTCATTATTATCTCTTAATTTTATATAATTTCAAAAATGCTGTGTAATATTAATCAAGGTTATCTCTGTCTTTCATAATAATATCAGCTGCATCTTTCAATTTTTGACTTTGCTCTGCGTAATAATCCTTCTTACGCTTAATCTCACCAGTGTACCCTTCATCCTTATGCCTTCGCCTGTCTGGACCAAAAAACTCTGAAGTCTTCACAAACTTCCTTGGGTTTTCAATCAGACGCGCAATCCTGTTATACAAATCACGGGCGGTGTATGGCTTTACTAAAAATTCTGTCATCCCATTATCGCGTGCCGCTTCAACACGGTCACGATTGCTATATCCTGTCATCAAAATAATAGGAATATATGGATTTGGTGAATCCTCATCTTTGCGAATCTTATTGATCAACTTCAGACCATTTTCTTCACCCGTTAGCCAGTCGGTAATAATAATGTCTGGGTTTTCTTTCTTATAGACTTCATAAGCCTCTTCAAGATTTAAAGCACTACATAGTTTCTTAAAACCAAATATTTGTAACACCGAGCGCATAAGCGTCATCATCGGCGCCATGTCTTCTACTACTAAAATCTTAACATCATTTAAATTATATGGCATATGGTTTATATCTACGTGAAGTCACTATTGGGGGTTTTTAATTACCACTTAGAATCACATGTTTTAACCATCACGGCAAGCTTAAATTATATTATACTAATAGGTTCTTTTAAAATCACCAAGACCCAGTATTTTCCATGCTTTTCCAAGGCTCTTGAGGCTCCAAAGAGTCGCCTTTTTGTAGTAACTCAATCGAAATACCATCTGGCGACTTAATAAACGCCATGTGCCCATCGCGTGGAGGGCGATTAATGACCACACCTGCATCCATCAATGTTTGGCAAGTATCATAGATATTATCAACGCGATACGCCAAATGACCGAAACTTCGCCCACCTTCATAAGTTTCAGCCTTACCATCTTCATCTGGCCAATTATACGTTAATGACAAAGCCCCCAAAAGTCGGTCCATTTAATAAGTTAGTATTTGGTTTATATTG
>JABAZY010000003.1 GCA_018608245.1 Alphaproteobacteria bacterium | reverse complement strand
ACATGCTCTGACTCACTTTAAACATGGACTCCTAAATGGGGGTTGACACACAGTAAGGTCTTTACATCTTTTTTACGGGAGGGGTTATTTTTTTCTAAATACTCCAAATAATTATCAATCACATTCGCAAGGGTATGCTTCTTAGACTTTGCCTTATTGAAATGTCTACCTTCACGGATTTCTGTTTCTGTCTGCTGTATCCAGACTTTAGCGTCTGTCTTTTTAGTGAAGGTTACGGATTGGGGAGGGAAACCTCTCAAGCGCACTTTGGCTCTGTAAGACTTTTTACCGTTTTCGTTAGTTCTCTCTTCAATTGTCCCCATGAGGCATAGTCTATTGAGAAGTGCCGTACTTTTCCAGTAAAAAGTGTCCCGTCAGTGTCCCATTTGATGATGATTATCTCTGAAAGTGGCAGGGGCAGAAGGATTTGAACCCTCGGCCTACGGTTTTGGAGACTTTAATATCTCACAGCTCACAACAAGCTACATCTAACTATAACAATCAAATCAATACACTAGCAAGGTTTATGTGTTGTGACTTGTGGCACAATATTGTGATTTGTTAGCCCCAAGTGTGCCATGAGTGTGCCATGCGAACATCGCCTAAGACATACAGACTTTGACAAAAAAATTTATTTCGTGTAGCTAATTTAAGTATTATGTATTTTACTCGATATTCGCTATGTGCCGTGGAAGAAAATGTAGGCGTCGCTTGGACGGGTGCCACTGGACAAACCTATCATTCTTTCCTTGCTTTGGTTAATAGAACCCAAAGCCAAAAACCTGAAATTATTAGTGAAATAAATTTCGTTGCCGTGGATGATGGAATAATAGCACATCAACATAAGCGATGGAAAGAAGGACAAGATTTAGAAAGAGATTATACTTCACGTGATATAATCTTAGGCACGCCAGATTTTATGCTAGAAGTATGGGATAAGGCTGTACACAATAGTAGAGTAATTAGTAGCTTAAAATTGCCCTTTGCACGTCACAGCTGCGGTGCCGAAGCTCTCAATTGTCGGGCAGCCGTAAAGGGCGTTATACAATCTTTAGGATTAGAATATTTCCCTGTTATTGAAGGAGATGAAGCGATAGCAGGGACGCAAGCTAATATTGTACATCTTCTACCACCGCATATGATTCAATCTATAGAAAACTAATAGCACTTTATTATCATTTGTTAGCCCCAAGTGTGCCACGCACAAATGTTTTTAATTCCAATTTTGTTTTTTATTAGATTTAGCCGCTTCTTCTGCCTCTTTTGCTTTTTGTGCTTGTTCAGCCTTTTGCACTTGAATTGTATTAACTATTGAACAGTCTTTTTGTATAGCTGATTGTTCTAATGCATCATATTCACCTTTTAATCTAGCCAACTCTTCTTTTTTATCATCCCCAATTAAGAAAAATAGTGCTGGCCAAAATATAACCAAACCAACTCCCATAGCCACGGCATCGCCAGTTGCTTGCTTGTCTTGAGCACCTGAAATCTCAGAAACTTTTCTAGAAACTCTTGATATTTCCTGCTCTAGTTGCCGACATGTAAAACTTTGATATTGCAGAGGTGAAACATACGTTGCTTGAATGTTTTGTGATTTTGACGCACATCCTGATACGAGTGACAGACAGACAAGAGACAATACAATATTTTTCATAGAAGTTCCTTATGGATTAGATAATTAGAATTTGACACTTTAATAAACATGTATGAAAATTTACTACAAGAATAAATGTAAGTAACTTCGCCACAAATATTGCTAAACATCCTTCAGCAACCTCTTCAGACCCCTTCCAAAACACTTATTATCATATGCATGTATGTGACATCATACCCCCCGCCTTGAATTAAAGCGTTCCAAAAACATCATTAAAAAGCTATCCGCAGCCGCTTCAGCTTGCTCAAATTCACCTGCCATCTTATAGAAGGTTTTGTGATGCATCCCTTTAGGGCGAACGGGGGACGCACCCCCGCCCAACTTCCTTCTATGCTTCCACATCCTATCAATCGCCCTATCATGAGCGCTTTTACTCTGAGAGCTATATTTAAGCCTAAAAGCATAACGACTAGCAAAATGCCTACTACCCGATGGAGAGTATAGAATAGTTGTTCTCTTGCCTGTTAATGGGCATATAAACCATAGCCTTTTACCACCATAGTTAGGCTCGATTGTCACAAGCTTAATTTTATAATCCATCTTTATAGGCTCACTATCATAGGGCGTATGTGTGTAGTGAGCCCTAAACCACATATCATCTGGATTTAGCGTATTCACTTCATAACCTATCGAGCCTGTTTCCTCATCAGTCCCCACAATAGTCCATATTAAACCACCCTTTCGCCATTTATTTAGCCCCACGTGCCCTTGACGTTTGAGCTTATTTATATCAAGGCTTAACCCATCATCTAACTTAGTTGTCGTGCTGTATCCACACCGACCTGAGCCATAACCACCCATTACACCCTCCGTTTTTATACGAAATCATAAGCCAATTTTGAACTTTTATTATACCTTAAATAAATCATCTTTCAAAGATTAATGTTCTCTTTTTGTTCTTGACTCTATTGTCAGTTACGGGCAAGTGTTGTGCATGCAAAATGATACTGAAAACAGAAACTTTAAGCCCCCAAACTCTCTTAACTGGCTATTCTTTGACCTGAATAGCTATTTTGCCAGCGTAGAGCAGCAAGACAGGCCAGAATTGCGAAATAAGCCCGTAGCCATCGTCCCTAGTAATACGGACTCCACATGTGCCATTGCCGCAAGCTATGAAGCTAAAGCCTTGGGGATTAAGACAGGAACTAAAATCTATGAGGCAAAGAAACTATGCCCCGATTTAAAATGTGTATTGGCTAGACATGATATCTATGTTGAATATCACAAGCGCATATTTGCTGAAGTTGAAAACCATATCCCCATAACTAAAGTTTGCTCTATTGATGAGGCCGCTTGCAAGTTATTAAAGAATGAACAATCACCCATTCAAGCCATAGCGTTAGCCCATAGAATAAAAAAAGGCTTACGCGTAAATATTGGGGAGCACGTTAAATGTTCTATAGGGCTTGCTCCAAATATTTTTTTAGCCAAGACCGCTACCGATATGCAAAAACCAAATGGTTTAGTAATACTCGAGCCAAATAATTATAAAGACCAGCTATTCAATTTAAGCTTAAACGATTTGTGCGGTATTGGTTTTAATATTGAACGCCGTTTAAATAACGCTGGAGTTAAAACTGTTGAACACCTTTGGAACATATCGCCTAAACACGCACGTAAGATTTGGGGAAGTGTAGCAGGAGAAATATTTTGGTATCGCCTTCACGGATATGAGATACCTGATAAACCCACCAAGAAACGTGTCATAGGTCATAGCCGTGTATTAGATCCAAAGTTTAGACCAAGTGATAAGGCTTACTCTATGGCTCTCCACCTGACTGTAAAAGCATGTGCGAGATTAAGGCGGTATGAACTATATGCTAGAAAATTCACCTTGAGCATAAGAACAATGGATAAGCATTACTGGGCATCTGATAGGTCTTTTTCACCAACTCAAGATAACTTTACGGTAACTAAGGCGCTGGAAGAAATGTGGCGTAAGATGCAATGGGAAACAAGTAAGGCTAAGCTGTTTAAAGTATCCATCATGCTAAATGATTTATATGAAAGCAAAGAGATAACTCTCGATTTATTTGAAACGGCGGGTTTAGAAAACAAAACTATAAAGAATGTTAAATTATCAAATGCAATGGATAAGCTAAATAAGCGTTTTGGGGGAAACACGGTTAACCTTGGAACATGCCCTAAAACAAGCACTGGTTATGTAGGCACTAAGATTGCTTTTACCCGCGTACCAGAGTTAGAGGAGTTTGATGAGTAAAGTTAACAGTATAGACTTTTTTATTGTTAATTTGTCCCAGTGACGTTGCAACGATTAAAAACCATATACCCAAACAAAACAGCTACTAAAATATTAAAACCCGTCCAAATTTCTCTAGTCAAATGAACAGGAATAAATGGATTAAATAAAATGGCTACTGCAATAAAGAGCCAAACTGTAATGCCTATTTTTTTATCTTTAAAACCTATATAAGCAGCTAAAACAGTACATAAAAAAACACAGATTCTTAAAAACATATAGTACCCATAGGGCATTGGTAAAAGAGCTATAAGTGAAAAAATAATTACGGCAATATACGGTATCTTTAAGTCAGAATTAGTCATTTTCAGGCGCCCACTTCCAGAATACGCCCCTTAATATTAAGCATACTATGAATAGCCCCCAGATAAGTAAAACACCCTTATTAACTCCATCCCCTGTTACCCAAGCATCAAACCAAGGTAGGAATAAAAAAGCAGGAGATAATATTGGTGCGACAAACCATGCGAGCAGGTAAGAAAAAAATC
>JABAZY010000053.1 GCA_018608245.1 Alphaproteobacteria bacterium | reverse complement strand
TTCCAGCATCTAAATCATCCATTGCCTCATTGATCTGTTCCAATGAATATCGTTTGGTAAGCAGAGATCCAAGGGAAATATTGGCGTCTCGAAATATTTGATACATTCTTGGAATATCCTGATCGGGCGAGGTGCCGCCTCCCCAACTGCCTGCAATCTGTTTGCCACAGATTAAATCATGGGGAGCCAGTTGAATCATCTCTCCATCAGGAGGATGAGATGCAAAAAGCAGCTTTCCCCCGCCTTTGCGGGTTAATGAAAACCCCAGTTCAATGGTTGATACTTGCCCCGCAGATTCCACACAAATATCAGCACCGCCCTTGGTCAGACCGAGTACAGATTGATAATATTCCTCAGTCGAAGAATTAAACACATGGGTCGCGCCCAACTGTTTTGCCAATTCAAGTTTTTCCTCGGACACATCGATAGCAATTATCATCTTGATGCCTAATGCTTTAAGCGCAATTAAGGCAGACAGACCTATCCCGCCAAGGCCAAAAACAATTACGGATGAATCGGAGGACGGTTTTAGCTCGTTCAAAACCATTCCTGCCCCGGTTGGCAGGGCGCAGCCAAACAGAATCGCCGTATCAAATGGAAGGCCAATCGGTTTTTTCACTACCCGACTCTCAGAAACAATACTGTAGTTGCTAAAAGTCGTCACTCGGCCGGAGTTTATGATCTGATCACCATACTTGTATTTGGCTCCTGGTGCATCAAGACCTTCGCCCTTTACCCAGCCCAAAATCACCTCGTCACCAGGTATAACTTTAGTTACTCCAGCACCAACAGCAGCAATAACACCGGAGCCTTCATGGCCAAGCAGATGCGGTAGCCAGGGGTCATCGCCGCGCCCACCTCTGATCTCCATGAGCTGACTGCGACAGACACCGCTAAATAGAATCTTGACGAGAACCTGCCCGATTTCCAGCTGAGGAACCTCGATATCAGTTTTAATGACCAAGGGCTGATTTGTGTGAAAAAGGATGGCTGCTTTCATGAGTTTTGCTCAACCACGTTTGCATTCCAATGGATTAATGAAGAATTCAACTGCTCATCCATAGGGCGAACGCCGTGAGTACAGAACGTAGACCTACTTTGAAGTGGCATCCGGCTCAACAGCTTAAGCCCTGAAATTTTTGATATCGCACACAAGCTAGTCTCTGGCATACACTGTACCCATGCCAATAAGGGATTGGCGATTGAACACCATATACAACTCATAATCCAGGCGCTGGAACAATGGCTTGGCTTCTCCATACAAACTCTCTTGCAATTTTTTTTAGCTATCTTTTGAATTGCCCGAATTTTTCTCGATTTGATCACTTGTTCGCACCTGTTTGACATTCCATTTGTTCTTACTCATTGTTTCCTGCGATGCTGGTTGGCAATCTCTTTAATGACATTGATTGCGTAGGAGATTTCCTTCTTGCCAACTGGTGGATGAATTGCAAGCTCCATAATCCTGTTGTCGCATTGGTCCTCAACTATTGGGAACTTTAGCGACTGATACATCGGCACTTCGCGCATCTTTCCATCGTATAGCGGCCAGGTCCATGGACATCCACGGGCCGGCGATTTTTTTGGATTGAAATGTGGGTGTCGATGTAGCGGCACCCATGTCATTTCGAGCGGAACGCCTGTCTTGGCCACCTCGATGACAAACTCCTTGACTGAACAGTCAAACTGTTCAGGCTCAAAGTCGAGTAGGACGCGATAGAATACACTCGTCGCGCCGTTGATTGGCATCCTGACAGAAACCCCTTCCACGGTTTGCAGGCCGTAACTCAATTGTTTTGCGTTCCGGACCCTGATTTCATTCTCTTCATCAAGCATCTTGAGTCTCACGAGTCCTAGTGCTCCGGCGAACTCTGTCATGCGATAGTTATAACTCAGCTCTTTGTCGCCAAATGAACGCAGGCGGAACACGCTCTCGGCAATTTCTTTGTCATTAGTGGTCACCATGCCGCCATCGCCGACCGGAAGGCTCTTCCGTTGGTGTAAACTGAACACACCAATTTTCCCCATGCTGCCACATTTCCGCCCCTTGTATGTCGCACCATGCACGTGGGACGCATCCTCGATGACGGGGATGCTCTTTTCCTTCGCCAATGCCAGTATTGGGTCCATATCAGCGGGATACCCAAACAGATGCACGACGATGATGGCTTTCGTTTTGTTCGTTATAAGTGGCCTGATGGTGTTGGCTGAGAGCGCAAGAGTGTCCTTACTCGAGTCGGCGAACACAGGTACGGCGTTCTGCATCAAAATACACGATGCGCTCGAGATCCATGTGTATGTAGGGACAATGACTTCGTCGCCGACACCGACACCCAGCGCAGCTAGAGCGAGGTGCAATCCTTCCGTGGCGTTTCCGACACCCTTAACATATTCCACACCGACATATTCCGCGAAGGCCTTCTCAAACGCAGCTACTTTCTCTGCCGCAAAGAGTTGATTGCTCTTGACGACCTCCATGACAGCCTTTTCCTCTACTGGTCCCAGATTCGGCCACGAAGGCCATGTAATATTTTCATTCATTGTTCAAGCCTTTATCATTTGTTCAAACTCTTCGGCCCGCTTTCGCAGCACCGAGACGTATTCCCTTATTTGCTCAGCAGAGACTGTGCTGTGCTCGTACGAGTCCCTGCTGAGGAATCCTTCCTTAACAAGGTTTGCAAAAAAACGCTCTCCGTAAATCGGATTATGCGCGGCCTGCAAGTAGTCGAACGTGCTATATACGCGGCCAAGAACCTTCTGATCTTCTGCTGAGAACTGCGCATAGTCGAGCATGGATACATTTGCACGTACCGGCAGGCCTGCGTATGTCCAGCTTTTGTCGATGAATGCCGCGAGCTTCCGTCCAGTCTCTGGCTTCGAAAGTTCCTCAGTTCTGATTTCCAAGCACGGTACTGACTTCCCGATAGCGGTCACGAGCGTATGCGTCTTGTCATAATACCATGAGAGCTTCTGATTGAGATTCCAAACCTCCCATTCCTGTTTCGTGCATTCGCCAAAGTGGAAGGCTGCCATTCGAAATATTTGAGGGTCTTCGCATGCCGCGTAGTTGCCATGACTATGCGGATATGTCTCAATATTCTTCTTGAATGATTCCATCCATACATTTTTCTCACGGATGAGGTGGACGAGCTTGATATGTCCCTTAAAAACATCTGCAATGATATCTATTGCTGGGGCATAGCCATTTCCGATAATTGCGTCACCTAGTCTCCATGTAGAGATGAAGCGCTCAATTGCTTTTGTGAACGACTCCTGGTCTATGCTGGTATGAAACGCGTTGTAGATTTCTTTATGATGTAGCTCATGTATTGCCGTCCCATTATGATGATTCTCAGTGAAAATATTTTGTATGAGTAGTGCAAGCGAGTTCGTTCCGTCCCTACCTGTTCCGACGCATAAGATAAGGTTGTCCATAGCTATCGTTTGACTCCTGCGCACACTGCGAACAAGTAATGTGCCATTGGAAAGAATCCTGAGTGGATATTCTCATCGTTCATACATAGCATGAAAACATTGTCGAAATATTTCTCCATGAACGCCTTGAGTTCTGACCCATCCATACAGTTGACGTGCCCTTGTTTGCTTAGCTTCGACGCGTATTTTTGCGAGCTGAGCGATGGGATCCCCACAATGAACACGCCGTCATCCGCCAGAGAGTTGCAGATGTTTCTCACGAACGCATCGGCGTCACGTTTTGAAATGTGTTCAAAAACGTCCAGGCAGTATGCGGCGTCAAACATCTCCTTCATAGAATCGTCGACAAAGTTATGAACTTGTGCCTCGAGGGGCCAACTTTCATCTTTCGTCTTCTGTGCATCGTCAATGAAGATAGGATCTATATCAGTTACGAGTAGTCGCTTCACTTCTTGTTGCACGATGCGTGAACAGAATGCGTCGCCGCAACCGATTTCGATAACGTTCTCCTTTCCACTCAACATCTTCGCAGTAAATTTGTATCGGGAGAGCGAGAACAGCAATCTCTTCGGGTCGACGTGCCAGGTATGGCTTGTTTTCATTCCTAGAGCTGCAAAACCGAAATCCTTATGCAGCTCGACTTGATCCTCGTATTGCTTCTCTTTTGTTCTCATAGCTTCCTCATTATGCGCGTGTCTAGTGGCCCTACTTTGATTTCACCCCAGTAATGTGCTATCACTGGCGTCTCTATAATGTGGTCGATCCACTCTTCATTTGTAACAAGCGCCCACTTACCTTTTATTCTTAAATCCATAGTTAACTCTTACCTTTAATGATATTGATGTGTTAAAAGGGCCCCGTGAACCAGTCACCTGGCACGTCATGGGGATGTTTGCGTTGTTGCGCAAGAGCGGCAGATGCGACTTCCCTATTAAGCATTTTACCAATTTTTTCAGCAATGTGCTCTGCTCTTACATGATAACCCTTTGTCAATGCGGGGCTAGTTGCCTCTGGATAGTCTGGCATTGCCAGTCGTTGCGGCGCACACTTCA
>JABAZY010000072.1 GCA_018608245.1 Alphaproteobacteria bacterium | reverse complement strand
ACAATCCAGCAATCGCTGCTGTCAATGTTGTCTTACCGTGGTCAACGTGACCAATAGTTCCGATATTACAATGTGGCTTATTACGTTCAAACTTTTCCTTACTCATAAGGTCTCCTATTATTTGTTTAGTTTTGCGTTTTGGTCTTATAAAACTCTGATACGTACAAGCGCGCACAGAGTGAACAGCTTCGCGTTTTTAGCCATCGATCATATCCTCAAAAAGAAGCCATAACCGCCACGAGTTCTACCTATCTGAATAAAAAACCCGCGACCAAAAGTCAACGGGTTTTTGCAAATTATTATAATAAAAGAGTTACTAAGATCTAGGAATAAAATGCTCATGCTTACCATTACCCGTAGAAGCAATTAGTACTTTATCTGGATGAATTGAAAAAGTTTCAACGCCGTCATCGTGCAGTGCATCAATCACCCCTCTTGCGGCCATGGCATCACGTGCTTCTTGTTTTAAACTGGCACCTGTTAAGCTCTGGACGTCTGCTATACCAACAGCAGCGAGCTTGTCTGCTAACTTAGTACCCTGTCTATTCAAATGTGCTGCTTGTATTTGCTCTCTTCTATTCATTTTAACACCTCTATTTTTGTATTATTTGAAATATACTTACAAAAATACTAACGATATGTCAAATAAAAAATCCTCCTAAAGGCTATTTTGTCCGTCATCGCTCAAAATAAACAAGCCTAAATTTATGAACCATAGCCCCTTACCGAACACCCAGCACCTAGCAAAGCTTGGGCAGCCGCTGATTTATTATTCGTCGTTAAAACTAATTCAGAAGCGTTCCCATCATGTGGTTTAACCGCTATACATTTAGCCCCCGCTTCTTCTAAAATTGAGGCCAAAGTAACACCCACTCTTGGGCCACCGCTTCTTGGTATAGTAAACAAGACAGAACGCATAAAATACTCCTAAATTAAAATATTGTTACAAAATAAAATGATTAAACAGTAGATTGCATCGACAACACTCATATGTCAAACAGAAAAAAGCCTTCGCTAGGATTTTTTTAATCCTTAGCGCTTACAAATATAATCATACGGAGAAAATTTGGAGCGGGTGAAGGGAATCGAACCCTCATAGCCAGCTTGGAAGGCTGGTGCTTTACCACTAAGCTACACCCGCTTAAGAGTAATTAGTCTGGCTTTTATCGTTTATCGCTCAAATTTTGTCAAGCCTCTATTCCAGCCAACTCCCTCCTAAAGCAATCAAATCCTTGATTTTTATTTTGCCTGTGATAGAACCACTTTATACACAAATTAATATAAGGTACTGATTATGCGTAAACTATTGTTCTTGCTTGGACTCATAGCCTTCATTCTAGTCGCAATTTATTGTGTCTATAACCATAGATTGACCATTCAAGACGATGTTCAAAATCGTGTTGCACAAAGCCTCACAAGCGTAAATTCAGGTACTATCACCGCATCAACAAGCGGCCGTGATGTTACTTTAACAGGTAATGTTGATACAGAATCAGAAAAACAAAAAATTGCGAGCCAAGTCCTTAACGTAGAAGGTGTTAGAACCATCATTAATAACCTGACCGTAACACCTATCCAATCAGCGTTAACACCAACGCCTGAATTTGCTGACTTCAATGAAGACCTTAACGACAATGGTGATTTTGGTTTAGATACTCCACCGACAATGGGTGGTAATAAAGATTTAGATGGCACAACTGACCTAACAGCAACTACAACACCTCAGAAAAAATCTGCCGCAAACGTGCGCTGTGAAAAAGACATTGCTCAAATCATGGAAGGACAAATTATTAAGTTCTCAACTGGTAGTGCAAAAATTGACGCGTCAAGTATGAACCTAATCAAGAAAATTTCAAATGCTGCAGAAAATTGTCCGTCAGCAGAAGCTATTATTGTTCATGGGCACACAGACAATGTTGGTAACGCACAATCTAATATGGACTTAAGTGTGAAACGCGCTGTATCCGTTGGCCAGCAGTTAAAATTAGCTGGTGTTAAGCAACGTGTAGATGGCGTTGGGCATGGAGATTTGACCCCTATTGCAAGTAACGATAACGCACAGGGACGCGCCCAAAACCGCCGTATTGAATTCGAAATAAAATAATAAATTTTAAATAAGGAACTAAAGAAATGTTATATCTAATTACTCAAATGTGGATTTGCTTACTAGCTGCTTTTTTGCTTGGTCTAATCCTATGCTGGCTATGTAGCCGTAAGTGCAAATGCAAAGATTGTTGCGGAAAAAAAAATCTAAATAATGAGAATAGTGGCGTTGCGCCATTAATGAGCAGTACTAAATCTTCTGCAAAAGTTGATGTCACTGATCTTGATACATTAGTTGATTTGGGTGGAGAAGATTTCGCGATTGAAACATTGGAAGGTATTGGTCCAAGAACTGGTCAGTTATTCCGTGGTGTTGGTATCGCAACTGTCGGTGATCTACTACGCAAAGCACATAGCCAAAGCTTACGTGATGATCTTGCCAATAAATTAGAAATCAAAGTTGAACCTCTTAACGATTGGGCTGGCATGTCAGACCTACTGCGTATTAAAGGCATGGATCACCAAGCATCAGAGCTAGCTTATGCAACAGGCGCTTATAACGTTGAAACATTGGCTAACTGGGATGCAACCAATTTCGTTGATGCAATGAACACCAAAAACAATGCAGGCCCTCAGTTGATAGCCCCTACGGTAGCAAATGCTGAACAAGTATCAGATTGGATTAGCCAAGCTAAAAACATGAAAGCTGTTGTAACGTTCTAGTTAAATAAAAATATTCTTAAAAAACGCTCTTTTTAATTAAAGGGCGTTTTTTATGCCTCAACAAAATGATTATCGATTAAATCAAAGATATCTGTAATCGGTAATGCTTTATCGCTGTTAACCTGATTGGCACTATCAATAAAATACCCTTCACCATCATGCTCACCATTTTTAAGGGCAACAAAACCGACATGCTCTACAAAGTTATCAATTTTTCCACCTGAGTAACGAGCAACTGTATCTGCCGTAATTTCATATGGATAGGTAATCGAAACAAAAAGGCTTGTACCTCTATTCTCAACTTCTTCGAATAATGGAATATCGTTATCGTCACGGAAACTTTTTAGGAGCTCTTCCGTTTCAACCGTTTTTTCTTTACTGATACATTCAATCAAAAAATCACGGGACATACGCGCCTGCACTGAATGATAAGGTGCCCCAATCAAATTTAAAAATGCAGCATGATCCTTTAAACGCCAGTAAAACACAGGATCTTCAACAGGGTTTTGATGCAACCCTGTGGCAATCATCACACGCGGGGCATTCGGTAGAGAGACTATTTGCTGAACCAATTGATCATAGCTTTTTAGCCCATCCAATAACGGGTCTTTATCGGCAGTCATATACCATTCAGGGTTTGTGTTCTTACCATTTAATTTTTTATAGGGCGCCGAGTTAAATAAATAATGATGCTGAAGGTGCGCGCCACCATTCAAAAACAAACTAGAAAAACCAATTTTATCTTTCTTCCAATGAGCACAAAAAACATCTGTTAGTAATTGATCTAATAAAATAGCACGGTGATAATGACTACGCAGTGATTTCAAAATAAGCTCTATAATTTTCACATTCCGCGACAATAATGAATAACGCGCAACACCTAAAAGCAAGTAGATATAAGTCGATAATTTACTGCCTCCTGTTGCGTTCTCATTCACGGCATTAGACACAGCGCCCGCAATTTTTTGCATCATCCAACTGCCTGTGACACTTGTTTTCGTCCATGGATCAGGGATAAAGAAAGCAGGGTCTTTAGCACGGTTAGCCGCGTTAAATGGCGACATAGCAGCTATTTTTACGCCATGTTTTACCTCAACATGCTCCCATATTTGCTCAAAGTTATTTTCAACCATATCACCAAGGCGAAAAATACCATGCTCAGAAAAAGGTTTTCCTGTTTGAATGGATACCCATTGAATCCACGGCTCTAATTCTTCATATGTTTTTTCTGATGATGTTTTAATCAACGGGTTCTCAGTCAATAATTTTTTTAAGTTCGGCAGATGACCTTGCGCAATATATTCTTCGATATATTCAAAGTTAATTTCATTTAAACCTAATAAAATTAGTGGTTTTTTATTTACCATCTGGTTTACGCTTTCTTCAATAAATTATTATAAACGTCTAATGTTTTTTCTACGACAGCTTCAACATGAAAATCTTTTTTCACACGTGCGCGTCCTGCTAACCCGTATTCTATGCTTTTATCCAAATCATTCAATAATAATTCAATTGCATCCGCTAAAGCTTCAGAATTTTGTGGCGCTACAAGCAAACCATTGACCTCATGCTCAACCGCCTCACGACACCCTGGCGCATCGCAAGTGATAATAGGGCGCCCAATAGCTGCGGTTTCTAGCAATATCTTCGGCACGCCTTCTCCATAATAAGAGGGCAGTACCATCATTTGAGCACTGGCTATCACAGACGGCATATCATCGCATTGTCCTAACCACTCAATAATACCTTCATCATGGAATTTTTGAATTTCTGCGTGTGTTAACGAATTAGGATTCTTTAAATAAATATCTCCAGCTACCTGAAAACGCGCAGAGAGATTCTTAGCTTTCAAAATTCTAGCCGCTTCAATAAAATCATAGATACCTTTTTCTTTTACCAAACGTGATGAAAATAAAATAATAGGATTATCTTGCGGCACATAATCAGCATAAGAAAATTCGTTCAAATCAACACCCGATCCACGAATAATAGTTGAATTATCCTTACTAATAATAGAAGCACTCACCATCGCTTGTTGATCGTCAGGGTTTTGAAAGATAATAAATTTACCCTTACCCCCAAACGCAAAGCGCATTAACGGCATCAAAGCAATGCGCATCATACGCATTTTTAACTTCGGTGACGTATAAAGGCTACCTAAACCAGCTACAGTAAAGATAACAGGCTTATACCCCATCACCCTTGTCACTAAACCCGTATAGAAAGCATGGCGTAGCGTAATCGCATGAATAATATTTGGCTGCATTTCCTTGATGCTTTTGCGAATACTCAACAGTAATTGCAGATGAAATAAAGGATTTTTTGAACAACCATGTTCTGGTAAATCAACACCCGCAACGCTCATTGCGTCTAAATCTTTATTATTGCCCGCCCCCGCAGTCGCAAGCGTTAAGTGCCAGCCCTTTGATAATAATGCATTGGCCAACGGTAAGCGGTGCGACCAGAACCACGCAATATCATTTAACACCATTAAAACTTTAGGCTTATCACTCATTTAAAATTAACCTTGTTTATACTTGTCGTTTATATTGGGCAAAATCAGCATCAATCATACGCACAACACCTTCTTGAAGTGTGTTAGTCGGTTTAAACCCTGTATCCAAGCATCTTTGCGCCTCACAGGTAGTGTCCGCACAAAACTTCTTTACCCGTACTGAACTGATAGGTAATTGCTTTCCTGTGATACGTGCTAGGCCATCAAAGACGTAGCCGATTGTTAACCCAACAGGATAAGAAAGTGCCAAGGACGGTTTCTTTTTACCCAAATGTCCAAAAATAATATCTGTTAAATCAGTCATATTAAAATCTGGTTTATCGGCATAATTATAAATTTTAAATTTTTCTTTTTCATTTAAACAAAACGCTAAAAATGAGGCGACGTTACCAACGTAAGCCATCGACTTTTTATTCTCGCCTTTACCAATCATCACAAATTTGTTACGCACAATTTGGCTTAGCAATGTGTAAACATTACCTTTATTCCCTTCACCAAATACAACAACTGGGCGTACGATTGTCGCAATATTTTCTGGTGCTTCATTAATCCATTCCTCTAACGCAATTTCCGCTTCCCATTTGCTTTTACCGTAGTCATTAAATGGTGTTGGCGCGCTCTCTTCAGTCGGCATCCCAGTGTTCAAGCCATATAGCGCAAATGTACTCGTAAAGATAATACGCGTGATATTATTATCTTTAGCAGCCTGAATAACGTTTTTTGTGCCTTGCGTATTAACATCATAGTAACGCGAACGCGGAAAAATATCATCACGATGTAGTGCTGCTAAATGATAAATAAAATCGCATCCTTTACACGCATCACTTAATGCAGACTGATCCATAATATCTATAGGCGTAGAATGAATAGTATCAACAACGATAATTTTATGGCCTTTATCTGTTAAAAAATTAGCTAATCTTTTGCCAATAAATCCTGCACCACCTGTAATTGCTATTTTCATTTTTACTACTTTCTTCTTTTACTTATTTATCCAACGTGCTGACCACGCTTGATACATTAGAATTGACCAAATATATTTAGCTTGGTTTGGCGTACTACTAGATCCAGATTGAAAATTTGTCCAAATTTTTTGTACTTTATCAGCGTCTAATATATCTTGCTTGTTTAAATTATTTGCGCTTAATAAATCACTCGCCCAGTCCTTTAAACTACCCCTTAGCCAGCCCTCAATAGGCACTGTAAAGCCCATTTTTGGCCGTTCATAGAGATTTTGAGGAATATGACGTTTTAACACTTCACGCAAAATATACTTGCCTGTGACCCCGCGAATTTTCATGTGATGGGGTAGCGTCCACGCATACTCAGCCAACTTATAATCCATCAACGGCGCACGTGTTTCTAATGCCACTGTCATACTGGCGCGGTCTGTTTTAACCATTAAGTCATCAGATCTGTATTGTATCATATCACCATAGATCATTTTCTCAGAAAAATTTAAATCGCCTGAATAATTATAAATATCATCTAAGGGGATAGAAGGAAGGTTAGCATTTTTAACAATATCTGAAGCACCTGCACCATGACTAATAAGCGCATGATAAATTTCACGATCATCTTTCATAGACATTAACTGCACTAATCGTTTTTTAGATGGATTATTTTGTAAAAGTTTTACAAAAGCAGAACCAGCAACTTTACGCATTGGGTAGGGAAGAAATTTTACCTTATCCCAAATCGTTGCCACATGCGTATGACGGCGGTAACCACCCAGTATTTCGTCTCCGCCATCACCCGTTAAAGCTACAGTCACCTTATCTTTTGCTAATTTTGATATGAGATACGTTGGTATTTGTGAAGCATCTGAAAAAGGCTCATCATAAATATCTGGTAAGCTCGAAATAACATTTAATGCCTCTTCTGCACTAACATAAAATTCGTGATGATCAGTGCCTAAATGATGTGCTATTTTTTTTGCATGCTCTGCTTCATTATAATCAGCTTCATTAAACCCAATTGAAAAAGTTTTCACAGCTTGTGCAGAATTTTTCTGCATTAATGCAACAACGGTTGAGGAATCTATCCCCCCTGATAAAAAGGCGCCCAAAGGTACATCTGAAATCATACGTTGTTTCACTGTATGCTCAAGCATATTTTCAAATTCATTAATTAATTCTACTTCAGATTTTTGACTAATATTTGCCTTACCATTGTCTACAACATCTGCTAAATCCCAATATTTTTGCTGACGCTTTATGAGGTTTTCATTTAATTTTACTTTTTCAAAATCCAATGTTACCAACGATCCTGGTAATAATTGCCAAATATTTTTAAATATAGAATGTGGCGCACAGACATAGCCGTATTGCATATAAAGTGCTGTATTTTCTCGGCTTACCTCTGCCGTAAAATCAGGATGCGTATGGAAAGATTTTAGCTCTGATGCAAAAACAAAGTCATTTCCTACCCAACCAAAGTAAAGTGGTTTCTTACCAAAACGATCACGTAACAAATGAAGCTGTTTTTGTTTTTTATCCCAGAGCGCAATAGCAAACATACCATTTAGTTTTTTAACACCGTCAACAACACCCCATTCTTCGAAGGCTGTTAACATCACTTCAGTATCAGATTTGGTTCTAAATTTATGGCCTAAACTTTCTAATTCTTTTTTTAAATCTAGATAATTATAAATTTCACCGTTGTACGTTACAACATAGCGACCTGATGGAGAATGCATTGGTTGTTCACCATCCGCAGATAAATCAATAATTGCTAAGCGTTGATGGATAAAGGTTAAGGCATTATTAGGGTCTTGCCAAAGCCCCATAGCTTCTGGCCCACGATGGGCAATAGCCGCCGCCATTTTCTGCCCAATATTGGCACAAATATTTGCGTTTTTATCGCCCGTGATATTATAGAGTCCTGCAATACCACACATGAGAAATTAATTCCTAACCTTGCGCCAGTTAGCAACATTACGGTTATGCTCAGCTAATGTTTTTGCGAAAGCGTGTCCACCCGTACCATCGGCGACAAAGAAAATATACTCATGGCGCTCAGGATTTAAGGCGGCTTCAATAGAAGCACGTCCAGGATTAGCAATTGGCCCAGGTGGTAGTCCAACATATTTGTAAGTATTATATTTTGAATCAATGCTCAAATCTTTGCGCAATAAACGACGCCCAAGAGGCCCCTGTCCCTTATCCTGAATCTTACCCTTAGTTAAAGCATAAATAACCGTAGGATCAGTTTGTAATAGCATACCCTTATTAAGACGGTTAACAAACACGCCTGCAACACGCTTACGCTCACTAGCAACAGCGGTTTCTTTTTCAATGATAGAAGCCAGAATAACCGCTTCCTGCTTGGTTTTGATAGGTAGATTAGCATCACGCTTTTCCCACAACTCATCAATTGCTTGAGTCATTTCAAATGCCATTTTATTAATTTTAGTCTGACGATCTTCACCTTTTACAAAATGATATGTCTCTGGCAACAATGTTCCTTCTGCTGGCATATTAATAATTTCACCGCTCATATCGTCGCGCGCCTTCAATAACTCAACAACTTGATAACTCGTTAACCCTTCACGAATAGTGATCTTACGATCAAAGACTTTTCCCTCTTCCATCTGCGCTAACACGTCTTCCATAGAAGTACCTGCAGCAAATTCATACTCCCCTGCTTTTAACGCACTGGCACGACCACTAAATTTGGTGGCCATTTTAAACAGCATCGGCTCAGAGATAACATTTTCACTTTTTAAGGTTTGCGCAATTTCACCAACACCGCTCCCGCGTTCAATCAAAACAAGTTTATCTTGCTCCAATGGACCTTTACCAAAATAATAATGTGCACCCATTGCACCCATAATACCTGCGACAAGCAAGCCTAACAGGATCAGGGAAAGGAAAGACAAAAATATATGGCTGGATTTCATTATAAAAAGCTCATCTTTTAAGATATAATCGGTTCAATAACAAAATAGAGATAAATGATCGATACTTCTACGAAAAACGACCGCAATACAGAAAATATTTCCCTCTTCTTTGCGGCAATATGGTTGTTATATCTGTTTTTATCGCCAATTTATATTTTCTCTAAAGGAATGCCCCAACCCGCAGACTATTTGATCCTTTTGTGCGGGTTTCCCATTTTAATCTTTTCTATGATGCGCCATCGCGGCACTATGTCTAAGGTTTTTGTCTTTGGGCTCATGTTTGCTGGGCTTACAATGACCATCAACCTTATTCATTATGGTTTTATTCAAAATGACAGATTACTCAAACATAGTATTTATTATGTCTTTAATTTCTGTTGTTTTCTCTATGCCCTCACAATATTCAAACAAAACCCAGCACTAATTACAAAGTTAACCTACATCGCCGTTGCCGCTAGCGTTATTTTTCAATTTATATATGCGCCCATCATGGGAAATATCGAACTGGGGCGTAACACAGGTAGCTTCAACAATCCTAATCAGCTTGCCTATTGGTGCCTGCTTTGTATGGCTATCATTATTATTTTAAAACGTAATAAGCCCCTTACATTACTAGATTATGCTTTATTCGCCATGTTGCTCTTTCTACAAAGTCTAGCACTCTCTAAAGCTGGTATAATCGTAACCGCCCTAATGCTGCCGCTCATTATTTTCCTACCGAATATGACGCAAAAAGCACGACTTTTTGCCATTGGGGGCGTCCTGATACTTTTGATGGGTATTGCTTTAAATCCAGAACAATTAGATCGTCGTGTAAATCAAATTGAACAAATCACAGCCATATCCGAACGTTTAGGCAATATCGGATCAGAAAGTGATGACAGCGCCTCTGGTCGTGGTTATAACCGCTTAATTGAAAATCCTGAATATTTAATTTTTGGCGCTGGCGAAGGGGCGTTTTTCCGCTTTGGGATTGGAGAACAAGAAATTCATTCTGGCCTCGCTACCTTATTATTTAGCTATGGTATCGTAGGGTTTGGTTTTTTCATACTTTTTCTAAGCGCAGTTTTTTATAAGCTACCCTTACAATATATCATTTTGCTATTTCTAATTTTGCTTTTTGGTATCACGCATCAAAATATTCGCTTCACCTATTTCTGGGTATTCTTAGCCATCGCCCATTCACATCATTTTTACTTTATGCAACGACAGCAAAAGCATGATGATGAAGTAGAGGAAGAGATTGAAGAATTAGAAGAGACTTAAACTTTTCTCATGATTAGAGAAGCATTTGTACCACCAAAACCAAATGAGTTTGAAAGCACAGTTGTTACATTCTTTTCTTTAGCAACCTTAGGAATAAGATCAATACCTTGGCAAGGCTCTGACACATTATCCAAATTCAATGTTGGTGGCATAATGCCTGTTTCAATCGCTTTGATTGAATAAATCGCTTCAACAGCACCCGCCGCACCTAATAAATGTCCAATAGCAGATTTTGTTGATGACATGGAAATTGTATCTAAAGTATTACCAAATAAACGCTTCACGGCCGTACATTCAATACCATCGCCCACAGGTGTGGAGGTACCATGTGCGTTAATATAATCAACATCTTCTGGATTAATTTCAGCGCGTTTTAACGCAGCCTTCATCGCACGGAAACCACCATCACCATCTTCAGACGGTGTTGTGATGTGATAAGCATCACCAGATAATCCATAGCCAATCATTTCAGCATAAATTTTTGCGCCGCGCGCTTTAGCATGTTCGTATTCTTCCAATACAACAACACCCGCACCCTCGGCGATAACAAACCCATCGCGTGCTTCATCAAAAGGACGAGAGCCCGCAGTTGGGTCATCATTATAAGACGTAGATAATGCACGTGCCGCAGCAAAGCCACCAACACCTAATTCCGTCACAGCGGCTTCCGCACCACCGGCAATCATCACATCGGCATCACCTAAAGCGATTAATCTAGCTGAGTCACCCAACGCATGTGCGCCTGTTGAACACGCCGTTACCACAGAATGATTAGGCCCTTTAAACCCATGACGGATAGACACATGACCAGAGGCCAAGTTAATCAACATCGCAGGAATACAAAATGGAGAAAGACGGCGTGGGCCACGTTCATAAAGCGTTTTAGCACTTTCATACATAGTGGTTAAACCACCAATACCCGAACCAATTAAAACACCTGTACGCTCACGGTCTTCATCAGTTTCAGGCTTCCAGCCAGAATCTGCAATTGCTTCATCTGCTGCCGCAATACCGTAAGTGATAAAAGGGTCAATTTTTCTTTGTTCTTTTGGTGCCAAAAAAACATCAGGATTGAAAGAGCCGTCAGTCGGATTTTCATCCGTACTACGTGGAACAACACCAGCGATCTTAGAAGCATAATCTGTTGCATCGAAATGCTCAATTTTACCAAGGCCGCTTTTACCAGCAATGATGGCGTCCCAATTGTGTCCCACCCCTACTCCAAGGGGTGAAACCATACCAAGACCTGTTACAACGACTCTTTTCATTTAATATATTCTTCCATTAGAAAAATAGAAGATACGTTACTGATTATTCAGCAGCGTTTGCTTTGATGAAACTAACAGCATCACCAACTGTTTGAATATTCTCAGCAGCATCATCAGGGATTTCAACTTTGAATTCTTCTTCAAATGCCATTACTAACTCAACTGTGTCTAGTGAGTCTGCACCAAGATCATCAATGAAGCTTGCGCCTTCATTTACTTTGTCTTCTTCAACACCTAAGTGCTCAACAACAATTTTCTTTACGCGGTCTGCAATGTCGCTCATTGGTTTTTTCCTTATAGTTTAGTTACTTTAAAATTTATTTTTAAATCGAGCGGACTTTACCAATCCCTATCCGATTTGCAAGCAATTTTATGTTTTTAGCATAATTGAGTAGTTTTTATCAATGAAATCAAATATCTAGCTGTGCGCGCATGTGGATAAAGTCAGAGAATATGTCATTTACACCCACATCTTGGAGCTTTTTTGTCTGCCCTGATACATCATGCGAAACACCCACGAATCCATAAACATCCATACCTGCCGCAATTCCTGCTTTTGCGCCAGTGTGACTATCTTCAATCACCAAGCACCGCGATGGCGCCACCTCCATTTGATCTGCTACATGCAAATATAAATCTGGTGCAGGTTTCCCATTTTTTACATCTTCTTTTGTATATATATGCGCAGAATCAAAATAATCCATGAACCCTTGAAGCTGTAGAGATTTTAGAACAGTCGGCGGTTCGCCATTCGACCCAACAGCAATTTTACAATGCTCATGTGTAAACTGCACAAAATCTAAGGCGCTCTCAATAATATTAATATTGCCATCCATCATGGTCAGCGTTTTAGGAATACGTGCATCAATGAGCGCTTGTGGCACATCAACTTGATGTCTTACCATTATTTCTTTTTTAATATCTACCCAACTTGACCCTGCAAAATCTGCAATACATTTCTCAGTCGTGTAATCATCTAAACCAAGACTAATCAAAACATCAGAATTTAATTTATTGTGCAGATACTCACTGTCGACCAGCGTGCCGTCACAGTCGAAGATCACTAGGTCATAAGGAAAACCCGCCATTAAACCATCGCCATTCCGCCATTGACGTGAATGGTAGCGCCCGTGACATAAGCCGCTTCATCGCTTGCTAAATATACAACAGCAGAGGCGATTTCATTTGGCGCGCCCATGCGTGCTGCTGGAATGTTTGCGTTAATTTTTGCTTTTTGATCGTCCGTTAAAGCTTCAGTCATTGCCGTTGCAATAAAACCAGGTGCGACACAGTTAACGGTGATACCACGAGAGGCAATCTCCATCCCCATTGATTTTGTCCAACCGCTTAACCCTGCTTTTGAGGCCACATAATTACACTGACCTGGATTACCTGTTGTACCAACAACGGATGAAATATTAATAATACGCCCATTACGACGTTTCATCATACCGCGTTGAACAGCACGCGCTAATTGAAATGGTGCCGTTAGATTAACATCTAACACTTCTTGCCATTCCTCATCCTTCATCCGCATGGATAAATTATCGCGCGTTAACCCAGCATTATTCACCAAGATATCAATTTGACCCATTTTCTCTTCAGCTTGTTTAATCAACTCAGCAATACCTTCTGAATTTGAAAGGTCAGCCACAATCGCATGAACGTTTGAGCCTATCTCACCCGCCAGCGCATCTAGCTTCTCTTGGTTACGACCAGAGATCGCAACTATTGCGCCTTGTGCGTGAAGCGCCTTAGCAATCTCACCACCAATACCGCCTGTTGCACCAGTGACCAAAGCCGTTTTACCTGTTAAATCAAACATATTTATTTCCTTCTATAGTCTTAAATTACGAACACAGACTATTCAAAAACCTGTTGAATTGAAAGCCTGATTTTAAAATTTAACCCTTATCCGCTCTCACAGCACGTCGTCTGTAAAAAATAAACAAAGCCATTGCCAAATTATTCAACACAAGTGTAATAGGCGAAAGAGCTGTGATTACTGTGTAGTTAGCCAATGCTAAAATAGATAAGCCATGCCTAAAAAAATTAAGACTCCATACATAAAGCGGTTCTTCAAACGGTTTCGAAAAAGATTTTCGATAGGTTGGAATATAAGCAAGCGTATTCGCAAAGGATAGAATAATAACCGACCAAAGCGGACTAGATGTGATTATCCAAAGTGCAATCGCTAAACATGCTAAAATGAGAACAAGGACATCAAGCTTTTTTATAATCCCTATGCCATTTTTCAAAGATACGGCCAATATAATAAAATTCATAAAGGTAACAACGCCATTCATCCAAGCGCCGGGGCCTGCATTGTCAGATAACTGTGCCAGAAATATAATGAATGTAATGATCAGCCATAACAGCCAGCTAAAAGGATGCGGTTTAATTTTTCCTTTAATCGTGTCTCGAATATAAAAGCCGTAGATAACAATCGTCATAAGAACGGTAATTGCACCTACGATTTCATTCATGTAATGAACCTAGCTTTTCAATTTTGCGATCAACGCTTCAACTTGCTCTGGTGTGCCTACACTCTCGCAAGCAATGTCTTTAACGATACGACGGACAAGGCCATATAATACTTTACCAGCGCCCAATTCAACCATGTCATCAACACCATTATCACCCATCCAAAGAATCGATTCGCGCCAGCGAACCATCCCTATAATTTGATCGACCAAAAGAATTCTAATCTCTTCTGGCTTACTTACTGGCTTCGCCTTAACGTTAGAAATAACGGGTACAGAAGGTTTGCGTATATCTATATCCGCAAGCGCTTCTACCATTTCGCGCGCAGCTGGCGCCATCAACGCGCAATGAAACGGCGCACTAACAGGTAAGATCACAGCGCGTTTTGCGCCCTGCTCGCTCGCCATATCAACGGCCATTTGTACCGCTGCCACATGACCACTAACCACCACTTGCCCAACTGAATTATCATTGGCTGATTGGCAAACTAAATCATCTTCACCACTTGCCTGCGCCTTAGCTGTAATCGCCTGCACGTCTGGTAAATCTAAACCCAAGATAGCAGCCATAGAACCAACACCAACAGGAACCGCTCTTTGCATCGCTTGCCCACGTAATTTCAAAAGACGTGCTGTATCTGCTAAATTAAAAGCACCCACCGCCGTTAACGCAGAGTATTCCCCCAAAGAATGTCCAGCGACATAAGAGCAAACATCTTTTAAATCTATACCGCCTTGCTTTTCCAAAACACGGATAATCGCCATTGATACCGCCATTAAGGCAGGTTGCGTATTTTCTGTCATATTCAAATCCGCAATATCGCCATCAAACATAAGCGTGGATAATTTTTGATCTAAAGCACCATCAACTTCTTCAAAAATTTCTCGGGCTTCTGGAAACGATTCGGCTAAATCCTTACCCATTCCAATGAATTGCGACCCTTGACCAGGAAATATAAATGCACGGCTCATAAAGTTATCCTCTTATACTGTTCGTTTAATATGTTGCAGAGAATGATCATAAATCTACACAACGTCAAGGGTTTAGGGCCGTAATCACCAGAAAACCTCAATTTTTTATTTGGTGTCTGGCATATATAAGGAACATAAAATTACAAAAAAGACTGGTAAATTTGTTACTTTGTATGTATAGTGATTTTACATTACATTTTTGGTGTAAATGACGAGTTTGTTCTTTTTAAAGGTTTAAACCTTTTGAAAGACATTTTCTGTTTATAGTATTATGAAATGTGCAGCGGAGAGTACCAGAGGGTTCGTGTCTAATAAAATCTCATTGAATAAGGGGAGCTAGACGATGAACCAACAAACAAAAAAAACAAAAGTACAACAAGTACTAGAAGATACCGAGTTTGCTTACAGTTTAAGTTGCGAAACAGAACATCTAAATACAGATTATGCTGATTATGTGGGAACACAGGCATTGAGATCATTTCAACGTGCGCTCAATAATCCTGATCTGACTTATGATGAGCTTTGTAAAATGTTGCGAGGGGCTTCTTCTCAAGAAGCTCATAGACAGTGTAAAACACCGTGGTCAATGTTTATGGCTAATCACATTCAAAAAAATGCCAATGGAAATAATGAGGCGGCAATGATGAATGGTCATGCAAATAGTAAATTAACCAAATTACATTAAATATGAAGATAGTTAGATAGAACCCTCTAAGTCTAAAAATAACGTATTTCCTACCGATTAAGATATTTTAGTTATCTTCTAGCCCGTATTCAGCATTAAGGTGTGAATACGGGCTTTTTTATTGCTATTTTAGTGACTTTTTCCTTGATTTCACAGGCATCTCTCCCTATAACACCCCTATATTACAGCTGGAAACGGCTGTAACCTCGCTAAGATAATAGGCTTATGTCTTAGCTGCTATGCTTTCAAAATGGTTTGAAAGCTTTAAACCGAGAGGAGAAAATCATGCCTTATTACGAAACCGTGTTTGTTGCACGGCAGGATTTCAGTGACGCTCAAGTTAAAGAGTTAATTGATACCTATTCAAAAATCATCACAGATAATGGTGGAAAAACTCACCGTATTGAAAATTGGGGTCTGCGTACATTAGCATACCGCATTAACAAGAACCGTCGTGGTCACTATGTTGCTATCGAAAGTGAAGCACCATCAGCAGCCGTTTTGGAAATGGAACGTACAATGCGTCTTAATGAAAGCATTCTTCGTTACATGACTATTAAAAATGACGAACTTACAAAAGGACCATCGGTTATCATGGATAAAACATCCAATGATTCAGGTGATAAAAAACCATATAAGAAGGAGGCTGCGTAATGAGTGCTTCAGACGCCCCAACAACATCAAAACCATTTTTCCGTCGTCGTAAATCTTGCCCATTTTCTGGCCAAGATGCGCAAGCAATTGATTGGAAAGACACAAAAACATTAGGCCGTTACATTTCAGAACGTGGCAAAATGGTTCCAAGCCGTATCACAAACGTTTCTCACAAGAAACAACGTGAATTAGCAAAAGCAATTAAACGTGCTCGCTACATGGCTATGATGCCTTACGTTCGTCACGATGGTGAAAGCACGCGCTCTTCTAGATAGAAAAGCGTTCATTTTTTAAATAAGGAATTAATAAAATGTCTACACAAATTATTTTATTAGAACGTATCGAGCATTTAGGTGCCATGGGCGAAATCGTCAATGTAAAACCTGGTTATGCAAGAAACTTTCTTCTACCTCAAAACAAAGCACTTCGTGCGACTAAATCAAATATTGCCTATTTCGAAGCTCAAAAAGCTGTTTTAGAAAAAGCCAATAATGAGAGAAAATCTGCTGCTGAGAAGCATGCTAAAACATTAGACGGCTTAACTGTTGCTATCATTCGCCAAGCTGGTGAAGGTGGTCAGTTATACGGTTCTGTTACAGCACGTGACATTGCGGATGAAATTAACTTAGTTGCTAAGCAAAAAATCGAACGTAACATGGTCGACCTAAACCAAAACTACAAAGAAATTGGTTTATTCGCCGTAACATTAACGCTTCACCCAGAAGTGAAAACAGATATTACGATTAACATTGCTAGAACTGCTGACGAAGCGGCGAAGCAACTTAAATCTGGTAAAGCTGTTATCTCTGATGAGATGGAAGAAGATAATGCTGCTAAGGCTGAAGAAGCTGCTGAAGCATCAAAAGCTGATCTGATGGAATCAGACGCACTTGACGCTGAAAAAGCTGCAAATGCTGAAGCTGAAGCAAAAGCGCAAGCAGATGCCGAAGTAAAAGCTGCTAAAGCTGAAGCAAAAGCTGCGAAAAAAGTGGCTGAGCCAGAAGAAGAAACTGCTGAAGTTTCTGCTGATGCTGAAGGCGACGCAGAAGAAAGCAAAGAAGAAGAAAAAGCTTAAGCCTCTTCTATCTTATAAATTCAAAAAACCCGCTTAGTCACTTAAGCGGGTTTTTTATTATAATAGTCCCCGCTATCCACAAGCAGAGCTGACTTTAGCGCTCGTTTTTGCTTTTAATATGTGCCATAAGATATAAATGAATTCAGATATCGCGACATTACCAAAAGCTGCCAATCAAGAAGATAACGATTCTTCAACAGGCACCTTCCAAGAAATGCCTCATAATTTTGAGGCTGAGCAAGGTCTTTTAGGTATGATTCTAATTGATAATGCGAACCTAGAGCGCATTAACGAAATCGTCCGCCCTCAACATTTCAGCAACCGCGCCCATCAGCGTATTTATGAGACAATTGAGAAAATGGTTGAACGCGGTCTTGAAGCCAAGCCAACCACCCTCAAAGATTATTTTGAAAAAGATGAAGGTCTTGAAGCAGTCGGTGGCTCTAAATATTTGAACGAGCTTCAAAAGGAAGTACCTTTACTTAATAACATTGCTGATTACGCGAACACAATTTACGACCGTTACTTACGCCGTGAAATTATTCGTATGAATCAGGACACAAACACCGAAGCGTTTAACTTCTCTATTGAAACAGACGCGACGAAGATTATCGAGCAAGCTGAGAGCAAGCTTTTCTCTCTTTCTGAAAATGGTATCTCACAAGGCGGATTCCAAACATTACGCGATTCTGTCCTAACCGCGATTGATATTGCTGAAAAAGCTTACCACTCTGACGGCAATGTGACAGGTGTTACAACGGGCTTAACCGACCTTGACCATAAATTAGGCGGTCTGCATAATTCAGACTTACTTATTCTGGCAGCCCGCCCATCAATGGGTAAAACGTCCTTAGCCGTTAACATCGCCTATAACGCTGCCAAAGCGTACGCCGAAAGTGGCGGAGAACAGGGCGGCATGGTTGGGTTCTTCTCACTTGAGATGTCCGCAGATCAGCTAGCCACCCGTATTTTAGCGGATGAAGCCAATATCTCTGGTGATGATATCCGTAAAGGTAACATTAAAGAAAATGACTTCCGTAAATTCGTTGAGGCCAGCCAAAAATTAAGCCAAGTGCCCTTATATATTGACGACACACCAGCGCTTTCTATCGGTGCTGTACGTACGCGTGCACGACGTTTGAAACGTCAACATGGCTTAAGCTTGCTTGTAATTGACTACCTTCAATTACTCCAAGGCTCAGGCTCTGCGCAGTCTAGCGGTAACCGTGTATTAGAGATTTCTGAGATTACCCGTGGCCTTAAGGCTATTGCGAAAGAACTGAATATCCCAGTCATCGCCCTATCCCAACTTTCGCGTGCGGTTGAAAGCCGTGAAGATAAACGTCCAATGTTATCCGACCTTCGTGAATCAGGATCGATTGAGCAAGACTCGGATGTTGTGATGTTCATCTACCGTCGTGAGTATTATTTATCTCGTGAAGAGCCTGAGCGTCGCCCTAGTGAAGATGACGGAAAATTTAATGACCGTTATGCACAATGGCAATCCGATCTCGCTAGCTCTAGCAACGTTGCCGATGTCATTGTCGCTAAGCAACGTCACGGGCCAATTGGTACAATTTCACTTCACTTCGAAGCCAGTGTGACGCGTTTCTCTGATTTGGAACAAACAGATTATGACGACAGATAACATGGAAACCGCTTCTGGAATCCTCACAATTGACCTAGAGGCGCTAGCAAAAAACTATAAACTTCTAAAATCAACTGTAGGGTCTTCTTGCGGTATTGCCGGTATTGTCAAAGCGAATGCTTACGGCCTTGGCCTTAAGGAAGTAGCAGACACCCTCATCAAACAAAACTGTTCCAAATTCTTTGTAGCAAATTTAGATGAAGCCCTCTCTCTTCGTAAAATCAGCTCAGATATTGATATCCATGTTTTGGGTGGCTTGTTTAAAGGGGCGGAAGATATTTATATCGAACATAATATTATACCTGTTCTAAACTGCCTTGATGATATTGAACGCTTCAAAAACATCAACTCAGAACGTAATAATGCCGTTTTACATTTTGATACAGGCATGAATAGACTGGGGCTAGACAGCGCTGAGACTGACAAATTGCTCAATGACATGTCTCTAATAAACAACCTTAACCTCACCTATATCATGACTCATTTTGCTTGCGCCGATGAAAAAGATAACCCTATGACCGCCCAACAAGCTGATGAATTTAAAAGAATAGCTCAATATTTTTCCAACACCCCTAAATCACTCGCTAATTCACCAGCTATTTTTAGAAATGATGATTATCACTGTGATTTAGCCCGTCCAGGTATTGCCCTATATGGGGGTAACCCAACACCAGAAACTGAAAACCCTATGCATAATGTCGTAGATTTAAAGTGCCGTATCCTACAAATTCGTGAAGGAAAAATCGGGGACACAGTAGGATATGGTGCAACACGGACATTAAAGAAAAACACCCAAATAGCAACAGTAGCCATCGGTTATGCAGATGGCTTCCTACGTTCTAACAGTGATAAAGCGTACGTCTATTGGCAAGATCAGCGATGCCCCGTTCTAGGACGCGTATCTATGGATCTAATCACAGTTGATATAAGTGATATTACGGGTCAAAAGCCACAAATAGGCGATATGATTGAAATTATTGGTGCCAACCAAACCATTGATGATTTGGCCAATAGTGCAGGCACAATTAGTTATGAAATTATAACCTCACTTGGCGCGAGATATAAACGCCAATATATCTAATGATATTAGTGAATTATTGCTTTTCTTGAAGGCTAAAAAAGGCTAAAACTTCACTCATGTCAGACATTACTACAGAACAATCCCAAAACCAAAAAAAGCAAGCTGGAATACGGCTTCCTTGTATCTTCCTGCTTACGTTCCAAGCCGTTGGCAGTTCAATTATAGGTTTTTTACAAACAATCGGCAGAATTTCTGCCTTTACAGGACGTGCTATTAAGCATTGCTTTGCGCCTCCTTTCTATCCGCGTCTAATTTTAAAACAATTCATGGAAATTGGTTATTACTCCTTGCCTGTTGTTGGTCTTACGACCTTGTTCACAGGAATGGTGCTCGCCCTCCAAAGCTATACAGGCTTTACCCGTTTTAATGCAGAAGGTGCCATTGCTGGTGTTGTTGCCCTATCCGTTACCCGTGAATTAGCGCCGGTGCTAGCAGGACTTATGGTTGCTGGTCGTGTAGGTGCCTCCATAGCCGCTGAAATTGGTACCATGCGCGTAACAGAACAAATTGATGCGTTACGTACGCTCTCCGTAAACCCATTTAAATATTTGATCGCTCCGCGCGTTATTGCTGGCACATTGATGTTGCCTATACTCGTATTAATTGGCGACATTATCGGTATCTATGGTGGTTACGTTGTCAGCATCTATGACCTTGGATTTTCATCAGGTAGCTACATCACACAATCATGGGATACTTTGCAACGCATGGACGTGCTCTCTGGATTATACAAAGCTGCAGTCTTTGGCTTTATCGTTACCGTCATGGGCTGTTATCATGGATTCAACTCAGGCCGTGGCGCACAAGGCGTTGGTATGGCAACCACTTACGCTGTTGTCTCCGCCTCTATCCTTATCCTGATTTTCAACTTTGTCTTAACACAGGTATTTTTCTCATGAGTAAAGACACGTATAAAATTGAAATGCGCGACGTCAAAAAATCTTTCGGCGAAAAGAAAGTTTTAGACGGCATCAATATTAAAATTAAAAAAGGCGAATCCCTTGTTATCATTGGTGGGTCAGGCTCTGGAAAGTCTGTAACGCTTAAATCTATTTTAGGATTAGTTGAACCAGACTCTGGTTCTATCCTTATTGATAACGTTGAGACAGTCGGCGCTAACCAGAAAAACCGTGAAGAATTTATGGCGCAATTCGGTATGTTATTCCAAGGTGGCGCATTGTTCGACTCTTTAAAAATTTGGGAAAATATAGCTTTCGGTTTAATCCATAGCAAAAAAATGGATCGTGGTCAGGCACATGATATTGCCTTAGAAAAATTAAAACAGGTTGGATTGTCTCCACAAGTTGGTAACTACTACCCTGCCGAATTATCAGGCGGTATGCAAAAACGTGTAAGTTTAGCACGCGCCATTGCAACAGCCCCAGAAATCATCTTCTTTGACGAACCCACAACGGGTCTTGACCCGATTATGGCGGATGTCATTAATCATCTAATCGTTGATTGTGTGAAGGATTTAGGCGCAACAGCCTTATCCATTACCCATGATATGGCGTCAGCACGCACCATTGCCGATGATATAGCGATGATTTATGAAGGAAAAATTATTTGGGATGGCCCCGTTGGTGACTTAGATGATTCTGGTAACGCCTATGTTGATCAATTTATCCATGGACGTGCCACAGGCCCCATCGCTAAACATGCGGGCTTTGCCGCTTAACCCCTTTTAAAGGCATAATGAATGAACTGGTTTCATAAATTATTACTCTTTTTCTTATCGCTTGGTTTTCTAGGCGCGATTGCTGGTATTGCTGGATTTTCCTACGTCATTGCTTATTACGGTCGTGACTTGCCCGATTATAACCAACTACAAGATTACGAACCACCTATCGTCACCCGCCTTTATGCAGGTGATGGTGGTTTATTAGCCGAATACGCCCAAGAAAAACGTATCTTCATACCCATCGAAATAATGCCTGACTTGGTTAAACACGCCTTTCTATCAGCAGAAGATAAAAACTTTTACGAGCATCAAGGCGTTGATACTTTTGCAATTGCCCGCGCAATGGTCACTAACTTAAAACAATCTGGCTCAGGCAAGCGCTTAATTGGTGCGTCCACCATCACGCAACAAGTCGCCAAAAACTTTTTGCTTACAAACGAAGTTTCCTATGCCCGCAAAATAAAAGAAGCTATTCTTGCCATCCGCATAGAAAAAGCGTTAAGCAAAGATCAACTTTTGGAACTTTATTTAAATGAAATTTATCTTGGGCAACGTGCCTATGGTGTGGCGGCAGCGGCGCTTACTTACTTCAATAAATCTTTAGAAGAATTAAGTATTGCTGAAATTGCTTATTTAGCGGCCCTTCCCAAAGCACCCAATAACTACCATCCTGTACGCCACCATGACCGCGCTGTTGACCGCCGTAACTGGGTTATCGGACGCATGAAAGAAGATGGCTATATTGACAAAGAGCAAACCAAAATCGCGCTTGCCGAACCACTTAAAATGATCAAACGCATTGATGAAGAAAAAATTGATGCGGATTTCTTTGCTGAAGAAGTCCGCCGTGAATTACAGAAAAAATATGGTGATGACAGCCTATATAAAGGCGGCCTTGCCGTTCGTTCCAGCGTTGATCCAGACTTACAAAAAATCGCGATGAAGGCATTACGTGATGGCCTAAGCGCCTATGATAAACGTCATGGATGGCGCGGACCTGTGGCAAATTTAAAAACCATGGATGACTGGGCTGTAAAATTAAACAACATCGCAACACCAGAAGGTAAGCTTGATAATTGGAAGATGGCTGTTGTATTAAGTGTTACAAATCAATCTGCACAATTGGCTTTTAAAGATAAAGCAAAAGCACCCTTAAATTTAAAAGGCGTTCGTTGGGCACGTAAATGCTTGCAAGATTGTTACGCCCTTGGTCCCGAGATCATCAAAGTGTCGCAAGTGGTTGAAACAGGCGATGTCATTATGGTCGAAGAAGTGGAAAAAGAATGGATCTTACGCCAAGCACCAAAAGTGCAAGGCGCTATCATTGCACTTGATCCGCACACAGGTCGCGTACTTGCCATGCAAGGCGGTTGGACATTTAGCGCGTCTAAATTTAACCGTGCAACACAGGCCAAACGCCAACCTGGTTCTGCCTTTAAGCCATTTGTTTATCTAGCAGCCCTTGATGAAGGCTTTACCCCAGCCACGCGTGTTTTAGATGCACCATTTGTGATTGAACAAGCTCCTGGTGATTTTTGGCGTCCGACCAATTACTCTAATAAATTCTACGGCCCCACGCCGTTGCGTATGGGCATTGAAAAATCACGTAACCTAATGACTGTTCGCCTAGCAGATGAAGTAGGCATGGAAAAAGTGGTCGATTACGCGACACGTTTTGGCATTGCCGATGAAATGAAACCATTTCTTTCTTATGCATTGGGCGCAGGAGAAACAACATTGCTTCGCCTGACCACAGCATACGGCATGCTGGTTAATGGTGGTAAGAAAATAACCCCAACATTTATTGACCGTATTCAAGACCGCCACGGAGAAACTGTATTTTCTTACGATAAACGCCCTTGCGCTAATTGCGGTGATTTAATTCGTTGGGATGGTCAAAAAACACCCGTTATCACAGATACCCGTGAACAAATTTCAGATGAAAAAACAACCTATCAAATCGTCTCAATCCTTGAAGGGGTCGCTAAACGAGGCACCGCCAGAAAATTAGTTGCATTAGAGCGTCCCTTGGCGGGGAAAACAGGCACCACGAACGAATCCAAAGACACATGGTTTATTGGCTTCTCTCCAAACTTAGTTGTTGGTGTTTTTGTTGGCTTTGATGATCCTAAATCAATGGGTAAACGCGAAACTGGCTCATCAGTCGCCCTTCCTATCTTTAAAGACTTTATGGAAGAGGCATTGAAAGACACACCCGCTGTTCCTTTCCGCGTACCCGCTGGACTTAAAAATGTACGGGTGAATAGTAAAACAGGACGCCTTGCCAGACCAGGTGATGAAAATGTTATCTGGGAAGCTTTCGTTGCTGGCACAGAACCAAACATAGATGATTATGTTTTAGATACAGGCATTATAGGTGAAGATAATACAGCAGACCCTTATGGCGACAATCCATACGGACAGTTTGGGTATGAAGAAAATGCAGGAAACAGTATCTATAATGACGGCAGCGTAGAAGTCTACGACCCTACCGCACCTAGTTATCAAAATAATAATGAAGATGGCTCGTTCTCATATTTTTCAAATAGACAACGCCAACAAGAACAAAATAATACAACAAAACTGCCTAATTCAGAACGTGTGATTATTAATCCTAATCCACCAATTGAAGAAGCTGTGCCCGCGACACCCTCACCAGATTTCACAGGCACAGGCGGCATATATTAGGTTTGATTAACCAACCCATATAATTGATGATCCTGCCATGTGCCATTAATTTGCAGATAAGCTTTCGCATATCCTTCCTCTTGAAAATTTAGGCTCTCCAACAATCTAATACTACGCTGATTATCAGGTAAACACGCGGCATTCAAACGATTCAATCGCAATTCATTAAACGCATAATCAACGATTAAGGCCAAGCTTTCGCGCATAAATCCTTGCCCTTGGCAATGTTCATCCAACCAATAACCTAGGTTCGCATAACAAGCTGCGCCCATGATAATATTGTTTAAATTAACCGCCCCAATAATTTTTTTAGTTTGTGCGTGATGAATTAAAAAATAAGCACCACGTCCTGCATCCCACTCTATTTTCTGGGTAATTAGACGTTTTGAGAAATGCTCTTGGGTTTGGTAATTCTTGCTCCATTCAGGTTCAAAATTTTTCAAGTACGCCGCATTATTGTGCCTAACCTCAGCCCATTCCTGCCAATCACTTATTGTCGGCGGACATAGGTAAACCCGACGCCCCTCTAACAATATTTCAGGCAGGTGAATTTTTTTATTTTTAAGCGACGAGCCTTGCTTGAATTTTATCATAACTTTCTAACTCCTTAAGCGGCCCCAGCGCCGCTACGGTTGGTTTTGTCGAAAATATTTTTTGTGATGCGCGTTTGATTTGATCAATATTAACACCTTCAATTTCATTCAAAATATGCTGAATATTGACTGGCTTATTATAATTGATCATATATTTTGCCTGACGGTTTGCGCGTGACAACATTGACTCACGCCCCATCAATATACCCGCACGTAACTGTGATTTAGCGCGCTGTAATTCTTCTGCACCGACATTCTCATTCATAATTTTTTGAATTTCATCGCAAATAACAGGAATAAGTTTTGGCAATTTATCGGGACCAGTGCCCGCATATATTTCAAACTGACCATCATCCGCATAACCCGTATGAGAGGCATAAACCGAATAAACCAATCCATGTTTCTCACGTACCTCTTGAAACAACCGTGATGACATACCACCACCAAAAAGCGTGGCCAATAAAATAGACGCGTAATAGTCATCTTGATCACGATCAACACCCTGAAAGCCAATTACAACATGACTTTGCTCTAATTCTTTATCACTATAATGATGCCCACCTTGATAAGAGGCTTTGGGGAAATCGCTTTTGGTATTTTTAGGGAGATCCGTAAAATACTTCTCAACAAGTGCCAGTATTTCTTCGTGGCTTACATTACCCGCCGCCGAAATAACCAGTCGCTCAGGCGTATAGAAATGCTCAACGTAATCAAACAAAGCTTGCTTCGGCATGCCCTGTACAATTTCAGCAGTCCCTAGAATTGGCGCGCCCAGCGCTTGTTTCGGATAAGCCGTTTCTTGATACAAATCAAACACTAGGTCATCTGGTGTATCATTGGTCATGCCAATTTCTTGAATAATTACACCGCGTTCTTTTTCCAACTCATGATCTGGGAAAATTGGGCGTTGCATGATGTCTGATAAAATATCTAAACCCAGCGAAATATCTTCCTTTAACAAATGAATATAATAGGCCGTCATTTCACGACTTGTAAAAGCATTCATTTGCCCGCCCGCACCTTCAATCTGCTGAACAATATCTTGCGCACTGCGCGTGGGCGTACCATTAAACATCATATGTTCAACCATATGCGCGATACCATTATGTTTCATATTTTCGTGACGTGTCCCCACATCCGCCCAAATGCCAACGGCTACAGATTCAACCGTATTAACCGTGTCCGTGACAATACGTAGACCATTAGGGAGTGTTGATGATTGAATACTCATAATTGTTGACGATGCTCTCTGACAAATTTTTGGACGATGCTTAAGTCATTTTCCAAAGGGGTTACAAATTCTTTACGCTCATACAAATCCGCCAGATGCTCTGGCAAACTGGGGCGAACACCAATCGCTTTTTCAACCGCATCAGGGAATTTTGCAGGATGCGCGCAAGCTAAGGATATAAGGGGCACAGATTGGTCTGCACCTGCTTGTGCATAGGCAGATAGCCCTGCAGACATCCCAACAGCCGTATGGGGATCTAAAATATAGCCTGTATCTTGATAACAGTTCTTCATCATCTGCATCGTTTTTTCATCGTTGCAACGATAAGCCGAAAACTCTGTACGTGCTTTGGTCATTTCTGCGTCTGATAAGGTAAATGATCCCTTATCCTTAAACTCATTCATCAAGCTGGATAGGCGCTCTGTATCATGATCAAGCAAACCGCATAAGTAACGTTCAAAATTACTAGAAATTTGGATATCCATACTTGGTGACAGGCTCGGCTCTACGCCACCTGTACTCATCGTACCTGTTTCAAAGAAACGCGTCAGAATATCATTTCTGTTAGAGCCAATAATAAGTTGATGCACAGGCAAGCCCATTTGACGTGCGGAATAAGCGGCATAGATATTACCAAAGTTCCCCGTCGGCACCGCAAAAGAAACTTTCTTCGATGCGCCACTTAACGAGAGGCTAGCCGTCACGTAATAAACAATCTGCGCCATAATCCGCGCCCAGTTAATAGAGTTTACAGCCGATAAAGTCACATCATCACGAAAATCTTTATCATTAAACATGGCCTTCACCATATTCTGACAATCATCAAACGTACCATCCAGCGCAATATTAAATACATTCGGCGCATCAATCGTGGTCATTTGACGACGTTGTACCTCTGATGTACGTCCTTCTGGATGCAGAATGAAAATATCAATATTTTTACAATGACGACAGGCCTCAATCGCAGCTGATCCCGTATCCCCTGAAGTTGCGCCAACAATCGTCACACGTTCACCACGTTGCTCCAGCACATGATCAAATAAACGCCCTAATAATTGAAGCGCATAATCCTTAAACGCGAGTGTAGGGCCATGAAATAACTCCATAACATATTTGTTGGGGGCAATTTCAACCAAAGGAGCCACCTCAGCGTGTTCAAATTGATTAGTGTAAATATCTGACAAAATTTGTCTGAACGCATCAGGGGCTATGCAATCGCCTATAAACGGACTTGTAACGTGGTAAGCAACATCCGCATAAGATTTGCCCTTTAACTGTTCCAAATCAGCAGGTGTTAAAGCAGGCCACTCTTTAGGGATAAATAATCCCCCATCAGGCGCCAATCCCTGTAACAAAACATCCGTAAAATTTTGATTATCCGCGCCCCCACGGGTTGAGAAATACTGAACCATTTATACTTGTACCTTATTTTTTAATTATTAAGCGGCCTTCAAATAACGCTCTTCAAAATGCCCCATTAGCGCATCTGCGGATAGTTGAGCACCTGTCACCTCTTCTAACAAAATATCAGTGCGTTGCAAACGACCTTTTGCATGTATTTTCTCGCCTAACCATTGGTGAATAGGGGCAAAGTCACCTTTTTCCATTAATTGCGGAATATTTTGAATATCGCGCTTCATTGCTTGGAAGAACTGCGCTGCCATCGCGTGCCCCATTGTATAGGATGGGAAATACCCAAATTTACCAACAAACCAATGTACGTCTTGTAAGCACCCTTCCGAATAAGTTTTAGGCTCTACCCCTAATGTCTTCTTACTCTCTGCATTCCACGCATCAGGCAAGTCTTTGACCTTAAGCTTACCGCTAATTAACTGACGTTCTAATTTGGTGCGCAATTGCATATGATAGAAATAAGTCACTTCATCCGCTTTTTTACGGTCACTGCCCAATTCAACATATGTTTTAAGCTTATATAAATTCTCAGCGCGAATAGCAGGATCGCCAAATTTTTGGAATAAGCCTTCAACACGTGGAGAAATATAATCAAAAAATTCTGGCGTACGGCCTAAAATCATTTCAACCAACAACGCTTGCGACTCATGCACCGCAGCGCCTAAATCTTGTCCAACAGGTTGATAACGCCACTCAGTACGCGGCAATCCTTGGATATAAATCCCATGTCCACCTTCATGAAGCGCGCTTTTCATTGAATTTAAAAAATCATTGGTTTGAGAGGTTTTGATAACTAACCTAGTATCATCAGGCGTTCCCCCTTCAACAGGATTATGCCCTGTTTCATAAAGCCCACCACGTTCAAAATCAAAGCCCAACAATTTCAACAAAGATTTATTCAACCATAATTGAAGATCGGATTCATAAACACCACTCAAAGGCTCTGGCGGTTCTTGTTCATTTTGTTGTGAAATAATTTTAGGTAGAATTTTTTTAATGCCTTTATCCATGTCCAAAAATAACGCATCAACATCATCCAAACGCGCCCCTGGAATATACTCACGCATTAACGCTTGATAAGGTGCTTCTGCGTGATGATCATTATCAACCAAGCATTTTGACTCAGCAATCTCTCGCTGAAGATCAATCATTTCCTGCAAAAATCCTTGTGCAGACTGCCAATCATTATTTTTATAAACATCACGGTGACGACGGCGTCCTTCATAGGCAAGGCTTGCCCGTTTCTCCATTAAATCAGCATCAACCTGACAATGGTGACGGTACATTGTCTCCATTTCAAACAGGTTGGCATTGTCCCACTCATCCCAATCTTTGGCATTTTTACCTTGGTGCGTATGCGCTAGTTCAATTTTGTCTGCAACAGATTTATTGGCTAAATCTTCATGCATACGGCGATATAAAAATGCAATTTGCCCTAAACGGCTTTTGTAGGCACCCTCAGGCATCGCCGTTAAAAAGTCACGTCCAAGCGTCTCAATAATCGCATTCATACGACCAATGTCTCGGAAAGTCATTTTTAAATCCATGTAGTCATTACAAGGATGCTTTTGATATTGTTTAGGAACAACTTGATCCGTGGTCGCATCAGGCGCAGGTAACTTCAATATATCTTTTTGACGCTTAAGTTTGAATTTCTTCAAAGCGCCACTGAAAGCGGATTTAAAAGGATTTTGGAATAGATTTTTTAGTTTTTGTATAAAACGTTTAAACATTTAAGCATCATATGCCTATTTGACCTAAATAAGAACAAAAAAACACCCGCCAGAAGCGGGTGTCTTTGAATTACTTAGCAAAAGAAAGATTAT
>JABAZY010000015.1 GCA_018608245.1 Alphaproteobacteria bacterium | reverse complement strand
TTAATGTTATGTTCTTTCAAATAAGGAAAGAAGATCTCAGAATAGAATCGTTCTTGATAGTTTAAGAATACATCAGATGAGTTACGTACACCACAATGAGTATCATTTAGGATAGCTATTTTCATTGTTCTTTATACTCATCTAGTTGATATGTTACTAAGAATGTGTCCCATAGTTTCTCAAACCGCATTGCATATAGCTCTTTAATTCCCATTAGTCCATTTGCTATTCTATCACATGTTTCTGGTGGAATATCATCAAACTTTGGGTTATCCATTATTGTTTCCACTAATAGATCAACATCATCTACTACATTCCAACAATTCATTATATCATGTTCTAAATCAAATCTATCTTTCATAATAATTCTCTCTTTAAGCCAAGTAAACAATTAAATCACAAAACAAACTGAAGCCGTAGAATAACACAAAGCCCCATGTAACGTAAGCAAAACAATAAATAATATCGTCAATCATAATCTATACCATAAACAATTCAAGTTTTTTTGCAGATGCTTCTATCTTTTCTTGCTTTGCAAACTGCTTAACAGCTTCGTCCTTAGTCTTAATAATATCAATCCGACTTTTAAGTTGATCAACATACGCTCTTGTATCAGCTGCAGCCTGTTGATCCATACCCATATCCATGAAATCCTCAACACCCATACGTTCAATGAATCGATGCTTTATATCTTGTTGTTTCTTTTCTTTCGTGATACGTCGAATAAATGCAAAGAAGCAAATCTGAGTAAAGTAAGAGAATGCATTAGGATTACCAGTACGTGTAGCAGTCTCAATATTATAGTTACGAATAGCTCTTAAACAGTTTTCAACCGCATCCATTACCATTTCATCACGATATGTGTACCGAACAAAGTTCGGTCTGTGAGACAGGCCTTCAGATATCTTCATGAAACATGTTGCAATATAATCAGTCACCTTTGGTGGTACTTCATCTTTAGCTATTGCATCATTTACTGCTTTAACATAATCGACAACAGCGTACGAAAACTCTCTGTTATTGACGTAGTGTGGTTTTTCTTTTGGTTTAAGTTTTTTAGTCATATATTATCTCCATAATAAGCATATTATAACATAGTTTACGGCGAATGTACACCATTAAATTAATTAAAATAAAGGTGTACAAATACGCGATTATGTGTTATAATAATATAGTTAACCGGGGAGGCAGAGGTATACTAATTTTAATGGTATGTTTTATTCTTATCTGGAATCAGATCTGGAGTATTGTCATCTTCAAAGTCTTCAATATCAAGGTCATCAATATCATTAACCTTTTCATCTAAAGAGATGGCAAACTTGACGTATGTTTCTTTAATGTTACCAGCTACAGCAGCATGTGCAACTACCATCGATTTATCGATGGTGAACGTATTACTTAAAGAGAGATCAAACCAAGGTACTAACCGATACATATCAGCTTTATTCTCATTTGCTTCTACTTTAAATGGTCTATCTACTACAAAGTTAGTTTCATTATTGTTTGCAACTAAACCTATGATCTCATCACCATTCATAAGTTTAAATTGTCTAATTGGCATTTCTTCTATTTCACTCATATGTTTATCTCATATACTTTGTATTTAAATTTCTCTCTATTATATATCTTTATTCTTTCAGCCGCATGATTCAACGTATAATTCTTTGAGCTCTTCCAATGTAAATCATCAGCTATATCGTACACCTTTGTAGCTTTACCATCAGCTGACTTACGCAATCCTCTACCAATTGATTGAAGTACTCTTACTTGAGACTTCGACGGTGATGCAAAGATTATGTTGTTCAATCTTTTTATATTTATGCCTGTAGAGAACGTACCAACTGAAGCTACAATAATTGCATCAGCTTCTCCTTCAGTAATAGCTCTTATGTTCTCCCTGTCGTCTACTCCAGTTTCACCAGATACATAGAATAGCTTACGATTGGTTCTACCCATTTCTTCTAGCTTCTTTGTTAACATATCATGTAATGGTTTACCGTGTTTGTCGACGTATTGAAACAGAATAAGAGTATTACCATCTTGATCTAAAGCAAGGTTCGATATAAACTGATTACGAGGATCATGTCTTACAATAAAGTCCATCTCTTCCTGATACTTCACCTTTGAAATCTGTTTACAATATTCATCAGCATATTTTAATAACAATACCGATACATCTAAATCAGCCAAATCTTTCGAATCAATCAAAGCTTTAGTAGTAGTTACTTTATGTACTGGACCGAATAAACCTTCTAATACAAGCTGGTGTGTCTGTGTTCCATCTAATGTACCAGTTGTACCAATTCTGTATTTAGCATTACAGCACTTTTCAAGTATTGCAGTTAATGACTTAGCTTTAAAGTTATGTGCTTCATCACCTATGACCATACCATAATCAGCAAACCATGGAGCGCGTTCTTTATATATCGACTGCCATGTACTAATCACTACTCGCTGTTTGATATCATACTTCTCTTTACCGCCATAAATTCTATGGCAATCCTCTTCTACATCCCATTCATCATATTGACTATAATCACCAAAATCAGAATACATTTGCTCTACGAGAGAAGTAGTCGGTACAATCAATAGGATATTACCTTCATCATACGTACTCAAATAATAACGAATCGCCATGTATATAATTAAAGACTTACCAGATGCAGTCGGAGAAAGTAACAACGACTGTCTATTACTTAATGCATGATGTACTGCTTCTTGCTGATATCCTCTTGCTTCAATCTTAGCACCGCCTGCAGTTAAATGTAACTCATCCAATAATGCAGGTACATCTATATTCTCTGTTATATCCGGACGACCATAATGATGGCTATCTTCGACTTCTATTTCATAATCACGTGATGCAGCAAACTCACTAAGGTATTTAAATAATCCAGTATATAGTAGCTTTTTACGAACATCGAATAATCGTATCTTACCGTCCCACATACGATTCTTATATGCAGGCATAAACTTATATCCTGGCACATAAAAACAGAAATGATCAGCTAATTCCATCTCAATACCAGCATCAGTCTGTATATTGAGAAATACATGATTAGCTTTAGATACTATAATCTTATCCATTATACTCCACTCGTGAACTTTCTCCACTCAATCATATTCTTAATGTTTTGATGACGCCACTTAATATTCTCTAATATTTCCTTTAGAGTCTTATCAAGTTCTTCGAGGTATTCGATTTTAGATTGTGCTTCTTGTATGACAGGATCGGAGTCGTAGAATTTATCCATGTCTCCTTTGAGTACAGTAAGACCACCAAGAGGATCATAGTCCCAACCAAGATCATCCATCTCTTGCTTAGATAGTTTACCGTTATAGTGTAACCACTTATTTTTGAGCAATACTTTAAACTCGGCTTCACGTCGCCTTAACGTAAGCTTATTGATGCTCATAAGTTCTAAGTATTTACCATGAAGTTTGGCAGATTCACGAGATGCTTCATCTAACTGCATTTCATCTATCTCGCAATCTTTCTGCCACATTTCTAGAATGGACTTTAAATCAATCATATAGTTGTAACCTTATCAATCAGTATTATAATATATATATGCTTATTTTATTTGGAAGTATGAGTACTTAAATGTTACTTCAGCAGTAATATACTCAACATCACTTGCAGTATCAAATTGTAAACCAGATAGTGCAGTAGGGAATATGTCTTTAAATTCAATCTCTTTTGATTTATTATTATGTGAATTGAGTACAATTAAAGTTGCATCTGACATTACTTCATCCATCTCAACAGTACCATTAACGATATCATGCATCCAATTAAATGTTTCAATGAAGTTTTCCATGTTCTCAGTTACATTAAATCTTACTGTCAAATCTTCAAAGTTGATTCGATCACCGACAAATCCAATGTTAGCACCTTTATATGGAACAGGAGCTTCAGTCATACTGATTCCTGGTAAGCTTGCTGCCGTACAGAAGTACTCAAGATTAGGATACTTATTGTAATCAATCTTTAATGCAAAGCCCGTAGGACTTAGAAAGTTTTTATTAGTTGTCACTGCCATAATTTATCTCCGCTATACCTTTATTTATACATAAAAAAAGAGGGATCCGAAGATCCCCCTTTCTAGTTTACTTCGAAGAAGTTATTACTAATTATACACCAGTAATAAGATTACGACGGAAGTAAGGGTTAGTACCCGCACCAACTGTGCCAAGATTCTCTGTGATAGCAGCATCTGACTCAACAGCGAATGGGTTAGAAACAAGACCGTAACGAGTCTTGAAGCCAACTTTAGGCTGGAAAGTACCGGCATTAACAGCTTTAAGCTGAGTTAATGGTACGTATGGGCAGTAGTAAATACCTGCGTCATAAGAGTTAGTACCTTTATAACCAACAGTAGCATAGTTATGTGGAGCATAAGGATCAACATATACTTTCATACCGTTCTTAAGAGTACCAGCAAAAGTATTACCAGCGTTATCAACAACTAGAGAACCATCAGTGATACCTGAACCGTAAGCCAAAGCACCAGCAGCAGATAGAGCAGCAGCAACTGAACTTGAGCAGATTACATAGTTACCTTTACCGCGACGAGTTTCCTTAGCGATAGTGTTAGCTTCCTGTTCTAGACGGAAAGCTAGAGCTTGGAAACGCTCTGCCTGCCAACGTCCGCCACCATTATCAGTAGCATCAGTTAGAGCGATGATACCTTTACCAGTACCACTAGTACCAACTTTAGCCTGAAGATTGATTTGCTTGATAACTTCACGGTTGATTTCACCAAGGATTTCAGCAGAAAGGATATTAGCCAAT
>JABAZY010000034.1:2208-4867 GCA_018608245.1 Alphaproteobacteria bacterium | reverse complement strand
AGCATGCTCTGACTCACTTTAAACATGGACTCCTAAATGGGGGTTGACACAAGAGGATGCCACATAAAATAATACTAAATATAGTACACATAAATGGATACATGGTGCCGCTAGCTATAAAAATAGTAACAGTTGAAAATTCGAGTAATAAAACTACAACTCCAACGGCTAATATCCATTTTAAAAATATAAAAATCTTCATCTTTAAAGCCTTAATTTAAGAATTTAGAACATAACGTTACTCCAGTATTTTTTTTATTGTTTTGACTTTTATCAATATTATTTTAGATTTTGCGTTCTAAAAAGAATATATGACATGGAAATTTAAAAATAGAACTGAAGCAGGGCAAGAATTAGCAGCATCACTTTCTGATTATGCTGAAAGAGACGACGTGCTTATTTTGGCGTTGCCTCGGGGTGGCGTACCTGTCGCTTATGAAGTTTCAAAAGCTTTATCGTTGCCACTTGATGTTTGGGTTGTTCGTAAAATAGGCGTTCCTGGGCATGAGGAATATGCGATGGGCGCAATAGCACTCGGTAACATAGGACATATTAGTCCTGATCTAGCGAGGGGGCTGAACATACCAGAACACTTAGTTGAGCAAGTTATTGAAAAAGAAATGCGCGAGCTTGAGCGCCGTAATAAGGTTTATAGGGCAGGAAAAGATGATATAGAATTAGATAAGCATACTATTCTTGTCATTGATGATGGTTTGGCAACAGGATCAACAATGAAAGTCGCTATTGAGTCCCTGCGCCATGCGGGTGCAGAAGAAATTATTGTAGCGGTTCCTGTTGGAGCAACAGAAACCGTAAAAATGATAGAAAAATTAGTAGATAAAGTTATCTGTATACATCAACCAGAGCCATTTCATGGTGTGGGTAATTGGTATCATGATTTTCCACAAACGAGTGATGAGGAAGTGTTAAAATTACTAGGTATTCAAGTCCCTACAGAACCTATGGAGCCTGCAACATGACAAATACAGATATTGATAGCACTATCGTAAAAGCCGTAGAAAAATATGCAAAGCCACTGAGTGGAGATTTGCAAGATTACGATGAAATAATCCGCGCGGCAAAGAATAGAAAGATTGTTTTAATAGGGGAAGCCTCCCATGGCACAAAAGAATTTTATAAAGCTCGTGCCGAGATAACTGAAAGACTTATTTCTGAAAATCACTTTGATGCTGTTGCGGTAGAAGCAGATTGGCCCGATGCTTATCGTATTAATCGTTACGTTTCCTTACAAAGTGATGATGAAAATGCAGATCAAGCTTTAAGTGATTTTGAGCGTTTTCCGACATGGATGTGGCGTAATGAAGAAGTCGAAAACTTTGTTCACTGGCTATACGAATATAACCATGAATTTAGACATCCTGAGGCTAATAAAAAGGATATGAAATGGCCTGTGGGATTTTATGGTCTCGATCTTTATAGCCTTAATAGTTCTATCCATAGAGTGATTGAGTATCTTGATAAGGTTGATCCCATGGAGGGGAGACGGGCGCGTATGCGCTATGGTTGTTTATATCATTTCATGGACAACCCAGAAGCCTATGGAAAAGCAACGCAAACAGAATTGGCAGATAATTGTGAGGCTGATATAGTTCGCCAGCTTGTTACTTTGCGTGAAAATGCATATGCCTACTTAAAATTAAATGGCTTTACCGCCGAAGACGAATATTTTTGCGCGCAACAAAACGCTGCGCTTGTTAAGAATGCAGAAGAATATTATCGCTCTTTATATCGAGGACATCAAAATTCTTGGAATTTGCGAGATAAGCATATGTTCGAGACCCTTGAGGATTTGAGAGAACATTTAAGCAATAGATTAGGGAGAGAAGCCCGTATTGTTGTCTGGGCTCATAATTCACATATCGGTAACGCAGGCGCGACAGAGATGCGAGATCGCGGTGAATTTAATATTGGACAGCTTATGAAGGAATATTACTTAGAAGAGTCTCTTTTGATAGGCTTTTCAACATGCCGAGGCACTGTGACGGCTGCGCCCAATTGGGATGAACCAGAAGAATTTAAAAAAATTAATGATCCTTGGCCTGGTAGTTATGAAGAAATATTTCATCATGTTGGCCATAAGAACTTTATGATTGATTTACGTGAGCAAAATGAAGCGACTGATCTTTTAAGGGAACCCCGGTTACAACGCGCTATAGGTGTGGTTTACAGACCTGAAAGTGAGCGCCAAAGTCATTACTTCCTCTCATGTCTGCCGCAGCAATTTGATTTCTTAATTCACTATGATGAAACGCATGCTGTTAAACCTTTAAAAACAAATTTATACCCTCATAAAGGAGAGATGGATGAAACATATCCATCTGGATTGTAAATGCTGTTAACATTTGAAGATTTTATAAAGAAATTATTATTGCTGCTAGCAATAGTAGTATTGGTAATAATGTTTTCTATAGGTGTCTTGGCTCAAAAAGATAAGCAATTAGAATTATCTTTGGAAAATCGTTATCAGGCATGTATGACGGACCCTAACTGTATAGGGGAAGAACGTTGGTCTGATGATTGGACTGGTGGTGGACACGATTCTGACGAAGATGAGCATGGTGAAACCCACGATCATAGTTAATTAAAATAAGGCGAAGACAATGGAAAATACCTATAAAAATATTGAATTGTTTCAAGA
>JABAZY010000034.1:0-2198 GCA_018608245.1 Alphaproteobacteria bacterium | reverse complement strand
AGACGGAAAATTTATTCATCTGACAGTCACAGGAAAGTTAGAAAAAGAAGATTATGACTTTTTTGTTCCTAAAATAGATGAACAAATTAAAGAACATGGCAAAGTAAATATGTTGATGGCGCTGATGGACTTTCAAGGCTGGACGGCAGGCGCGGCATGGGAAGATGCCAAGTTTGGTGTAAAGCATTTTAATGATATTGAAAAAATAGCTATTGTCGGTGATAAGGCTTGGGAGAAGGGCATGGCGACTTTTTGTAAAGTTTTCACGATGGCTAAGGTTCGTTATTTTGATGCAAATGAAGATAGTAAGCGTCAAGAAGCAGAAGAATGGGTTAAGGAAGATGCAATTAAACAAGTAGCGTAGATTCTAAACACATAACAGATAAGAGGAGACATTATCATGGATATTGAAACTTTAACCGTATTTTTATGCTGGGCGACCATTATTAATATAGGCATTTTGTTATTTAGCTCTTTTATGGTGGTGGCATTTAAAAATACTGTTTCTTCTATTCATATGAAAATGTTTTTCATGAGCAGAGAAGATGTTTTTAAAGCATATTTTAACTATCTTGCAAATTATAAGACACTGACAATTATTTTTAATCTTGTTCCGTATTTAATTTTAGAACTAATAATGTAAAAAGGAGAACCATCATGCATTTGAAAAACCTATATCCACATAATCACGACTTAACAGATGAAACAAAGGATATGCATAATGCTATACAGTCTTTAAGAGAAGAATTAGAGGCAGTTGACTTATATAACCAACGTGTCGATCTTTGTAAAAATGAAGATTTAAAAAGACTTTTAATTCATAATAGAGATGAAGAGAAAGAACATGCCGCTATGCTTTTAGAATGGATAAGACGGCAAGACAGCTCTTTTGAAAAAGAATTAAAAGATTATCTTTTTACAGAAAAGCCTATAGCACATGATACAAAGGCCGCTTAAGAGGAAGGATTAATCTATGAAAAAGCATAAAATACTTTCTGCCGGAAACTTAAATCAGATAGATGCCAGTCAAGGTATAATCGTTGATGTTCGTACCAAGATGGAACATGCAGAAAAACGATTAGCTTCGGGCCATACATTGATGACGCTTGATGAGTTGAACCCAACTGATTTTATGATGCGTCAGGGGTTAGATAAAGACTTCGGTGTTTATATTCTTTGCCGAAGTGGTAAGCGTGCAGAGCAAGCCGCGGAAAAATTCATTAGTGAAGGCTACACAAATGTACATGTTATTGAAGGTGGTATTATGGCCTGTGAAGAACAAGGGCATGAGCTAGAAGGCCATACAGCCAATGAAAACGTCTCACAAGATGTGAAGCGCCCAGTTTCTCTTGAACGGCAAGTGAGAATAGTGGCTGGCTCAATAGTGGCTATTGGCGCGATACTAGCATTAACGCTGCACGTAATATTTATTTTAATCCCTTTTTTTGTGGGGTGTGGCTTGGTATTCGCAGGTATCACAGATCGTTGTGGGATGGCGCTAGTGCTCACAAAGGCCCCGTGGAATCAAACTAATGATGGTGCTTCTTGTTCTATCCCCAATCAAAAATCTTTACCTAACACGGCCAAAGTTGAGCAGGGTGGTTGTAAGTAATATGATGGGTATAGAATTGACCGCTATTGCTTACGGGTTATTGGTAGGGTTGTCCCTTGGGCTAACGGGTAGTGGTGGTTCAATACTGGCTATACCTTTGTTGGTCTACGGCTTAGATATGCCTGTATCAGAAGCTATTGTAGTTTCGTTGTTAATGGTGGCTACGATTGCCTTGTTTGGTGCAATGCGGCAATCTTTCGGCAAAAATGTAAATTGGACATCCGCAATTTTATTTTCGATTGCAGGCATGATTGTATCTCCTGTTGTTATTCAGCTTGCTCATAATGTAGATGATACGCTTCGCTTGGTTTTATTTGCAGGATTGATGTTATTTGTTTCTTATCGCATGGCTTTTGGAGCAAAAGAAAAAATAGTGAATAAACCAGTGCGCGGCATAACGAATGAAAATGCTTTACTGAAAGGTGCTAAGACAGCAACAGGGGGCGCTGTTGCTGGCGGGTTATCGGGTTTTTTTGGTGTTGGCGGCGGCTTCGTTATTGTCCCATTACTATCAACAGTGTTTAACATGCCTTGACCCAGCCCCCAAAAGTCGGTCCATTTAATAAGTTAGTATTTGGTTTATATT
>JABAZY010000017.1:30581-113856 GCA_018608245.1 Alphaproteobacteria bacterium | reverse complement strand
AAGCAAAACCATCCTCTATTTCAAAAATAGAGATATCATCTTCTATATCAGTAATTTCTATATTTTGACACATAGAGTAAGTAGACATTCCTTCACAAAAATCCACTATATTTTCTAACGGCATTTCTTTTGCCTTAGAAATAAACTCTACCTTAACTTCCATATTTACTGTTTCTGCTTTTACCTGTGATGGCGCACAAAACATAACTAACATTAAAAGAATTAACCGCATCTATACCTCCTATATAATATCCTTAATCTCATACAAGTGTATATTTATAAAATTTACATAAAATTAAGTGCATACATATGTATGCACTATCAATACACTTACTTTTCTTCGCTTTCAAAGCATAGAATATTTTGGTTATACAGTTGATTAATAACGTTAATTAACGCCTCTACACCGCCTAGCCTTTCAATATCTTTGAGGGAAAGCGTGCTATTTTGATCAAGCCAGCTAATTAATCTGTTGTGGGTGGGTGTCGTTTCAATAACATCACCATAAACGGCTAAACGCATATCTCCATTATCCAATAGCATAATCGTTAATTTTATATGCTCTGGTTTATACAGAACTTCAGATTCTTGAAGTAATACCTGCAACTTTTCTTCAGAAATTTGATTTGCGCGCAACTCAATATTTTCTATTTCATCATGGGTAGGTTTTGAAAAATAACTAACCATCCATTTAGAAAAATGATCCGTTTGAATAATATTTACTAAATCATTTTGTATATTGTTTTTCTCTTTTTCATTAATTTGAAAATACGCATTTTGCATATTTAAATTATCACCAGAATAATGCTTATCAACTTCTTCCTGCTCTTCTATATAAGCACCATACTCAATTAACATCTCTGATAATTTAGGGCCTAAAAAACCAACAGAAAAAGTGAGTGCTTCTTCAATTGTCTTTCCTTCATGTGCAAAATTTGGAGGGATATAGATGACATCACCAATAGAAACTTCTACATCTTCACCATCAAAATCATCTTTTAGAACTTTTAAATCTTGTCCTTCAATATAATCTTCATTCTCGACTGCTTGGAAGCCAATACGCCATGTACGTTTACCCATGCCTTGTACCAAAAACACATGGTAGCTATCAGTATGCGGGCCTACACTACCGCCTGCCGTTGAATAACTAACCATGATGTCATCCATTAGCCAGCGTGGTGCAAAGTTAAATTCTTTCAATAAATTCGCAGTTTTATGGTGGTATTGCTCAACATTTTGAACAAGCAAACTCCAATTTCTTTCACCCAGCGTAGAATATCGTTTCTCTTCAAATGGACCATGCTCACATCGCCATTTTTTACCCTGTGCTTCTGTAATAACAATACGTGATTTAATGTCTTCTTCTAACGACAATCCCGCTAATGTATCAGGATCAACAAAATAATCGAAAGATGATTGAGAGATTGCCCCTCTCACAACAAATGGTTTTTTATTCCAATAAATTTTATAAAATTCTTCAATAGATGGAAATTTATTTAAGATCATCAAAAAACCTTATTATTTTTTCTCTAACACAGTAGCATAATCTACCAAAATTCCGTAATGAGGATCTTCAATTACATTAATTTCAACCATATCTTTTGCATTTTTGAGTAACAACGCACAATCCTGACTTAAATGAACCAAATGCAATTTCTTACCAGCTTCTGTGTATTTTAACGCCATCACATCAATAGCTTCCAGCGCCGAATGGTCCCATACACGCGCGTGGCTGAAATCGATGACAATATCATCTTCTGTGTCATTATTTGGATCAACCTCATCTTTAAAGTTGGCTATAGACCCAAAGAATAATGGCCCGTGAAGTTTATAAACTTTATTACCATCCTCTTCATTATGCCATACAGTCACCCAGAATTTATTGGCAGATTTCCATGCATAAACAAGCGCAGATACAATCACGCCAATAATAACCGCTACAGCCAAATCGTGAAAAACAGTGACGGCTGTGACCAAGAAAATCACAAACGCATCTTCGCGTGGAATTTTGTGAAGAATACGTACAGATGCCCAAGCAAACGTGCCAATAACCACCATCATCATAAGACCCGTCAGCGCTGCCAATGGGATCATTTCAATCCATTGTGAGGTAAATAAAATAAACGTGAGTAAGGCTAACGCGGCAGTAATACCCGATAATCGTCCACGCCCGCCTGATTTAATATTAATCATAGATTGCCCGATCATGGCACAACCACCCATTGCGCCGAATACCCCACAAGTGGCATTGGCAAGCCCCTGCCCCACACATTCACGTGACGTACGCCCACGCGTTTCTGTCATTTCGTCAATCAAGGTAAGCGTTAATAAGCTCTCAATAAGCCCAATCGCCGCCAACGTCAGCGCAACAGGGAAGATAATCATCAATGTTTCAAACGTAAAAGGCACCATTGGAATATGAAATTCAGGAAGCCCGCCAGAGATACTAGCTAAGTCACCAACAGTCTTAGTATCTAAATCTAACCCAATCACCAACAAGCTAACGCCAACAATAGACACAAGAGATGCTGGCAACCACGTACCAAGCTTTGGTACCTTAGGGAATACCCAAATAATCACCATAGTCAGTACTGTTGGCCCCAACATTAAATTCATATCTGATCCTTGCAACCATCCACCATTGAACAGAACATCCAGCGCACTATGTGAAGCATCTGTACTATGGGCGTCGCCAGCAACTGCTTCAGCAGGTTTTTTAAATTGATTTAATTGCGCCAAGAAGATCACAATCGCCAAACCGTTCACAAACCCCAGCATAACTGGATAAGGCACCAACCTGATAAATTTTCCTAAATGAAATACACCAGCCCCAATTTGCAATAAACCAGTTAATAAGACAGCTGCAAATAAATACTCAACGCCATAAACAGTGACCAGTCCAACCATAGCCACAGCCATTGCCCCTGTTGCGCCTGAAATCATCCCACTACGCCCACCAAATATAGACGTTATAAAGCCAACAAAAAAGGCGGCATATAGACCTACGAGCGGATCAACCTTAGCCACAAAGGCAAACGCAATCGCCTCTGGCACCAACGCCAGCGCAACGGTTAAACCTGATAAAATATCGGCTCTTGGGTTATCAGTCAGGTGAAAACGGTTAACAAGGCGAAGCATAGCTTAGTCTTTCTATATAAATACTTAGAATCAAATTTTTGTGAAAATCAGTAGCAATTTCTGCGTGAATTTAGAGTGATTACAGCCATATGTCTATACTTAAAGACTATCCCCTTAATCGCCGATAGATTTTAGGCCCCAAAACCACAATAAAGACGATAAATGTTAGTGCATACCACTTATACATACCGAACAGGTGCTCTGCACTATCGCCAAGCAAATAGAATAAATAGAATGATGCACCACTCCATAGCCCAACCGCGACAATAACCACGCTTAAAAACCGTTTGAACCATATTTCAAAGACGCCCATGGCCATATATGTGGGCAAGCGCATCCCCGGTATGAAGCGAGAGGTAAAGATCGCCAATATTAAGTTCTTATCTAATGCCACCGCTAATTTATGAACTTTATCCTGCGCTACAAATTTTTTGAGGAAGACAAAATGGGCTGAATATTTGCCAATCCCATATAACCCAATATCACCAAGGATAATTCCTATAAATAAAGCTGAAAACGGTATCATAAAATGAACATCAGTCTGCGCCGTAATCAACGCCGCCGCGGCTGTTGCTAAATCCTCAAGAATAAAGCTTGCCAAAATAATTAAAAGAGCCAACAATAATGGTTGGTCTATAACATTTTGGAATAACATTAATATATCGTCTTGATTCATCAGCAATCAATTTTTTGTAACCATTAACTTTAATGAACGAATATAAAGTAGAATAAAAATTTAGGAAGACTTTCTATGACAAAACGCAAAATTATCAAAGGTATTTTAAGCCTATTCATTTCATTCATCTTTATCCAATCACTTTTCTTCAAATTTACAGGCTCACCAGAGACTGATCATATTTTTGGAACATTGGATGCATGGGGTGCAAGCCTTGGTTTTCCCGGTCTTTTTTTACCACCAGGTATCTTTAATGCTTATGTTATCGGCTCTGCAGAATTAATCGCTAGCTTAATACTATTAGCAGGATTGTTCATGGGTAGAGCATTATTAACCAGCCTTGGTGCAATCATGGCAATGGGTATTATCTCAGGAGCCATTTTCTTCCATTTATTTACACCACTAGGCATTGTTGTCCTTGATGATGGTGGTACTTTATTCGGTATGGCTGTTGGTATTTGGGTATCATCTGCGATCTTAATTTTGATGCATAAAGATACATTATTAGGATTAATTAAAAAATAATCATGGCTCTTGGTGGCTTATATCATTCTAAAAAAGCGCGTTTCTTTTGCGCTTTTTTTATTATTTTAGGAACAATTTTTATTATGAAGTTTGGCTTTCCTCCTTATTACAAAACTGATCATGTTGTTGAAATATTAAAGCTACAAAGCGACTTCGAGCAAACTGATTTAACAATAAATCAGCAACCACTTCATTTCGCCCAAAGTGGTAATAGAAACAAACCCACTATATTATTCATTCACGGATCACCAGGAAGTTGGGATGCATGGGCCGATTACTTGGCAGACGAAGATTTGCGTGCAAAAGCGCATATTATTACTGTTGATCGCCCTGGCTATAACGGCTCTGACCACGGAATGTACGAACCTAGTTTACAGAAACAAGCTGCGCTTATTATGCAAGGTGCTATCCAGATAACCAATACTACTCAGCCAATTATTGTTATTGGTCATTCATATGGCGGACCAGTGGCCTTACGTATGGCGGTTGATTACCCAGAGGGAGTTTCTGCGCTAATTATGTTAGCACCTTCCATTAACCCTGCGTTAGAAGAATTAAGATGGTACAATAAGTTAGCTGATAATAATTTCATTAAAAAACTTTTACCTAAGAATGTAAGAACATCAAATGATGAAATTCTACCGCTCAAACACCAATTGGAAATAATGAAGAAAAAATTAGACACAGTAAAGATACCAGTGACTGTAATTCAAGGGGAGAAAGATAAGCTCGTTCCTGCGGGTAACGCCGTTTACGCAAAAAATAATTTACTCAATGCTAAGACAGATATTAATTTATTGCCTAATCGCGGTCATTTTATCCCTTGGGAAGAATATGACTTAGTTAAATCAAAAATTATTTCTCATCTACCTCAGTAGAGTTATCCGTTGCTTCATTTTTAAATTTTTTGTATTTATGGCGCTGATAAGCACCCATCCCCAATAATGCGGGAGCCACAAAGACGCAAGCGGGGCAAACAAAACCGCTAGCAACAAACATCGTTGTCCCATAAGTGCCAACGCCAACGCCCGCAAGTAAACTCACAGTTCCCTTATCAATCGCTTCATCTAACTTATCTGTATTTTTTTTATCATCAGACATTTTTAATCCTTAATGTGGCTTATTAATGTGTTGGCGGATATAAATCCGCCAAATTTTCTGCTTTATTCATATGCTTAAGTAGTGCTTTTAATTTCATTGGTTTAAATCCACGCTTTTTGTTTTCAGCACCAATTTCAAACATATACTTATACTGCCTCATGAGAGTTTTATAAGCATCAAACAATTTTGTTTTAGAATCCCACACATGCGTGGCTTCTGCTCCAGCGCCATTCACTTCAACAATTTTTATATTCTCTAACGTTTCTAAATCTTCTAAATTCGTGAAACGAACATCAAATCGTCCAAAATAAAACTCAGGAATTTGTTTTGATAACTTATCCCATGCCTTTTCCATTTTAGGCGTGATTAAATGATTACCATCCTTAAAAATTGTACCACGTGAATGACTGCCAGCGAACGCAATACGAAATTGCTCACCTTCATCTAAAACCATATCCCACTTATCCTCGTGACGTGGTAAATATACATGCGCAATACGCCCATAGCGCGGATGTTCTTCAATTAACTGTTTAAGCGGTGTCTGACCGTCTCCAACAACATAAGAAAAATACTTAGCTGTTAATGAGAAAATACGTCCCTTTGCTTCCGAAGGTTTACGAATATAAAATAATCCAACTTCTGATGGATAATCATACATTTCTTGAAATATCATGGTCTCACCTGCGGGATATTTTTCAATATACTGCTTAATATCCTCTGGCGCATATACGCGTTGAACACCCATTCCACGCATACCGACATCTGGCTTTACAATGATCGGATATTCCAATTTATGCTGCGCCAATAAATCAAGAGCACGCTTCAATGTAATCTCGGTAGCCTCTCCCTCTATTTTTGTTAAAGGAAGTGTATTGGCAAATTGTGCATTTAAGCTTTCAGGGATTTGTGTATGAATTTGTGCTTTTGATTCCCCATGAAAACCACCAACATCAAACAAAGGATCCGTAATTGTTGGGAGCGTTAACCCACCATATCTCGCTGCTAGATACAGCCCATATAACTTCATCGGAAAGTAAAATAATCCCGTCGGCCAAAACTCGAAATAAGATAAAGGCGGTGTATCACTTAGCAAATCTGGCATAGATGATGCAACATAACCACGATCGGCCTCAATAGATTGAGTTGGTTGAGCAGAAAAGTTCGATACGGGGTTGGCTAAAGCACACATATAATTATATCTCTTAGGTTAACTTACATAATATTCGTTATTGCTCAGTAGAAGTTACAAAAAAATATGCCGCATATTTATTTAAAAACACACGGCATATTTTAAAATTTCTTAAATGAAAAATTAGTCAGCTAATTGAATTTCAACTGCTGACTCTTTACCATTTTTTTCTTCAATTTCGAAAGTCACTTTTTGACCGTCATTTAATTGACGGATACCAGCTTTTTCCAATGCTGTAATGTGAACAAATACGTCTTTGTCTCCTTGGTCAGGAGAGATAAAACCATATCCCTTTGTTGTATTGAACCATTTAACTGTGCCTGTCGCCATTAGTAATCTCCTTAATCTGCGTTTAGACTTTCTAACCTATAATAAGTTAGAAATAATTTAGAGCCTAGATCATTCCAAAGTTGGGGTAATTAACAAACTTTAAAAACAGATAAAGAAGAGATCTTTTAATAGATCGGCGCCTTGATATTCTGCCTAAGATTCTATAATTTGAAATCCTCAAATAGGTAATAACTTAACTCAATTAAGTTTTTATTATAAATATCCCCCAAAAGCAACGAAAAACGGCATAATTAATTGCATAATGTAACGAATACGCGCATTTGCACGAATATGCTGTATATTTGAAATAACGAAAGAAAACCCATGCTTATAAAGAAAAAAACACTTCTAATTGCTTCTGTATTAACAATAAGTGGGCTATTCACCTATTCACTGACACAAAACAACCAATCCTTTGCCAAAAATGGGGAAAAACAAGAAATGACACACTCAACCGACCATCTGACACCCTTACAAAAGAAAGTCACAATGGAGGGCGGCACAGAACGTCCATTTAAAAATGAATATTGGGATCATAAAGAAGAAGGTATCTACGTTGATGTCATCAACGGTAAAGCATTATTCTCATCTACAGATAAATTTGATTCAGGCACAGGTTGGCCAAGCTTTACCAAGCCAATTGACGAAAACTACGTTAAAACCGAAGTTGACAATAAATTGGGCATGGCGCGTACAGAAGTGAAATCTGAAGAAACAGACTCGCATTTAGGGCATGTTTTTAATGACGGTCCTGCCGAATCTGGTGGACTACGTTACTGTATAAATTCAGCTTCAATGCGTTTTGTCCCAAAAGCAGATATGGCAGCAGAAGGCTATGATAAATATTTATCTCTTTTTGGTGAATAATCCAAAAAAACACCATATATAGTATTCACAAACTAAAATATATACCATATATTAGATTCATGCTTCTTATCGAAGGCATGAATTTTCGCTTAAAATCGTAGTTTTTTGAAAATTGTGGACGAATCGATTCATTGACTCGGCATTTTCACCATAAAACCTACAATCAACAGCATACAGAATCGATTAAACATAAAATTAACGCTAATAGGAGCATACAATGCCAATTACTGATCAGGAAAAAGCCAATTCACCCCTTCTGCAAGAACGCCATGTTTATAAACCGTTTTTGTACCCTTGGTGTCATGAAGCTTGGTTAACACAACAAAGAATTCACTGGTTACCAGAAGAAGTACCATTGGCTGAGGATGTTCGTGATTGGAAGAAAAACCTAACAGAATCAGAAATCAACCTGATGACACAAATTTTCCGTTTCTTCACACAGGCTGATGTGGAAGTAAACAACGCCTACATGAAGTATTACAGCCAAATTTTTGGCCCTGTTGAAGTTCAAATGATGCTAGCCGCTTTCTCAAATATTGAGACAGTACATATTGCGGCTTACTCTCACCTTCTTGATACAATCGGTATGCCAGAAGTCGAATATTCTGCGTTTCTAGATTACAAAGAAATGAAAGATAAATTTGATTACATGCAAGACGTATCAATGGATAGCCGTCGTGAAATTGCAAAAACAATGGCTATGTTTGGCGCCTTCACAGAAGGTCTAGCTTTATTTGCATCTTTCGCCATTCTAATGAACTTCCCACGTTTCAATAAAATGAAGGGTATGGGGCAAATCGTAACATGGTCAGTACGTGATGAAACACTACATTGTCTTTCAATGATTAAATTGTTCAACTCATTCATCAATGAAAACCAAGACATTTGGGATGATGAGTTAAAGGCAGAAATCACAGCCTGTTGTGAACAAACCGTTGAGCATGAAGATGCGTTCATTGACCTATGTTTTGAAATGGGACCAATCGAAGGTATGACACCAGAAGATGTGAAAAAATATATCCGCTATATTGGTGACCGTCGCCTACAACAATTAAACCTAGAACCTATTTATGGCACAACTAAAAATCCACTTCCATGGATGGACGAAATGTTGAACGGTGCGGAGCACACAAACTTCTTTGAAAACCGCTCTACTGAGTACTCACGTGCGTCAACAGAAGGTGCTTGGGAAGATGTATTTGCTGAAGTGGCCTTCACACCAAATGATGATCCGACAAAAGTAGCTGCTGAATAATAAACTATTAATTTTCTAAATTTTAAAACCGCTCTTTTAACGAAGAGTGGTTTTTTCATTTCCCCTTATTTTATAAACCGTCAAGAAAACAAAAATTATTTACACAAATCTTTGTTACTGATTTTTATAGAAAAAAAACCAAATCACTGATAAACTTATTTTATTAATTTCTCTTACCAAGGATTCTCCTTGAATATATTAAGAATAGATAGATTAAATATTAGTCCCCCTGATCCGAGTGATAACCACTTAGCATCATTATCCAGAGTGTTACCAAATTTATCCCTACTACCCCGCCGCACAGCATAAGCTCTGCGGCTTTTTTATTACCTTTTTTTAACCCTGTCTCTATCAACTCATAAGGAGCTTATATGTCGAAAAAAAATCGTAAATCTAGCCGTAATCAAAATGTTGTCCAATCCATGTTTGACGAAGATCATGGATACAACACAAAGGGTAAAGCTGATTGGCACCCATTAGATGACCAAATAGACGGCAGACGCGATAAAAAATATGTGAAGAATATTAAGCCACGCTCTGAGGGACAAGAAAAATTAATGACAGCGATTGACGAATATAATTTAACACTCGCAATCGGCCCCGCAGGCACAGGTAAAACTTATATTGCTATCTCCAAAGCCGTTGAGGCATTAGAATCAGGTCGTATAGAACGTATCCTACTCTCCCGCCCCGCAATGGAGGCTGGTGAGTCCCTCGGGTATCTTCCAGGGGATATGAACGATAAAATGGCACCTTACTTACGCCCACTTTATGATGCGTTAGGCGACAGAATGGGTGGCAAAAAAGTACGTCAATATCTTGATGATGGCACAATTGAAATTGCCCCTATCGGCTTTATGCGTGGTCGTACACTGAACAATTCATTTATTGTGATTGATGAAGCACAGAACTGTACTTACGGACAATTAAAGATGCTTCTATCTCGTTTGGGTTGGCATTCCACCATGATTGTTACCGGTGATCCTGACCAGAGCGATTTACTAGACGGTATGTCCGGACTATCCGATATTGCTAGTCGTGTTGATGCGCTAGAAAACGTTTCTGTGAACTGGTTACAACAAGCAGATATTGTACGTCATCCTCTTGTCGCTGAAATGCTAGAAGTACTTTAAATTTTTTAAAATTTCGTTATAAAGGAGGCATGATAAAAAAACGCTTCCTTTATATTTCTCTTTTAAGCATTCTTGGCTTAGGTATAGCCGCTTTGATTGCTTATTATGATATTTCAAAAGAAAAAAACTCACCTAAAACGCATGTTATTGCCAATAACTTCGGCGGGCCATTCACCCTTACTAATCATTTAGGCAAAGACGTCACAGAGAAAAATTTTACTGGCCAATATCGCTTAATTTATTTTGGCTTCACTTATTGCCCAGCCATTTGCCCAACAGAATTGCAAAAAATAACAGCCTCCCTGAAAGGCCTAGGAAATAAGGCTGATAGCATTAAACCAATCTTTATTACTATTGATCCGGAACGTGACACAGTAGATGTTATGCGCGAATATGTGGCCTTGTTTCATCCTAATTTTTCAGGCTTAACAGGTACGCTAGAACAAATTAAACAAGCTGCGGACGCCTATAAAATATACTACGCCAAAGCAAAAGACGATACGATGCAGGAATACACCATGGATCATTCTTCTTTTATATATTTTATCGATCCCGAGGATAATTTATTACGCATCTTTAAAACTGAAGACACATCAAGCGACATAATCAATTTTATTAACAGCACCCTTTAGCTATAAATTGCCAGCTAGCCCCATTTGTGGTTTAATTTAGGCACCATTACTCTTGTAATATCACTCTAAGGGGAGTCTCAAAATGTTAAATTCACTTTATTCGAACTCATCAAAACTAATCTTAATGGCTGGAATACTAAGCCTATCAACGACTTTACCAATATTTCATAAAGCAGAAGCTGCTGGATTTTATATCCAAGAGCAATCTGTTAAAGGGTTAGGCACAGCCTTTGCTGGTTCAACAACATCACTTGATGACGCCTCAACAGTCTATTTTAATCCAGCAGGCATGACCAAGCTAGATCGCGCACAGATCAATGCTGGTGTAGATTTAATTATACCTAATGGAGATATAACAGATAACGGTACAACAGCCGTGCCTGGTCGCCCTGTCGGTGGAAGCACGTCAAACCCATACAGCCCAACACCTGTACCGCACATCTATGCAGTCGCCCCACTAGAAGAAATGACAGGCCTTCCTATCTGGGTTGGACTTGGTGTTAGTGCACCTTTCGGCTTGGGCAGTGATTACTCTGATAATTACTTTGGTCGTTTTGATTCAACTGAAACAGAATTAAAAACTATAAATGTCGCACCGTCCATAGCATTCCAAGCTACTGAATGGCTTTCTATTGGTGGCGGTATTGATATTCAACATGCTGATGCAGATTTACAATCAGCAGTTTTTGTTGGTGCTGGTGCAGAAGGTGTTAGTCAACTAGAAGGGGATGACCTAACCGTTGGTTATAACATTGGCCTTCTTGCTAAACCTGATTTCATACCAAATACAGAAATCGGTCTTCATTACCGCTCAGCTATCAGCCATACGTTAGAAGGTAAAGTAAATATATCTGGTACAGGAACAGCAGCCGATAGTTCACGTGACGGTACAGCTGACCTAGATTTACCTGATATATTAACATTTGGTATTGCACATGATGTAACACCTCAAACCCGTGTAATGGGACAGGCTACATGGTTCGGTTGGAGTAACTTTGAAAGTATTGATGCCAATACAACAGTGGGAACAGACCCGGCGCCTGTCGTTCAAAACTATGCAAACACCATGGCTTTCTCTGTTGGTGCAGAGCATGATCTGAATGAAACATGGACGTTACGTGCTGGATATCAATTTGATGAAACACCAACAAATGATACTTTCCGTACAACCAGAACACCTGATGGTGACAGACACTGGTTCAGTGGTGGTGGAACGTACAAAATCAATGATAAAATGGATTTTGATTTTGCAGGTACTTACATCGATGTTGGCAATGAGACAATTAATGTAACCCGTAATCCTGTGCCTGGACAGGTAAGTGCCAATACTGATGGTTATGTAGCTATCGTCTCAGTTGGATTAAACTACAAATTTTAAAATTTAAAAGCAGAACAAAGAAAAAGCCACTTAATTATAAGTGGCTTTTTTATTACCTAAAATTTAGAAACTTAGTCTTCAATAATACTATTTAGCTTCATCGCTAATCCCATAGAACCATCAACTTTCAATTTACCCATCATAAAAGCCATTGTTGGGTCTTGAGTACCGTCCATTAATCCTTTGAATGTATCAAGCGAGCACTTCAATGTGCAATCAGCTTCTAAATCTTCATGAGACACTTCAGCTGGCGTTTGTGTTGCATCAATAAAAATAACGCCATCATCTTTGAAATCAAATTTCACTTTGGCATCTATTCCTGCTGCCATAGCAATTTTTTCTTTAATTTTCTCTGTTACGCTCTCTAGTGTCATCATTTTCTCCTTAATTTTGCTCAATAGCCATATTATCAATTAATCTTGTCTTGCCCAGCCATGCTGCTACCAGCACTCTATCGGAATTCTGAGGATCTGGACATAAATTTTCGCCAATCCGCTTAGTTAAATAATCTATTTTATCAAATCCAGCTTTTAATAATTCCTCTGCAGCATTCTTTTCACTTATTTCATTCGTTGCAACCTGCTTCATGATTTTATTCAGCCGTATTGCTATACTATATTCGGCTTCAGTTAAATAAAGGTTACGTGAAGATAGCGCCAATCCATTTTCATCCCGCATAGTCTCAACACCAATAATTTCTAACGGCAAATTACGTGCTTCAACCATCTTTTTCACAACTTGTAATTGCTGAAAATCTTTTTCACCCATCATCACAAAATCAGGCTTTGATAATTCAAACATTCGCGCCAAGACACTCACGACCCCGTCAAAAAAATGTGGGCGATACTCACCTTCTAATGGCTTAGCAATCTCTCCTGCCTGTACAGTAATTTCAGGGCCATTCGGATAGATATCTTCAACGCTCGGCAACCAAAGCGCATCACACCCAATAGCTTCAAGCTTTTCAATATCACTATCTAATGTACGCGGATAAGTATCTAAATCTTCGCCTTCAGCAAACTGAGTTGGGTTAACAAAAATATAGGCAATAACAATGTCAGCAAGGTATTTTGCTTCTTTCACCAACACCAAATGTCCCTCATGAAGCGCCCCCATTGTCGGCACTAACGCCACTTTTTTACTAGCTAAACTGGTTCTAAATTCATGTAAATCGCTAATTGTTTTAATTTGATTGATCATCCTGAATATCATCTAACCAAACAGAAGCAAGAGTATGCCCTAACTCAGAAGCTTTTTGGAGGTATATGACTGCCTTTTTATCATTTTTATCAATTCCCTCTCCATGATACAACATATAGCCATATAAATATAAAGAATCTCTATATTCATATGAAAATTCTTCTTCGACATGTTTATCTATTAATTTCTCTAAAACATTGATTGCTTCATTGGCATTTTTTTCTACCAAAATGCCTGCCCAAAGCCAATAGGCATATAAACATTCAGCTTCCTCTGAAAATAATTCACGTGCAATTTTCATGCACTCTAGAGCTTTAGTAGAATTTTTTTTATTATATATTTCACGACAATAGATTTTTGCTAATTGATAATTTGCATATGATTTTTCAGAATTGTTATCAACCATAGTAGAGATATTTTCTAATAAACTGCATCCTTTTTCAAAGTCATAAAAATCTTCTGTAACATTTGGATTAAACCCCATATATATATCTGCTAAAGTAACTTTTGATTTCAAATCACCTAATTCAGCAGCTGATTCAAGATAGAAAATTGCTTTTTCAATATCAATCCAGAATCCTTCTATCCCCTCTAGATGACAAAGGCCATACCAATAAAATGCAAGTGGGTCTTTTAAATTTTTCATCTCTCTTTTTGCGGCTTGTATTAATGCAAGGCGCGATACAGCAATATCTTCTGGATCTGCTTCTAATGAAAGATCGTAATGGCTATCATACACATCAAGGAAATTTACAAATAATTTTGCTTTATCTAAATTTAATGACATATTTTTCTCCTAAAACTCGTCTTCTGTCATGTCCATTAGATTATCCGCACCAGACATTACAGCCTTGAAATGCCAATCACCTTCGGGAAGCATACGCGCAAAGAAAAAGCGCGCTGTTTTAATTTTAGATTCGTAGAATTTTTTATTGTCAGTACCTTCATCTAATTTTTTCTGTGCCGCCTCTACCATTTGAATCCACATATAGCCCATCGCAACTAACGCAAACTGACGTAGATAATCAACACTGGCCGCCCCTGCTTCATTCGGATCTTTCAATCCTTTTTGCGCAATAATCGCCGTTGATTGTTGTAGCTTTGCAAAAGATTTTGCCAACGGGAAAACAAATTCCTGCAATTTCTCATTAGCTTGATTTGCTTCTATATATTCACTAACAGGATGGAAGAAACGGCGTAAATAACGCCCCATATGTGCCCCCATTTTACGCCCCACTAAATCAAGTGCCTGAATACCATTTGTACCTTCATAAATCATCGCAATACGTGCATCACGTGCATATTGTTCAACGCCATATTCCCAAATATACCCATGACCACCATGAATTTGCATCGCTAGTGATGAAATTTCAAAACCCATATCCGTTTGATACGCCTTCACAATAGGTGTTAATAACGCAACCAAATCATCTGCCGCTTGTCGTTCATCAGGATCAGCATGTTTAAGTGAGATATCCAAATTCATCCCAACCCAATAAGACAGTGCCCGTGATCCTTCACAGAACGCTTTTGAGGTCAAAAGCATACGGCGTACGTCTGGATGTACGATAATTGGGTCAGCCGGTTTATCAGGAAATTTTGCGCCATCAAGCGCCCGCATTTGTAAGCGATCTTTCGCATAGGCTAGCCCATTTTGATACGCCACTTCTGCGATACCTAAACCTTGCATAGCCACCCCTAAACGAGCAGCGTTCATCATCGTAAACATGGCTTTTAGACCTTTATGCGGTGCGCCCACAAGCCACCCTTTGGCCTCCTCTAAGTTCATCACACACGTACTAGATGCCTTAATACCCATTTTATGCTCAATAGAGCCACATTCGATACCATTACGGCTCATATCCTCTGGTAAGAATTTTGGCACTACGAATAACGAAATGCCTTTTACGCCCTCTGGCGCGCCTGGAAGACGCGCTAACACCAAATGGATAATGTTTTCAGCTAAGTCATGCTCACCAGCTGAAATAAAAATCTTTGATCCTGTAATATTAAATGAATCATCACCGTTTGGTTCAGCCTTTGTACGCATTAACCCTAAATCTGTACCACAATGCGCTTCTGTCAGGCACATCGTCCCTGACCACTCACCTGTAATAAGCTTCGGCAAATAAGTTTGTTTTTGTTCATCTGTCCCATAATGATGTAGCGCTTCATACGCTCCTTGTGACAGCCCCGGATACATACCAAATGAGAAATTAGCGCTACAAATCATTTCCTGCATAACGGTATTCACCAACATCGGCAGACCCATGCCACCATATTCAGGATCACCAGATACACCACACCAACCACCTTCGGTAAATTCTTTATAAGCTTCCTTAAAACCTTTAGGCGTGGTGACAACACCATCTTTTAACGTACACCCCTCTTCATCACCGCTTTGGTTAATAGGGAAAAGTACGTTCTCACATAATTTTGCGCCCTCTTCTAAGATTTGCTCAACCAAATCACCCGTCGCTTCTTCATAGCCTTCAATTTTCGTCAGGCTAGATGCGTCCAAAACGTCATTTAGAACAAATTTGATATCCTCAAGGGGGGCATTGTAAACTGGCATGTATATATCTCATGTAAGGGGTTAGATTTCGAATAGATAGTATAATCAAGAATAAGTTTTAACGCTAATTTTATCGGCTGTTTCGCTAAAAATAATAACTTTCAGAGTTATTTTCCAAAACATTGACATTATCTAATAATTTTAATTCATATGCGTTAAAAGTTTATTAACCCTATTAAGAGAAGCTATACTACTTAAAGCGTAATAATTGATCAATTTACACATACTATAATAGGAAGTCTCATGAGCGATAACGTCAAATTAGAAACTGTTTCTGAACCAGCAGCAGGATATAACGATCTTAAATTTTATTTTTCAAATCTAAACACAATGTTTTCGATTAGAAATACACTAGCCGTCGATATGATGACATCAATGCCTGTCGGCAGTATGCAGCGCCGTATCCATGATATTTCTTCTTTAACAAAACGTATTTACGCTGAAACAACGACACCGACTGTTACCAACCTACTTGAGAAAGTAGAACAAGAGGCAGAACAAAATCCTGATAATTGGAATGAGTGGGATCAAGCTAACTTACGCGAAATGCGCCGCATTCATTCTCATCTAGCCGCGCTTCCTCCTGAATTATACATTGCCTCCGTGCAAGTATCTAATGAAGGTCGTAAAATGCACGCCAACGCTTTAAAAAATAATAGCTGGGATGATGCACAACCTTACATGGAAAAAGTGGTTGCACTTTATCGCAAAATTGCAGAACTAAAACAAAAGAAATTTAACACGCGCACACCATATAAAGCATTATTATTAGGTTATGCGAGTGATATTTCAGAAGCTCAAATGGATGAGCTATATGATAATTTACTTGAGCCATTAAAAAAATTACACGCCGAAGCCATTGAAAAACAATCATCACAAGATGCACCAGAAGAATTAAATGGTGACTTCACTAAAGCTGATCAAATGTGGTTGAACGAAACCATTCTTAAAATGATGGGCTTTGACTTTGAGCGTGGTGGATTATACGTTTCAAACTTATCTCCTATGACAGGAAGCGCTCCAGAAGATACTCGCGTGCTTGTACGTTGTGGTGACAGCGACACATTCTTAGATTCTATGAGCGATACTTTATACCAAGGTGCTCGTGGTCTTTACTATCAAAACCTTCCTGATAGCTGGAAAACACAACCTGTTGGTCAAGATCAGGGTGCATTAATGATGAACTCATTAAGTGTTCTATACGAAACAATCATTGGTCGTACGCCACAATTTTTTGACTTTATCTCTATCCGCGCCGAAGGTGTGTTTAGACAGTTTAAGAATAAATCTTTCGATCCAGAAAATTTATACCGTCTGAAAAAAGTCATTAACAAAACAAACAACCGTAATGACGCAGACGAACTAAGTAAAATTTTCCATGATATTTTACGGTACAGAATTGAACGTGATTTGATTAACGGTAAAATTGAAGTTAAAGACGTGCCCGCACGTTGGAACAAAGAAAGTGCAGAATTATTAGGCAGCGAGCCTAAAACACTAGCCGAAGGCCCATTACAAAACCCAGATTGGTTTACAGGACGCTTCGGATTTATTCCAACCAATACACTTTCTCATATTATCGCCGCGCAAATTCATGAAACACTTTATAGTGCTTTCCCTGATATGGCCGATAAAGTCCGTGAAGGTAATCTAGAACCTATCAATGAGTGGATTAAAGAAAACATCCATGCTTTGGGTCGTAAAGAAGATACGCTAGCAATGTTAGAGCAAATAACAGGTAAAAAGCTAAGCACCGACGGGTTATTGAAACATCTAGAGCGTCGTTATTTAAGCGATAAACGGTAAAAACTTGCTTAACACAGGCTTTTTAGGTATTCAGCCTGTGGATAACAAGTCCTATAACCCGTTAATAACTTAGGAAATATATTATGAAAAAATTACTATCTTTAGCCTTAGTGGCTGGATGTGCTGCTACAATTTCAGCATGTGGCGCAATTCCATCATGTAATGATGAATTGGATGAATGTACATATGGTGGCGCGTACACTGAAGAACGTACAGTTCAAACACGCGCACAACGTGCTGCTATGGTAGCACCTGAACCAGCTCCAGTAGTTGTTCAAGCACCTGCACCAGCGCCTGTTGTTCAACCAAAAGTTGTTGTTGCACCAACACCAGCGCCAATGCCTGCACCAGTTATGCAGCCAAGAGAACCAAAATTTACACAAATAACTAAATAATAGTTTCTTGTAGGAAATTCTATAATAGAATAAATATTAAAGCGGGTTAGCAATAACCCGCTTTTTTTAATGCTAAATAGGATCAATCATGACAATAAGTACAATTTCCGCCGCAGACTTTACTCAACTACTAACTTCAAGTGAAATTTTACCTATTTTAGATATTCGCAGTGAACTTGAATACGAAAATATGCGCCTAGGTTGTCCTGTCATACATACACCTATGCATAACGTAACGCCTGATATTGAGCGCAATATGGAACAACCCCTATTTATTCTTTGTAAAATGGGTCCACGAGCTAAACAAATTGCACTTTGTTTAGCCGAAAATGGTCATGAAAATCTAGTTGTTATTGACGGTGGTATCTTAGGGTGTCGAGCATCAAGCGCTCCTATTATTGAGCAAGATCCGCCTGCTGACGATGATGACATTGCTGACGCCGTTCAACAATCTGTTCGACAATTTATGATGCGCCCTAGCTTAACGATGAGTTAATTTCTAAGCGGTTTGCCTGTTGCCAACATATGCTCAACACGTTTTTGTGTGCCTTCATGGCGGATAAGTTGCATGAACTCTTTGCGCTCTAATTCATATAAATCATTTTCATGAATTGGCGCTGTCCAATCTGCATCACCGCCAGATAACACAGTCGCTACAGCGGATGATACTTTCACGTCATATGGTGTTGCTTTACCTGATTTACGCAAATCAGCCACAGCTAAATCTAATGCCATTTTTCCTGATGGGCCTGGCACGCGAATTTCTTCCACTGGCTCAGGCGCAGAATAATCTTTCGATAACGTTAATGCTTTTTGCTTGGCATCAAACAACAAACGATCTCTATTCATTGTAATATCATCAGACGCTTTTAAATATTTAAATTCTTTTGCTTCCTGCGCAGATTTCGCAACTTTAGCTAAAGCAATTGTCTCAAATGCTTTTCTAACAGCGCCCATTGGCGTTACTTTTGGACTAAACCATAATTGTTTACCACCAGTGGCCTTATCATAGTTTTCTTTTTCTTCTTCTTGGAAACGCAACAGCATTTCTTTACACCCACCCCAACCAGGGATCAAGCCAACACCAACTTCAACTAAACCAGTATAAGTTTCCGCGTGCGCTTGCACATGATCTGAATGTAATAAAATCTCACATCCCCCACCAAGTGCCATACCGCTAGGGGCAGACACGACTGGAAAAGGCGCATATTTCAACGCTTTATAAACTTTTTGACCACCAGAAACTAGCGATTCAATTTGTGGCCACATCGCTATATTCATCGCAAAAATAGCCAACCCTAGATTAGCACCCGCAGAGAAATGTGATCCTTCATTATAAATCACCATCGCTTTATACTCACCACTGCCATCACCAATTAATTTGATAGCCTTGTGATAAGCCGTAAATACTTCTTCATCCAGCGCATTCATTTTACCTGTGAACTCAACACATAAAACACCATCACCGACATTCCAAACGCTAGCACTACCTGTTTTAATAACTGGCTCAGAAGCAAGCTTAATATCTTTTAAAAGTAACACACCTTCGCCACGCTCAACTTTGTGGTACTTACCATCGGTTCCAAAATATTGTTGCTGACCGTCTTCGACCTTATAGAAACTTCCATCACCTACTTTGGTAATAAGTTCTGGTACACCCATACCTGCATCAGCCAACTTATCAGCGAACCATTTTGCACCCAGTTGGTCTATCATTTCAAACGGACCAAATTTCCAATTCGTTCCCAACTTCATCGCTTGATCAATTTCTAAAATTGAATCAGCAATTTGTGGCACAAGTGACGCCGCATACGATAATGTTTCACTCAACACTTTCCATGCATAATGACCACCCTGATCGTCCGTTTCAACAACCGCGCGCAAGCCTTTTCTACCCGCACTAACAGACTCTAATTTTGGCTTATCTGATTTACGGTATTGTGCTTCATCAAACTTATCAGCCTTAAGCTCTAATGTTTGCTTTTCTTTCGTGCCTTTCGGCGCATCTGGGTTCAAACGGTAAAAACCACCTTTACCTTTACGTCCGTTATAACCAGCCTTAATCATTTGGCTGACAAATGGATAATCTTGATAGATTTTTCTGTACGCGTCATCTTTCGGCAAACTAGAAAGCATAGATGTAGATAAATAAGGCATTAAATCAACACCAACCAAATCAATTAAACCAAATACAGCCGTTTTTGGCACACCAATAGGCTTACCCATCACCGCATCCGCAACCTCAATCGGCACATTATCGGCGATGGCATGATTAACAGCGGACTGCATCCAAAATACAAGCAATCTATTGACGATAAATCCTGGTGTATCCTTACAATGCACAACACCTTTACCAAGGCGTACATCACAAAATTCTTCAATCGTTTTAACCGCATTTGTACGTGTCTTATCACCTACAATAATTTCTAAAAGACGCATATAACGTGGCGGGTTGAAAAAATGCGTAATCATAAAGTCTTTCGTAAACGACTCAGACTGACCTTCTGCTAATTTAGCCAGCGGAATAGTGGAAGTGTTAGACGTAACAATCGAACCTTTTTTACGATGCTTTTCAATTTTTTCATATGTTGCATGCTTGATGTTCAAATCCTCAAGCACCACTTCAACAATCCAATCACACTCAGATAATTTTTCTAAATCATCTTCTAAATTACCCACTTCAATCAGCTTCGCATTGCGTTTTGACATGAACGGCGCAGGATCAGCCTTCAACATCTTCGCAATAGCACCCTTAGCGATGACATTTCTGTCTTCTGCATCTTTGGGCACAATATCCAGCAACACAACAGGTACACCTGCATTGGCTATCTGAGCAGCAATTCCGCTCCCCATAACCCCTGCACCAATGACTGCAACTTTTTTAATCGTCATAATGTACGTGTCCTATTCTACTGATTCCAAAATAATCGCTGTCCCTTGACCGCCACCAATACACATGGTCGCAAGGCCTAGTTTCTTGCCTTCACGTTGCATAAGGCTAGCCAACTTACCCGTGATACGCGCACCAGAGGCACCGAGTGGATGCCCTAGAGCAATCGCGCCACCATCAAGATTAAGCTTGGATTGATCAATTTTAAGATCTTGAATAACTGGTAAAGATTGCGCAGAAAACGCTTCGTTTAACTCCACGATATCAATATCATCAATTGTTAAGCCTGCACGCTCTAATGCTTTTGTCGACGCAGGCACTGGGCCAATCCCCATAATGGAGGCATCACACCCAGCCACACCCACTGATTTGATACGTGCCATGATAGGAAGGCCATGTTTCTTTGCATATTCTTCAGACGCGACCAAAACAGCTGCCGCACCATCTGTTAATGGAGAAGCTGTTCCTGCTGTCACGGTTCCGTTTTCATCAAAGGCTAATTTCAATCCCGCAAGACCTTCTGCGGTGCTTTCAGGGCGAATACACCCGTCTTCTGTTACGTCACCGATTGGTACGATCTCATCTTTGAATTTGCCATCTGCGCGCGCTTTACCTGCTTTTTGATGGGATAATGCTGCAAATTCTTCCTGCGTTTTACGGTCAATTTTGTATTTCTTCGCTAAATTCTCTGCTGTCTCACCCATGCCAATATAGGCCGCATCACAAACTGGCGTCATGTTAGGGTTTGGCATCGGGTTAAATCCACCCATTGGAATACGTGACATTGATTCAACACCGGCACAGATGAATAAATCACCCGCACCCATTTGAATGTAGCCCGCCGCCATTTGTACAGTCGTCATGGACGAGCCACAAAAACGGTTAACGGTCGCACCTGCAACGCTATTCGGCAATCCAGCCAATTGCGCCACAATTTTAGCAACATTAAATCCTTGCTCAGCCTCTGGGAATGCACAACCCATTAGCAAATCTTCGATATCATCCGCCTTAGCGCCTGTTTCATTTATCAGCGCCTTAATCACGGTTGCGGCCATGTCATCTGGGCGTACACGCGCTAACGCACCTTTATTAGCAAAATGGAAGGGAGAGCGTTTATATCCGCAAATAACGACTGAGGTATGCATTGAATGAAAATCTCCAAATAATTGAAAGTGGGTATTATCTTAACCCAAGAGTGGTTAAAAATTACCCAATATTATCGTGGAAAGTCACGTAGGTCTAGCAATGATGAACGTTTTAAAAATAATAATGCCAATTTGCTATATTTTTTTTGACAACACGTCAAAAATCATGCAATCCAAGGGTTAGAATTTTTATTTATTGAAGGAGAGATTAATATGTCTAAAGGATTAAAACGCATTTGTATGGATTGTGGGACGCGTTTTTATGATCTCGGCAAAACACCTATCGTTTGCCCTTCTTGTGAAGCAGAATTTACAGGAGAGATTAAGGTTAAATCACGTCGCGGAAGCATTGCAAAAATTGAAGAAGCCGTTGCCGTTAAAGAAGCTGAAAAAGCAAAAACAGCTGAAGAAGCCGAAGATGATGACCTAGACGACATTGATGCTGATGATGATATCGTAAGCTTAGATGATGTTGATGAAGATGATGACGACGATGACGATGATGATGCAACATTAACAATCGATAGTGATTTAGACGACATAGAAGTCGATGATGATGACGATATAGACGATGAAGAGGACGATAAATAATTTCTGATTTATCTTCTAATTATCAAATTAATTTTATTATTAAGACCGAATTGTCACAAACGCAGCTCGGTCTTTTTAATGAGTCTTTACAAGAATTTTGCTTATCCGTATCAAGCTTAATTACAAAAAATGGCTATGAAATACTATGTGTCATTGATCACAACATAACAGAAGCAGAATTTACAGATTATCTAATAAAACGTATTCCCGCCAATGACGTCGGTTTAATCAAAATTGACCAGTTTGAAATTAAAAAATTGGACGAAAATGTTAATTGGCTTGCTCAAAGCTATGAAGCGCTTCCTGCGTTTGAAATAGAAGATTTCTTTGTATACGGCAGTCACTATGAAGGCGATATACCAGAAGATAAAATTCCCCTCTTGATCGATGCCGCAACTGCTTTTGGCTCTGGTTCTCACGGTACAACAGCCGGCTGTTTAAAGGCCTTATTAAGCTTAAAAAACGAAGGATTTACCCCTGAAACAATCCTTGATTTGGGCGCAGGCGCAGGCATTCTATCCATTGCTGCACATAAGCTATGGCCGAGCGCAAAAATTCTAGCGACTGATATTGATCCAGAATCAATTATCGTCACAAATAATCACGTTAGAATAAACAAAGCAAATAACATTGATGTCATTGAAAGCGACGGATTTAAAAAAATTGACCCAGCACTTTCCTTTGATTTAACAATCGCTAATATTTTGGCAATGCCCTTAAGAATATTATCAGAAGATATTATGCTTCATACAAATGTGACGGGTCACATTATTTTGTCTGGTCTTTTAATAGAACAAGAAGACGATATAAAATCTCACTATGATAATGTAACATTACAGAAAAATTATCATATCGACGAATGGTCAACACTCATTTTTTTTAAAGATTAGTCGGTATTAACCTTCTTATCATCTGATTTAGAATATTCAGTAACAAAAAATGCATTTCTAACATAGTTTTTGAGTTTATAAATACCACGCTGTGTCGGATGAATTTTATACATAGATAACACGCGGTTAATATCCAACACATTACCCACATCAATTTGCTTCATAAACAATAAAGCAACCATATAGCTTCTATGTGCAGAACTGCTCGTCACAGGAAATAGTTTATTTTTCACTTTAATTTGTGAAATGCATCTTTCTTTCTGTGTTGTATGGTTTAAGCGGTCTTCTAAGAAAAATGACAATATAGGATATTCTTCACTTTCACCCAAAATATTATATTCCCAACCAGAAATTTTAATTTCATGCACCGCAGAAATAATATTACCAGCATAATATGTAGGAGAAGAATCGATTTGGTACACCAAGCCTTTGACCTTACCGCTCACGGGGTCTTTGGTTACTGATTGACCAGAAGTATTTTTAATGACGTCGAAATGCTTCCAGCCTTTTGGTGGCCAGAAAGCATTACATGTCTTATCGCTACACATAATTTTGTACCCTGTTTTTTTCCACGACTATGTTTAATAAAAATCGCTTCTTTTTTTATTAATTAATTTGAGTAGATCATAGAGTCGGTCAAAAATCAAGAAAATTCCATTTTATGGAATCAATTACGAAGAAAATTATTTAGTTTTATTTGGTGATGTGCTCATCAATAAAATAGTTATACCAAAAATAGCTGATAAAATTGAACCACTTAGCACCCCTAATCTGACAGCTGATAAATATTGAATATCAGAAAACGCCAACGTCCCTATAAATAAACTCATGGTAAAGCCAATACCCGTTAACAACGCAACCCCATAGAACTGTTTCCAATTCACTCCCTCGGGCAAACGACATAGTTTTAAAGTCACGGCTAAATAAGTGAATAACATGACTCCAAATTGTTTTCCTAAAAATAGCCCCAACATAATTCCTAATGTTACAGGCTGTAAGAATGTTTCTAATGTAACGCTTTTTAATGAAACACCCGCATTAGCAAAGGCAAAAATAGGAATAATCGCAAACGCAATCCAAGGATGAAGCGCATGCTCAATGACTTTTAAAGGTGATTTCCCTTCTTCATTTTCAGCACGTAAAGGAATCAATAACCCTAATGCCACCCCTGCGAGCGTAGCATGCACGCCTGATTTTAAAACAAACGCCCAGATAATAAGCCCCATGACCATATAAGGACCTAACTGTGTTACCCCTCTACGGTTCATCCAGAAAACAATCAACAACCCAATACCCGCCCCAGAGAGCGACACAATTGATGTTTCTGCTGTATAGAACAAAGCAATAATAACAATCGCCGCCAAGTCATCAATAATTGCAATCGCAACCAAACACACCTTTAAGGCTGGTGGAATACGATCCCCTAATATAATTAATACGCCCAAAGCAAAGGCAATATCCGTCGCAGCAGGAATAGCCCACCCTTGCAAGGTCTCTGGGCTACTTATATTAATATACGCATACACTAACGCTGGACAAATAAGCCCACCTAGCGCCGCAACAGCAGGCAAAATAATCTGAGAACGTTTTGATAAATGCCCCTCTAATAACTCCCGTTTAATCTCCAGCCCGATAAGCAAAAAGAAAATCGCCATCAATCCATCATTGATCCAAAGCAATAATGGTTTATTTATTTCAAAAGATCCTAGTTGGATAGCAACAGGAATATTTTTAAATAAATCGTAAAGTTCAAAGAAAGGTGAATTTTCTAATATCATCGCTGATAAAGCGGCAATACAAAGCAAAATACCTGGAGATGATTTAGAGTTAAAAAAGTTTTTAACGTGATCGACGGGCATTATTCAAAATCCTGATTACTGTGATGAAAGTAAAATTATTCGACGGTAACTGATTTCGCTAAGTTTCTTGGTTGATCAACATCCGTCCCTTTAGCAACAGCCACGTGATATGATAGCAACTGTACAGGAATTGTATAGAGAATTGGTGCAACAAAAGGATGTACGTCGCCTAACGATACTGACCATTTAAACATATCTTTCATAACTTCTGTACCTGCAAGATCAGAAAATGATAAAACCTGTCCACCACGTGCCACAGTTTCCTGAATATTAGACACCGTTTTTTCAAATAAAGGGTCATTAGACGGCGCAATAGCCACAATCGGCACATTTTCATCAATCAACGCAATCGGCCCATGTTTCATTTCACCTGCAGCATAACCTTCTGCATGAATATAGGAAATTTCTTTTAACTTAAGCGCTCCCTCAAGAGCGATTGGATACAAACTTCCACGTCCCATATATAAAACATCACGTACACCAGAAATTTGTTTCGCAATTTTTTTAATTTCTTCATCATGATTTAAAATATTCGCCGCAATTTTTGGTAAATGACGGAGAGCTTCTGAATGAACTTCTTTATCTTTACCTGTAATCGTGCCTTTTTTAAACGCGAGTGCTAGAGTCAGACAAGCAAGGGTAGTTAGCTGTGTGGTAAATGCCTTCGTCGAAGCCACACCAATTTCTGGCCCGGCCAATGTATGAAGTACCATGTCTGACTCACGCTCAATTGTACTTTCAATTGTATTAACAATTGAGAGGATTTTTTGTTTTTGGCGTTTGCAGTAACGAAGTGCTTCTAATGTATCTAACGTCTCACCTGATTGAGAAACAAAAATACAAATACCGTCTTTAGGCATTGGTGCTTCGCGATAGCGAAACTCTGACGCAATATCAATTTCACACGGAATTCGAGCCAGTTGTTCAAACCAATATTTTGCGACCATACAGGCGTAATACGCTGTTCCACAGGCGATTAGCGTTATACGCGATGTCGCTTCTAACGCATCAATAATCTCCGCAGAAAGCGCGATATCGCCTGTTGCCGGGTTAATAAATGAATTCAGCGTATCGCCAATAACCGCAGGCTGTTCGTAGATTTCCTTCAGCATAAAATGTGGATATTCACCCTTACCAGTCGTCGCACCAGATTGCGCCGTAATTCGAATAGGACGATCAACATTGTCATTTTCTGCTGTATAAATACGCACTGATTTTTTGGTCAGGGCTACACGATCTCCATCTTCTAAAAACGTAATTTTTTGTGTTAAGTGTGCTAACGAATATGAATCTGATCCCAAATACATTTCATCTTCACCATACCCAACAGCAAGGGGTGTTCCTTGGCGTGCGCCAATCATTAAATTTTCTTCACCAGAAAAAATAACCGCTAAAGCATAGGCACCTTTTAAACGATCAGCCGCTTTATCAAATGCCTCTGTAGGTGATGCACCTTGCGTTAAGTAATGTGTAATTAAATGTGCAATAACTTCTGTGTCTGTATCTGTTTCAAAACGACACTGCAAATCTTGAAGCTCTTTTTTAATCTCAGCATAATTCTCAATAATACCATTATGCACAACGGCTACTTTTTCGGTCGCATGTGGATGCGCATTATTGGTGGTTGGCCCGCCATGTGTCGCCCAGCGCGTGTGTCCAATGCCAATAACGCCGTCCAGAGGGGATTCGTTCAATAAATTTTCAAGATTAACCAGCTTACCTTCGGCGCGACGGCGATCAATCTGACCATCAACAAGCGTCGCAATCCCCGCTGAGTCATATCCACGATATTCTAAACGCTTTAGCCCTTCCAATAATTGTGGAGTTGCTTTTTCATTACCAATAACGCCAATAATTCCACACATTATACTTTTTTCTTTTCTTCTTGTTTAATTTTTCGGTATTCACTGGCCCAACCATGACGATTTTCCTGACGCGAACGTCCAATCGCCATCGCGTTTTCTGGAACGTCTTTATTAATGTTAGATCCTGCCGCCAAAATCGCACCCTCACCAACAGTGACAGGCGAAATAACCGTACTATTTGATCCAACAAAAACATCCTTACCAATCGTTGATTTATGTTTGAACACACCATCATAATTAGCAAAGACTGTACCTGCACCAATATTAGCGCGCTCACCAATAGTGACATCACCAACGTAAGTTAAATGAGGCACTTTTGCCCCTGCTTTTATCGTAGAGCGATTAATTTCTACAAACGTACCCACTTTTGCTTTTTTCATTATGTGCGATTGCGGACGAATACGCGCAAATGGCCCAATTTTAGCCCCCGCTTCAATGTGCGCTCCTTCGATATAAGAAAAGCCAAAAATCTGTACGTTATTATCAATCGTTACACCTGCAGCAAAAATAACATTTGGCTCAACCAATACATCCTCACCTATTTTTGTATCCCAACAAAACGTCACCGTCGCAGGATCAATTAAGGTTGCACCATTTTCCATGGCTTTAGCACGTAGTCTATTTTGTGCAACAGCCTCATGTTCTGCCAGTTGCGCGCGGGTATTAATCCCCCAGTAACATTCGGCAGCTGTTTCAATCACTTTTGTCGAAACACCTTCACCTTGCGCAATTTTGGGAATATCCGTTAAATAATATTCTGACTGCTTGTTATCATTTTGTAATTTCCCTAACCAATTTGCCAATTTTTCAGCAGGAAAACAGAAATTTCCAGCATTTCGTAAATCAATTTCTTTTTGCGCAGACGTACAGTCTTTTTCTTCCACAATACGATCTAGCGTTTGATCATCATTTAAGACCATACGACCCAAACCTTGAAACTCAGAAGAGCGTACAGCCATAACAGAAATATCATCTGTCGCAATCATTTCCTCTAAATCTTGCACGTTTAAGAAAGGCTCATCACCCAGTAACACCAAAACTTTTCCCTTAAAGCCTCCCAACAAAGCCATAGCGGGCTTCACAGCATCACCTGTACCTAATTGCTTGTCTTGAACAACACAAGCATATGGTGCCACAGCGTCAGCAACATCATCCATATCAGAGGCGGTCACGACAATTATTTTTTCAGGATTTAGCTGTTCTGCTGTTTCAATCAGCCAAGAAATCATCGGACGGCCAGCAATCTCGTGCATGACTTTGGCACGTGACGATTTCATACGCGTACCACGGCCAGCGGCCAAAATTACAATTGCTAAAGGGGTTTTATTTTTCATTAGGCTATTTTCAGGAAAAGACGGAACAAATCAAGTCACATCGTGTTGCAAATCATGACATCTGGGGGCTGTTTCACTTTATTTTTTCAAAACCAGCTTCTTATTGAGGCCACTATATTCCGTCATATGCATAAATAAGGTTCCGTACGCTGTTTTAACACGTACCTTTACCGGAATAGCAGGTTGATTTTCTGCCATTTGTGCAAACCACACTGTTGGCATTTTTCCACGTTCTCTGCCCTGTTCTTGAATTGAAATCCAGCCGCGTGGCTTATCATGCCATTTTCCTGCCACTGGTTTCACTTCAACACTACATTCCGTAGCAAGACCATGATAAAGATTATATTTAGATTTAGGTAACTCGACTTCTTTTTTATGATTGAAAATCAGTTTAAAACGGCGCTTTCCATCAAATATATCGGCACTGCCTTTACATTCTTCACCCTTTGTCACCTGCTTCATCATTGCAAGTACAGCGCTCATGACATCCGTTGTCCCTTGAGTCAGTTCATCATCAATTTTTTGGATGGCGGTATCTTTTTTGTCTTCCTTAATCGTATATGACTTAAAAGAACCATCTTCGTTATATTCGTACTTTTTGACCTCGAGCTCATCTTTCCATGTAGCTTCTGATTTATGCATTTCCGGCTGATAAGCATTACCTTTTTTCTCCCAACCTTCTGTCGCAAAAATACCTTCCCACGGCGCTAATTTACCAAGTAAACCATAGGTTTTAGCCGTCATTGAGAAGTCATATTTTCCCTTTTTACTAAGGTCAATATTCATATCTGCCTGCACGGCATGTACGCCTCCTGCATAGACGTCATAACGAATTTCTTGCTTACCCTCAGGCACAACTACTTTAGGGATAACAGTATTCTTGCCTTCAGCCTTCACCTGATAAGGTGCAACTAAAACAAATGCGCTACATATACTGACCAATAAGCTCAATTTCTTGAGCGCCAGTCCCACATTTAAACTTTTTAACACCTGCTGCTGTTTCATCATTTACGCCTCCTAAATCAAGCTCACGAATATCATAATCTTTTAACACATTTCTACCCTGCCAGAGAAGCAAATGATGCGCTGAATTTGCACGCCCCAGATCCCCTGACCAGCCCACTTGATAAGTGGCACTTCGTCCATGCTTTATAAACATGACACCTGCAATATCGTTACTATCCAATGTTGCTCTGCCTATGACTATAGACTTCTGACGCGCTGAAAATAAGGCAATATTATCCAATAATTGAGGCGATGCCCCAGAATAGCCTTTATCGCGCTTATCACGCTCATAATGTGACAACATCCAAGAGGCTAATTTCCCTTCCGTATCCCATTCTATTTTAACCGCGCTTTTCTCTGCTTTTTGTAAAGCTCCGCGCCAATTACTCTTCAAATTCGCACGCGCCGTTTCATTCTCTATCGTTAAATCCCACCATAAAGTCTGGTAAGGCGTTTGCGCCTCATATTTTTCCAATCCAATTTGGTTAAGAATAGCCTGCGCCGTTGCACCATTTTGCATTTCAGGAATAATCCGTCTTTTCCGTCCAAACCGATTAGGAAATTGACGGTTAAATTCTTCAAAAAATACTTTTATATGCGCCACACCACCAAACCCCTCAAACCACAACGGCCCACGGTCTAAAATAACAGCATGAAATAAATTCTTCAAAATGCCCGCCTCAAGCATCTGCACTAATCCAGCGGGTTTACCGTCCACCGTAATCAAGCCCCAACGTGCGCGTTGTCGCTTTAATTTACACTGCGCCTGCGCATAAACATAACTCTGAAGAAGATTAGAGCGCTCTATTTTATCAAAATGGGCTGTCCACTCATCTAAAGATAATATGTTCCATTGAATTTCACACTTCATTGTGGTTAAACCTATAAGGCCCTAAAAATTAAACAAACAAGTAAAAACCAACTATACGGATAAAATCATGAATCAAGAAACCATTATTAATCAAGCTTGGGATGAGCGCGATCAAATTAACACTGATACAAAAGGCGATGTACGCGATGCAGTCATGCAAGCGTTAAACGATCTTGATTCTGGTAAAGTACGTATTGCTGAGAAATCTGGCGCTGAGTGGAACGTTAATCAATGGTTGAAAAAAGCTGTTCTTTTATCTTTCCGCTTAAACCCAATGGAAATGATGGCGGGCGGCCCACAAGGATCAAGCTGGTGGGATAAAGTTCCATCAAAATTCAAGGATTGGACCGCAGAAGATTTTGAAAAAGCAAGCTTCCGTGCCGTGCCTCATGCCATTGTTCGTCACTCTGCTTTTATTGCGCCAAGCGTTGTTTTAATGCCTAGCTTTGTAAATTTAGGTGCCTACGTTGACGAAGGCACGATGGTTGATACATGGGCGACAATCGGATCATGTGCGCAAATTGGTAAGAACTGTCATATCTCAGGAGGTACTGGTATCGGTGGTGTTCTTGAACCATTACAAGCTGGTCCCGTTATCATCGAAGATAATGTATTCATTGGCGCCCGCTCAGAAGTTGCTGAAGGTGTCGTCGTTGAAGAAGGCTCAGTCATTTCTATGGGCGTATTCTTAGGTGCCTCAACTAAAATTGTTGACCGCGAAAGTGGCGAGATCAGCTATGGTCGCGTACCAGCTTATTCTGTTGTTGTTCCAGGAACCCTACCTGGTAAAACACCTGAAACACCGCATTTAGCCTGCGCGGTTATTGTGAAGCGTGTAGATGCTAAAACCCGCAGTAAAACTGGTATTAATGACCTTCTACGTGATTGATTAGGCGTAACTTACTTATTAAGTTAATTTTTTCCTCGTTTTTCCGTAATTTTGTTGGCTTTGTATTTTGAATCTAGGTATAAACTGCTTAATACCAACTAGACGGCTCTAAAATGCAAGAAACTAACAGAATATTACTACAAAAATCTGCGCAAGATTTCACGCAACGCCTGATGGATTCTCATCTCTATGACAGCGAAGAGCTTGTCATAGAGAATACTGATGTTTTGATTCAAGATATTAAGTTTTTTTTCAAAGAAAATAATTTTGATACAGCGCTTACCAGTTTAAATCTCGCTTTAATTATGCAACACTGCGAAACACGAGCTGACAACAAAACACCAAGTATTGTTCATCAACTCTCACAAGTCTCTTATACTATCTCACAACTTGCAGCTGAAGTTCACATAGAAAACCCAGAAGCCGTTATTACAATAAATATTACACATGATTTAGGTGAAGATTTTGGTTTAAAGCCAAAAGGCTTAAAATTATATTCACTAGACAAAAATATTTCTGACTCACCACAACTCAATGTTATCTGTTCAGATTTCAACACTATTACAAAGAAATATGATGGTGAAGAACGTCAATATGCGAATGAAAACGATTATTACAATGCACAAAAAGATAGTGAAAATTGTTCACTGGCGAAGCTATATGACACCATACATAATTTAGCTACACAGGTATCCGTCATGTCCCGAGAAAAATGTGTAGAGCGTATTTTGGAAATTAGAGTCATATTAAATGATTATATTAATGATGTTACAGAGCGCTACCCTGCACAAGAGCAAGCCTATAAAAGTTGCCAGACAATGCTAAATACCCTGTGCCAAATTGGCAGTTATCAAATTGTATATGACAAGACTGGCAAACCATTACCTTCTATCGATGACATAAAAGAAGAAGAGCCTCAAACTGGTTTTGCTCTACCGCCCGGATTAGATCCGATCGCCCTGTCTGTAAGCCGCATTTTAAAACAGCTCCAATCTCTGCCACACCCCAATTCACCCGCAAGAAGTTGTTCCGCGGCATAGTTTAATTCTCTAGAGACATTGCTATCAAAACTTGATAAAACTATTGCCATGATTGATCCTATTACCTTAACTCAAAAATTAATACGTTGTGCCTCTGTCACGCCGGAGGATGCGGGCGCCCAAGATTTATTAAAAAAGACATTGTCCGAATTAGGTTTCGAGATTTTTGACCTCCCTTTTGAAGGCAATGGTGGTAGCTACCCTGTCAAAAACTTCTTCGCACGTTTAGGCACGCAATACCCACATATCTGTTTCGCTGGACATACCGATGTTGTCCCAGTGGGCGATGAAAAACTTTGGAGTGTTCCCCCTTTTAGCGCTGATATTGTTGACGGTAACATGATTGGCCGTGGCACAGTTGATATGAAAGGAGGCATCACAACATTTATTTCCGCTATATCAAGATTCTTAGACGATAAATCAGGCTTTAATGGCTCTATCAGTCTACTCATCACTGGCGATGAAGAAGCTGAAAGTATTAACGGCACACAACGCGTTTTAGAATGGATAAAAGAAAATAATCACATACCAGATATCACCATTGTCGGGGAACCAACCAATGACGAAGTTATTGGCGATACTGTAAAAATTGGTCGTCGGGGATACACAGGCGGAATAATCACTGTGACAGGGAAGAAAGGGCACGTTGCTTATCCCCATTTAGCCTTAAACCCCATCCCCGTCATGACACGCCTGATCCAAGATATTAATGATATTGTATTTGATGAAGGCACAGAACATTTTCAAGCCACAAATTTAGAATTTGTTGATGTACAAAGTGGTGCAGGCGCAGGCAATGTCATTCCCCTTGATGCCACAGCTAAATTAGGTATTCGCTTTAATGATCGTCATACAATCGAGAGCTTGAAGAAAACAATTCAAGGTAAAATAGATAATATCTCAAAAGAATATGATCACACAATTGAACTCATTTGGAATAAAGATGGTGGTGAAGCATTTTTAACGGAAACAAACGATACAGTTGAACTATTTTGCGATTGCATCACGTCTATTACTAATCATAAGCCTACTCTATCCACTGGTGGTGGCACTTCTGATGCTAGGTTCATCAAAAATTATTGCCCTGTTTTTGAATTTGGCCTTCTTAACAAAACGGCTCATCACATTAATGAACATATTTCAGTTGATGCGCTAGAGACATTAACCAACATTTACACAAAATTTTTACAAATATATTTTAAATAAGCTTAAAAATCCCTTAAGGACAACTTCATGATTTTAGATCAAAATATTATAAATATTATTTCTGATTTTTCATCAAAATCGGAACATAAAAATTTCTACCTTTATGATATGTCTGTCATGGGCAATAAGATAAAAGAACTTCAAAAAATTCTACCAGAATCTGTTCAAATCTATTATGCAATGAAGGCTAATCCCCATAAAAAATTCCTAGAAACAGCAAAAAACGCAGGCGCTAAAGGTATCGAAATTGCCAGTATTGGTGAGGCTAAAGCCGCTGTTGAAGCAGGGTTTAGCCCTTCTCAAATCGTTTTCACAGGCCCTGGTAAAACTGAAAATGAATTAAGGTGGGGCGTTGAAAATAAAATACAAAAAATTCATATTGAATCATTGGTTGAGGCGCATCGACTTAATAAAATTTGCAAAGAATTAAATCATGTTCAAGATATTCTTATTCGTGTAAATCCTAATTTTGATATTCATGGTGCTCAAACAAAGTTTTCTGGTGACTCTTGTAAATTTGGTATCGACCAAGACGTTTTCTTAGAAGTACTTCCTCAAATTTTAAACCTTAAAAATTTGAACTTCAAAGGTCTGCACGTATATGCCGCATCTGGTGTTTTAAAAGTTGAAGATTTATTAGAAAACTGCCGTCGTGTCTTTACCATCACGCGAGAGCTTGAGGCAAAAAACCCTGAAACACGTTGCGACATCATTGATTTTGGTGGTGGCTTTGGTATTGATTACCTAGAAACAGGCGCAGATTTTTCAATCGATTTATACGCAAAAGAATTAAAAAAGCTAATTGATAACTTTAAATTTTCAGATCGTGAATTTATTCTCGAATTAGGGCGCTATTTAACGGCTGATTCAGGTTGGTATTGCACTAAAATCACAGATATAAAAACTAGCCTTGGTAAAAAACAGGTCATCTGCACAGGCGGCGCACATCACTTTAGACGTCCAGTAGCCCTTAATATCAACCACCCTTTATCCATTATTACGCAACACGAAGACAAAATTTTTGATGGGCAAGAATCTGTTAAAGACGAAATGATATTTATTGGTGGCCCCCTTTGTAATGGAGCGGATCGTCTCGCCCCCAAAGATATCTACGTTGAACAGGCAGAAATCGGCGATATAGTTGTATTAGGTTTAGCTGGCGCCTATGGGTTAACCATGTCGCATACAAAATTTTTAGGACACGCTGAGCCAGATGAGTTTTTTATTCAGTCGTAGTCATTAATCCTGATCCAACGCACCATGAGCCGTAATACCTGTTGTGATATTTTGTTTTTTCACATGCTCACGGTAAATCAAATAAACACCGCTAGACACAATAATTAACGCACCTAGCCCTGTCCAAATATCTGGAACAGTCGCAAAAATTACAATTCCAAATCCTGTTCCCCATAACAGCTGAACATAATGGAAAGGGGCGACAATGGCCGTATCTGCCATAGAAAATGCCCGCGCAGTCATCAGGCCACCGGCCATATGAAACAATGCGATAATAAAGAAATATAGCCAGTCACTATGCGAAGGAATATTAGACTCTCCATCCCAGAAATTCAGCACGCCAAAGACCTGTAAGCCAATAATACAGCCAAATAGAGAGAAAGCCATAAGCGGTTCATCTTCACCAATTTTACGGACAATCAAATGATTAACCGCAATTAAAAACGCACCAAACAATACCGCATAAGCGATAGGATCAAGTGGGACAGAACCGGGGCGTAGCACCACGATTACGCCAACAAAGCCTAGAATAATTGCTGACCAACGATGCATATGAATTTTATCTTTTAAAACAAGAAACGATAATATCGTTGCAAAAAATGGTGCCGCAAAAATTAGGGTATATGCCATACTTAGCCCTAATTTTTGAAATGCGGTAACGTTGATAACAAAGATACAAACCCCTAATAAAGAGCGTAAAACATGAAGCCATAAATTTTCAGTACGGAGCGTGGCCTTGATACCACCAATAATAGGAGATAATAAAAGTAAGAAAGGTAGATAGAACATATTTAAAAAGAAAGCAATTTCAACGGCTTTAAATCCGTCATCTGCCAAAAATTTGATAAACAAATCTCCAATGGCAAATAAGCTAAACCCGCCCAAAGAGAGCATAATTCCTTTTTTCTCTTTAATATCCAAAGACATTATCGTTCCTTATCTGTATGTAAAATTTTAGCTAGATATAAGCCAAAAATATTAATAGTCAATTCTTACTAAATATAACCCATGCGCAGGGGCATTTGTTCCGCCTAGCTTACGATCTTTGGCTTCCAGCGCAGATTCAAGGTCTTCTGGCGTCCATTTACCTTCACCCACTAAACTAAGCGTTCCGACCATATTTCGTACCTGATGATGTAAAAAAGATTGCCCTTCAACATGGAACAAAATTTCTTGGCCATTCATAACATCTTTCGTTTCAATGTCAAATCTATCTATCGATCGTATAGGAGAATTCGCCTGACATTCTGCATCGCGAAAACTTGAAAAATCATGTTCCCCAATTAAATAATTGGCCGCTTTTTGCATAGCTTCTACATCCAAAGGTTTTTTAACCCACCATGCAAACCCTTTATCAAGCGCTAACGTATAGGGACGATTAATAACTCGGTACGTATAAAGCTTATTATGCGCGCTAAAGCGTGCATGGAATTCACTATCAACCTCAACACAATCAATCACAGATACGGCTTCGTCAATCATATGTGCATTAATGGCCTTAGTTAATTCAAACCCCGTTAAGTCCCTAACATCACCTTTTTTGGTTTTATATTCTAGATCTAAATGTGCCACTTGCGCTCGTGCATGAACACCTGCATCTGTGCGGCCAGCAAAGGTTACAGGAACTTCTTGTTGACAAAATTCCTTAACTGCTGCTTCTACTGCACCCTGCACTGTTGGTACATCTGGCTGGCGTTGCGACCCACAATAAGGCGCACCATGATATTCCAACGTTAACTTCCACCGCGTCACGACAGAATTTCTCCACTCACAATATAGCCACCATTCAATGCAGATTTAATATCCATCGGCTTTTTATTTTCAGGTTGCACAAGGTCAAGCTGAAGCGCTTTACCATCCCCACAAACCACAAGCCCATTATCCAAAATAGTACCTATCTTTTGATCGCTATTGATTTTACTCAAGCTTGCTTTTAAAATTTTCAAACGGTGTTGATCTGGTGTTAAACACCATGTCCCTGGCCACGGATTAAGCCCGCGAATTTGCCTATTAATTTCTATGACTTTATTAGACCAATCAACAATACCTTGCTCTTTTGTAAATAACTTACAGTAAGTTACGCCATCTTCATTTTGAATCTCAGATTTCAACTCATCTGTCTCATTCAAATCACGCAGGATATCATTCAATAAATTGGTGCCCCGTGCCCATAAAACAACGTTTAATTCCTGAAACGTAATCTCATCATTAATCGGGTAATGTGCTTGCGCGATAATAGGCCCACTATCCATGCCTTTCTCAAGGCTCATAACACTTACGCCAGTCTCGCTATCTCCCTTCCAAATAGCATATTGCACAGGCGAAGGCCCACGCCAGCGCGGTAGCAATGAGGGATGAATATTAATACAGCCATGCTTGGGTGCCTCCAAAATTGATTGCGGTAGCAACATCCCAAAGGCGGCGACGATCACAACATCCAAGTTCAACGCTTCAAATAATTGAACATCATCCACTTGCTTAAAATTCTCAGGATAGCACACCTCTAACCCAGCTTCTTCGCCTGCTAAATGAATAGGCGTTTTCTCTAACTTATTTTTACGCCCTTTCGCACGCGGTGGTTGCGTATAAACGCACACAACTTCACACGCGTCATTATCCAATAATGACTGAAATAATGGCACCACAAAATCTGGAGTCCCCATAAAGGCAATACGTAATTTTTTAGTCATTTTATTTTATAATTCTTTAATGGTCTTTTTAGCGCGCTTCAAAATCATATTACGTTTTAGGGATGATAAATAATCAGTAAATAAAACCCCATTCAAATGATCAATTTCATGCTGAACACAATGGGAATGAAGACCGTCATAAAGCTCTTCTTGATCATCACCATTATAATCCAAAAATTTCACACGCACTTGTGCAGGACGTACAACGTCAGCATATTGCTTCGGAATAGACAAACAACCCTCTTCATAAACAGACTGTAACTCAGACTGCCAAACGACTTCAGGATTAATCATGGCAAGCGGCGCCATTTCAATCTCCCCTTTAGGGCTTTGACTAATCACCTGAATAATGCCATTTTTTTCATCACCATGAACCCATGAATTATCAGGTAAATCCATCACAAAAATACGGTTTAACATGTTCACTTGGTTAGCGGCTAAACCAATACCCGCACCATGATACATCGTATTGATCATCGTATCTATTTGGGTACGAATTTCATCATCTATGATTTGAACTGGCTGTGCCTTTTGTTTTAAAACAGGATCAGGCACTTTAATAATATCGTATAAATCAACCATAGCTGGCTTTGTCTTCTTTAATAGTCTCATCTAATTCTTCACTCGCTTCTTTATCCAATACCCCAATAGTACGGGGTGCTCCTTCTAATAATGTTGGTGGCTCAATCGTTTTATCCGTCACATGCATGTCTTTTAATTTACGTGCACTGCTTAAAATACGTGTGTCGAATGTACCGATCGCCTTATTATAAGCCGATAGCGCAGAGTTAATACCACCACCAACCTTACTTAAATGCGTCGCAAAGTTACTGATACGGTCAAACAGCTCTGAGCCTAACTTAGACACTTCCTGCGCGTTCTTCGCCATTTCAACCTGACGCCAGCTAAGCCCTACAACACGCAAAAGCGACATCATCAACGTAGGCGACGCAATCACCACATTATTCTCAGACGCAAAATCAACCATGTTTGGATCAGCCGACAACGCCGTCGAGAAAATATTTTCGGAAGGCAAGAACAACACAACAAAATCAGGACTCTCTAACTGCTCCCAATACGCTTTAGCCCCTAATGCTTTTACGTGAGAACGTACAGCCCGTGCCAAACCATTACGATGATCGTTAAATTCATCTTCACTCATATCATCGTCCATACGGTTGATAAAATCAGTGATCGGCGCTTTGGCATCTACAATTATGTTGAACCCGTCTTGAAGCGAAATAATAACGTCAGGACGCAGGCGACCATCTTCGCCCTCTAACGTCACTTGGGTTTTATAATGAAGCCCCTTAATCAGGTTCGCGTTATCCAATAAACGCTCTAACACAAATTCCCCCCATTTACCTTGTGCGGCTGGGTTTTTCAACGCACCTGTCAGCCTTGCTGTAGCTTGTGATAAGTTCTGTATGTCATCACGAATGGCTTTATCTGTGCCTTGTAATTGCTCCACAACACCATTTAAATGAAGCAAATGCTTCTCAACTGGTTTCACCATTTCTTGAATGGCTTGTGTACGTTTATCTAAATCATGTTTACCATCAGCCTGCGCTGCTTTTAACTTTTCTTGCGCAATATTCAGGAAATTCTCAGAGTTAGATTGCAGTGTTTGCTGTGCCAATATAGAAAATCGATCTTCCAATGAAGCACGTTCCGATTCCATTAATGCTTTCAACGTCGCATTTTCAGACTGAAGCTTACTTTTTTGCCAAAGCCACACAAGAAGCCCAATGAGTACACCAATACCCATACCAAGTAATAAACCAATCCCCAGAGAGGTTGGCTCAATTGATAAATTTTCTAAATCTAAGTTTAATTCCATGATAGGATGCAGGATAAACGGAACAGGCTTAACATTCAAGGATTATAGAGGGTTATGAGAAATAAATATCAAACAGGTAACGCCATGATTTATGTTTTAATCGCGCTTGCGTTATTTGGCGCGCTTACCCTTACCCTCTCCAGTCAAAATGAACAAGCCGATGGTCAAGACTTAAGCGATGAACAAGCTGAATTTTATGCCAGCGAATTAATTGAATATGTCGCCAGCACCAAAAACATCATTGATCAAATGATTGCAACAGGCACCGATATTGATGAACTAGACTTTATCAACCCTGCAAGTGCAGGATTTGATACCCCGCCCCATATTCATAAACTTTACCACCCTCAAGGAGGTGGATTGAATTACAAATTTGAATTTTCCCAAGCTTTACAAGTTAATGGTAATTCTGGCTGGTATTTAGGAGATCACATTGATACTGAATGGACACCCTCAACACTGAATGATGTCGTAATTTCTGCGGTAGATATTCCCATTAGTATTTGTGAGAATATTAATAAAAAAATCACAGGCACTAGCGACATACCCGAACTAACTACAGGTAGTCTTTATGCTTATGCGATTAGTGCAGCTCCTGTTTATTTTGAAACTTCAGATTGTGCGGAATGTGTCGGAATGCCAAGCCTATGCGTCCAAGATAACGGTGTGGAAACATATGGATTTTACAACATTATCGCAGCACGTTAACTTATAAATCAGCGATTAGCGCGCGGAACTCATTAATTCCAATACCCTTAACCGAACTTGTTTCTAAAAACTCAGGATAGGCCGCGGGATGCTTTTTAAGAGATAAGGCTAAATCTTCCTTAATCTTAACCATCTCTGCCTTCTTCGATTTATCGCATTTGGTCAGGATAATACGGTAAGACACCGCCGCTTTATCCAGCATCGTCATCAAATGCTCATCGCTTTCTTTCAATCCATGACGCCCATCCACCAGAATAAAAACACAACGCAAATTTGCCCGCCCCTGAAGGTAGGTAAAGATTAAATCATCCCACTCAGCACGTTGTTTCTTGGAAACTTTGGCGTAACCATAGCCGGGCATATCAACCAAATAAAGTTGTCCATGCCCCAGATCAAAGAAGTTTAGTTGTTGTGTACGCCCCGGCGTATGTGACACACGTGCCAATGCATTACGGCGCGTCAACGTATTGACCAATGATGATTTACCAACGTTTGAACGACCCGCAAACGCCACTTCCGTACGATCAGAATCAGGAAGCTGATCTAATCCCGCCACACCCAAAACAAAATCGCACTCCGCCTCAAAAAGCAAACGGCCTTTTTCTAATTGTGCCTTAGTGTACTCAGGCATTCCTTGGGGCATATCTGTCGATAGATCACTCACTATTTTTTCTTCTTCTGTGTCGGATTCTTCTTCTTAGGCTTTGGTTTAGAAATCTGCTTAACGTGGTTTTCAGGCGTATCTTCCTGATCAACACCGAGTGCCGTTTCAATACTCTCTTCCACCATCGCGGCTTCCACATGGACACCTTCAATCGGTGTTGGCTCTTCTTCTTTTTTCTTTTTCCAATGCATAAAGTTACCAATAATATCAATCTTCACGCCACAACGGCGCATGATAATATATTGCTGAATGGTTGAGAACAGATTGTTAAACGTCCAGTAAATAACCAACCCTGCCGCAAATTTTGCCAATACAAACGTCATAATTAACGGCAACAAAGCCATCATATCAGCCTGTAATTTATCCGTCGGTGGTGGTGATAATTTACGCTGAAACGTCATCGTCACAAACATCAAACACGGCCAAATACCGATCATTAAAAATGATGGCGGCGTCCAGCTAATAGCACCAAATAAATTAAATAGTGATGTCGGGTCCGGCGCAGACAAATCTTGAATCCACCCAAAGAACGGCGCATGACGCATTTCAATTGTATTCGACAACACTTTAAATAACGCAAAGAAAATTGGGATCTGCACCAATATTGGTAAGCACCCCGCCATCGGATTCACTTTTTCTTTTTGATATAACTTAATTAATTCTTCCTGAAGCTTCTGTTTATTCCCTTTGTACTCCACCTTAAGTTCTGCCATTTGCGGTGAAATTTGTTTCATTTTTGCAAATGAACGGAAGGATGTATTCGCTAGCGGGAACACACAAATTCTTAAAACAACGGTGAACATAATAATTGCCACCCCAAAATTTCCGACCAATCCATAAAAGAAATTAATCACAGCAAAGAAAGGGCGTGTTAGGAAATAAAAAATACCAAAATCAACCGCCAAATCAAAATGTGGCATCCCCCACTTTTCTTCATACTCATTTAGCAAATTCAATTTTTTAGCACCCGCAAAAGCATGGCTTTTATATGATGCAGATGATTGCGGTGCCACAGCCACAGGCAAGCCTGTCATATCAACTTGATATTTATCTTTTAATTTATTTTGCGCATTCTTTGTATAAGTCAGACGATATTTTGTCTCCACATTTTGTGTTGGCACTAACGCGGTAAGCCAATCTTTTTCTGTGATCCCAATCCAACCAGTATCAGCTACTTGATTAAGGCCATCAACTTTTCTGATCTTTTTATAACTTTTCTCAATCAGCTCTTTATTGAAATAACCAACTAAACCTTCGTGAACAATAAAGCGCCCAACAAAATTTTCTGGGATATCGCGTTGTGAAATAAGGCCATAAGGAAACAGCGTAACAGATGCACTACCGTTATTTGTCACACGTTGTTCTACAGTAAAACCATAATGCACATCGATCGAAATTTTACGCTCGAAACGAATATTTTGGCCATTATCCCAATAAAGCGTCACAGGATTTGTATCAGTCAAAACATCATTACCAGAAACTTGCCATGATGTTTTTGATGTTGGTACATTAATATTTTTATCTGCAACAACCCAACCATGCTCAATATAACGCGTATGCGGTGTACCAACAGGGGATAAAATATTAACGTTTTCGCGTTTCTCAATTGTTTTGAAATAATTTTTCAAACTTACATCATCAATACGCGCACCCGTTAAATTAATTGATCCAATAATCTCGGTAGAATCAATTTTTAGGCGTCTATTTTGATTTTGCGCAACAACTTCCGCACGTGGTAAATCAACAATAGTTGGTGTTTTAATTTCTGTTTTTGCACGCTTCTCTGCAGCAACTTGTGCAATTCGTACTTGCTCCATTTTAGGCTTCAAGACAAAATGATCATAGGCCAACCATAGGACAACAGAAATAATTCCAAACAGAATTAAATTCTTCATATCATCGGGGTGCATTTGATCTTTTTTCTGCATAGGACACTCGTTCATTTTTTAGTTATTAATATTGGGCGTTTATAGCCGATGACTGCCTCACATGCAATCACCCAGACTGATTAAAGCTTTATTTTTTATGCTCTTTTGTAGGAACAGGATCGACCATCTCACCCTTATACCAAGGGTGGCATTTTAGAATGCGTTTAATGCTTAAATAAACCCCTTTAAAAACACCATGCTTCTCAAATGCTTCGATAGAATAAGCCGAACAAGTAGGGTAGAAACGGCAGTTTTGTCCTAAAAAAGGGGATAAAATGAACCTATAGCCCTTAATAAAGGCAATTATAATAGATTTTATCATGGTTTTTTCGCATTTATCTTAATATCAAGCCGTTTTAACGACCAAATAAGGTCATTTTTGAGCGTTTCGTAGTCTTTTTCTAATGTAGTAGTACGTCCAATCAACACAATATCAATATTATTGTCGCTATAATTGGGCAAAACATCACAAGCCACAGCTTTTAGACGTCTTTTAATGCGATTACGTACCACAGCTAACTTACTAACGCGCTTTGTAACGGTTAATCCATAACGTAAACCTGTCTTAGGGGCCTTTTCTGATACCTCACGCGTTGCTAATTGAACAATGAAGCCCTTTGGTACCCATTTAACGCCATTATGCTGTACATACAAAAAATCAGACCGCTTTTTCAAGCGGTCCAATGTTTTAATCTCTGTTTTTAGGGCTTTCATATATTCAGGCTATCTTAAGCCCGCTTATAGTGCAACTTAAGCGCTTAAGCGCTTACGTCCTTTAGCACGGCGTGCCGAAATCACACGACGACCGTTTTTTGTGGCCATACGTGAACGAAATCCGTGTCTACGGGCGCGAACTAGGTTACTTGGTTGAAAGGTACGTTTCATGACGCTCTCCGCTCTCTATCTATTAGTTATTGTGTATTCTGAGAGGTTTTATACAGACGAAAAAGTTTTTTGTCAATTTTACTTATGAAATAACTTGCGAAATTATTGAAAAATGGCAATATGGGTTGGTTCAAATGCCTAAAAAACAAGCATTTACACATATTTAACACAAGAGGTCATGACTTAAAATGTATATGGATGATAACTGGAATCCCGTTCAAGGCGAAGAACTAGCAGGGTTTCTAGACCAAATTAACCCAATCGGTGATAAATATCACGTTAATTCAAGCACAACATACGTGGATTGGAGACCTCTGCCTTTTTATGATCAAGTAGCGCTTATTCGCGTAAAAGACCCCGCATGGTCGCCTAAAAACCTATTTATTTACTATTTGACCGATCAAGGTAACCTTTTTTGGCTAAATGGAACATCTCCGCCTATTCATGAAGTTAATGCGCAAGCACCTATCAAAATCACTGAAGAAAACGTGCTTGAGTACTTAAAATTCTTCTGTTTCTTCGTTCGTGGAGAAGCAGGACCATTTTTGATTGCTGAAAGCATGGAAGACACTTATGTGCCTAAAGAATTAGATGATAAAACCAAAATGGTGATCGAAGGAACAATTCGCCCTGCCACTTACGAAGGTAAGGATGATGCTGGAAACTGGCTCTGTGATGCGGTTGTATACTACGCAAATGCTCTATTTATCGCCAATTTCTCTGTACAACCCGGCGGTATGATCGAGATGCTGAATGACGAACCTATTGCAGCAGATTTACCTGTAAAAGTGGATGCACCTGTCTCTTAAGCATAAATTTATCTAATCTATTGATATTTATAGATTATTAATCAATTTCACTTAAAATAATAACTTGAGATACATTCATATAACCATAGTGAGCGTGGCGAAATTTTTATTCTGCTAACCCACTGTGGTATAGTATTAATGTAATAGTAATACAGGCAGAGGGTGGAATGAAAAATAATAAATACAGCCATAAGGTTCTAATATACTCAGCATTATTGTTTAATTTTGCGATAGCAATGATTATTGGCGCGGATAGCCCGCTTGCACAAGATGTCACCGACCTCGTTGATAATGCGGGAACTTCTGCTGCTTCTCTTCCCGGAATCGTAACGGGTGGTGGTTACATTCTCGCTACTATCTTCGGTTCTATTGGATTAGTTAAATTAAAGGCGCATGTTGAAGCACCTACAAGTGTCGAACTAAAAATCCCAGTCATCAACCTTTTAATTAGTGGGGCATTGCTCGCACTCCCAACAATGTATGACGTATTCCAAAATACAATCAATCCAGTAGATGGTATTGGTTTTAGAGAGCAAGACAGTAATGTTCTATCAGAAGCAGGAAATGCATTAGCAAGAATTCCTTTTTCTATGAATGCTATTTTTGGAAATATAGGAACATCTCTTTCAACATTACCAGGGCTGGCCACAGGCGTATCTTATTTGCTTGGAATAGTCGCAGGTATTGCAGCTCTTTTAAAACTAAAAGCGCACGTTGAAACAAGCGGTCAAGTAGCTCTTAAAGAATCTGTTATCCGTGCATTAATCTCTGGTGCTTTCCTAACTATCCCATTCATTTTTGAAGTTGTGTTCACCACAGTTGCTGATGATGGTGATACAGCAGGTATGGGTTTAGGTGTCATGGGCGCTAACATGTTAGGTCTATCAAGCGAAGGTGGTGCTTGTCCTGTTAATTTATTCTCAAATTCATTAGGCGGTGTTATCTGTCGCATGTGGGGCGGTACACTCTCTTTCCCACTATTGGTTAAATCTTTCGCTTATATTTGTGGTATCTTTGTCGCAATTTGGGGCTTATTAAAAGTACAAGAACACGTTCTCAAGCCAGACCAAGTAACCGTTTGGGAAGGTGTATCACGTCTGTTAGTTGCAGGAGCATTATTCGCCCTACCAACGATGATGAGTGTTATTTACAACACAGTTGCTGGCTTTGTTCCAGTTCACACCAATACTGGTGTATTAGGCAGTATTATTAGCTTCTTTACTGGTGGCCCTGCTGCAGGTGGTGGTGGTTTGGATGCTATGTTAGGTGGTTTAATGGCCGATATCTTTGGCCCGATGACTGTTCTTATTAACTGGTTCGGCTTCATTGCTGGTGGCGTATTAATCTTTATCGGTATTACGCGCTTAATGAAATCTGCTCAAGAGGGCGCTCGTGGACCTGGTGGCATAGGGACAATAATCACATTCGCAGTTGGTGGCGCATTAATTGCTTTCAGCCCAATGATCACCGCATTAACAACAAGTTTATTTATCAATCCTGTAACAACAGTACAATCAGAACTGATCTATACAGCAGGCTTAGAAGGTGATGAAATAGCTCGTATTCAAGCAGTCGTTGATGCCATTATTAAGTTTGTTTATATACTCGGCCTCATCAGTGTAATGCGTGGCTTCTTTATCATGCGTAAGGTTGCAGAAGGTGATTCACAAGCTTCAACCATGGCAGGCATGACTCACATGATTGGTGGCGCAATTGCCGTTAACTTAGGACCAATGATTGTCGCTGTACAAAATACATTAGGCATTACCAACATCGGACTCGGGTTTGGTTAAAGAATTAAAATCATAACAAAATTCAAACGCCAGCTTGTTATAATCTGGCGTTTTTTATTGCCTATAATTCAATTTCCATTAGTCGCGCGGTATCCGTCCATAACAAAGCCGTTCTAATTTTATGCGCTGGATAAATCTCACACAACACATCCGCATAGCTTTGCAGCTGATTCCTATAGATCAACGGAACATCTTTTTCATCTATTGGTGCTGGACGATTAGTTTTGTAATCAATAATAAACACTTCATCTTGCGTAATTAACAATCTATCAATTTGCCCTGAGACCATGACATTGCCCCGCACCAAACCTGTTATCGGGACTTCTGCCATAGAGTTTTCACCAAAAATAGGCGCGAACTCAGGATGATTTAAAATTGCTAATGTTTCATCCAAAATACTTTTCTGCACGCTAACACTCAACTCATGCGCACTTTGGTTCAAAAATTTCTGCGCTGTGCTCTCCCATGCGTCACTCGGTATATCAGGCAATATCTGCAATAGCTTATGCGTAATATTTCCCCGCTTGAACCTATCATTTTTATTACTGTGTAAAGGTGACAAAGCAACATCCAGATTCTCTGATGGCCTTGACGGCACAAGCGGACGTGGCGGTGTTGGTTCCGCTGGCATAGGCTTAAATAACCAGTCAGGAATATCCACACTTACTTTTTCAAGAATATTTTTGTGGGTTTCCTGATCTGCATTTTCTAAATCAGGATTAGTATAGCGTAAAATAATTGCATCATTGTCTTCTGCATCACTAAATAAAATTTCTTCAATATCAGGTAATTTTTTAAACCCCTGCTCAATATAACGATACCAACTTTCTTCTGCTGGTTTTTTCGCATTTGTATAACCGCCAATATATAACCTGTTTTCAGCCCGCGTAAGCGCAACATATAGAAGTCTTCTATACTCATCATTATCACGTGCCTTAAGTGTATCTATCCCGCCCTGACATAAATCTGGCGCACTCTTCGCCTGCGGGCAGAAATAAGGTAAATCCAGCCCACTGCGATCAGGCCACAATATCTGATCTGCCTTGGGCGACGTCCCCCGAATAGTGTCTGGCAGGATCACAATCGGTGCCTGAAGGCCCTTTGAGCCATGAACGGTCATAATACGTACCGCTTGCCCAGCCTCTTCCATCTGGCGTTTTACTTGCGTGTTATTTGCTAGCTGATCTTGTAAAAACAATTGTAAATTTGGAATATTCTCTTTTTCAAAGCCCAATGCAATATTCAAAAATTCATCCAGTGGGTCTAACACTTCCTGTCCTAAACGCTCCTTAATTGCAAGTAACCCACCTCTATCATGTGCAGGGCATTTTTCCTGTAACACACAGCTAAAAAATTCATATGGTTTTTGACGACCTGCTTGACGAATTATTTTTTCTAACCACGTTATAATATCTAAATGTTCTGATTTTTTTAATGACTGCCATAAAGTGCTATCACGCTTATAACTTAACTCAAATAATTGCTCTTCATCCAAACCAATGAACGGTGATTTTAACAAACTAGCGAGTGTTAAATCATCATCAGGCAACAACGCAAAAGACGCACATGCACATAAATCTTGAACAACCAACTGATCATTTAACACCATACGATCAACACCACTAACGGGTATGTCTTTTGTCTTTAACGACCGCACTAATTGATCAACAAAGGCCGTACGGGAGCGAAGCAATATCATAATATCACCAGCCTGTATTGGACGCCCCTTGCCTTCCAACATGACCTTATTATCGATCCAACCTTTAATCTGTTCCCCTATATAATCCGCCATTTTTGCGGCACCAGATTGCGATTCGATGATATTGACTGGTGGAGTCCACGGATCAAGCTGCTCCTTCTCAGGCGACGTCATAATCGGCCATAACTCAACGAGTCCAGCTTGCTTTGATTTAAAAGCATGATGCTCAAGTGCAACACCCCCTAAACCATGCACCATCTCTGGCGTTGAAAACACATTATCAACCAAACTCAATACACTTGGGACAGACCTAAAAGATGTTTGAAAATCAATCACACTAAATTCTTTTTGTGCTTGATCTATACGTGCTTGAAACCATGACTTCATATCATTAAATTTATCAGGTGACGCACGTTGAAAACTAAAGATAGATTGTTTTTCATCACCCACAATAAACACTGTGCGCTCATATTCTTTTGATGCATTACCTGCATAGAAATCATCACATAGTAATTTTATAATTTCCCATTGTTCTGGATTTGTATCTTGCGCTTCATCAACCAAAATATGGTCAATACCTTGATCTAATTTAAACCGAACCCAAGGGGTCGTATCGGCCGCACTCATATTCATTGATTTACCATCAAGCAAGTTCAATGTTTGCAAAATCAAATCTTCAAAATCAAGCGCAGATTTTTGTTCTTTTAACGCTTGAAATTTATCCAATATATCTTGCCCTAAATAGAATAAATCACGCGTCAAAGAGGCCACTAAACCCGCATTCACCGCTTGTTCTAACGCATATACACGTTCAGCTTCAGCGAACATAACCTCAAGAATATCAGGCATAATTTTAACAACAGGAACGGTCGCTAATTTCGTCCGTATATCACCATCTTTTTTCAAAAACATATTTTTGTAATTATCATATTGCTCAACACGATTTTCAACGCCCGCATCTAACCAACTTTGAAGAATAATTGAATTTTCTAAATCACCTTTCGACTTAGCTTGCGACAAAGCTTGACAGGCCTGCCTCAAATTCGTCTCATCAAACGCACCATCATTACACCCATCATAGATAATATCTTTCGACGTTTTATTTGGTTCAATCGATAAGCTAGCGCATAAATTTGTATACAGCCCATCAACACCAAAAGTTTTTTCTAATATTTGTTTAAACTGTCGACGCTCACTAATAATATTATTGAGTAGTCCTAAAAATTGTTCTTCGTTTTTTTGTATCGCAATTTGATGAATAGCTTGTGATAAAGGTGATCCGTTTTCGCTCACCGCACGCGTCAAAACACTATCACGCGCTTTAATCAAAAGCCCTTGCGCGTGATTTTCTTCTAAGATCTTAAAATTCGGCGAAAGTCCCGCTTCAATTGGGAAACGGCCCAATAGTGACTGACAAAATGAATGGATAGTCATGATTTTAAGACCACCTGGTACATCTATTACTTGCGCAAATAAACGGCGCGCGCTTTCAATTTGTTTGGACGTTGGCGTTGCCTTCAATAATTTCTCTAACGCATCGCTAAGGTTCTTGTCTTTCTTCCCCTCTAACGGAAGCGTCGCCCACGCACTTAATTCTTTATTAATCCGCAAAACCATTTCACTGGCTGCTGCTTTCGTAAATGTCAGTGCTAAAATTTTATACGGTAATGTTCCTGATTGCCCATCAGCGGAAGGCAATAACAACCTTAAAATTCTATCTGTTAAAACCTTGGTTTTACCCGAGCCCGCAGACGCGCTCACCCAAACTGAATCTTGCGGATTGGCTGCACGATATTGCAATACATTCGGATCAGGCGCACGAACAGAATTCTCAACATCATGTTTTTTTATATTCGATAAAACCATTACGCCGCCTCCCCACTACTATCTGCTTCACCCAAGGCAGTCCATTCCTTCACCCGCGCCAAATGCTCGTAATCATTAAACCGCGGCGCATTATCCAAATTAGGAATACTGTAATAAGGCGTAGCAAGGTCATCAAACGTACGGATTAAATTCAATAAACCTATCTCAGCATTCATAACCGCTTGCTCAACATCCGCTGATTTGGCTAACTGCGTAACATCCCCTTCGTCACGTCCGCCCGTAAGCTTCCAATACTCTAATGAAGCAACTTTATCGCTCTGTACACCTGAAAAACCACCACGCTCAATCATTAACGCCTCTAACGGCAACTGTGGCATTTTACCCGTGATCATCCCTTTCAGGCTATACGCTCCGCCTGATTTATAATCAATAATTACCGCCCCAGTTCCATCATGACGTTTATCAATACGGTCTGCCCGCGCCGTTAAATAAAACTCTTTATCAATTATATCGCTACTAGGTGTGAAAGCAATCTCTCCATCAGCTTCTAATTTTTGTATCGCATTTTCTTGCCTGTGCGCCCGCTCATGCCCAACAAACCAGTCCGCCAGCCTAACCATACGCGGCGACCAAAAATGCCAATCACTTGCTTCGTCATAATGCTCAGCTAGCACTTCTTTAGACAGCACAATAAATTGATGCTCTGCATCTATGGGCAACTCCCTAGGGTGCTTCGTCACAAATTTTTCCAATACATCATGAAGCAACATGCCTTTTTCAGATGCTTCAGGCAACTTCTCAAGCTCTTCTAATTTTTTCAATCTCAACACTGACCGCGCATAAATTGAATAAGGATCTTTCAACCAAGTCTCTATCCGCGTCACTGATAATTTTCTGGGGCGTGCCTCCAACGGTGGCTGTGGCGCAGGTCGCTCTATCTTATTAGATTGCTCAGTATGATCTAAAGCACGTACATATTCCAAATGCGCTCCCTGCCTCACCACATTCTTGTTAATCCCTAACGTATCTAACAATGTATCCATACGCGCTAACCACCGCGCAGGCACAGTAGGCGTGCCCTCAACACGGGTTGCACGCGTTATAATCACATCCGATGCACTCACTGCCTGCACAAAATCATGCGCCGATAGCCCAATACCACGCTCCGGAGTTGGAAGACCAAATTTCCCCCTCATCGGGCGCGACATCCACGGATCATGCCCAGGGTTTGGCGGCCAGCTACCCTCATTAAGTCCGCCTAATATCACACGGTCAGCCTGTAGCAGACGCGCCTCTAACTGCCCTAAAATCATTAACCTCGGATGTGTTCCAAATTTAGGACGTACAGTGACCGTTGACAATAATTGCTCAAAAACATCAAAGTAATTTTGCCCTGTAACCTCAAGCATTTGATCTGCATATAAGCGTAATTCAGATAAAAATGACGCAGCGGCTTCCCCAGCTTCCCCTGACCATAAGTCATCCGCCCCATTTGCTAGTTGCTCCGCGAGCATAATATGTGCATCCAAAATATCCAGAAAACTATGCGCGCCTTTGGTCATTTTTGAGCATAAAGAATTAAAATATGGCTCTAAATGTTTCAATAAAGCCTCTGCCTCATCAAACTCCGTATCCTTATCTTTATTATAGGGCTGTTCTCTATAATCACGAATACGTTGATATAAACCCTCAAAAGAATTTTCAGGTTTTAACCCGCGCAATATTTCTTTTTCTAAAACACGTACACCACCACGGAAATTTTCTACGCCTGCTCCTCGGCATAATTCATGTTTTAACAAAGCCAGCAAAGAAACAGGCGTTATATCATTCAAACAACTCAACGCACAAAGACGTAAATATTGACCAATTGGTGTATCACTCAACATCGTCCCGCCAGAGTCATCGATATCAATGCCCCAACGCTTACACGCCATTGCCACACGGCGCGCCAAGTTACGGTCAGCCGTCACAAGCGCTGCTATCTTCTCTTTTTCTTCCAACGTTTCCCGCATAATTAACGCAATTAATAACGCCTCATCATTGGGTGTCGGACATTCATAAAGACTGATATTGGCCAATTCTTCTTCAAGCAATTTCTTGTTATCTTTGGATAAGTTAATTTTTTGCCATTGATCTGTTTTGTCCGCAGGGTACATTAACTGTGTTAAGAAATTTTGTTTAATTTTTTTACTTTGAAATCCAGATTGATCTTTAGGGCAATATGGCCATAATTCCACCTGCGCACGACGCACACCAATTTGCTCAATCAAATTTTTCAAAGTGGCTTGAGGGTGTCCATCAACAACTTCTGCCCAAATGTCCTCGTCCATTTGCTGATCTAAAGCTGGCAAAACAACACTGCCCTGCTCAAGCTCTGAAATTAGATGTAATAAGTTTGTCGTAGCTGGAATCGATCCTGTTGAACCCGCCGCGATAACAGGAAAACTAGGCGGAAACGACTTCCAATGTTCGGTTAGCGCATTTATTAACCTATTCCTACGATCAGCCGCATCAATCACATCACGCTCCGTTAATATGCTTGGCCACACCTCACTTAAGATAGATAAAAAGCGTACAGTGATTTGCCAATGGGCCTGAAATTCTTCCGCATCAACCAAATTTGGCAGTTCTGACAGATCCAAATCTTCCGTGTAAATTTGATCCATTAATTGTCCTAGCATTTTTGCTAAGGCCATGTCTTGATCAAGTGATTTTGAAAAATCTGGTAATCCTGAAATTGTACGTGCCAACAATATTTGTCTGTTTAGCGCCGATAAAGCGGGGGGAATATCCAACACATTATTTCCACGTGATGAGATAAACAATTCTTCCTCATCAATGTCTCCAAACGGGCACATGCGGGGTAATAGCAATGGTTTTCCTTGGGTGTGCTTTAAAAAACTATCCCTCAAAACCCTACAAGCTCTGCGGGTTGGTAATAATATTAATAATTTTGATAACGCTTCTGGTGTTTCTTCATATTGCTTCAACAACCCAGTTGCAAATACATCAACGAAAGAATAATGAGCAGGTATATTATATAATGTTGGTATGCTCACTATACGGCCTTTGCGCTGTTTTCTGCTTTGCTCATTAACGCATTCACGCGCTCCAAATCTTCCGCTGTGCTAATATGGTGCCAAGTCCCTTGAAGCTCAACCGCATAAAGCCGACCATCTTTCTCCGCCTTATCCATTAACTCTAAATAAGAAAAAGTGCCCTCTGGTGCCCCATCGAATATATGCTTTGAACTAATGCGGATACCACTAAACATATGCGTGCCCGTTCCATCCAAAGAACGTACAGGTCGTCCATCTGCTTCTATACTATAATCGCCACTCGCCTCTGACGCATTGTTCAAATTGACTGGCTTTAATAATAACAGCATATCCATCTTATCCGCATCCCAATTCTGCGCCAAATGCTCCAATACAGATTGCCCCTCTGCATTATCTTCCCACAACGCATCACCATTAATCACATAAAATGCATCTGATTTTATCGTATTAAGTGCTTTCTTAACGCCACCGCCAGTATCCAGCAGCTCATCTTCTTTAGAGAATGTTATTTTTGGAGATGTACGTGTGCTGTAATATTGCTCAATTACATGACCTAAATGCATTGTATTTATTGTCACATGGGTTACATCCACCTTTTCTAGCTTTCCCAACGTGTGATCCAATATTGGTCTTCCATTAACAATCACCATTGGTTTGGGTGTCGTATCCGTATAGGGACGCAACCGAGTCCCCTTACCCGCAGCCAAAATAAAAGCATAATTAGGTTTATCGCTCATATAACGTACTCTTTCAATTCTTCTGGCGCTGAAATAATAATTTTCCGCGCATCACCATCCATCGCTTCAAACGCAATTTCAATATAGTTTTCTGGCAAGATCCCCCCCAAACGTTCTGGCCATTCAATTAAGGATATGGCGTTAACGCACGCCTCTTCCCATCCAATCTCATAAACTTCGTCTGGCGTTTCAATGCGGTAAAGATCAAAATGCCAAATCTCTCTCGTTGGTGCTTCATATTGTTGCACTAACGTAAAAGTAGGGCTAGGCACTTCCACCTCTTCCCCCATAAGCGTACGGATAAACCCACGCGCAAAAACACTTTTCCCCATACCGAGCGTGCCTTTAAGTATATAAATCATTGTCGACGGTGCCTTTAACGCCAATTTACGCGCTAATTCCACCGTATCGGCTTCATTTTTACTTATATATTCGACTAATTGCATTTTTTTCGCTATATCATTGAACCTCACTATAACAATATGGACGCATAAAAAGGAAGCGTAATCATAGCAATGAACCAGAATGACAACAAATTTCAAACAGATGTAATTATTGTAGGCGCAGGCCCCACAGGGCTTTTTGCTGTCTTTCAATGTGGCATGCTGGGTTTAAAATGCCATGTTGTAGATTCACTAGCTGAAATTGGCGGGCAATGTAGCGCACTTTATCCAGAAAAACCTATCTTTGATATTCCTGCCTACCCGCAAATATCGGCCAATGATTTAATCGAAAATCTGGAAAAACAAGCAGAACCTTTTAAGCCAACCTACCACCTAAATCAACAAGTAGTGTCCATTAGCGACAATGCCACTAATATTAAAGTAACCACCTCTAAAGATACAAAAATAACAGCAAAAGCCATTATAATCGCTGGTGGAGCAGGGTCATTTGGACCCAATAAACCACCATTAGATAATATTGAAGCGTTTGAGGGTACCTCAATATTCTATATGGTGCGCCAAAAAGCGGATTTCGCAAATAAAAATATCGTCATAGCCGGCGGCGGCGATAGTGCCGTCGACTGGGCGCTGTCTTTAGCGCCAATCGCCAAAAAATTATACGTTGTTCACCGCCGTGATAAATTCCGCGCCGCGCCAGATAACGCTCAAAAACTTCACGAGCTCCATGATAAAGGCGATATTGAACTCGTTATTCCTTATCAATTGCACGGTTTATCAGGTGATAATGGACAATTAACCTCCGTTGAAGTTATGAATACAAACAAAGAAATTCGTTCACTAGAAGCCGATATTTTACTTCCATTCTATGGGCTAGCCACAGATTTAGGCCCTATTGAGCAATGGAATCTTGATTTACAAGATGGTCATATCCTAATTAATCCAACGACTGCAGAGACAAGCCAGAGCAATATATATGCTATTGGCGACATTGCCGCTTATAAAAACAAAAAGAAATTAATTCTAACAGGCTTTTCAGAAGCTTCCTTCGCTGCGCATCATATATATGAACAAATCAATCCAGACAAACCACTACACTTTGAATACTCAACCACTAAAGGCCTACCAAACGGGTAAACTCTTAAAATAACGGCTCTAAAACAGGTTTCAACGGTAATTGTAATGTTACAGTTGTGCCTTTATTCTCTTCAGAATCTATTAAAACACTACCGCCATGTAGCTCAGCAATATTTTTCACTAACGATAGCCCTAAACCCGCACCACGCGATAAAGCCCCCGCAGACATGTCTGCCTTTTCAACGTAAGCGCGTTCAAACGGTTCAAAAATACGTTCCTGATCTTGTTTTGAAATACCAACGCCTGTATCCGTTACCGCCAGATGCATATGATCATCTGTACGTGTCGCTGTAATTTTTATTAAGCCCTTTTCAGGCGTAAAGTTAATAGCATTACGAATAAGATTAAGCATAATCTGCTTAATGCGACGCTCATCTGCTATCAGCGATCCGGCGCAATCTTTGCATTCAACACTAACGGTTAGTTTTTGTTTATGCGCCCATTGTTCGGTCAATTCTTGCAAGCTTTCAAGCATATCTTGAATATTAAATTCAGCCATTTCAAGCTCAAGATAACCTGCCTCAATCGTTGAAAGATCAAGAATATCATCAATCAAATCGACCAGCTTATGACCTGCATCTTGAATACTAACAGTATATTCTTTTTGGCGCTCATTTAACTCACCAAAATATTGATTATCCAAAATTTCAGCAAAGCCCATAATGGCATTAAGAGGCGTACGCAATTGATAAGATACATTCGCCAAAAAGTCTGTCTTTAATTGTTCTGCCGCTTCAAGAGCCGCATTTTTCTCTCTCAACGCATTCTCTACTTGCACTGAATCAGTGATATCGTAGTAAGAAACAAGTACGCCACCATCAGGCAACGGGACGGTCGTGTATTCCAGCAAAATACCATCTTCCCTAGCTAAACGTCCCTCATGAATATGACGATCAATACCGTGTGAGACAATAACAGCCTTCGCCTCTGCCCATTTATCAGGTACAAAAAGAGACTCCATTTTATTCACCAAAACAGATATGTGTGGCTCGCCTTCCAAAACTTCAGGATTCAATTTCCACAGAGATGTATAAGCAGGATTATATAATTTTAAACGCCCATCACCACCAAACACGGCGACACCTTCTGATAGATTATCGAGCGTTTCTTTCTGAACTGCGATCAAGGTGTTATATGAAGATTCAAGCTCCAAACGACTCGTCACATCCTCAAACGTCATCATTAAACCACCCATAGGATGGGGTGCAACCAAAATACGAAGTGCGCTTCCATCAGGCAAATACATCATATCTTCATGCGGATCAATCAAGCTAGTAAACATATCAAGCCAGCTTTTTTTATAATTTCTAAAATCTGCTTGTTCTGGCAAACGCCTTGTCTCACGAAGCTTTTCTAAGATGTCCCCTAATTTAGGACCTGTATTTAACCATTGATCTTCCAAGCCCCAAAACTGAGCGAACGCAGAGTTATAAAACTCTAATCCATGATCAGCATTATAAATTGCAATGGCTGAACGTAATTGCTCCAACAATGTTTTATTGGACGCCACGTAACGCTGAAGCTCATTATCAATATCTTCTTCGCGCGTTAAATCGTTGATCATGCCTATGGTTGAATCAGTACCAGATAAAGGTGATTCAGCAATATTAATAAAACGACGATTTCCATCCGCAATAATGTGCGCCCGCATTGTCTGTTCTGCACCTTGTATTAAACATTTTTGTGCGAGCGCTTTAGGTTTTAACGCGGTATTTTTAGACGTTAAGGATAATTCATGCTGCTGAGCCACAACACTCGCGGGCGTTTCGCCAACCAAATCACTGTACGCCTTATTGCACCAAATAATGTCACTTTGCGCATTACGCATCCATAAAGGTATGGATACGGCATTCAACATATTCTGAAATTTTTCTAATTCTTGTTCCGCAAACTCACGGTTTTTTTGAAGGCCAAGCACTTGTCCCTTGGTCTCTGTGATATCCTCCAACCACAAAATATAAAACTGCTCTCGTCCATTGACCGCAGATCCTTTTGTGCCAGATAGTTTGAAATAACGCTCACCATCAAGGGAGTGTACGTCTATTGAAAATTCTTGGCCCTGTTCCCGTAAACCATTAAACATACCCTCCAAAGCCGCTGCGTCACCTGCATTTAAACAATTTTGAATATCATGAACATCTTCAATTTTTTTCAAATTAAGCATATTAGCGAATTTGTCGCTATAAACGGCATTATGCTGTGATGAAAAACCGCAATACTCTCCTGGGAAGGCAGAAAGGAAAGCTTCTAGTCTACTTTTCTCCAGCTCAAGCTGATCCGAACCAGTTAACGGGCTTAATACAGACTTCCAAAAAGTCTTAGGAACTTTATTTTGAGGTGATTGAGTCATTATGAATGAATTTTAAAAGCGCCTCAGTAAAAGAACAAGCTTTTATCGAGTATTTTGCCAAACAAGCCACATTCCAAAAAAATTAAAGTATGACTGTACGCTTGCCGTGTACAAAAATACGACGCTCTGCATACAAGCGTATGGCACGCGCCAGTACGCGGGATTCAATATCACGCCCCAATGTCTGCATCTTCTCTGGTGTATAGCTGTGGTCTACGCGAGTGATTTCTTGCTCAATGATAGGGCCTTCATCCAAATCGGACGTCGCAAAATGCGCCGTTGCTCCAACAATTTTTACGCCACGCTCATAAGCTTGATTATAAGGACGAGCACCCTTAAATCCGGGTAAGAAAGAATGATGAATATTGATGACACGCCCAGCATAAGTTTCACACATATCTTGTGATAAAATTTGCATGTAACGCGCTAATACAATTAATTCAGAATCAGTTTCTTCTATAATTTCTTTTACGCGCACTTCTTGATCCGTCTTTGTATCCTTTGTAACTGGCAAATAATAAAACGGTAAATTATGCGCCGCTACTAAGTTTTTTGTTTTTTCGTGATTAGAAACGACAGCTGTAATATTAATTGGTAGCGCATTCGTCCGCCATCTATAAAGCAAATCATTCAAACAATGATCATGTTGAGACACCATTAAAATAGTGTTGACAGGTTGCTTTACTGAATCAATACTCCAAACCATATCGAAATTCTCTGAAATATCGCTAAGGCGCTCCTGAAAAGCGTTTAAGCACCCATTTTCCATCGGTGAAAAGACAACGCGCATATAAAATTTTCCAGATAAATGGTCATTAAATTGCGCAGATTCTTCAATATTACATTGGTTATTCGAAAGCGTTGTTGCAACAGCTGCCACAATACCCGGACGGTCATCACAATATAGATTTAATATTTGTTGGTTATCAGTCACTATTTTAGAGCCTTTGTTGTTTCTACTAATTGCGCCACAACATTTTTTAATTGAGCACTTTGTTTATCATCCTTTAAATCTCCTTGGTCATCAAACGTGCCAAACGCGCCGCCCAATGCAAATTGATTTGGCACAACTGTAACCGCAATATTACCCAACATCATGCGCAACGGTACTAACCCACGTAAACCACCTAATCCACCGGGAGATGCCGCACTAATCGCCGCTACTTTCCCTTGATAAGCAATTAAAGGCGCTTCGCCTTCACCAGAGGGACGTGAAATCCAATCAAGTGCATTTTTGAGCAACGCAGAAAAACTACTATTATACTCAGGCGAGGTAATAAAAAATCCATCACACTCGATAAAGAGCTTCTTCAGGCGCTCAGCATGTTCTGGCATACCTTCCGCCTCTTCTAGATCACCATCATAAAGGGGCATAGGGAAATCTTTTAGGTCAATAAATTCCGCTTTAACGCCCATTGCTTCCGCTTGCTTACACGCAAACTGAGCCAACTTCTTATTGACTGAGTCTCTACGGGCACTACCCGCTAGAAATAATAATTTGACGCTCATCTGCTTTCCCTTTAGCTTTTGAAAATACACTCACAAACATATTGAAAAAGAAACATCATGGCAAAGTTATTTTTTATTGGTGACAGCATAACTGCAGGCGCTTGGGATAACCAAGGGGGGTGGGCTAGCCGCCTATCTGCCCAGCTATTAGAGCGCTTAAACACATCAGAGCGTAAACATGAAGGATTCTACTGCATGCCTTATAACTTGGGCGTGTCTGGCGATACCGTTGCTGATGTTATTCGGCGCTTCGAAAAAGAAGTCAGCACCCGTACATATAGCGACAATGAGACAGACACAGTCCAATTTGTCTTTGCCGTGGGTGTAAATGACACTGTTTATCTACTGGAAGAAGAGCGTGATCATGCCAGTGATGAAATATTCAAAGAAGACCTGCTAAAACTTATCAGCTTAGCGAAAAAAATTACATCAAACATAACGTTTGTAGGCTTATTGCCCGTTGAGCAAGAACGCATGGATCCATGTGTCTGGTCGCCTTATTTGGCCTATCGTAACGAGAACATTGAACGTTTTAACACAATCATTGAAGACACGTGTAAAAGCGAAGGGCTGTCATTCATTTCATTCTTTGATGAGTGGAAAGCATTTCCAGATTTAGAGAACCATTTAAGTGATGGTCTGCACCCCAATGATAAAGGTCACGAAAAAATAGCGAAAAAAATCGGTGAAGCCCTTTTCACAGAAGCATTCACCGATTTTCATACAAAATAATTAATTAGTAGCGGTAAGCATCACCCTTGAACGGGCCCTCAACTTCAACGCCGATATAATCAGCTTGATCTTTTGAAAGCTTAGATAATTTCGCGCCCACTTTACCCAAATGAAGCATCGCTACTTTTTCGTCCAAATGTTTTGGCAATACATAAACTTTATTCTCATAATTTTCATGATTTTTCCAAAGCTCAATTTGCGCCAAAGTTTGGTTTGTGAAAGAAGCACTCATCACAAATGATGGGTGACCTGTTGCACAACCTAAATTCACCAAACGACCTTCAGCAAGCAAGATAATACGTTTACCACTTGGGAATTCAATTTCATCAACTTGTGGTTTAATGTTCTTCCATTTCATGTTGCGTAATGGTTCCACCTGAATTTCATTATCAAAGTGACCAATGTTACAAACAATCGCACGGTCTTTCATCTCACGCATATGATCAACCGTAATAATATCTTTGTTACCTGTTGTTGTTACAAAAATGTCAGCGCGCGGTGTTGCATCTTCCATAGTTACAACTTCAAAACCGTCCATAACAGCCTGTAGCGCGCAGATTGGGTCAATTTCAGTTACCATGACACGAACGCCTTGTGAGGCAAGAGATTCCGCAGAACCTTTACCCACATCACCATAGCCACAAACCATGGCTACTTTACCCGCCATCATCACATCAGTGGCTCTGCGGATCGCATCAACAAGTGATTCACGACAACCATATTTGTTATCAAATTTTGATTTTGTTACTGAATCATTCACGTTAATGGCAGGTACTTTTAAGCGACCTTCTTCTTCCATTTTTTTCAAGAATAAAACACCTGTTGTTGTTTCTTCAGAAACACCTTTAACAGCCGCCATTAATTCTGGGTAGTCATTATGCATGATCGCAGTTAAGTCACCACCATCATCTAAAATCATGTTTGGTACCCAACCATCTGGACCTTTAACTGTTTGATGAATACACCATTCGCCTTCTTCTTCAGTTTGGCCTTTCCAAGCGAAAACAGGAATGCCTGCTGCTGCAATTGCTGCCGCTGCTTCATCCTGTGTTGAGAAGATGTTACATGAACTCCAACGTACTTCCGCACCCAGTGCGGTCAATGTCTCGATCAATACAGCTGTTTGAACTGTCATATGAAGACAGCCAACAATACGGGCACCTTTCAAAGGTTGCTCAGATTTGTATTCTTCACGGGTTGCCATCAAACCTGGCATCTCATCTTGCGCCAAATCAATTTGCATACGACCAGCGTCTGCCAAAGACATGTCGGCAACCTTATAGTCATTTTCGTTAATATTTTCAGTGGCTTGTGCGTTAGCAGTCATAATTTTTTGCTCCAGATTCTGTTTTTATGTATAATTGCAATATTAGTTTCATAATTATTTAACTATTATGGGTTAAGAATTAATATCTTAGCTTACGAAAAGCAAGGAATTTAAAGGATATTTAGACAAAACATGCAAACTCAAGATTTCAATACAGAAAGTACACCAGCGCGCTATCTTTACCAACCTACCCCTGTGAATGAACGTGCCTTTGTTATTATGAAATTGGATGAGTTCACTTACGCCCCAAAGCCTGTCGGCGATTACACAGTTTTAGACAAATCTGAGGAAGTTGAGCTGGCTGAGAAAAAAGTCATGAACTTAATTGCACTTCTAAATGGTCGCGAACGATTAATACCTTTAGGGCAAGAAACAAATGCACGCGTTCTGTATAAGATCACCAAAGAACAAGATGAAGAAAACAAAATGAATGTTTTATTTTATCAATTAGGGCAACAAGGTGTCTCAAAAGAAAATGCTCTATTAAGATTAGAAAGGGACCAAGATGTCTTTTGATATTAATAATGCCAAAGGTGTACTAGTAGGTTTCTGTAATTCTGTGAGCGTAGATCCTGCGCCCGCACTGGAATCTAATCCAGATGCTCCACAACCTTCATAAAAATTAAACGGGCATATCACGGTGCACGATGTGTGGCGTAATACCCAGTTTCTTTAGCCACGGCTTCAACGTTTCAACCGTATAAACAGATCTATGTTTACCGCCCGTACACCCAATCGCGATTGTTAAATAACTTTTACCTTCTTGCACGTAACGCGCCAAAAGCGGCTCAATCATGCCCTTGAAATTCTCTATAAACCCCTCAAACGCTTTATCCTCAGCAATATAAGCCCCAACAGCTTTATCTTGCCCCGTGAGTGCCTTTAACGCCTTATCCCAATGTGGATTACGCAAAAAACGAACATCCATCACGATATCTGCTTCTCGCGGCAAACCATTACGAAACCCAAATGACATTAAAGTCACATTTAAACTTGTTTGCTTTTCAGGCGTAAAATTACCTTTAATAATATGGCGTAAATCATGGATAGATAAATCAGACGTATCAACTACAAGATCAGATTTTTTCTGAACAGTTTCTAATAACCTTCGCTCTTTTAATATACCATCTGAAATTGATCTGTCTTTTGCTAATGGATGTTTACGCCGCGTCTCCGTAAATCTTTTTTGTAGAATTGCATCATCGCACGTCACAAAAACAAGCGACGCTTCAAACTCTTTGACGGCCTTAATTAATTTAGCGGGTGTAAAATGACGCGTACGGCTATCAATCCCAATCGCAATATTATTCCCTTGATGTTTCTTATCGCTCAATAATGTCTCAAGCAATGAAAGTGGAAAATTATCCAGCACCTCATAATCAAGATCTTCCAAGCTTTTCAGCGCAGAGGACATGCCCGCACCAGATAAACCCGTCACAAATATCAATTCACCTGATGTCATCATTATTCCTTTTAAGCCACATGTAGAGACACATAGAATTTAGCGCCAATAATGTCTCCATCTTCACTAATCTCATTATCTGCCCATATTTTCCCCTCATGCGCTTCAATTATCTGCTTAGAAATTGAAAGCCCTAAACCAGAATGATTACCGTAATTTTCGTGATCAGGACGTTCTGTGTAAAAACGATCAAAGATAGTCTCCAACTTATTATCTGGAATACCGCTTCCCTGATCCATAATACAAATAATCTGCTTGTTTTCTTGCTGATAGATAGAGATATGGATTTCTGAATTATGGGATGAAAATGAAATTGCATTGGTAATCAAGTTTGTAAAAACTTGCGCCAGCCTGTCTCTATTCCCCATAACATTTATTTCATTATATTGTGGTGTATCAATAATTACTGATACTTTATGTTTTTGGTTATCATCAAGCGGGTTTTGATATAAATCACTTAATTCATATAATAAACCAACAACATCCACTGCACTCATTCGCTCTCTAGATAATTCTGAATCCAAGCGTGATGAGTTTGAAATATCCGTGATTAAACGATCAAGACGTTTCACATCATGACTAATAATATCCATTAATTTCTTACGGCTTTTCTCATCCTTAACCCGTTCCACTGTTTCAACCGCACTACGGATAGAAGAAAGTGGGTTTTTAATTTCATGTGCAACATCAGCCGCAAAGCTATCAATCGCGTCCATACGATCAGACAGCTCTTTGGTCATCTCCCTCAACACAACAGATAGCTCCCCAATTTCATCCCCTCTAGAGCTCATATCAGGAATCTCAGCGTCTCTATTTTTCCCAATACGCACATTTTCAGCGGCCATTGCCAAGCGTTTGAGCGGGTTACCAATAAGTTCTGCTAAATAAATAGATAGCATAACCGTAATACCCAACGCGCCTAAAAATAGCCTAAACACATCAACACGAATTTGGTTAATTTTCTTCTCAAGGCCTGTCCCCTCTTTTTCAAGTAACACAACACCCAAAACTTGTTTAACACGTTGAACAGGCGCCGCAGCTGTTATCACATACTTGCCTTTCTCATTCTTCCACACGGCCGCACTAACATATCCATCCAACGCTAATTTAGAATTTGGAAATGATGTTAAGTCATCAATTTGATCTATAGGGAAATTTTTTAGTTTCGTTTGCATTGGAATCAAATCCAAAAAGCTAATGGCTGTACGGCTAAAACTATCACTAAAAGAAATTTTCTTTTCTGGCTTTTGTCGCTCAACGCCTACAACGCCCGCTGGGCCATTCAACGTATAACTATCGGCTAAAATATTGCCATCAATGCTAAATAACCTAACCCGTGAATCATTCATATCCCCCAGGCGCTTTACCATGCTTCTGGCGAGACTAGGCTTTATGGCTTCTGTACCCATCGGATCTTCAAAGGGAATAGGGGATATTTGAAAAACGGATCGCACCGCTCCTTCTGAAATAGCCGCTGAATGGAAACGCGCTTCAACACGCATCGTTTCTAACTCACTCTCGATTAAACTATCTGTATATTGCCCAAGGTAAAGGAGCCCAAACCCCAAAATCATTAACGCAATAATATTCACGGACATAATCCGTACGGTTAAGCTACTTATTTTATTTGAAGATGCCGTCCAACGCTGATCAATAGGCACAGCCTCTTGGACCGAAAAATTCTCATCTTTAAAGAATTTCGTTATAAAACGAGGTAGAATTTTACGCTTCTTCTTTATACCTGTACCCAATGCCATAGAGTGTTTCAATTTGGTCGAATTCTGGATCAACGGATTTAAATTTCTTTCGAACCCGTTTGATATGAGAGTCGATTGTTCTATCGTCTACATAGATATTCTCACCATATGCTAAATCAATCAACTGATCTCTGTTCTTAACGTGTCCAGGGCGCTGAGCAAGGGCTTTCACGAGTAAATATTCAGTCACCGTCAAATTTACAGGCTTCATATTCCACGCACAGAGGTGGCGCGAATCATCCAACGTTAAACTGCCGCGTGTCATTCGCTCCTCAGAAGCGACTTCTTCCTTACTGTCACGCAAAGATTGACGACGTAAAAGCGCACGTATGCGTTCAATCAATAAACGTTGTGAAAATGGCTTGGTAATATAATCATCCGCGCCCATGCGCAGGCCAATCACCTCATCCACCTCATCATCTTTAGAGGTTAGGAAAATAACAGGCACAGCAGAATCTTCACGAAGCTTGGTTAGCACTTCCATGCCGTCCATTTTCGGCATTTTAATATCCAACACCACCAAATCAGGCACATTTGTTGTAATACCCTTAAGCCCCTCTTCGCCGTCATTATACGTTTTGACAGCAAAGCCTTCCGCTTCTAAGGACATAGAAACAGACGTTAAGATATTACGGTCATCATCAACCAACGCTATATTTTGTGACATATTCAACCTTCCAGTAATTAAACTAACTTATATCATATATTCGGGCTTTACGAACCAACTGTTACATAATGCAAAGCAATCATCGCCGCATAAAGGCAAAATTAGGGTTTAATTGAGATTTGCGCAATGACTATATATAAATCTCTACTATTGACAAAATAGGAATAAAATCATATACTGGGCGCGTACACAGCATTATTGCGCCCTTTTATTATTATGGTGTTTAAAGGCTCAAATATCCGCTCACCAGTGGAACGAAATGAGTAACTCTAATTGCTCAATAAAACCAATGACTTATTGCTGTAAACAAGCGATTTTAATCAAAATACGGCGCACTAAAGGAACGAACTGAAAGACCCTGTTTTTTGATAATAAAAACAGCAGATTATATGCCATAAATTCTACTACTCAACCATACGACCTAATTCACGGCCACCCAAGATATGCAGATGATAATGCGGTACTTCCTGACCACCGTGAACACCGCTATTACTAATCGTGCGTGACCCTGCGGCGTCTAACCCTTGCTCACTAACAATTTTAGCGACGGCACGATAGAACGCCGTAATTTCTTCATCACTAGCATTGGCACCAAAATCCTCTTGCGACACATAATTGCCCTTAGGGATAACCAAAAAATGAACAGGGGCTTGGGCATTAATGTCCTTAAACGCCAACACATGGTCGTCTTCAAAAACTTTATCGCACGGTATCTCACCACGTAAAATTTTGGCGAAGATATTATCGTTATCGTAAATCATAATTCTGTCCTTCGTAGAATTTAAGCAGCCTTGCTCATTTGAATATCGCTTACACCTTTTTCAGCGCCTTGCTCAATAATAATATCATTGGTACGAAGTGCCGTTGTCAGTGATTTTTTGAGCTTTTCCGCCAGCGCAACTTCGTCATCAGTCTCAACCTGAAGCGTAACGGCATCAAGCATAAGCCCAGCACTAATTTTTTGTGTTGAACGAATTTTACGCGTTTCGTTTAACGCCCAAATTAGAAACTCCATATCATCCTCTGTACCAAAGGCAGATGCTGAATCAGCTACTGGCCAGCTATTAACGTGTAAAGAAACTACATCTTCACCAAACTTACCCGCTTGCTGATAAATTTCTTCAGTCACAAACGGCATGAAAGGCGCGTAAAGACTAATCAGAATTTTGGTACATTCAAATAATGTGCTTTGCGTTGATTTAATTTCTTCCGCTGTCCATGCGCTACCATCTTGGAAACGCATTTTCACGATTTCAAGATAATCATCGCAATAAGTCATAAAGAAGAAACGATCAATTTTCTCACGGGCAGTTGAATACTCAAAATTGTCCATTACCTCTGTTGCCTCAGCAATTGCCTTATGCGCTTCTGATGTCACCCATTGGTCTTCCATCGTACGCGCATTAAAGGCGACCATATCCGTTGCTGGGTCAAAATCAGTCATGTACGTAAACGCCATACGCGATGCATTCCAAAGCTTGGTCACAGCGGCTTTACCACGTTTAATTTCTTTCTCAGAAAACTTAAGATCTTGCCCAAGCTTCGCACCACCTGCCCAATAACGAACGGCGTCAGCGCCATATTTATCAATCAAATTATCAGGGTCAAAACGGTTAAAGCCAGTCTCATCCGTCTCTTTCTCAAGCGAGCGTTTAGAGATTTTTTTACCTTGTTCGTTCAAACCCCAACCAGAGATCATCGCATCACTCCATGGAAGAGTATCCGTATGATAGTCAGATTTAATCATCGTATAAAACAACCAAGTACGAATAATCTCATGCGCCTGAACACGTAAATCCATTGGGTAAATACCGCTTGCGGTTAAATCTTGATCAAGTGATGTCCAGTTAGCATTAATCATCGGACTAACAGATGAAGTCATCCAAGTATCAAGCACATCCGTCTCAGCCACGAATTCTTTACCTTCATATTTATCCAGCGCCCATTGTGGTGGGTTATCTTCCATCGGATCGACAGGTAAATCTTTTTCATCAGCAACGATTGTATTAATAATGCTACCATCAGCATCCTGCACATACCAAACTGGTACAGGCACGCCATAATAACGCTGACGCGATACGTTCCAGTCATATTTAAGGCCATTAATCCAGTTAATCAGACGAACCTTCATATGTGCTGGATGCCAATTTAGTTCCTCCGCACGCGCAAGGAATTTTTCCTTATTATCGAGCAGTTTAATAAACCACTGAGGCGCCATATGAAATTCAACAGGCTGTTCTGAACGCTCACCAACAGATACATTTTGCTGAACTGTTTTTTCAGCAGGTACTAAACCTTGCTCTTTTAAATCTTTAATAATTTTTGCGCGTGCCTCAACAACAATTAAACCTTGGTAATCACCAGCTAATTCTGTCATTTTACCATCGGCACTGATACAAATACGTGTATCGAGTTTATGTTCTTTCCACTTCTCAACATCTTCACTATCCCCGAAGGTACAGACCATCATTAAGCCCGTTCCAAATTCTTTATCAACTTTTTCAGATGTTAAAATTGGCACTTCTTGACCAAAGATAGGAATGATTGCCTTCTTGCCAACAAGGTGCTTATAGCGCGTATCTTCTGGGTTAAAGAACAACCCGACACACCCTGGAATTAGCTCTGGACGAGTGGTTGAGATAACAAGCGTATCACCAAGCTCTGACTTAAACTCAATATCGTAAAGCTTACCCTTACGCTCAATTGTTTCTAAATCTGCTTGCGCCAACGCCGTTTTGAATTTTGTATCCCAAAGCACAGGTTCTTCCGCACGGTAAAGTTTGCCTTTTTTATAAAGATCTAAAAACGATAATTGCCCAACACGCTGACAACGATCATCGATTGTTGAGTAGCGTAAATTCCAATCAACAGAGATACCCAAGCCACGCCATAATTGTTCGTAAGCAACCGCTCCTTTTTCTGTTTCTTCACGACAAAGTTTTCTAAACTCACTACGGGTAATTTGTGATTTATCTTTAATGTTATGAACTTGTTCAACGTGACGCTCAGTAGGTAGGCCATTATCATCAAAGCCCATAGGATAGAAAATTTCCTTCCCCAACATACGTTGATAACGAACAATAATTTCAGCCTGCGTATAAGACATCGCATGACCAACATGCAAATGAGAGGCGGATACATATGGTGGCGGTGTATCAATAGAGAATACTTTTTTACCAGAATCAGGGTTAAATTTGTGAATACCTTGTTCTTCCCACAAGCTCAGGCATTTCTTAGAAACGCCCTCTAAATCAACATTCGTATCCAATTCTGGAAATTTCATTTTACCCTCTTTTATCTTTTATAAGCGCTGTTTCGCGCTATTTACGGTTGAAAGCGCCATTTTAACCAGAAAAGTTAAAATGAAAAGGCTTAAATTCATTGCTGAAACAGCTCCAATTTTAACTTTATGTAAATTAATTGAGCCTTATCTTAACCCCCTGTTAATATTCAAGAAAATTAATTTTCAAAAATGGCTTTTTATCCTGATTTGGTAGTAATTCGTTAATCTTTATCCCCCCATAATAGATAGATGGACGCCGATAGGGTTGGCGCACATAAATTAACATCTAAAAATAAAGAGTATAGGGTCATGGATAACGAAATCGAAAACACAGCGCAAACACCAATCTTGTTAGATAGGCAAAAGGTGCGCATGGCCTATACCCTGAACGACCACCAACCAGTGGCCTGTACAATCATTAGTGAACAGCCTTTTTTCTATATGGATGAAGAGTGTGATTTTGATGCGGAAGAAGCCTTGATGGAAGAAGGTCTATATGATGTTGCCTTAGACGAAGAGATCAGGGCCTTACAAAGTAAAATGGCGCGCTATGAGCGCCTATCATCTGAATTCACACAAAGTTCCAATGTATTAGATGAATTCATTGAAAATTTTACCGAACCAAATAGAGAGCCAAAAGAAATTCTAGCGTCTATCACGCAAACATTAAGCGAAAGCCGTTATGCACAAAGCTTGCTTGAATTTGCACAAGGCAACAATGTTAACATCGCCCTGAGCAAACAAGTAGAAACAGCCTTCTACGATAAAGCTGCAAAAACAATTTTCATTCGCCAAGAGCTAAACCATGTTGATCAGGTTTTATTATCTGTTCAGGAATTACGTCGTCATTGGCAACATAAACATGATGCGGATAAACACCCATTAACGTTCCACCCTGATCATGCGGTTTTAATTAACCGCACGCAACTTGCCGATTTAAGCGTGGCAATTGTACGTACAGCGTGGGAATTACAATTACAAAACAAAAAAGATTATTGGGTACGAATTGAGCATTCCTCTATGGCTGATTTAGGGCGCGCCCTTGCCAGAGAAGCATTGGATGATTTCAGAACCTTAAATAACGGTAAAGCAAGCGCGGCCATCTTTGAGACATGGTTCTTGTCAGAGCGTTGCTGCCAACAAGATAAAAAACTTATAAATACCATGCTGGCCGATTACCGCGGATATGGTTTTGACACAGCGCAAACATCAGAGCGTGTTTCCATAGAGTTAATCTCAGCTCTAGGTGAACAGTCATTCGGCAAAAATTACCTTAATGAGCATGCACAAACTATTCTGCATGACCCTCTGTTTACCGAAGCAAGAGACCGCTCAAACGCCAATTTCCTATGGTTTATCAAGTTTGAACGCTCATTCTTAGAAGCGGAACAAGAATTGCAACCTCGTGAACTTATCAACATGTCTGGCATCGATCAGGCAGATAATCAAAAAATGCACGAGGACATACACAATGAAACCAACACCAGCAATATATGCGAGTATGATAGATCTAACGGAGACAATATCATCCATATCGCATTTGGGTCATCTAGCGACAACACACTCGAAAACATACTTACTTGATTGTGAGGTAGATATATTAGAAGACGTACGCTCTGTTGGTGACACACTTGTTAAAGAAAGCTTAAACGGTATGCGTCCTAATATTTTTTCATACTCTTCCAAGAACCGTAATGTTGATACGGCAGAGAAAATAGGCGAGTCATCATCACAATATGACAGCTTTATTGGAACGACTGACTATGATTTGTCAGCTGATACCAGCTATGAGTTTTGCCTTAAAGATTCCTTAAACACTAAAAAATTCCAAAATCTAGAGGCGTACCCGTACGCATTTGAAGAAGAATATGATGTACTTAACTGGGCAACAGCCCTTCTAACCGACAGCCCTATAGCCCGCGCACTCCTTAAAGAAGCAGAAAATAAAGGCTGGGCAGTACAATTAAATAACTTAGAAAATGGCGAATATCGTCTAAATGCTGAAAGTAAATTTATCGAATTAAACGATCATGGATTAGACGTACAGACATTAGGTAATTCAACTTTTTTCCGTACAACATTACTATGTAGCTTAATGAAAGCATTGCGTGATATCTGGCACGAAGAACGTTTAAATAGGCTTGAGACCAAATATAACCCTGAAGCGATTTTATTCATCGAGCGCGCACGTACGGCTGACATAGATTCAATCGCTATTGTTATTGGTTGGGAGTTAAGAAGCACAGACCACCAAGAAATTTGGCGTCACATGATCGGCAGTGACGAAGGGGATATGGCGCAAGTTCTTATCAATATATTAGATCGCTACCCAACAGCCCTTTATAACGGTATGGCAACAGCCCATATTTTCCGCCAATGGTATGCAAATATTGACCGCATAGATGCTTGCGATCACTCAATCCTAGAACATTTAGACTATCTGTTAATGGAAACTGACATTGAGTTAGGCACTGAAAAGGTCACTGAAGAAAATTTCGAAGCTATTTCGACCCTCCCAGATAAAAGCTGTTACCTAATAGAGCTGAGCAACACAGTTTTACGTGACCCGTTTTTTGCAGGATTAGGCGACCCAATTAACCAAGCGCATTTGTTCCAAATCATCTATGACAATAAGGTAACACAAGTTGATGGGGTACCTTTCCGTGACGTGTCATTAGCGCATAAAATTTTTCCTTCAGACTAATCTACCTTTATATAGTTGTTTTAAAGTGCAAAAAAAAATCTTGCTGTTAAAATAGCTTAATGACACCTAAAAAAGTAAAATCACCAATACGGAATTTTAATATCTACCTAGTTTCCGATGCAACTGGGACGACCCTGCAGGGGCTTGCACGAGCCGCGCTATCACAATTTGATGGTATTGAAGCCAAGGAGCGTTTCTGGCCCATGATACGCTCCGAAGCGCAGATTGACCGCGCTATTGAGGATATTCGAAAAACGCCAGGCCCTGTGCTATTCACTCTTGTTGACCGAAAGCTACGTCATAAACTACAAGATATCTGCGCTGATCTAGACATTCCTTGCATGCCTATTATGGATCCTATTTTGCGTAATATGTCATCTTATTTAGGTCTGCCGAGTAAAGGTATCCCAGGCTTACAACATGCGCTTGATGAGGCTTATTTCAAACGAATGGATGCTGTAGATTTTGCCCTTAGCTATGATGATGGTCAGCATTTAGATGGATTGAATGAAGCGGATGTTGTTTTGGTAGGTGTGTCACGTACTTCAAAAACACCTACTTGTATTTTTTTGGCACGTCGCGGTATAAAAGCTGCAAATATTCCATTAGTGCCAGGTGTTTCATTCCCAGAAAAATTAATTGGTTTAAAGAAGCCACTATTTGTTGGCTTAACAGAGTCACCAAAAAGATTAGAAAATTTAAGACGCTCTCGTTTAAATGCAGAAGAGAATAAACATGACTATGCAGGTAATGAATATTTAGAGTTAGAAAAAATTGAAGAAGAAATCAAAAATGCTCGCCGCCTCTTCTCAAAGAATAACTGGCCTGTTATCGATGTAACACGCCGTTCAGTAGAAGAAACAACAGCAGAAATTATTGTTTTATTACAAAAACATAAGGGGAAATTAAAGAAGGATTTGGATAATGAGTAACACTCAAATCATTCTAGCCTCTGGCAGTCATGCGCGCCAAGAAATGTTAAAAAATGCAGGTGTAGATTTTGAAATAAGCCCCGCTAATATTGACGAAGAATCAATTTTAAGTTCAATGAAAAAGAAAAACATATCCATTAATGATATTTCTTTAAAATTAGCAAAAAAAAAATCTTTATCAATTAAATCGGATGGTAAATATATAATTGGTAGTGACCAAATTTTAAATTTGGATAATAAATTATTTTCTAAAGCAAAAAATAAACAGAAAGCTAAAGAGAAACTTCTAGAATTTTCTAGTAAAACGCATCAACTTACCTCTTCTGTTTGTGTTACTAAAAATAACGAAATTATTTGGCATGCAACCCAGAGTGCGCATTTGAAAATGAAAGACTTAACCGAAGATTTCATAGATCATTATATCGATAATGCGGGCGATGATATTTATAACTGCGTGGGTTGCTACGCATTAGAGAAGACAGGTGTTCGGTTGTTTGAAGAGATAAAAGGTGATTACTTCACCATTTTAGGTATGCCTTTGCTCCCTCTACTCAATTTCTTAGAAAAAGAAGGGTTATTATCATGAAATCCTTGAAAGCTGGGGTCATTGGGCACCCTATATCCCATAGCAAAAGCCCAATTATTCACCAATATTGGTTACAACAACATGAATTAGAGGGTAGTTATAAAACTATTGATATAGCGCCAGAAAATTTAGAATCTGGTATTCAAAATCTAGTTTCTGAAGGATATGATGGATTCAATATCACCATTCCCCATAAAGAAAATATTTTAACGCTTTGCGATGAACTATCCCCTGCAGCTAAAATTATTGGTGCAGTAAACACAGTTAAAATAAAAAATAAAAAATTAATTGGGCACAACACAGATTATTTTGGTTTCATTGAAAATATAAAGATGTCCATTGCCAATTATAATTTCAAAGATAAAAATATTTTTATTTTAGGTGCAGGCGGTGCAACACGCGCAATTATTTACGGATTGTTACAAGAAAAATTTTCAAAAATTTATATTAGTAATCGTACACAAGGGCGCGCAGAAAATTTAAAAGAGATGGCGCCAGAAAAAATAGAAGTCATAGAATGGAGTGGTAAAGAAAATAATTTATCTAATATAAATCTGTTAATCAACACGACCTCTCTTGGCATGGTTAATCATCCTGAATTAGAAATAAATATTAGCAACTTGCCTGATAATGCTACCGTCACAGATATTGTCTATACGCCTCTTCTTACGGATCTGCTTAAGCAAGCAAAAATCAATAACAATCAAATAGTTACAGGTATTGGCATGCTACTCCATCAGGCGCGCCCTGCCTTTGAATTATGGACAAGAATCATGCCAGATGCATCCCCTGAATTAGAAAAACTGGTTTTAGGAGAAATATCAGTATGATTGTTATTGGCCTAACAGGATCTATCGGTATGGGCAAAACCACAACAGCAACTATGCTTAAAAAATTGAATTGTGCTGTGCATGACTCTGACCAAGTAGTACGCAAAGCATTAAATCCATATGGTGATGCATTTGAAGAAGTAGCATTAACATTTCCTAAATGTTGGGATAAGAAAAAACATATTATTAAACGTGATGTTCTTGCAGAAATTATTTTTAATGATGCAGGTAAAAAACAGATATTAGAAAATATTTTGCACCCCCTAACTGTTGCTTCGCAATATAAATTTATTCGTACACAACAGCGACTAGGTATAAAAATTGTTGTCCTTGATATTCCCCTTCTTTTTGAAACTGGAGCAGACAAACGTGTCGATTACACCATATGTGTTGATGCACCATATGAGACCCAAAAGCGCCGTGTTTTAGCGCGCCCAAATATGACAGAAATAAAGTTCAAGGCTATTTTAGACGCACAAATGCCCAACGCACAAAAATGTGCATTAGCCGATTTTATAGTGCCCACGGGCATGGGAATGGCCTATAGTTACGCAATTCTGAAAAAAATATTAGCGAGTATTAAATGAAGACATTAGTTGTCTGCCACAAAGTTAAAAATGATCTAGGGCGTTTTAAAGACGTTCTTGAAGCACGTGAAATAGAAATTGATTTTGCCATTGGGTATCATGACAAATTAGTTAATATTGACCCTATGGAGCATGATTTAGCCATTATCATGGGTGGTTCAATGGGGGTGTATCAAGCTGATATGTTCCCGTACCTTTACAATGAAATTGATTATATAAAGGCGCGTATTGACAAGGATAAACCGACTTTAGGTGTATGTTTAGGGGCACAAATGGTGGCAAAAGCAATGGGCAAGGAAGTATACCCTGGAGCACGGGGTAAAGAAGTTGGCTGGCACGAAATTACACTCAATGATGTGGGACAGAAACATCCAATTCATCATTTTAATAAAGAACTTACAAAAATTATACAGTGGCATGGTGATACATTTGATCTTCCTGAAGAGGCTACTCTACTAGCCTCTTCAGAGCAGTATAAAAATCAAGTTTTCCAAGTTGGTAATAATATTTTGGCACTTCAATTTCATCCAGAAATGACCCCTGACAATATTGAGTTTAACAGTATAGGTAGTGTAAACGAGCTGGAAAATATTGGCTTGAGCGTAATTGATTTTCGGGCAGAAACAGCTGAAAGAAGCGCACTGCTAGATAAACAAACCAAGTTATTTTTAAATGACTGGTTAGACATGGTCTTATCATGATTGAAATTGTCTTAGATACAGAAACCACAGGTATGGATCCAACGGAAGGTCACCGAATAGTCGAAATTGGTTGTATTGAGTTGGATAACCATATGCCAACTGGGCGTACGTATCATCAATATATTAACCCAGAACGCGATGTACCTGCCGAAGTTGTAGCCGTTCATGGATTAACAGAAGAGCGTTTAAAAAGTGAACCTACTTTTGGTGAAATTGTAGGTGATTTTTTAGATTTTTTGGGCACTGACTCAAAACTTGTTATTCACAATGCTGAATTTGATATGAAGTTCATTAATGCGGAACTGAAAATGTTTGGTTTTCCGTCCATTGATAAGCGACGTATTATTGACACACTATGGATGGCGCGTAAAAAATTTCCAGGATCACCTGCTAACCTAGATGCGTTATGCCGTCGTTTTCAAATTGATAATTCTAACCGTACGCTTCATGGGGCGTTGCTCGATTCTGAGTTACTAGCGGAAGTTTATATGGAGCTTCTCGGTGGCCGTCAGCGTGGGTTAGACATTGATACGAAAAAAGAAACTAACCAAGAAGAAACAACAAATATCTCGACAAAAACTATTGAACGTACGTATCGTGAACCAAGAGAATTTTCAGCTAATGATGATGAAATAGCGTCTCATAGTAAAATGCTAGAAGATTTAAAAAACGCTATTTGGAATAAATAATTATTGCTGGAAACAATATAATTTATGCGTAGAGTTACATGAACTTGTAGAACCTTCAAAAGTCCATCTTGAATCACTAACACTGAACCGTCCACGATTATAATTCAATGCGCCTGACCTAGTTGTCCAGTTAGCACAGTTTTCTGTTGCATTAAAAGCCGTTCCATCTGTAGCAGTATTTGTAGGAACTACATCATTTGCTAGTGTAACGTTCTCTTCAGTCACAATAATTGGAGTATCAATTGTACCGTCTGTTAAATCATCCCAACCGTCCGCAACAACTGTACCATTCACAAGCTTATAATCATACGTAGAATCTAACCTATTAAATCTTGTGGATGGACTATTCGTACTATCGGACAGCCAGGCTTTATAAGTACCTGGTAACCTCACCTGATCGGCATGCGATTGACAAACAGCATCCGCGCCTTCTAATCCACCTAAATCAGCTGGATAAGAGATAGAAGTAAGAAATACATACTTATCTGAATCACACGATAATGAATTTATTACATCAACAGGCTCAGGGCGATTTGTATTGGTTCCGTCACCTAACCTATGATAAGCATTATTTCCCCAACATTGCATTGCGCCATCAAACAATAAAGCACAACTATGTCTATCCCCAACATCTATTTTAACGGCTGTTGCAATACCAGTGACAGTGACGGGCGTGCTACTATCTAAAGTCGATGCACCACTTCCTAATTTACCATGCAGATCATCTCCCCAGCACGACACTGTTCCATCAGCCCGTAAAGCACATACATGCTCCCTTCCTACTTCAACATCAATAGCATTTGTAATACCAGTGACCTGTAATGGGTTGGCTTGAGCCGCTCCTGTACTACCATTTCCTAATTGACCTTGCCCATTACTACCCCAGCACCACACCGTACCATCCGTTTTTACAGCGCAGGCTGTATAAACTGGAGAACCACTAAATCGACCATTTATATCTATATCTATAACATCCGTTAAACCTGTTACAGCGCCAGGTAGAAATTCGAAAGCAGTAAATGTTCCTCTACCCAATTCACCATAGGCATTATCACCCCAACATTTGGCCGTTTTATCTGCTAAAACGACACATGTATTATTATACCCAACAGAAACTTTAACTGCGTTATCAATACCATATACATCCTGTGGAATCGTAGCATCAGTAGATCCACCATCTCCTAATTGACCTGATCCGCCATTACCCCAACATTTAAGAGCATTGTCTTCAGTAATTCCACAACCGTGTTGATGGTTAATACCAACATCGATAAATTTTTCGGGAGAGGCAATTTTAATTGGAAAATCCATACTATCAGCACTACCATTACCCAATTCTCCATTTACTGAGTTTCCACCCCAACAATAAATTTCACCTTTTTTTGTTAAAGCACAGCTATGGCCCCACCCACTTGCCACTTTAATTGCGTCATCAATGACCGATCTAGAAATTGGTATCAAAGAAGCTTCTTCTAAATTCAGAGTACCATTTCCTAATTGACCAAGATGTGAGCGTCCCCAACAAACCACTTGTCCATTAGAGTAGACAGCGCAACTATGTTCTAATCCTAAGCCTATATCATAAAATGTTTCATCATCGGTACAGGTGCTACCGACCGCAGTTGGTATCATAGGTAACCATTGTGTTCCATCGCAATATTCATAAGTTGTACCTGTCCAGCGGATTGTACCTTCGTCGTAAGCCGCGCTGGCGCAGGTTGTGTCGTTACTGAACTTAACACCCTCATCCGCCGCGCCGCGCCCACCGATGGTCAAGAGAGATTTAGGAGAGACCGCTCTGTTAAAAAGCACAATACCATCATAATTTACAGCAAAGTCATTCACAGAAGCACCACCAAAACTAATTGAACCTGTGTTCATTATTAAATTTGTACGCAAATCACCAACACCAAAGTTACCAATTAATCGAGATTGAATATCTGCGGGCCCTGTGTAATTTCCACCTGCGTACCCTAAAAATCTAACTCTACCTAAATGATCACTTCCTATAGCTTGTGTTGGCGTTGTTGCATCTCCACGGTAGCGGAAGAATTTATAGGACGCATGTTCAGTAGCTGTGTCTGTGTATGCCGTAATGGTGAAATCACCACCGCGTATATTCACCGCACCAAAGAATGTACTGCCTGTATTATTTAAAAAAGAGGCAACAGGTGCAATTGTGACGCCTGTATCATCCGTATGTTGAATAAGTAATTCACGGCCAGATAAAATATTTGTCTCACCCGTTTCTGAATTAACCCCAAAGTAAGATGGGTTTAGTGTAGCAACACCTTTTTTAGAAATTAAAAGACCATCTATATAGGAAAGATCTAAACTCCAACCTCCATCATGCACACCTATTTGTAACTGACCTACTCTAGTTCCAATAACACCGTTTTCATTACCTATAGTAAAACTATCTTTTTTAAGTCGTAAAATATCGGTGCTGTTCGTTGTAAACCGAAGTTCATGTTCTGATGTACCTTTTCGGGCATTAATATTTACCGAAGTAGGGTCACCACTATCCGCATCCGCATCAACAGTAAGTGCAATACCAACGCGATCGCCAGAAGGTCCATTATAGGTTACCGCCAAACCATGCGACCCAACGGCCTCCCCCGCGTCATGAGATTGTTGAATCATCACAGGTGCTACTGGTAAGCTTTCATCACCGTCGGTGTAGTCTTTTGTATAAGCAATTACTTCGTTTGATTGTGACACAAAATCATAGAATTTTAAAGTTGGATCACTTAAAACAGGCGTGTATTGACTCCCAGTTGTAACCGCGCCGTTCCCTAATTGCCCACTACCATCAGCACCCCAACACCAAATTTCACCATTGGCACGTAAACCACAGCCCCCTTGCCCCAAAGTAGAAATTTTAACAAAATCTGTAATTGTTGCTACTTGTGTCGGTGTCTCTTGACGGCTTGTTGAACCATTTCCTAATTGTGCTTCAAACCCGTGTCCCCAACACCATGCTGTTCCATCTTGCTTTAAAGCACAAGCAGATGCACCCTCGCGGTATTGAGCTATTTGTATAACATCTGATAAAACTTTTGTTTTAACAGGCAAAGGTTGATCTGCAGTAACTGATCCTATACCAAGTTGTCCACGATCATTTTGTCCCCAACACCAGACATTTCCTGATTCAGTAAGTGCACAAATTGAATCATATCCAGCAAAACCAATTTGTACAACACCAGATAAATTTTGTACTTTTGATGGTCTCGGTAAGTCAGCGGTTAATAACGTCCCATTACCTAGCTCTCCATTATCATCTTCACCCCAACACCATAACTCCTTATTTTTGCGTATACCGCACGTGTTATCACCACCTGTTCTGATATCAATAAAATCAGTAATATCAACAACTTGTTCTGGTGTTGCCCTACTGCCTCCAATAGTACCATCGCCTAATTGCCCATCACTATTATACCCCCAACACCATGCCGTTCCATCATATTTCAACGCGCATGTATGTCGTAGTGCCGCCGAAATGGATTTAAAATTCGAATTTTCACCAATGACTTTTGTTGGTGGTTGATTACTACCAAAATTATTATGCCCTTGTTTAAAGTTAGATGCCTCACCCCAACACCATGCTTGATCGTTTGAATCTATTCCACAAGCGTGTCCAGAAATCCCTAATGAAATTCTTCTAATATCATTTAACCCTGTGATTTCAACCGCCGAAGGTTGATCAGTTGTACCGTAAGCAGGATCAACAAATTGAGCATTTCCATTTCCACCCCAACCATAAATTTTGGTGTTTCTATCGGTTTTTGTATCAATCTCTGGCTTCGCAGAGATGGATGTACATTCGAAGCCAGAATAAGCGCGTAAACCACCTGCCTGAGTAGAAACATAAAGATATGTTCCATCGCCCCAGATGTCATTAGCATTGCCTCCAGTTTCAAAAATATCAACTTCTGTAAAAGTTGATCCATCAAATGTATATGCCGCTATACCTTCAGAATTTATAGTAACATATATGTATGTGCCGTCGCCCCATACAGCACCAGATTGGCCAGGTGAATAAAAAACACCTAATTCTGTAAAAATTGACCCATCAAAACTATAAGCACGTACGCCACTATTTGCATCACCAACATATATATATGTGCCATCTCCCCATACACCAGTAGCGTTGTCAGGTGTGTCAAAAGCGCCTACTTCTGTAAACGTTGATCCATCAAATGTATATGCACGCACGCCACTTGCGCTGTCAGCAACATATATATATGTGCCATCTCCCCAGACATCGAAGGCACTGTCAGGTGTATTAAAAAAACCTTCTTCTGTGAACGTTGATCCATCAAATGTATAGGCGCGTACGCCACTAAATGTATCACCAACATATATATATGTGCCGTCGCCCCATACACTATGGGAATGGCCAGGTGTATTAAAAGCACCTACTTCTGTGAATGTTGACCCATCAAATGTATACGCACGTACGCCGTCGTCCCTCACTCCAACATATATATATGTGCCATCGCCCCAAACACCGAAGGCAAGATTAGGTGTGGCAATAGCGCCTGCTTCAACAAAAGGATCGCCATTATTTACTTCACAATTTGCAGCTTCTGGATCGAAGCCGATGCAGATGCCTGTTGTTTTACCTGCACAATCGTCACTAGAAGCGCCGCCACCACCAATGGAGACAAACGTACCTGAATCACACAGCATAATGGCAGGAGGGGTTACTGATGCATCACGGAACATTTGCCCATCTCTTGCAACAGTACAGCTTCCTGGTACTTCGGATAGACTTAAGGTTCCACCCAATAAATTCATATCTAAGACACCCGTTGAGATAGTGACATCATTTGTTATTTCAACGCCTTGATTTGTCTTAACAGTATCTTCCCCGACGCTATCAGAGGTATATAACCAATTATCACCCATCACTGCTTTTAATTCATCGTAAGTATAGGTCAGAACAATATCGTCACTATTGGCAACGCGTGCGATTAATGGCGTGTCTGGGTCGCCATCAGCAGGTGTTGTATCAACAAAATCAACACAACTTGTTTGGAATTTTTGATCGGGTCCTGCAGAAACAACTGCCACAAATGGCTCGTCTGTTAGAATTGACCCCGTAAGCCTGTCTTGTGTTGCTCCGCCACAACCCACATCATCAATCGCAGAACCATTATCCCATACACAATACCCTAATTCACGCCCCCATGGGTCTGTCGTTGCCCCTGCAATAGCCGCAGGAAGGTAACCACCGCCTGTAATGACCGGTGGTTCACCACCGACTGCATCGCGCCACTCCATCGCCTCTATTGTGTCATCAGAGTCACAATCTGGCGTTGTGGTAATGATATTATTAATCATTAACTTTAAATCAAGCTCTGCACGATTTTCAATCATGGTTACTTGATTGGTTTTAACCATACTACTTACTGGCCCTTTTAGAATTGTGGTCGAACCGACCCCTAATGCGCCAACAACACCGACAGCAGCAAAAAGCATAAAAAAGATATTTCCTTTTTCTGTTTTTCTTGTCCGTCTGTAGCGTTTTAAAAATTTCATTTTATTCTTTCTGTATTATTGGCACTTAATTTTAAAAGAAGTAATGCTGTCATCTGCGGTTGCACCAACAAATACATACTCACCCTTTACTGCAATTGCGACGGGGTTATTTATGTTTGTTGACGTCGTATACGCTTTTTCAGATAAATTTGTTGGATCAGATATATCTACTTTAGCAAGCCCTCCACCTCCGTTACTGTCGCCTACATACACGTAGTTTCCTAATAACGCTATCGCTCCAGAATCAGAAGCGCTAGGAATAACATAATTTTCAATTTCAGTTAGGTTTGTTGGATCTGAAACATCAAAGACAGCAACTGAATCTGTAAGATTAGAAGTAGCAAAAATATAATTTCCTTTAACTTCCATATCGTTTACTGCAGTTAAACTACTAGATGGGGATGTCGTACTATCAGTTTGTGACATATTAGTAGGATCGGATATATCTATTGATGTAAGTGTTCTATCTGTATAAGCAACGACAAAAGCATGATCTCCGATAATTTTAATATCCGCACCACCATCCATATCTGTGGAAGATAGATAATCAGCTTCCGTCATATTAGAGGGATCAGAAATATCAATAGAAATAATACCATCACTATTGGCTAAAAATGCATAATTTCCTTTAATAGCAACCGCGCCTGGATTAGAAATATTTGTGGCGCTTGTACTATCTAATATCGTTAAATTAGTGGGGTCAGAGATATCAACACTCGTAATTCTACTTGAGCCATAAACAGCGATATATACAATCTCACCTTGTATGTCCATCTTACCTGGATTTAAAATATCACTACCATTAGTAACGCTATCAGTTTGTGACATATTAGTAGGGTCAGAGATATCTACTGAAACCAATCCATCATACCCAATGGTAGCAACATAAGCGTAATCACCATCAATGATTATACTAACAACATCATTTAACTCAGTTGTTGTCAGTGTATCTTCTTCTGTCAGTGTTCCTGTACATTCCGTTTCAATGGTCACCTGATCTGTTTTATCTCCCAAAGATATATACGTATTTGTTTCAGTTATTTCGGCATTAGCTGATCTAATTTTTAAATAAACCACATCACCATTATCGACTGAAACGATTGTACCTGTTTCATCGACACCATTTTTATTAATCGTGATACTGGATGAATCAGAAGCCACCGATAAATCACAAGGTCTTTCCAAACCGCCAATTAAAATTCTATTCGTTTCAATCGCTGTATTAAGCGCAACATCTGCTACATCCAGTAATTCAAAAGAAATAGGAGAACAATTAACCGTATCAACTGATGAAGTTGCCGCCGTATAAGTACTTAAGCCTTGCCATGCTGTGCCATCACAAACCTCAAACGGTTCCGCTGGTGTACCCGTATAGCGCATAACGCCGATATCTGTGCCTGTCGAACAATTGGTGTCATTACCAATCATAATCCCTTCATCAGAACGGATACGATTGGCAGAATGAATTTTTGCTTGAGGAGTAGGTTTATTAATGCCTAATGTACCATCTTTCGTGAGGCGCATTTCACTGTTATAGGATAAACATTCAAATCCGGAATGTGCCCGAATACCTGAACCTGCTAATCCACCATAAACATAAGTGCCGTCTCCCCAAACAGTACCAACAAAATTTGGTGACCCAATGGTAGCAACTTCAACAAAACTAGAGCCATCAAAGGTAAAAGCACGAATCTGAAATTGATAATTCGCCATAAAAATATAATTACCGTCAACAAATATATCAACGGCATTATAACTATTCGAAGTTATATGATCTACTTCAGTAAAAGAAGTACCATCAAACGTAAGCGCATGAATACCCTGATTAAAACCGCTTGCATGGCTAGAAACAGCATAAATATAATTACCCTCTACTTCTAAGCCAACTACATTATGAGGACCAAAATCAATATTTGCTACGTGCGTAAAAGTTGTGCCATCAAACGTTAAAGCATCTACGCCATTTACACCCGCAGCATTATAAATATAAGTACCATCTATTCCTACATCATAATTAAAAAAACCTGCAGCCGTAGGATATGTATCCAATAAAGTAAAAGTTGTGCCATCAAAAGTATAGGCATGTAATCCACCATTATTATCTGCAGAATATAAGTACGTACCATCGCCCCATATCTTATAGGCATGGCCCGCAGGAAAATCATAACTTCCCACTTCAGTAAAAGTTGTGCCATCAAAGGTATAGGCAAAAATTCCACTGGCCTCATTAGAAGAGTAAATATAAGTGCCATCACCCCATATACCTCTGGTAGTTCCACTTCCTGTTACTCTATCTAATTCGGTGAATGTCGTACCATCAAAGCTATAAGCTTTAATGCCCTCTGTATAATCAGCAGTATAAATATAGGTGCCATCGCCCCATATATCTACAACATATCCTCCAGTAGGATGAGACG
>JABAZY010000017.1:24564-30571 GCA_018608245.1 Alphaproteobacteria bacterium | reverse complement strand
CACCAACAACAAAGGGTCCGCCATTATTGGCTACACAAGCGCCATTATCGCCCGTTCTAAAGATCAAATCTGTTGGGATGTCGCTACCTGATACCGTATCTGAAACAACAGCTGTAATTTGCGGAGCGCGGGTATTTGTGGAATCTGAGCCAAGCGTAATTGTCCCTAATACATCACCATCTTCAACAGCCGTTGGTGAATCAATCGATCCGCGGCTACGTTCAAAATATAAATAACCACTGCCAACATTGGTAGGGTTATATGATTTATTCAGGAAATTAGCGCTTGCACCTTCCGCTTGTTGCATAACATCAGCAAAGAATGTTGTTGCTAAAGTTGATTCAAACCTAAGGGCCTCGTTTGTTTCATCGCCAGTAATATTCGTATGTTTAATACGCAAATCTTTTGAGAATAAAATAGTGTTGCTTGCATCATCATCACCTTCAAACCCGAAATAAGCGAGTTGATCTGTTCCGCCAGTGTTACTGGTAACCAGTAATCCAGAAAGATAGTCTGTACTGTCCCAACTTCCAGCCGCATGATCACCAATTTGTAGATAGCTATAAATTTCTGATGAATCACCAGCGTTTGTTGTGTCCAATGCTAATCGACCATTTGTCCCTAAATATACGGATGACCCCACAACACCATCAACGTTCTTGGTTTTAAAGGCCAAACCTGCGAGCGCTGGATTACCTTCACGTATAGCCGACAGCGCCGCCATAGGGGCGCTACCTTTATGCGCATCTTGATCAACAACAAAGGCAATACCTGCTTGATCACCATCATTATCAGACGGATTAACCTGCGACCACCCAACAGACCCAATCGTTGTACCAGAAATAGCAGGTTGAGTGACTGTTATTTGCCCTTGATAATCTTCTGCACAGAGGTCAATCGTTAAAATGTTTTCTGTAGTTAGACCAACTAAAAATAAATAATTATCTCTAATCTGCATAGAATCAGGTTTATCAATTACCGCTGTTAAATCTTTTGATACTACTTCAACTAAATCATTAGGATCAGTTATATCAAAAACTTTTAATAAATTTGTATTTTCAATTGCAGCAAATAAGTAATTTCCGGATATTTTAATTGCGCGCACTTCATCTAAAAGAGTCAAAGCTGAAATATTATCTAATTCAACTAAATTAGTTGGATCAGATATATCAACAACCGTAATACGACTACTATCTAAAGATGAGACATACGCATAATTACCTTTAACAACAAACTTATTCGCCCTATTTAATGTCGTAGAGTTTATAACACTGTCCAATTCAACCATATTTGTTGGATCAGATATATCAACAGCGACAAAACTGTCTGATGCAACGCCTGTCATAAATGCGTAATCTCCAGAAATAATGATTTGTTCATTAATATTCATCGTAGATGAATTTGTAATGCTTCCGACCTGCACAATATTTGTTGGGTCTGACACATCAAATGCAAATAACGTATCCGTTCCTGACGCAGTTAAAAATACAAAATCCCCAGACTTAGCTAGATTTGTAGGGTTGTCAGTTGCCAACAGAGAAAAACTATCAAGTTCAACTAAATTAGTGGGGTCGGAAACATTTATAATGGTTAAGTTGTCACCATCTTTATCCGAAACATAAGCATAGTTCCCATCAATAATGAAATTTCTTGGAGAATTCATTGTTGTTACGTTTGTTACTGTATCAATAACGGATAATGATCTAGGATTTGATATATCAAGTGAAGATATACCGTTATTGCCGCTACCAGCAACAAAGAGGTTTCTATCCGTTAGTGTTATATCCCTAGGCGTATTGTTATAGGGAAAGTCACTTATAACGCTTATACTGTCACTAGTAACCGCACAGCCCGGTCCCGCATCATTCTCTGTGATTGTTGTTGATGGTACGCTTGCGGATCCAGTTGATAACGGAACCCATGCGTAGACGGCACCGCCTGTATCTTCGCAAATTTCTAATACGGGTGATGCGCCTACCATATTACGACGCATTTCATTTTCGGTCGTTGCATCACAAATTGGGAGTGCTATTTCATCAGGAATATTCAATCCTTCTGCGCCCGTTAAGGCCAAATTTCCACCGAAGGATGTATTAGATCCTGCAAAATCAACATTTTGTATTGAGTTATCCATGACAGCCAAAACATTACCATCACTATCATAATCTAAGGCCCAAAGGCTTGGGTTTTCTTTTGATGCTTCGGCGTAGGAATAAGTGACGACAAGGTCATCTCCACCGCGTTCAACCAATGGTAAATCACCCACATCTTCTAAATCACCGTCTGGTGTTCCCACGTCTGCCGTTGTGAAATCACGGCAAGGTGTTTCAAATGTTCCATTAACACCCGCGGAGATAACAGCCACAACAGGATATTTAACTGAATTTGTTCCTTCTAATCTTAATTGCCCAGCACCACCACAACCAGCATCATCAATTAAGGACCCGTGATCCCATACACAATACCCATATTGGTTGCCCCAAGTATCACTTTTACTAACGCCTATTTCAGCAGGTAAAAACCCACCACCGTCTGACCCTGCAACACCATCAGGACCCGCGCCACTGGCCTCTGCCCATTCACGTGGTTCGTTCAATCTATCGGTGTCACAATCAGCCGAGCCTAAATTACCGGCATCCAACATGACCATTTTTGAAGACAGCATGAGCTGGCTTTCGGTCATTGTTTTTTGATTTACTTGCGACATAACCTTCATCGGGCCACGCATAACAATGGTCGTACTCGCACCAATTGTCCCAACAAGCGCAACGGCAGCAAACAACGCCAAAATCATGTTTCCTGACTCTGTCTTATTGTATCTGTTATGGCTCTTTATCATTTTCATTTTATGGCGCCGTTGTCACCGTGAATGATTCACGTTGATCCCCTATTGTCACAATATTGTTAATTTCTGCACCTGCTGTGGCGCTTGATCTAATCTCTAATTCTATTGTATCACCTGCTTTTACATCTACGAATGAAGCACCAACAGCAACTGTATTTTTAATAATATCAATTGTTCCACTTTCAGATGACAGCGTTAAACGGCAATCACGCGCAAAGCTTTTTAGAATAATACTATTCGTTGTCACATCAGTGCTGGCTACCGCTCCCGTAATATCATTGATCTTTAATGAATATGGATAACAATCAGTATCCGACACAACTCGATCTGTCCAACGTCCACGATATAGATATACGGCTCCAGAGTCTGCTGTATTTCCTGGACCAGCACTCGCAGAAGTGACCAATAAATTTCCACTTACGGCAATACCATCTGAAAATGCATCACCCGTACCAACATCAGAACCGATAATTTTATTGATCTGCTCCCCTGTTGTTAAATTGAAAATATAAAGTGCACCTTCTGCAGAATTAGCACCTTGTGCATTAGCAAAAAGATAATTACCGGAAATTTCTACATTATTACCTAATGCATCGCCCGCCAGAGCATCTGAATGGTTTAATTTATATAACTCTGTTCCTGTCTCCATATCAAATACATAAAGAGATCCTGAACCGGCGAAAGAATCATCATCACTTCTTGCTCCTACAACAATGTATTTTTCTGAAATATTACCTGTCATAAAATTATCATTTAATGCACCATCAGACGCTTCTAATTTATGAACTTGTGTGCCTGTTTCAAGATTATATATGTACACCGTACCACTATTAGCGACAGCCCCGTCACCTCTTCTGGCGCCAATCATTGCATATTTTCCTGAAATTTTTGTATAAACTCCAAACAGATCAGAAACAACTAAATCATCTGGTAATATTCTATAAAGATATTCACCTGTCGATAAATTAAATACATACGCTGCACCGGCATCTATTCCTCTTTCATTATTATCTTTTTCTTCACCTACGATAAGATAATTACCGCTAGCCGCAACCGCAGTTCCAAACTCTGACGCGCCTTCTGGGTTTGGTGACTCTAACTTATATAACTCTGTACCCGTCTCCATATCAAAGACATATACCGCGCCAGAATCTGTTCCAGGTACGTCTTCTGACCAAGCTCCAACAACAATGTAATTACCTTCTACTACTGTTTCTTCTCCAAAGATATCCCCTGCTTCACCATCAGATGCTGTTAGTTTATGAATTTGTGTACCGCTTATAATATCAAAAACATATACCGACCCTGAACTAGAACCATTATCATCATCGCCTGTTGCGCTTGCTATCAAATAATTCCCTGAAATAATAACGTCATTACCAAACGCATCACCACTTGCGCCATCCGCTGGAAAAATTTTAACTTCTGTGTTTTCTAATCTAGTCCAATCGATAACATCTTCTTTTTGAGGTGCCGTGCTTAAACATTTAAATCCTGAATAAACACGAATACCACTAGTCCAGTCTGCAAGATAAACATATTCTCCGTCAGTCCATACGTGTTGGGCACTGGCAGGTGTGTCAAACCTTCCTACTTCACTTAAAATACGACCATTAAATTTATAAGCAACAATACCATCAGTACCTTCTGCAACATAAATATTTACACCATCGCCCCAAATATGTTCCGCGCTATCTGTTGTGGTAACATCTGCCAATTCGACAAAGTTTGTTCCATCAAAACTATAAACATGCACACCTCCAGCACCATCAGCAACATAGATATAATCGCCATCACCCCATGCAGCATAAGCTTCATCTGGTGTATCAAATAACCCTACTTGAGTAAAAGTTGTGCCGTCAAAAGTTAATGCTCGTACGCCGCTAGTGCCATCACCAACATAAATATAATCTCCGTCACCCCATACTTCACTAGCATCCGTTATAGTACTATAACTTCCCACTTCAGCAAAAACTGACCCATCAAATGTATAAGCCCGTACAGAGGCACTATCAGCAACATAAACATAAGTACCATCACCCCAAACACCCAGAGCCAGATTTGGCGTATTGAAAACATCTATTTCTGTGAAGTTTGTACCGTCAAAGGTAAAGGCATGTAATCCTGTAGTTCCAGCAGCAAGGTAAACATAAGTACCATCACCCCATACGGTATAAGCATTATTTGCAGTCGCAAAATTACCAACTTCGGTCAAAGTTGTGCCGTCAAAAGTATAGGCACGAATACCAGCTGTATGATCAGCTACATATATATATGAATCATCTCGCCAAATACCAGTAGAGCTTCCTGGTGTATTAAAATCAGCCACTTCTACAAATGGACCGCCTTCATTGTAAGTACAGTTTGCAAGTTCTGGATCAAATTCTGTTGGTGTTGTTGAAGCGTTACCGTCAACTAAGTTAACCCACGCATTTGTTGTGTCACAATATTCAAATGCGCTACCTGTATATCTGATAACGCCATAATCGTTAGCGGCGGAACAAACATCATCATTACCAATACGGAGACCTTCGTAGAAGGTAATACGTTCAGCAGAATGTAATCTTTCAATAGGAGATTCTGTGCCAACCCCCATCAACCCATCTTGTGTGAAGACCATATCTGATGAGCCGATAGCATTTCCAGCAGGGTCTGTACTGAAATATAAATCTAGCGGAATATTTGAGTCATCCACGACGCCGTTCACTTTGGAATAAATTGCAGCATTACCATTTGTGGCAATGGCCGATCCATCGTAACCAGCAAACCCAATCATCCCGACAACATCACCATCTTGCAGAGCCGTTGGTGAAGCAAAATCACCGCGGTGACGGTTTAAAATCAAATTACCAGTATCTTGAGCGCTCTCTGATGCTTTAAATAATCGTAAACGCGAGTCAATTGCACTAGATATCGCTAGCTCTTCTTGGGTAACAATTGCGTTACCAGAGGTCGTCAACGACATAATCTCAGTAATTGTACTACCGTCTTGATTGGTATCTTGAATTTTTAATCCGTTAGAATATAAAACATTAGCACTAACATCCCCTTCACCATCAAGCCCAAAGAAAGACATGGAGTCCGTCAAGCATTCAAAGCCAGAATAGGCACGGATACCACTGGTGCCATCGGCAACATAAATATACGTACCATCGCCCCACA
>JABAZY010000017.1:0-24464 GCA_018608245.1 Alphaproteobacteria bacterium | reverse complement strand
CACCCCACACATCTTCTGCAACGTTAGGTGTATCAAAAACACCCGCTTCAACAAATGGGCCACTGTTATTTGCAATACAATTTGCGCCTTCTGGTTCAAAATAATCTACGTTTGATGAAGGCAGGTCATTAATTTGTAATTTCCCTGTAACATTATACGGTGCGAACGTGTCTAACCCCAAATCACCTTGCGGGTCAATCACCATACGCGTGTCAAAATCACCGGTACCATCTTGTGTTTTAAAAGCTAATGTTCCTTCGCCATGAAGGCCTGAGCGCATACCCGTGATAGCAGCAGAGGGCACCTCATCATCACCCAATGTTGTATCAACATCAAACGCAACACCAGCTTCCGCGCCATAATCATTTGATTTTAATTGAATGGATGTTCCGTAAGATTCTAATGATCCCGTTGAGTTTGCAGGCTGTGTAAAAGCTTGGTTCGTTAAATAATCCTGCTCCAGCGCATTTCCAATCCCATACGCCCCAGCCCCCGTACATTCAAAGCCAGAATAAACGCGGATACCGTTAGTGCCATCAGCCAAGTAAATATAAGTGCCATCACCCCATACCCCCCGAGATATACCCGCCGTATTAACATTATCTACTTGTGTTAATTCACTACCATCAAAGGTAAAAGCGCGGAGACCAGCACTCCCATCAGCAGTATATATATATTGACCATCGCCCCATACACCGAGCGTAAAGCCGCCAAGGCCTTGATCCAATAAGGTTAAATTTGAACCATCAAAGCTGAAAGCTTTTAAACCACCGCCCCTATCAGCAAGATAAATATAAGTGCCATCGCCCCATACCTTTCTAGCTTCACCATCTGTATCATAGACAGCTATTTGCTTAAGCGTTGAGCCATCAAATGTAAAAACCTTTAAACCGTTAGTGCCATCAGCCAAGTAAACATATTGTCCATCACCCCATATACCGATAGCATTACCATCTGTATCAAAAACATCTACTGGCGTAAAAGTTGTTCCATTAAACGTAATCGCACGGATACCAACCGAACCTTCTGAAAGATAAATATAGGTGCCGTCACTCCAAAAGTCACTCGTAGGGCTTCCAGCATCATATGTATCGATCAGTGTCAGGGTTGTGCCATCAAATGTGTAGGCGCGTATTCCAGAATAATTATTAGCAAAATAAATATAGGAGCCGTCACTCCATATTCTGTCTGGCGCCCCTGATATAGAATCATTATCGATAAATGTGAACGTTGAGCCATCAAATGTAAGGGCACTGAGACGATTTGTATCATCTGCAATATAAAAATAAGTGCCATCGCTCCACATATTTCGTGCAGTACCGGCCGTAGCGTAGCTCGCCACTTCAACAAGTGGGCCGCCGTTATTTTGTTGGCAATTGGCAAGTTCAGGATCGAAGCCAACAGACGATCCTGTTTCAATTGTAGGCGCAGGCGATAAATTACAACCAATATCGATGACATGTAAGGAATCGTTTGCTCCGGCTGTTGCGTATAAATATTGTCCATCGCTATCAATACCTTCAACGCGCAGCAAATTTATTGATTGAAAAAATTCAGATATATTTAAGTTTGCTGGATCAGAGATGTCTACAACTGTTATTGAATTTGTTGGGGCGCCTGTTCCTACAAATAGGTAATTTCCCAATTGAAAAAATTCATTCATGCTTACAAGTTGAGTGGCATCAGTAAGTGTGTCAACCAATGCAGGATTAGTTGGATCAGAAATATCGATTGAAAAAATTGAATTGCCAGAACCGTTAGATATAAACGCATAATTCCCTTTAACTGCAATTGTTCGACCATCTCCTGCAAGGGCTATGTCTCCAATGATAGATAAACTAGATGGATCGGAGATATCCAAAATTGTTAAACCATAAGTACTTGAGATAAAAGCATTATTACCAACAATTTCAATATCATAAGCACCGTCAAGCCTTACATCAGTAAGGCTTGAGTGCACAGATAAATTAGATGGATCGGAAATATCAACAACCGTCACTCTATCAACTGTTCTGGAAGGAACAAACGCAAAATTTTCATTAATTACAAAATCATTAACATCGCCCAAATTTGTTGCATCAGATAGACTGTCCAACTCAATTATATTAGATGGGTCTGATACGTCCAAAGATACAAATTGCGTTGTATGTCCTGCGTTTCCGACATAAGCGACATTATTTTTAACCTGAACACCAGAAGCGCGTGTCAAATTTGCAGACGTATAGCTATCCGATATAGTAACATTATTTGGGTCAGTAACATTTAAAATAGAAAGGCTATTAGAGTCTCTTGATGCTACATAAGCATAATCCCCAACTAACATTACCCCATCAGCATTGTTAAGTGCTGCATTGTTATTGAGACTACTAACAAATGACAATTGCCCAGATTCAATTGTACAGCTATTTGATCCTCCTCCACCTGTTACAGCTTCCCAACTTCCTGTGCCAGCAAAGTCGCAAATTTCTAGAACAGTGGAAGCGCCACCAGTATTTAAACGCAATCCTTGATCATTAGCCGTGTTACATGCACCTGAAATACTGTTATCACCTGGATCTTGTGCTAATTTTAATCCAGCCGTATCAATTTTTCCGCCAACAAATGATTTACTAAATGTACCTGGCTCATTAAGCCCAATCTCGACCTTGTCTTCCGTAATTTCTGCTTCATTGCCTGTTGCGCCCTTGACTTTCCATTTGGAGGATGTTGCGAGTGCTGCTTCCGCATAAGTATAGCTCATGACCAAATCATCACTAGTCGCTGGTTTATTCACCAGCGGTGTATCACCAACATCATCTAAATCACCATCGGTGTTGCCATCAGCAGTGGCGAAGTCTTGACATGTTGTTTGAAATTTACGGTCAGCGCCTGAAGACATGACCGCAATTACTATTTGGTTTTGCGCAGTTGCAGTGTTTAATCCAGGCAACCTTAATTGCCCTGCACCACCACAACCTGCATCATCAACAACTGTTCCATGATCCCAAACACAATAACCGTATGCATTCCCCCAAGCATCGGTTGCGTGGATGGCTGGAATATCAGTTGGTAACAACCCACCACCAACAGGAGCTTGCTCACCAGCGCCCGGCGTAGCGTAAGGCCATGGTTCTACATACCCATCATTATCACAATCTTTTCCGTTAACCGTTTCGATATCTGCAATAGTCATCACGGCTAATTTTGTATTCGCCATGATTTGATTTTCACTAATAGCGCGTGCAGAAACGTCAGACATATTCTTCATTGGGCCACGCATGACTCCAGTGGCTGTTACCCCAATAGCGCCTACTATCGCTATCGCGCCAAAAAGTGCCAGAAAGACATTTCCTCTTTCTGACAAACGTAAAATCTTATGCGCTGATGGGGTTTTATTCTGCATTAAGCCTAATATTATCCCTTTATCTTGGGCAGATGCCCTTTTGCGTTATGAACCATATTCTATTATCCCCCCTAAACCCTTAAAATTTTAATAAAATTCAGAAAGTTTTTGGATATTTAAGATACTGATTTCGTTACATATTCAACTTGAGGCCATTATTTTTTTCGCAAGAACGCGAAAAATGGCAAAAATAGGAAGGCTACATAGTGATACGCGATATTTTAAACATACAGGCTAAAATATACGCCTGTACGTCTTTTTTATGATGCTTTTTTCTTATTGGCTTTCTTATCAGCTTTTGGTTTATCTTGTGATTTTGGCGCTTCCTCAATGGTATCTTGTTGTTTTTTACCGAAACGGTCCAAATAAAGCGTTCTAAAATCAACAGGGCTTAGTTGTAACGGAATATAGCCCCCAGCTTGCGTAGCATCAGAGATGATCTGACGTGCAAATGGAAAAATTGTATGGGGTACTTCTACAAATAAGAGCGGATGATGTTTTTTTTCGTCAATGCCATTAATTGATACAAGAGCGCTGTACGTCACATCCGTTATGAACATAACCTTTTCACCGCGATCAGCACGGGCACGGATGATCATACTTACATTGTACAAATGCTCAATTTCATCATCTTCAAGCTTATTAACATCTAACGAAATATCCATATCCATTTTCGGACGGTTACCATCTTGACGCAAGGTATCTGGCGCATGTGGGTTTTCAAAAGAAAAATCTTTTAAGTATTGAGCATGAATTACGAGGGGTGTTTGAGGCACAGTGCCATCTTGAGTATTCTGATCAGTCATTATGTACAATCATCGTTAAGTTAAAGAAATAAGGCCATTTCTGACCTAAATGATTGGATAAGATTATAGTGATTTGTCTTAGGAATCTAGCTTTTCCTGTGCTTCTTTTTCATACGGCTCATCGACTTCCTCATACTCTCCTTCAATTATGTCGCCAGATAAATCAGGACGTGAAGAATGGGTATTTTGGCCTTGTGACATTGAAAAAACAGAAAAACTGCTATTTTTTGTTACTTTATCTCTAATTAAGCTTCTAAAAGGCTGAAAAAGGAATAAAAAACCAATAATATCGGTGATAAACCCCGGTGTTACCAATAAAGCGCCTGAAATAACAATACAAAGTCCATTAAATAGGTGTTCTAAGGGTAATTCTCCTGCTGAAAGTGCTTTTTGGCCCATAAAAATCGTCTCTAACCCTTGTTTTTTGACTAAAAATCCGCCGATTATGCCCGTTAAGACACAAGTGAGAAATGTTGGCCAAAATCCAAACTCTCCCCCCGCACGGATGAGAACAAAAATTTCTGCAAAGGGCAGTAATATAAATATTAGTATGAAAGGCATTTTACAGCTTTAATTTTCCTTAAATTATGAACCCTAATTATATAGACCTATAGAAAATAAGAATATAGACTTAATTTTATTTTTTAATTCACGAATAAATTTACAAAAGGACTCTTACATCATGCCCGTTGATATTATTTTATACGCATTAATTGCCGCTGGATTGGTATTCTGGCTGAATAATATTTTAGGCACTAAAAATGGTGAAGAAAAAAATCATAAATTACCTTCTTCTGATAACAACGCAGAGGCATCGATGAAACCAATTGATAAAAACCCTAACATTGTTGGACTAAACACAAATGTTGGTGATGTTTTTTCATTACCCCGCCATGTGAAAATTGAAAATAAAACAGCAGAAAATAATCTTCTAGATATCGCCGAAGAAAATGCTGATTTTGATTTAGAACACTTTACCTCTGGCGTCGCTGATGCTTTTTCAATTGTTGTTGAATCATTTGCTGATGGAGACAAAGAAACATTAGAAAATTTATTAGTCAAACCTGTATACGAAGCCTTTGCTAATGAGATTGATGCGCGTATAGAGCGTGGTGAAACAGTGACAACACAAATTCAGGCTGTTCGAAAAGTTGATATTATTGAAGCCAACTTAAAAGAAAGTATTATCTATTTAACTGTTCGTTTTACGGCACAAGAAATTTGCGTCATTCGCGATAAGGATCAAAATATTATTTCTGGTGATCCAGAAAAAGTAACCGAAATGGTTGATGTATGGGTCTTTGGTCGTGATATTACAGCTGAGGGGCCAGAATGGTTAGTCTATGAAACACGTGATGATGAACATGAAGATCACAAAACACCTCTACCAGAATCAAAAAATTAAGTTAACCATGACATTTAAAAAAAATATTAAGTTTTTATCTCTTAGCGCTTCTGTAGCTTTATTAAGTCTATCGGCTTGCACGACAACACCAACAACTACTAATAAAACTGATGATAAAACTGATGATAAAACTGATGATAAAAAACCATTGATACTAACCGCCTCCAGCTATAATCAATTATCGGGTTGGGGAAATGAAGATTTCAAGGATTTAGCGCAGAGTTATAGCCGTAGTTGCGACCGAATTTTAAAGAAAAATTCTCAAGATAATTTTGGCCCAAGTGATGAATTTGGTAAGTACCAAGAATGGCAGATTAATTGTCGTAAATTTAAGAAAAGTAATAAAGCAAATCCTTCTGAAGTAAGAAAGTTTTTTGAACAAAACTTTACGCCTTACATGGCCAGCGCTGGTAGTGATAAAGAAGGATTATTTACGGGTTATTATGAAGCCTCCCTTAAGGGATCGCTTACACAAAGCGGTCCCTATCAAACGCCTCTACGCGCACGGCCAGATGACCTTGTTATGGTGAATTTAGGTGAATTCCGAGATGAATTGAAGGGGCAACGCATTGCTGGGCGCGTTAAGAGTGGCCGTTTAAAACCGTATGAAGATCATGCTGAAATTATTGCAGGTAAACTCCCTGCCACTCAAGACGAACCTCTTGTATGGGTCGATAGTGCAATTGATGCCTTCTTTTTACAAATTCAAGGCTCTGGTATTGTTGCACTTGATAATGGTTCAATCATGCGCGTAGGCTACGCAGGGCAAAATGGTCACCCTTATTATGCCATTGGGCGTGAACTTGTTAAGCGTGGTGAAATTGCTAAAGATGATGTTTCCCTCCAATCTATACGTGCGTGGTTAGAAGCCAACCCTGATCAAGCAACCGAAGTTATGACTCAAAATAAATCTTATGTATTCTTTACAGAATTAGATGGCGAGGGGCCTGTTGGTGGTGAAGGCTTACCGTTAACGCCAAAAAGATCTTTAGCCGTCGATCATTCACTTGTGCCATATGGCATGCCTGTGTGGTTAGAGGCAGAGGCACCAAATGAAGCCAGCGCATCTATAAATAGACTAATGGTTACGCAAGATACAGGTGGGGCTATCCGTGGGCCTGTCCGTGGTGATTTCTTTTGGGGTTATGGTGCCCAAGCTGAAACGCAAGCAGGAAGCATGAAATCAAAAGGCCGTTATTGGTTCTTGATACCTAAATCACTTTAAAAAAATTATTTTAAATTCGATTGATATTGTCGCCCTATCGTCACGCAGAACGTTGCAAGCATTAAAAATAACCCTAATTGCCAACTTTGCCAAAAACCATATCCTGTCATTGAGCATGATAAACATGCCATGAAAACACTTAAATATAATTTTCTGACTTCTAGATTTTCTGTTTTCCAAATAGAATGGAGAATATAAAAAATTAACAAGCAGGAAAATAACGCGCCTATCATTCCAAATTCAACCCAAATTTGTAAGGCTACATTATGCGAATGTAAAACATTATCTGTTCTCGCCGTCTTCATATAATGGTCAGCCTTCATAAAACGTAAAGCCTCTAGACCATGCCCGTAGACGGGACTTTTCATCATTTCATCAGCAGAATATGACCATATTTCAAGACGATGCGGAATGCTTGCTTGCCAGATAATATGATTTTTAGAAATGGCTTCATGATTCTCTAAGTATTGTTGTGCAGGCTTCACAATAAAGGGGAAAATTAAAAACCCAACAATTATTGAGCCGCTTAAAAAATAAAATAATATACGATTTTTAATTGGATATATAAAAAAGAAAAGCGCACCGACGATTAAACTTAATTGTGCTGTCTGACTACTCGCAACCCAAAAAGTAATAAAAGATAACGTAAATACGACCGCCATCAGCCCTATTTTATATTTTTTTTCGTAGGCTAAATTTTTAATCAGAAATAAGACAGGAACAAAAAATAAAGAAAAAATAACAAATGATCTATTAAGTTTTTCAGACGTTAAATTTTCTTGATCCAAAACAATGCTTGTTATTTGGAAACCTGATTTTTGCTCATAACTCAAAAACAATGCAAATAGGGCGTAAACAACAACAAATAAAGTTCCGCCAAAAGATTTTTTAGGTAGCGATATGCCCCGCGCCCAGGACAGTAATATCAGTCCCATTAAGGTAATTCCTGAAATTTTCAACGCGCGCTCAAGGGCAAAATTCAAATTTTCAGCCCAATAAAGACCTGAAAAAACGATAATCCCTAAACCACAATAAAGGGCAATTTCTAACCTCGGGATATAAAACCTCTTATCTTTCAGTAACACAGAGACCAGCACCAAAATAATAGTTGCGATTGCAGGCGCAAACCCCATTGTACGTGGCAACGCAAGGCTCAGCATAGGTAATACCATAATGGTAGCCCAAAATATTTTAGAGGAAAATGTGGGAAAAGCGGCTTCCGCAGAAATAGAAGAATTGGCCATAAATAATAAAAACCTTAATTTTACAAATAAATATTAGATTTTTAATGGTAAACTATTGATCAATATTTGTAAATCTCCATGGAGACCAACCATTTCTATCATCAACAATATAAAAAAATCTGAAGTTACTTCCAAGAGCGGCCTGCTAAATAGGGTTTTAATTAAAAAATCTATTGGTAGCGTTGGTCTTAATTTATTCAATCAACTATTACTGATTTTTACACTGATTTTATTGACCAGAGCACTGACCGCGAGTGAATTTGGGCTTTATTCCGTAATATTGTCGGTAATGACATTGTTAATATTGCCTCTAACAGGTGGTTTTTCAGTATTTAATATCAAACATATCTCTTCTTACGTCGCGCTTAAGCAATTTAGCAACGTAAAAGGATTGCTTATATATAGTAGCCTATGGATTTTAATTGGTGGCGCTCTATTAACACTCATTGCCTATTTTATCCTGCCTGTATTTATAAACGATAATCAAATCGGTTTCTATCGAATTGGCTTGGGTATTGCTTTTATGACCCCTATTGTGGTTTTTACTGGTGCTGTTTTACGTGGATTAAAACATGTTGTCCTTGGACGCTTACCTAATTTTACCCTTCAACCAATTCTATTTTTAGGATTAATTATTTGGCTCTATACAGTTAACACGGGTCAAATTACTCTAGAAACCATAATAGACGTACACCTTATAAGCTTAGCTATTGCAATACTTTTAAGCCTGTTGTTGATATTTAAATATCTGCCTAAGGAGTTATCAAACGTACAGCCTAATTATGAGATAAACAAATGGTTTAAAAGCGTATTACCCCTAATTTTCTCAACAGGCTTAATTATTATTAATTCACATATTGATATTATTATGGTTGGGGCATTGGCTAGTGAAACAGAAGCTGGATTTTATCGTACAGCCTCTCGCCTAGCCACATTCGTACCTTTTTTCTTACTCGCTGCTAATAGCGCGACTGCTCCATACATATCTAGCTTGCATACAGAAGGAAAAAAGGCACAATTACAGAATATATTGACGGTTGTGGCACGATTAGCCTTTATTGCCACCCTCCCGCTACTCGCTATTTTAATTATTTGGCCAGAATTCATTCTAACCCTGTTGTTTGGTCATGCTTTTGCCGTTGCGTCGACTGCCCTGATCATCTTAACGCTCGCTAATTTCTTTAATGTGGCTATGGGGCAAGTTGGACAAGTTATGGCACTAACAGGACATGAAAGGCTTACGGCCTACACTGTTTTAATCGCAGTTATCATTAATATAGGGCTAAACTACATATTAGTGCCTCAACACGGCATCAATGGAGCAGCTATTGCCACTGGCGTTAGTATTATTATTTGGAATGGTTTATTAGCCTATTGGACAGTGAAAAAAACAGGTTATGTCTGTCATATCCTTGGCAAAAGATAGAATATATTAATCCCAATAAACAAATTTTTGCTCTAATAAAAATTCTAATTTTTTTCGATCCTCTGCATAACGCTTAGACCATTTTTCAATATCATTTTTTGTTAATTCAGGAATTGAGACAGAAGATGAGCCAAAAATTTGACGCGTCAACCCTATTTTTTTAAAGAATATTGCAACAAAATCTAAATCATGTTTGCGTAAAAATAATCTAACTTTTTGTGCGGTATTAGCTAATAATTTATATTTTGGCGCTAACCTTGCCTTCCCCACTCTCTCTTTTGCTAAATCTATATTAAATAAATTTAAATCTATATTTAAAAATAAACTTATTTTTTTAAATAGTTGATTAATGCCATCTTCTTTTTTAAATATTTCTTCAGAAATAATTATTAAGAAATTTTCTTTATCAAATTTACTCAGCCACAGTTCAATTTGTGATGCGTATAACCCCCTGTTAAAGGCATGTAGATGGTTTTCCATGAAATCATCAAAACTGCTATATTCTTGCCCACCTCCACTTTGAAAATTCATTTGATAATGAGAATACGCGCGCCTTACAGGATCGCGAAGCATAATAATAAGTTTGGCGTCAGGACAAATTTCTTTAACTCTTAAAAATGCATTTTCATCATATAAATAATTAGGCGTAAATTCACCAACAGCTTTATAATTATTTTCTTTTGGCGGAAACCATTTTTGATACCAACTTAAACCGCGATCATAATACCAATCAAAAAAATGTATTTCCTTTCTCATCTCTGGTACAAAAACTTGACTGTGATTTAATAACTGCCTGTACAGCCATGAAGTTCCACCCTTTTGAACCCCTATTCCAATAAAATCTGGCAGCGCATTATTCTTCATGATTTATTTAGTTTCTTTTTAGTATGATTCAACAATACGCGCGGTATCAGTAAAGATAAAATCGTTCTACCAACACCTAACCAACAATGCATATTGAAAATTTCAAAAAATTTAATTTGTGCCTTTAGTTTTGATAAAGAACTACCCCGCCTATTCATCGCAGTAATCTGGTTAGGGGAAATTTCCTTGTTCACATATATTTTCGATAGATTAGCAACGTCACAAAAATTTTCTATTCGACGCCACATCTCATAATCTTCAGCATATTTGTACTCATCACCATAAAAACCTGTCTGTCTTATTACTTCACATCGCATCATAACCGATGGATGAGCTATACAGTTACGTTGCTTTAAAATATTGGAAACTTTTGACGGCTCAGTTGGATTATTAAAGTGAAATAATGTCTCCCCACTATTCTGATCAAAGGCACGCAATTGTGTGCCTAATAAGCCTACAGAAGGATTTGCATCCATATAAGTTAACTGAGCATTAAGGCGCCCCTGATTTACGGTATCGCCAGCGTCTAATCGCGCTATAAATTCATAATCATGCTCTAAGATGTATGTTAAACCGCGATTAAGTGCAGCAATTAGCCCACCATTAGGTTCAATACGCTCAAGCGTTAAGTCGAATTTATCTGGAATAGAGGGCAAAACAACAGGTGACACACTCCCATCATCAATAATAAGCAAGTCAGCCAATGGGTCATCTTGAAAAATAGAGGTAAGAGTTGTTTCTAACCCTTGCTGATCGTTATAGACACAAATAAGATAGCAAATACGTTTTTGTAATTTCTTCATTTCATATAAGATTTATCACAATGAGCCCAAATAATGAAACAGCATCTAAGCGCCCTTTACGTGTTTTGCACATTGCATTCACAATGAATGCGCGTGGAACAGAAACTTGGCTCATGAATGTCTTGCGCCACATTGACAGAACATGTTTTCAAATGGACTTTGTAACAGTGAAAGGGGAGCAGGGACTATATGATGATGAGATTAAATCTTTAGGGGCCAATTTACACCCCTGTACGCATTCTGATAATAAACTTAGTTTTTTAAAGGATTTGAGCAAAATCATAAAAGAGAAGGGACCATATGATATTATTCATGCTCACCCCTATGCTCTTAGTGGTTTGATCATGCTTATCGCCAAATGGTATAAAATACCCGTGCGGATCGTACATAGTCACACAGATAGGCGTGCAGTTTCGAATGATAGGAATCCTCTAAGGAAAACCTACATATGGTTAATGAAAAAATTAATTAATATTAACGCTACTTATAAACTAGCGGTTAGCGAAGCCTCTGCGCTCAGTCTTTTTGGTGAAAATTCTAAAAATTTGAGCATTATGCACTGTGGTATTAATATAAAACCATTCAGGGATAATATTGAAGCGGATATACGTACGTCTTTTAACATTCCGAAAGAGAAGCAAATTATTGGTCATATTGGCGGCTTTAATGAAGAAAAAAACCATCAATTTTTAGTCGCTATATTCGCAGAATTATTAACGCAGAACCTTAATTTGCATCTATTACTTATTGGTGACGGTCCTTTGCGAAAGAACATAGAACAACAAGTGAGTAAATTAGGCCTTAAAAATAATGTTACTTTCACAGGCGTACAGCAAAATATTGTGCCTTTTTTAAAAATTATGGATGTTTTTGCTTTTCCATCTCACTTTGAAGGGCTGGGCTTAGCCGTTGTAGAGGCGCAGGCAGCAGGATTACCTGTTATTGCCTCTGATTTCATTCCATTTGAAGCCTCAGTTATACCTGAACTAATGGAGTTTCTACCCTTAAGTGAAGAAAAAGAATGGAAATCAGCTATTACAAAGGCACTTAACAACAAACCAATATCCTCTGAGGAAGCTCTTAAGAGAATAAAAAATTCTGATTTTAACATTGAACAAAATATTAAAGCACTTTCAACACTTTACACGCAACTTTGTACGTCTGTAGACAAAGAGGGCATACAATGAAAAAACCTAATTTTTTTATTATCGGTGCCCCTAAATGCGGTACGACCGCCCTTTATAGCTGGATTAAAGACCACCCAGACGTTTTTATGCCTGAACAAAAAGAGCCCCATTATTTCGCCCAACATTTATCAGATCGTTATTGCCGTGTACGTGCCCAAGAAAACTACTTAGCCTTATTTGATAATGCCTCTAAAACACAAATATGCGGGGAAGCCTCAGTTCTTTATAGCTTTTATCCCAACTCTATTAAACAAATACTCAATTTCAACAAAGATGCAAAAATCATCTTTATGGTGCGTAACCCATTAGAAATGGTGCAATCGTACCACCAACAGTTGATAAATAATTTAGAAGAAACCGTATCAAATTTTGAAAACGCTTGGAATTTACAAGACAAACGCGCCCAAGGGCATAAAATACCCTATTCGTCTCAAGACGCTGATTTGCTACAATACCGTGAAAAATCACGTTTAGGTAGCCAACTTCAAAAGTTAAACGCCATTGTGCCAAAAAAGCAACTAATGGTCATCACATTAGACGAAATGGCTCAAGACCCATTAAATGTGTATGATAAAGTACTTCAGTTTATCGGTGTTGTGCCTGACGAACGTCAAGATTTTCAAAAAGAAAATGAAGCCTTTCTAGTTCGTTTTAAATTATTGAGACAAATACTTATCAAGCATAACTGGCTTAGAAAAATTTTTATAACTATCATTCCAACGCAAAGGCTAAATTTATTAAATCGAAAAAAAATTAATAAAAAAATATTATCTCCTGTACTTAAAGAACAACTCATACAAGAATTTGAAAATGAAATGAAATTAATTGAAAAATATTTAGAGCAGAACTTTCCTGAATGGAGACATTAACAATGTGGGAGAACGCCCTTAAACCTACTTTAAAATTTCTTGGTATTCACAAAGTAAAACATAAAGTAAAATTTTTATTAGATAAGAAAAAATTATCTAATAAAAATCCACAAAATATCTTTACTGATATTTATAAAAATAATGATTGGAAAGGGGCCGAAAGCATTTCAGGGCAGGGGTCAGACCTTCTAGAAACAACGGTTTTACTGAATAAATTACCTTCATTTCTAGATAAACACCAAATCAAAACTCTTGTTGATTTACCGTGCGGCGATCATAATTGGATACAGCATTTAGAATATAAGTTTGATCAATATATTGGTATAGATATTGTTGAAGATATTATTAAAGACAATAATAAAAATTATATCAGCGACGAGAAAATATTCATTCAAAAAAACTGTCTAACAGACAAAATTAATGATGCAGATTTAATTTTATGCCGTGATTTATTAATTCACTTTAGCGATGAAGATATTTTTAGGTTTTTAAATAATTTAAAAAATTCTAACATTACTTATTTGCTAACAACTCATTTTACAGAGTGCAAAAACTATGACATTGCCACTGGTCAATGGCGCCCCATAAATTTAGAAGCCCCCCCTTTCAATTTCCCAAAACCTATTGAAAGTATCATTGAAGAGACAAAAATGTATGACGGCAAATATGCCGCCACCAAAACAATGTCTCTTTGGAAATTAGAAGATATCTATAAAATATTATAGAGCGGGGTGGTTATGTGTATCAAAACCAGCGGAGAAGGTATCTTCTGAAGTATCTCCAGATGCAGGCTCAATATCATTCAAAATGAATGCAATGTCATCTTGTGCCATGGAATCATCATTATAAACATCTACCATTGCATAGATTTCTTCAAAGGTTAGCCCTGTGCCATTATCTACATAACCTGGATCAAATCCTGCTGCTGGTTCAATATTAGCAATTAACGCATCATGTTCAGCTGAAATTCCTGTATAGGCTGCCATTATAGGGAAGGCCATAAACGTGACTACTATACATATAAAAATTAAACGTACCATTTTTTTAACCAATCTTCGTTAAAAACAGGTAAGAATTACCCACCTGTTTTATTTTGCATCCATCTTCCGGCACCTTCAAGGTCACGTCCCATGCCACCTAGAGTGTTTCCGCAAGCGCTTAGCGTTAGTAATGCACAAAGTACGCCAAGTACTAAAATTCTTTTATTTATCATTAGAAAATCCTTTTATTGAACTTAATGTCTCTCAAAGGCAATTCTAAACGATATATTTTTAATTTCAATCTACTAAATTTTTGCTAGGTCTGGGCATTAAAAAGGGTTCTTTATTGACTCAAAACCCACCATCTGCGACAAATTAAGCTGTATTGCATTAGTAGCCTTATAAATTATATAGGAACTTAACATAATAATGAATTATGTGCAATATTTTTATATTAAAACTTAATAACCCTCAGGAAGGACTTGAAACATGGCACATCCAGCATTCCAACTTAAAAAAGCGAAAAATGATAAATATTACTTCGTTTTAACAGCTAAAAACGGTCAAGTTATCGCACAATCTGAAATGTATAACTCAAAAGATGCTGCTGAAAACGGCATTGCATCAGTTAAAACTAATGCACCTCAAGCAGAAGTTGATGATCAATCAGAAGCTGCTTAATAAGCGCTAATTAGAAAATTACTTAAAAGCCATGGTTTTCCATGGCTTTTTTTATTGTCTGATTTGTATAAAAGTAATCATTCTATATACTGAATTAAACTGACACTTAATCAATAGGTTACAAAAAATGAATTTTTTAGAACTTGATTACATTAACTGGCCGGAGATGTTGCTGCGTATCAGTTTAGCCATAGCGTTTGGTCTTGTATTGGGATTAGACCGAAATAAAAAGAATAAACCAATAGATTTCAGGGCGTACATGATCATTTGTGTTATGACCTGCATATTGGCGCTTCTATCCCAACAAATGTATTACGATTTAAAGGATTCTGATGAATTCATCAGTCTAGACCTTGGGAAAATTATAGCTGGTGTGCTAACTGGTATAGGCTTCTTAGGCGCAGGAGCCATTATTAAACGTGATAATGACCAAGTCGTCGGTACGGCCACGGGCGCAAGCGTCTGGGCTTCAGGTATTATAGGACTTTCTTTAGGGTTTGGTGCCTACCCATTAGCAATTATTGGATTTATAAGTGTTGCGAGCATCTTAATCATAGGTGGAATATTTGTACCGCACATAAATAATAACCCAGACAAACAGATCAACTCTACAAAAGACAACTAAGCTAAGTTTGCCATTGGGAACGTGTTAGTGCTAAGTATGTTATCTACCTATAAACTTAATGAAGGAAAATAAAATGAAATTATTTATTACAACAGCAATTTTAGGAACAGTATTAACGGTCGCTTCTGCTAACAACGTGAACGCCAAAGAAGTGAAAGAACTTGTCGGCTACAACGTAACAACAGTTACACCAGCGGATGAAATTGTCGCAAGTAAGCCAAATTTCTTTAATTCCGCCGATGTAAATAGGGATGGTCTTTTAACGCTTAAAGAGTTTAAAAATAAAGCTTCTTTAGATGACGAATATGAAAGATTTATTACATTAGATACAAACAATGACAAAATGTTAGATCTTCAAGAATATATCGAACACGCTCCGGGAAAAGGTTACACAACTATCCGTGAGGGTGGTGAAAAAGGGACCAAAAGAAATTGGAACGTTAAGGCAACCACTACTGTCGAAAACAAATTTGTTCCTGTAGGTTCAGAAGAAACTACTGAATAATAACCAATATAGGAAGCGCTAAATTAATTGGCGTTTCCTATAAAATCTCTTAAATAAAATTAAGTAATTATGTTCTTAACCCAGTCTGAACGGTTTTAAGAAAAATTATAAATAGATAATTTGGTGGAGCCAAGCGGTCTCGAACCGCTGACCTCTTCACTGCCAGCGAAGCGCTCTACCAACTGAGCTATGGCCCCACACTTTGGAAGAAATCTATAGGTAGAGAATATAACTAATCTTTTCAAGCTTAAAATATCATTGAGGCCATAAAAAAGGGAGCACAACGGCTCCCTTTCTTGTAAATCTTAAACGTATCTCTTACTTCTTTTTCAAAGCGTCACGAATTTCTGTAAGAAGAGCAATGTCTGCTGGTGGGGCAGATGGGGCAGCTTCTTCTTTTTTAACAGCAGCGTCTTTAAGCTTATTAACGCTTCTAACTAGCATGAATACAACAAATGCAATGATCAAGAATTCAATAACCGCATTAATAAACATGCCGTAGTTGAATGTCGCAGCGCCAGCTTCCTGAGCCGCAGCAAGTGTTGCGTAAGAGCCATCAGTTAAGTTGATGAATTTTGATCCAAAATCAATACCGCCCATAAACAGGCTGATGATTGGGTTAATAAGGTCAGATACCAATGAATTGACGATGGCTGTAAATGCCGCACCAATAATGATACCAACAGCCATATCCATGACATTGCCTTTAGCAATAAAGTCTTTAAATTATTTTAACATAATAGTAATCCTCTCAAGTTTATATGTTTTATAAAATAATTATCTGGATTGCTTATATATTATATTTAATGAAAATCAATAGGATAAAATAAAAGCCCGTTCATAACCAAACGGGCTTTTATAAATTTGAATCTAAATAAAATCTTAATCGCGCCCTAAGAAATGCAGAATATATTGGAACATAGCGATAAAGCTGATGTATAGATTAAGCGCGGCGGCCCAACTATAACGACTCATCATTTCTTCTGGTGCGTTCGCATTATACATATTTTTCATGTCTTGCGTTTGCCAAACTGTTAAGCCAGCAAATAAAACAATACCAGCCGCTGCCACCAAATTAGTCATCATGTCACTTTGGAAAAAGATGTTCATAACACTAACGCCGACTAAGCCAATAATACCCATGCTCAAGAATGTTCTCATCCCGCTTAGGTCTTTTTTAGTTGTGTAACCCAAGATACTAAGACCAGCGAACATGGATGTTGCAATAAAGAATGCTTTTGCAACAACGATCGCAAAGGCTGGATTATTTGTCGCTACAGCTGCAATGGCCGCGAAACTGATACCGTATAGAACTGCAAGCGCATAAAAAGCAATCATCAGCTTACCTGAGCTCATCTTGTCTGGGCGAAAACCAAACCATACAACAGCTAATGGTGCAAACATCACAATGTATCGTTGTGGGCCACCAAGAAATAGTTCTAACAACATAGGTGAAGAGCCAACGACCATCGCCACAATAGCTGTTGCTAATACACCGCCTACCATGCGGTTATAAATACGCTGCATATGCGCTTTCAAACCTGCGTCATATTCACGCGCTACTGGGGTAGCAGTTGTACCAAGTGGATTATTATTCATTTTTCAAACTCCATTTGAAATAAGATTAAATTAAAATTTCTTACGCACATTTATAAGCTAAATTTGCCTACAATGCCAAGGTAATCGAAAATAATGGCAATTTTATGAGATTTAGGACTAAAATAGTCTTATTTAGTCCAGGGGTTACCTTTTCGCCTATTTGAAAAGCGCTGACGGGTTGTCCAGTTTTCTCTTTTTGGTAATGGCTTCGTAAATCTATCTTCTTCGGACGCGCGCGGTGCCGAAAGTTTATCTTCCGTCGCGCCTTGATGAGCAAAAATCTCTGGAATAGGGGTGTTTGTGGTTTCTGATAACGCCATAATGCGTTTTGAAATTGGAGGATGTGTTGCAAACATGCCCATAAAGGGTACGCTATTTTCAATACACATCATGGTAATATCACCGGGAATTTTTGGAATTCGATCTGCCCCCGCTATGCGCATCAAAGCGCGCATCATCGCCTCTGGCTTTTTGGTCATTTGAACGGCACCTGCATCCGCCATGTATTCACGATTACGTGATATAGCGAAACGGGTTAATAACGTAGCCATATAGCCAACCCATAACACAGCAACAACCGCGAGCAGAACGATAAAGCCACCACTGCCTTTTCCGTCCCTAGAACGATGCCTAGGCACCCATAAAGAATAACGCACTTGGCTCCATAAAACTTGAGCAGCAAAACCAACCATACCTGTAAAAATAATTGTAATAATTAAAAGTCTAACATCTCGATTTAATATATGTGTCAATTCATGCGCGAGGACTGCCTCAACCTCATCTTTGGAAAGGGATTGAATAAGTCCTCTTGTGACGGTAACGGAAAAGCTTTTAGTATCAACCCCGCTGGCAAAAGCATTACGGGCGTGACTCTCAACGATTTCAAGTCTAGGCATTTTGATGCCTTGTGAAATTGATAGATTTTCTAACAAATTATAAAGTTCTGGCTCGTCTTCGCGTGTCACTGGGTGTGAGTGCGCCATATGACGGATCATCTTAGTGTGAAAAAAGTAAGCAATGAAAAACCAAGCAGAAACACCCGCCAATATTAGGGGGAAATATTCAATGATAATCGCTAGGGCGCTCTCTTTTCTAAAATCATTTATAGCCAATGCATTAGCACTATTAAGCGCCCCCATTTGCCAACCAAATATTTGATAGGCGACAAGTGCACCCCAGATAATAGCCGCAATCAAGAAAGGATAAAACGCTAGTAGCGCGATAGATTTAAAATTATTGTTCCAAATATGTGTTTGAAGGCCGGCTGCCATTTAATTATGAGCCAAATTTAACATCTGGCGCTTGTTCAATTGTTTCACGTTCTGCCTCATCAACTTCATAAAACACCTCTTGTTGAAATCCAAATGAACCTGCAATTAAATTAGCAGGGAATTGTTGAACGGCCGTATTATATTCGCTCGTAGCATTATTAAAGAAACGACGTGCCGCACCAATTTTATTTTCAAGATCTGATAGCTCCGCCATCAACCGTTGGAAATTTTGATCTGCTTTTAACTCTGGATAATTTTCAGCAACAGCATTTAAATTTACCAATGCATTGCCCAAACCAGCCTCTGCGGTTAAACGCTCTTCTTCATTATTAGCGTCTTGAATTTTTGCACGCATCTTTGTCACTTGTTCAAAAGTATCTTTCTCATGCGCCGCATAACCTTTTACAGTCTCCACCAAATTAGGGACCAAATCAAAACGTTGCTTTAACTGCACATCAATATCAGCAAATGCGTTATTACGGTTCTGACGTAAAGCAACCAAACGGTTATAAATTGTAATTAAACCTAATATAAGTGCGCCAATGACACCTAAAATAACAAGAAATTCCATTTTTATAATCTCCTAAATAACACTTATATATAAGTGAGTATGTTTAAGTTAAATATTACTCATCAAGCTCCGCAACACGTAACTGACGTGCACGGGTTAAAATAGCATCTTCTAATTTCGTACCTGTATCATCCGCAACAGCTGAATCAACCCAGCCAGATCTAGTTTGTTGCTGACGGAAAATTTTCACTGACACGCCATTAGATACTAATTGCTTATCTAATATAAAGACATTGGCTTTAAAGCGTTCATTTGATTTTTCAGGTGATGAATACCAGTCAGTGATAATGACACCACCAAACGGATCTGCGCTTGCTAACGGCATAAATGAAATTGTATCAAGAGAAGCGCGCCATAGATAACTATTTACGCCGATACCAGTTTCACCCTTATCGCTTTTTTTGTCTTTACCAAAAAGCGTAAAGCCGTCTTTACCAAAAATACTTTCTTTTTCGCCATAAATATCTTCGCCTGTGGTTGTACGGTCTTTACCACTTGGATATTTCGCTTCACCACTTTTTAATTTAGTACAACCGCCAACTGCTATAACGACGATAGCCATGCAAATAAGTGAAAAAGGGTTATATTTATTTGTCATATTATTAAATGCTCTTTTTTGTTAATTAACTATTTATTAAGTTCTATTATCTGCTTAGCACTTATGTGGTGCGCTCTCAAGCATGATTCCATGATTTACACGAGATTCCCAACTGTTGTAAAAATGTCACAATGGCCTAAAAAATGTGTTATTTTTGTTAAATCTTCGTTGACGGAATCAACGAATAGGGTCTAAATCGTGACGTTACTTGGGTTCTCAGGTAGCTTCTTATTTATTATTTAATAAGAATTTTAATCATAAAGTTTTAATTGGAGGAAATACAATGAACAAACTTTTACTCGGATCAGCAGCTATTGCTGGCCTACTTTTGGCTTCTGCACCTGCACAAGCTCAAATGGAACTAACTATCGGTGGTCATTCTAAAAACTATGTTGGTTACTTAAACCAAGATGATGCACCAGGCGTTACAACTAACGAATTTGACATGCAACGTGAGACAGAGCTTCACTTCAACGGTGAATCAACTCTAGATAACGGTATCACTTTTGGTTTTCAAGTTGAAGCTGAAGTAGATTCAGGTGATGACGCTAATACAATTGAAGAGTCATACATTTACCTATCAGGTACATGGGGTCGCGTTAACTTAGGTTCTGAAAATGGTGCTGCTTACTTATTACAAGTTGCTGCCCCTTCTGCAGACTCTAACATTGATGGTATCCGTCAATACATTAACCCAGTAAACTATGGTAACTTAAATGTTGCTACTGCTGGCGTTGCAGGTAACTCACCTGCTGACCAAGCAGATGCAGATGGTTTTGACTATGATAACGATCTTACTGGTACAGCTGAAAAAATCACTTACTTGTCACCTAACTATGCAGGTTTCCAAGTTGGTGCTTCTTACGCATCTGACCTAAGTGAAGCTACTCCTTCTTCAACTAACAACACTGCTGGTTTCGGTACTAATAATGCCGCTGGTGTTGCTGATGAAGCATGGGAAGTTGCTGCACGTTATGAAGGCGCAATGAGCAATGTTGGCTATGCGCTTGGTGCTGGTTATATTGATGCTGATGGCCTTGAAGAGTGGAATGCTGGTGTTGACTTAGATGTTGGTCCATTCGGTATTGGTGCTATCTACACTGCATTTGACAATGGTGCAGCTGCTCGTTCAGAAGCAGACACAATCGCTGTTGGTGTTGATTACACAACTGGCCCTTTCAAATTCGGTGCGTCTTACTTCACACAGGATGATGAAACAGTTGGTGCAACTGATCTAGAAACAGATCGTTACACTGGTGGTGTTGTTTACACTGCAGGCCCAGGTCTATCTTTCCGTGGATCAGTTAGCCAAATCGAACATGAAGTTGGTGCAACTTCTGCTGATGCAACATCTGTAATGGGTGGTGTTCAAATCAACTTCTAATCATTTGATTAGTTAGATTTAAGAATTTTAAAGGGCGCTAATAAAAGCGCCCTTTTTTTATGCCCATAATTTCGCTATATATACGCCATGAACAATATTCAAAAAAACATCACTGATATTCAAACGATAATTGACAAGTACGCTACAGCTTCCAACCGTAGCCCTGCGAGTATCCATTTAATGGCTGTTAGCAAACGGCAGCCAGTTGAAGCTATTCAAGAAGCCCTTGATGGTGGACATCGGCTATTTGGCGAAAATAAAGTGCAAGAAGCACAAACACACTGGTCATCACATCGCACCCATTATCAAGATTTAAAGCTTCATCTTATTGGCCCCCTTCAAACCAATAAGGCAAATGATGCTGTCGAATTATTTGATGTGATTGAAACCATTGATCGTCCAAAACTGATTAAAGCCGTTACTAAAGAAGCAGTAAAGCAGAATAAGCCCATAGAATGCTATATACAGGTCAATACAGGTGAGGAACCACAAAAGTCTGGTGTCCTTCCTCAAGACCTTCCTATGCTCATAGAATGTGCTAGAGACGCGAAATTGAATATCACTGGCCTGATGTGTATTCCCCCAACAAATGAGCCAGCAGCTATTCATTTCGCCTTTTTGGCTAAATTAGCAAATGAACATAATTTACCTAATTTGAGCATGGGTATGAGCGGTGATTTTGAAAAAGCTATTCCGTTAGGTGCCACTCATATCCGTGTAGGCACTGCAATTTTCGGCGTACGTGATTAGAAAATACACAGCTTTATTGAGCTAGAATTTGATCCATTATAGAAATATTTTCAATCAATAATTCTTGATCCTTAATAGTAACAAGGCCATTTTCTGTGACATCAATCATAGCTTTAAACAAGCTATTCTTAAACATGATTGTTGCTTTTATATCAAAGCCACCGCCAACTTTGCGCTCTATATAAATTGGCTCAAGCATAGAATTAATTGATTTTTTTGCAGCTATAGTCGGTTCATCCAACCAATCAATACTGTCTAAATTTTCAATCAACTGGTAAGCACCGTGTTGCCCATACACATAAGATAAATAGAAGCGTAAATAGAATTTTACATTATCTCTGATTAATGACAACCCATTGATTTTATTTAACTTATTTATAGAATTATTTGTTCCATCTAAGATAAAAATAGAATTTTCTTTATTATTTTCATTATAAATAAAGCTTATCTTACGCGCAGGGTTATAATCAAAATCATTAACTTCGATTAAGTCCCATCCTTCATAAAAATCAAGTGAGTGGCCAATCATATGAATACGGTGCGCATCAAATTTTCCACCATCTAGCAATGGATTAAGATGATCTAAAATTTTAGCTGCTGGGCCATCTTTGATTTTTTTAAAAGCATCTGAGAACATTTTTTATCCTATTAAAATTAACGAATCGATTCGCAACTGTTAGGATAATCTAGTCATCAAAATTTTACATGTTTTTCTTTGTTCTATGATAGTTCCATGTATGACCCTGTGAATAGTTTTGCTTAAATAATAAGGATTAAAAAATTTGGCCTTTTACTACACAATTTGAAAAAAAATTGAAAAGTTTTCAGGGCTGTGAAAGGGATAAAAATTTATTAAACTCATAATGTGGATAGATTAGAACGACTCGTCATCTTTGCATGAATTTTTAAGTCACATAATTGTGTGTAAGACTCGGGATAAGGAGTAATCCCCGATTCACACAGCCCCTAATACTATAAACAACCTTATTTTAATTCTTTAAATATAATTAATAGTCTGATTAGATACGTTTCAATCGATCGATCAATTAGCAATCAGAAAAGAAATAAATTTTAAATATGGCTAAAGTTTTGTTAGATATATTAAACGGTAAAAATACATCAGAGGTTCCTTTTTGGTTTATGCGCCAAGCTGGTCGATATTTACCAGAATATAGAGAGTTACGTGCTGAAGCTGGTGGTTTTTTGGATATGGCTTATAACCCTGAAAGAGCCAGTGAAGTAACGTTACAGCCTATTAGACGGTTTGGTATGAGCGGCGCTATTCTGTTTTCAGATATTCTTGTAATCCCACATGCCCTTGGTCAAGATTTAAGATTTGAAGTTGGAGAAGGCCCAAAACTTACATCTGTTCAAAATATTACAGATATTCAAAATAGGCTAAGTTTGGATAATCTTGATGAAACTTTAAATCCAATATATGAAGCAATTAAGCTGATTAAATTAAAACTTGCTGATGAAAATTTTAATGATCAAACTCTAATTGGTTTTGCTGGGTCACCTTGGACAGTTGCTTGTTACATGGTTGAAGGCGGGGGTAGTAAAAATTTTGAAAATATTAAAAAATGGGCTTATCAAGATCCAGATAGTTTTCAAGAATTAATTGATATTGTTGTGGAAGCAACAATTTATTATCTATCGCAACAGGTTGAAGCAGGAGTTGAAGTTGTTCAATTATTTGATAGCTGGGCAGGTATTTTAGATCAATCAAACTTTGAAAAATGGGTTATTGAGCCAACAACAAAAATTATTAGTGGATTTAAGAAAATTCATCCAAATACCCCAATTATAGGGTTTCCGCGTCAAGCAGGAGCCATGATAGAGCAATATATCGCAGAATGTGATGTTCAAGGGATTGGTTTAGATTATACAGTTCCCCTTGATTGGGCATTAGAGCACATACCAGATAATGTTGTTATTCAGGGTAATTTAGATCCAGTTCAATTATTAGCAGGAAGCGTGTCTATGGAACATGCTGCTAATAATCTATTAGAAAAACACCCGTAGCGCATGTTGAGAAGCTTTGCCAGATTATCAAGGATTTAAAAAAATGGGCATAAAGAAAAAAAAGAAAATTGCAGTTGTTCTATTTAATTTAGGAGGACCAGATAGTCAGAAAAGTATTAAACCATTTCTGTTTAATTTCTTCATGGATAAAAATATTATTCAAGCACCTATTTTCGTACGTTTTTTCTTAGCAAAATTAATTTCTATACGCCGTTCAAAAAAAGAAGCTGGTGATAGTTACGCAGAACTAGGTAATAAATCGCC
>JABAZY010000009.1:5066-31708 GCA_018608245.1 Alphaproteobacteria bacterium | reverse complement strand
AAAAACTCACTTAATTATCTTTAAGTAATGTTATTGAGTTTTTTCTTGATAATGTTATCCTAGAAAGATGCGTAAGTTTTTTATGATATTTTCTGTTTTTGCATTTCTGGCCACATCTATGGCTGGGCTTGCTCATGCAGAAACGCTCTGCGACCCGTCATCAGAAATTTGTACTTCTCAACATGTAAACAGCGATAATGCGCCTGATAATGATATTTCCAAAGGCGGATGCGATCTGGCTTGTAGCGGATGTCATCTGCATTGCCACAATCACATCGTCTCCAACGTTCATGACGAATTGTCTGCTTTGTTTGGTGAAAAAGAAAAGCGTATTCTTGGTCAGGAGTTAATCTACCTCTCCGATCTGACCTACGGCCTCAAACGCCCTCCGAAAGCCTAAAATCGCAGGCGTAGTGCGCCTGCATTTTCTGTGCGCTCATAGCTGAGCGCATCGCTTTTTATTGTCCAAAATTAAAGGAAACAAAGATGTTTAAAGTAAAATACGCGCTTCTTGCGCTTATGATTATAGGGCTGTTTACACCGCAAGCGAAGGCACAAAGCACCCTGACGTTGGAACAAGCTTATATGAATGTTCTGGCTCAAAACCCGCAGGTGCAAGGTTATAAAGCCCGCGTTATGGCTGCCGAGGGTCATAGGTTGCAAGAGTCGCTCATGCCCAACCCAGAGGCCGTTTTTGAGGCAGAGAATTTCGGCGGAGATAGCCCACGGAATGGATCGGATGCGGTGGAATATACGCTGGGTCTTGAACAGCAAATAGAAATCGCTGGCAAGCGTTCCAAGCGCGAACGGGTTGCCAGCATTGAAAAACAGCAAGCCAGCCAAGAAGCGTTGGCAGGTATTCAAGCGACGTTGGCACGAACCAAAGCTGCTTATATGCGCGTGGCCATTGCCCAGGAACGCCTTAACCTTGCTGATAAGCGGATCGCGCTGGCTAATAAAACCCATGAAACCGTGAAGAAACGTATAAGTGCGGCTAAATCTGCGGATATTCAGCACACCAAAGCAGATATTGAAGTATCCGCAGCGGAAGTAGAGCAGCGTAAAGCAGCTAAGGAAGTGAATATAGCCAAAACTGAACTGGCAAACCTGATGGGAGCGGCAATGCTGGATGCTGGTATTTCATCCGATTTGACTATTTTGCCCGATGGACCGGAACGCGAGAGCTTAATAAAGGCATTGGAACAAACGCCCATGAGTACATTGAGCCAGCTTTCAGTTTTGCGGGAAAACTCCGTGCTTGATTTGGCGCAGGCGAATGGTGTGGCAGACCCAACTTTTGGGCTGGGTGTGCGTCGCTTTAACGAAGACGATGGTACGGCGTTTCTGGCCAGTGTTTCGGTTCCGATCAACATTTTTGACCGCAATCAGGGAAAGATTGCCGAGGCCAAAGCCAATGTTTTGGCTGCAGAGTCCGACCGGCAGGCACAGCGCCTTAACCTGACACGGCAAGCAGAAGAACTTTTACAAACGTTGATAAGCGTGAAGGAAGAAGTGCTGGCCTATCAGGATGGTTTATTGCCCTCGGCTCAGAAAGCCTATGCACAAGCTGAGGAAGGTTTTGATCGAGGTGCGTTTTCGTTCCTCGATCTGCTGGATGCACAGCGCACACTATTTGATGTACAGGATAGCCACCTTGAGGCTCTGGCCTCCTTCCACAAAACCAAATCTCAAATCGATATGCTGACCGGAGAATACGCACCCATTGCAGCTTCGGTTTTTAATGCCAATGAAGAGGAATAAAATTATGAAACAGAACGTATTTATATTTTTGATGGTGTTAGTCGTTTTATCATGGTCTGTGCAAAACACTTTCGCACAAGATCATGGCGATCATGCCCATAAGGAAAACCATAAACAGCACGATGAAGCCGAGGGCCATGCCCATGATGACGGAGATGAGCATAACGATCATGGCGAGGAAACGGACGATCACGATGAACACGGCCATGACGAGCATAAAAGCGAGGATGCGCATGACGAACACGGTCACGGTGGACATGGCGATGAACATGGAGAACATGAGGAAGGCAAGACCAAGATAGCTCCTGACGCAGCCAAAAATGCCGGTGTTGCTATAGAGAAAGTTGCACTGGCCAAAATCGGCAAGGTCATTCCGCTGACAGGACGTATTGTCATCAATCAAAATACCAAGGCCAATGTACGAGCGCGGTTTCCAGGCATTGTCCGCAGCGTAAAGGTTAATCTGGGTGAAACGGTTGAAAAGGGACAGATTCTGGCGATCATTGAAAGCAATGAGAGCCTGAAAGACTATAACGTCACCGCACCGATTAACGGAGTTGTTCTGGAACGAAACACCAATTTGGGTGATGTGGCAAACGGTAAACCTTTATTTATGATTGCCGACCTCTCGAATGTCTGGGCTAAATTCCATGTGTTTCCAAAAGATGCCGATACAGTTAAGCCTGATCAGAGCGTTCGGGTTCATACACTGGATGAAGCCAAAACGGGCGCAGCCACGATTGATATGCTGTTTCCTACTGCCGATGCACTCAGCCAGACTCTGGTCGCTATCGTGCCGCTATCCAATGAAAACGGCTTGTGGCGGCCTGGTATGACTGTTGAGGGTGATGTGACGGTTTCTGAAAAGCAGGTGCCGCTGGCCGTGCGAGAATCCGCTTTGCAGACAATGGATGAGCAAACTGTTGTCTTTATCCAAGAAGGCAATAGCTACGAAATGAAGCCTGTCAGAGCAGGCATTTCGGACGGAGAGTATGTTGAAATCCTGAGCGGTCTTAAATCCGGCCAGCCCTATGTTAGTGACGGTAGCTTTGTCATCAAAGCCGATATTTTGAAATCCGGCGCAGCCCACGAACATTAAGAAAAACAAAGGAACAAGACCATGTTAGAAAAAATTGTTGAAGCCTCCATACGCCACCGCTGGCTTGTCCTTATTGCGGTTTTAGGGGTTTGTGTTTTAGGCATATATAATTTCAAACGGCTTTCCATTGATGCCGTACCGGACATTACCAATGTTCAAATCCAGATCAATACCGAGGCTGCAGGTTACACGCCTCTGGAGGTTGAACAGCGCATTACGTTCCCCGTTGAGACATCCATTGCGGGTATCCCGAAACTGGATTATACGCGGTCAATCTCACGCTATGGCCTCTCACAGGTCACGGTCGTATTTGAAGAAGGCACCGATATCTATTTTGCCCGCCAGCTTCTGGCCGAACGGCTGTCCGAAATCAAAAGCGAAATCCCCGAAGGCATAGAGCCAATGATGGGGCCAATCGCCACAGGTCTTGGCGAAATTTATATGTACACGGTCGAAGCCGAAGACGGCGCGGTTAAAGAAGACGGCAGCGCCTATACACCCATGGATCTACTGACCATTCAGGAATGGGTGATTATGCCCCAGCTCCGCAATCTTAAAGGCGTGATCGAGATCAATACGATTGGCGGGTATGAGCAGCAATATCATGTAATGCCTTACCCAGAGCAATTACTAGCCTATGATTTAACCATTGCTGATTTGATTGAATCTTTGGAGCGCAATAACAACAATGTTGGCGCAGGCTATATTGAAAAGTACGGCGAACAATATCTTGTGCGTGTTCCAGGACAGGTTGAAGATATTGCCGATATTCAAAATATCATTATTGCCAAGCGGGATGAAGTCACAATCCGCGTGGGTGATGTAGCCGATGTTGCGCTTGGCTCTCCATTACGTACAGGCGCGGCAACACAAAACGGCGCAGAAGTTGTTCTCGGCACCGCTATGATGCTGATGGGCGAGAACAGTCAAGAGGTTGCTGAGCGCGTTGCGGTCAAGCTGGAAATTGTCAATGACTCTTTGCCCAAAGGTGTTCACGCTACCCCCGTTTATGATCGGACTTCGCTTGTGGAGCGCACAATTAAGACGGTTGAGAAAAACCTTGTCGAGGGTGCGTTACTGGTCATTGTGATTTTGTTCCTGCTCTTGGGTAATTTTAGGGCAGCTTTGATTACTGCGCTGGTTATCCCAATCGCTATGCTCATGACCATTACGGGCATGGTTGAAAACAAAGTCTCCGGCAACCTTATGAGCCTTGGTGCGCTGGATTTTGGCCTCATTGTCGATGGTGCAGTCATTATCATTGAAAACTGCTTGCGGCGTTTTGGTATGGAGCAGCATAGGCTTGGCCGGTTACTTAATAAAGAAGAGCGTTTTTCTCTAGCGGCAAAGGCTACAACCGAAGTAATTCAGCCCAGCATTTTTGGGATTTTGATTATTACGATTGTATATATTCCGATCTTCTCGCTCACAGGCGTTGAGGGCAAAATGTTTCATCCGATGGCCTTTACGGTAGTGGTGGCATTGCTCAGTGCGCTTGTGCTTTCCCTTACGTTTGTTCCTGCGGCTGTGGCGACCTTTATCACCGGCAAAGTGCACGAGGAAGAAAATAGGGTAATACGCGGCGCAAAACGCGGCTATGAACCTCTTTTGAAATGGAGTTTGCGTCATCCGGCTATCGTGATTTCAGCGGCTTTGGTCTTGGTGGTTATCAGCTTGTTTGGAGCGTCCCGCATGGGCGCGGAGTTTATCCCAAGCCTTGATGAAGGCGATATTGCCCTTCACGCCATGCGTATTCCAGGCACCAGTATGACGCAATCAACGGAAATGCAGCATGAAGTCGAAAAAACGGTGCTGACATTTGATGAGGTGAAAACCGTCTTTAGTAAAATTGGAACGCCGGAAGTGGCGACCGATCCGATGCCGCCGAACGTGGCCGACACTTTTGTGATTTTAAAGCCGCGTGAAGAATGGCCTGATCCGTCTTTGCCGAAAGCAGAGCTAGTTGAGCGCATGGAACAGGCTTTGGAAAAGTTGCCTGGTAATAACTATGAATTTACCCAGCCGATTCAGATGCGCTTTAACGAGCTTATTTCCGGTGTACGGAGTGATCTCGCTGTGAAACTCTACGGTGATGATCTCGACCAGCTTTTGAAAACTGCGCAGGAGATTGAGGCGGCGATTAAAAAAGTGGACGGTGCCGCAGATGTAAAAGTCGAGCAAACTTCTGGTTTGCCAACTCTAAGCATTATCCCTGACAGAAAGCGGCTTGATCTTTATGGTCTGAATATCTCGGATGTACAGGATGTTGTACAGGTTGCTATGGGCGGGCGTGAAGCCGGACAGGTGTTTGAAGGCGACCGCCGTTTTGATTTGGTTGTGCGCTTGCCCGAAAAGTTGCGCACCAACATCAAAAGCCTTGAAATGTTGCCTATCCCTTTGCCGAATGCCGAGCAAGAAGGTGCAGACGAAACGCCGGATTACGTGCCTTTGAAAGAGGTGGCCGATCTGGACATTGCCTATGGTCACGCGCAAATCAGCCGTGAAAACGGCAAACGGCGTATCTTTGTCACTGCCAATGTGCGGGGACGCGATCTCGGCAGTTTTGTAAAGGATGTACAAAATGTAGTGCGGGAACAAGTTAATGTCCCAGCCGGATATTGGGTTGATTATGGAGGCACGTTTGAGCAACTTATATCTGCAAAACAACGCCTGATGATTGTTGTACCGATCTCGCTCTTATTGATTTTTGGATTGCTGTTTATGGCGTTTAATTCCGCTAGGGCTGCGTTGCTGGTTTTCTCCGGCGTACCGCTGGCCTTAACAGGTGGGATTGCGGCCTTGATGCTGCGGGATATTCCGCTCTCCATTTCCGCAGGAGTTGGCTTTATTGCACTCTCCGGTGTGGCCGTGTTGAACGGAGTGGTGATGCTGTCCTTCATCCGCGATCTAGAAGCTAAGGGAAAACCGCAGGAAGAGGCTATTATCGAAGGGGCTTTAACCCGTTTGCGTCCTGTTCTGATGACTGCGCTTGTTGCTTCTCTCGGCTTTGTACCAATGGCCTTTAATGTGGGCGCGGGTTCGGAGGTGCAAAGACCATTGGCAACCGTTGTGATCGGCGGGATTATATCCTCCACCATCCTGACATTACTGGTGCTGCCAGCTCTGTATAAGTGGTTTCCTAGCCGACTAAGTATTAAACGTACGAGGAATAGCGAGGTTTAAATAAGGCAAAGGTAATTTCATTGATATAGCAAGGGCATTTTGCTAGAAAAATTTAGTTGAATTCCTTAGTCTGAATAGCTTTTAAGGGTGTGTTAGTGAACAAGAAACGACCAATAGATAGGCAACGAGAGGCTGCGATTACGATGTATGTCGGGGACGATGTAGATTCGTCGCCAATAAAGGATTTTTTATCTACTGAAAATGCGTTGTATACGATCAAGGAAAAAGGCGTGTACAAAATTCAGCTTGCTGATGATATTGATCCTGAGCGCACCAATCCCAAGATTCCGAATTTAAGCCAAAAAGTTCTTCCGGCGGGACACGACAATGAGGTTGTCGCAAGAATTTTATTGACTACGAAATGCCTGTTTGATGAAAACAATGCAACGGTTAGCCCATTTGTAGGAGCATTATTCGAGCAATCTATTGATCTCACACGGCACGTTTTAGAGTTGTACGAAATGGTTTCTGATCTGAGGGAGGCAATCATTCAGAAAGAAAAAGCCTTTGAAGAGCATGAACATAAACCCAATGCTTTTTCGTTGCCTTCTGTCCCTGACTTGGATAAAGACCTTCACAATACCCTTGTAAAAGCAGATAAGGTAAAGGACAGCATCTTATCTCTATATAGACTGCATTTTCTTCCAGAAGCCAAAAAGAAGCCGCTACTGGATGAATATGACACGGCAATTCAGGACAGGTTATCATCGGAATCTGACATTCTGGCAGGCTGGGGGGAGACAAAAAAGGTGCTGAGCCTGATACGGAATATCAGGAACGCCAGCGAGCACAGGCGAGATGAAAATCAACTGAAAGTAAAAGACTTTGAAATGCAGTCGGATGGGAGCGTAAATCCTCCTATCTTGGCAATCGAGCATAAGGATACCCCGATTGAGCCTGTTCGAGTCGTCGATTTTTTGGATTTCATCGGAAATATAATGTTAGATCAGGCAGAGGGCAGTATTGTCACCATCAGATGCGCTGCATTGCTTGACAAAAATCCGTTTGAGGAACAAGTCGGTTTTTTATCCCCTGAAAACAGACGGCATCCGTTTGTAAGATATTGCCGCGCTATAAATTTGAATGGCGAAATGCGGATTTTGGGTTAAATCAGACTCATTTATTTAGTAGAACGCACTAATTCGTTCCAAGCAGGGGGCTATCTTAACGCCTTGCATTTTTTAGCAATTCAACGCAATATCAAAACAGGTTCGCATTTATGCGAACTTGAGGCTTCAAAACCTCTTAATCACAAGCGGTTGGTATCAACCGTGATTGATGCGTTTTTAATTTATCAGAACGCATCAAGGATGCCGCTCTCCGGTCTTATGGCCAGGAGCGGCGGTTATGTCCAAGGCTCCGGCCCAAAAGCCGTCGGCCATTTTCCTTGTGATTAATGGTTTTGAACTCCTGGCTGCCAAGAGGTTAGTCCTCCTGGTAGCTTGTTCAAACCCAAGGAATAAGACATGAAACTAAGAATTTTTATATTGGTCATTTCTGCGGGGTTCATGCTGAACTCATTTTCAAGTTACGCTGAAACCGCAAACCTACCTCAAGCGAAAGAAAGTGTTCAAGATACAGGTTTAGAATTTGCAAGATGCAGCGGAATATATGCTGCTGTGTCTGAAGTTCACGCTGCGACAGATTCTCCAACCTTGGCCAAAAACACAAAAGAACAATCAAACGGCGCCTGGCTTACGTCGGCCTATCTTCTTTATTCAACGGGCATCATACCAGATTGGAAAAAAGCAACGACATATGCGCAGACTACTGCTTCTTCAGAAAAGTTGAGCTACATGGCTTCTTTTGAAAAGTCAGATGCCAATAAAGCAATCGGTGAATTAACTGATGCGCTCAAAGAGTGTAATAAACTTCTGGAACTTCAAGATAAGTTGGTGCAGGAGGCACGGCTCAAGCTCCTTTACTCTCAATCACCTCAATAGGAAAAACAGTATTAAAACGACCTCAAAAATGAATTTTTCAGCAAATGTGTTCTTCCCCGACATGCATAGGAAAACCCTAGAGTGCGTTCTATACCAAAATCGGCAAAAATAGGGCGTAAGAAAATTTTTTAAGTTATGAATGCGGCTGTAAAGCTGGCAACATTTCACAGTGGGGGCGAAATTTTAAAAATCCAGTATGAAACACTTCTCTCTCATAGAGAGAGAAGTGTGTTTCGATACCGCGCACATATATCAGAAACAATAAAAACCATATAATATCAAGTGGTTATAGAGTCGCCCCCCTCTGTGAAAATCCAGGCATTTCATATTTTTGTGAAACGCTGATGTTTCAATCAAAGTCGTCGTCAACACTAAGATGAAAATGACCGTTTCTTTCCTGTAATAAACCGTCCTTTTTCAATCGGCTGATTACACTGCGGAAATTACCTTTTTTATCAGGGTGATTTTGTTCAAACTGCCTCTGCAAATCTTCCTTTTTGATTTTTGAGTTTTCAGCTACGACCTGCATTACAAAATCACCCTGAGTAAGGTCGGTTTTTTCTGTATAAATCAGTACAGGCATTTCCTGTCCAAGCTCTGGGACTAAACACATATTTGCTTCAAAGGAAAAAATCAGACCATCTTCACTATCTTTTTGTTTCTCAGTGCGCAAACTGACTACTTTATTGGTTCTTTTGACGGCTCCTACCATATCTGCATTGGCAAATTTCACGTACGATCCTCTACCGCCTCTTTTGGCGTCTTTGCCAGTGTGGTCAACTAAAAGAACCGTACAAGACAGTTCTGCGGCTATTTGTTGTGCTCTATCAAATATAAGCCCCATATCTTGAGCAGAATCTTCATTTATACCAAGAGATGCTTTATGGAGAGTATCTATAACAATCAATGCGGGTTGTGAATGATTGGCAGAAATATGGGCTAACTGTGACTTGAATTCTTGATCATTTGCCAGATTGACCGTTTTAGGAGCTATCAAAAAGTCATCATTATTTGAAATTTCGTGGTAATTTAACCATGCTTTGCAACGGTAGGCAAAATATCCCTGACCTTCATTGATCATAAACAAGACTTTCCCTTTTTTTACCTTTCTAGTTCCCAGAGACATCCCCTGGCTAACGTGCATGGCTAAGGCGATTGCAACGAAACTCTTAAACGAACGGCTTGGTCCTACAATCGTACAAACACCGCGCTCTGGCAAAATATCCTGTATCAGATATTCAGGAGGCGGTCGGTTCATAAGCTCGTCGATTGTCGAAAACTCTATTGCGTGGCGACTATTTTCCTTCTCTTTTTTGCTATATTGATTCAATTCATTAGTTGCATCTGTAAAAGACAATAAATTTTCGGCTTCTTTTTGAAGGATTTTTTTAAAGCAACTTTCAACTTGACCTTTGAGTTTAGAGACACCTCGTTCTGTATATTTTTTAGCAATGCCGTTGGGATAAACGGCAAGAAGATTAAAGATTGCATCTGAATCAAACTGCATTTTAAAAAGCTCACAGATGACATGATAAAAAGCCTTGCTTCTATCATCTCTATCAGAAACGCCATGAACGATTTTGTCTTTTAACGTGTCCGGCAAAACGTCAATATCTACGTTTGAGAAAAGATTCAGGCCGTCTAAATGAGCAGGGCTAAAATCTGTGCTCACATCGGCTTCATAGAAAGGGGTAATGAAATCCTCCAAGTTCTTATGCATAGCGCACCCCTTCCTTTGATGCGGCGTGAATGATTTTTGCGAGTGATTTTGGGCGCCCTTGCTCCTTTTTCTTCTGCGTCGGCAAATTCCATGTGAACGGCACCCGCATGATCCGGTCGATGTTATGCACTTTGTCTGTGTCGTATTGTTCTGCGAGACCACGTGATAGGGATTCATAATGCTTTTTAGTGCCGTCAGTCGCCTTGACGGGTTGTTTTAGAACCCAGAACGCCTGAAACCCACCACCACTATCGACAATGTAGGTTGGAGCGTTTTCGTCACCAGCGAGTTGTTTGGAGAATTTTAGAAGCCGTACACGTTCCTGATCAAGCGGTTTTGCCTTGACCGGATCGGCATCGAGCCAGACGGCATTGATGAATTCGACATGCACTTTTTTCAATTTTTTGTCCGGCGCATCAGAATACGGCGTGTTCACCATAAAATAGAGATTGCGCTTTCCGTTGTAGCGTTCAATAAACTGATAAACAGCTTTGTCCGTAACAGGACGTGTGATAGCCGTTATGTTTCCTGTATGTGGATCAATGGCAACCACATTGATCAGTGCATCATCGCTTCTGAAAGATTTTAGAAACGACCATGCTTGTTTATTGTTGCGTTTACTATCGGCTGACATCATTTTGATTTGAGCAGAAGCATCAGACATAGCGTGTACCTTCCTTGTTGATCCAAATAAAAAACAAACTGTTTTCTGTCGAGGTTTGAGGAAGTGTTTTGGTACAGATAATTTCACTTCCATCCGGCATAAGTGCGATGGGCATATCAAATGCTGACATATACTGAAATCGATACTCTTTGTGGCTTTTGGGGATTTCAGAAAGGCATGGTTCTACGAATTTCATAAATTCGTACCAGATAGCCTCGAATGCCAAGACTCTGTTTTCTTCGTCAATGCGGGCGTGCTGAAAACCAGTATATCCACGAATGTGCTTGTGAATCTTTGTGCCTGATAAGTGATCAGGTTCCAAGAAAATGTCTTCTAATAATTCAAAGGGTTTTAGGGTGTTATCGGTCATAACAATTCACTTTCCAGAGAGGCTTAACGCCTGTTCTTTTTTTTGGAGGACTTATTGGGTTTGAAGACGGCTCTCAACAAAAGCGAGTAGATCGCTTTCACGGTATTTGACCAGTCTTCCTATCTTTACAAATGGCAAGTTATAGCGTCTGGTGCTGCGCCAAACTGCTAATGTGCCAGGTTCTAATCCTAAAAATTCTGCGGCTGATTTTTCATCGTGTAATGTGTCTTTAATGCTCAAAGCACACCTCCTGTATAACGGTTCATCTGCCTTCGTATATACAGGGGAATCTTGATAAAAACAAATTAAGTTATTGATTTTAAATGATAAAATAGAATGCATGTCTTGCGTTCTATTTTTCTAAACCTTGTTGAAATCTCTAAGAGCATCCTTTGCGATTTTTACGTTTTGCATGCTGAATCCGCATGCTTTGCAAGACTCTTCATAAAGGAAAATATAAAGTCCGTTATCAGTTGAGACGGGATTTTCGTCAAAATGTTTGATGTAAATGCGAATTAGATTTTGAGCAAATTTATATCGGGCATCTTGATTACGGACGTTCTTGCGGCCTGGTGCGTTTTGAGTTTCTTCTATGAAAGAAATTGCATCGTTTGATGCTTTGATTGCCAAAGGAAGTACGTTTTCAAAAAAATCAGCGACGTTTTCTGCTTGATCGAAATTTAAAATCTCATCCTCACCATTCGTTTCGTTTAAATACTTGTAAATTGCGCTGGTAAAATAACTTCTAAAAAATGGTGTTAGTTTTAAATCCTGTAATTTAGTTCTTATTGGTGTGAGCTGCCGCAGATTGCCGCCGGTAAGAAGTTGCATATTGTTTTTAGAAAACAACATGCGCGTCATTGCTCTTAAAAGTGCTTCCTGAAATGATTTACAGTAGGTGTCGTCTATATTGAGCTTTTCTAAAACCTCAGCCTGAATTTTTTGCCAAAAAGCACTATTGGATTTTAGGAGCGTATATTCGCTTAATTTGCTTGGATCGCCTTTCAAAACATAATCGTCGTAACCTTCAGGACAAGGGTTTTTCGTATGGGCTTCTACTCCTTCCGGCGTAATTTTTGCCGTATATTTTAGAGCATAATCATCATCCATTGCGTCCACCATTACCCGCACTGCTGATTGCAGAGCTTGCCAACTGAACAGACTCTCTCACAGGATCAAGGTCAAGACGCGCATATACGGCTGTAGCTTGCTGGCTCTTATGTCCGAGGGATTTGCCGATGATATACTGATTAGCACCGGCTGCGGCCTGGAAGCTGCCCAATGTCCGGCGCAGATCGTGAATGCGAATATCCATTAACCCCGTTGGCAGTTCAAATTTCTTCTTTTTGGCAAGCGTTTCAATCGCAGCATAAAGGCTCTGGTCGTATTTGATGTTATCGGTCTGTTTGATTGCTTCCTGAATTAGCGGCGCAATATGCTCATGCGCTTGCCAGAATTTGATGGTTGCGTTGGTCAGGATGCGTTTCCATGCCTTTTTCGGGTCAGCGAGATGCCCGTCTGTTTTGTCGCTGTGGAATACCCATTTCTGATTTGTTTTGCGTTGTCTGCGGTTCAAAATATCAAGGGCTTCATTCGATAGAGCAATGGTCAAAGGTTCGCCATTCTTTGTTTCAGGAATACGCCATTCTGATTGCTGGAAGTCGATCTCAGTCCAGCGCATAGACAGGACGTTTGATTTCCGCGCACCTGTGTACAGCGACATGAGCAGGTAATCACAGGCTGTTTCGTTTTCCTCTTCATTCAAAGCCTCGAAAAAGAAGGGAAGCTCACTCGGTTTAATAAAACGATCCCGCGATTTTTCTTTGAATTTCTTTATACCTTGTGCAGGATTTGAGCCTTGCCAACCCCATTCAATCGCTTTGTTGTAAATAGCGCGGATGCGTTCGAGCAACCTGTTAGCCTGATACATACCGTTATCAGCCGCAATTTTATCATGGAGCCTCAGCACTTCATCACGATGAATGGAAGACAGTTTCCGGCTAAACCAATGTTTCAGGAATTTATTAACTTCCCGTTCGTCATACTTCCAGGAACGTTTATGTTTCTTGCTGTAACGCTCCATGTAATCCTTGAACATGTCCCCGAATGTGATTTCAGCCTTAACACGCTGTTTTTCCACATTTGGATTGATCCCTTTGGAGATAAGAGCACTGACTTCCTCTGCCTTGGCTCTGGCGTTCTCGATTGACCAGTCCTGCACATCGCCGATTGTGTAGCGGATCGGGCGACCGTTCATCTTGCGATAAACTTTATAGGTCTTCTTACCTTTGTCTGTGACTTCCAGGCGCAGGGCTTTTGTCCGTGTGTCCTGGTACTGGTCACGCTTGCCTTTTGCTGCTTCCGGCAGTTCTTGGATTGTCTTCTTTGTAAAATTGATTTGTTGTGTTGCCATTGTCGGGATACCTTGGGGCTACCTTTTTTATCTATTTTTGTTATAAATGGTAAAGCTAGATCAAGTCAACACAAATGGGAATTCCCAACATCTATATGATTTATATAGATAAATTAAGTCGCATAAACTTTTATCAAGAATGGTGGAGATGCAGGCTTTGTGGCTCATAACCTGAAGGTCGTAGGTTCAAATCCTACTCCCGCAACCACTCTCATTAAGACTCATAGCGTTTTTTTTAAACAATAAATACGCCATCAGCCTCCGTAAGATCTGCATTCATACCAGTAACACCATTAATAACAGCTATATCACTAAAGCTAGCACCACCAGTTGTACCATTAGCATCAATAGCAATAGTTGTGTTACCTGAAGCCTCAGTGAATTGAACAAAGTCATTTATATCACTGGTTCCTGATATAAATCCTGTCAGAAGATCGCTTATATCGAGCTGATCACCCTGACCTGCAGAAAAATATTCAATTACATCAGTGTTATTTGTGGCATTTGCGGAGTCAAAGACAAAAATATCTGCCTCATCACTTCCATATAGCGTATCCAATCCATCACCATCATTTATCGTGTTTGTGTTAGTAGCGGCTGTTTGTGCTACAATATCTGCACGTTCTTGAATGTCTGTAGCGGAAAGAACGCTGTTATAAATAGCCACATCAGAAATACGTCCATCAAAATTATAAGAACTACCAGATGAATTACCATCATGCATATGGCTGCTACCATTAATATTTCCGATTCCTATGTCACCGCCGTGAGAATCCATATCAGTATTTGTAACACCTGTACCAACAACAGTGCCATCCAAATATCCTGTAAATAAGTTATTTGTTACACTATCAAAGGTGAAAGCTGCATGATATGTAACACCAGATGAAATACTAGTAGTAATTGTAAACGGTCCATACTCTCCATTATCACGAGCATTGAAATAAATATTGGCTCCATCCAAGTAGATATTAAATGCTTTTGCATTTCCACCTTCTTCATAAAGCATTTGACGTCCGGTCGTTGAATCTGCAGTAAATACCAGTTCAACTGTTCTAACAGTATGGGCAGCAGTATTGATAGATGTACTATCAGGAACAGCCAAAAGACTTGTTCCTTCAAAATCAATAGCGCCATCACTAATTAAATACTGGTCTGTATCGTCAAGTGTGTACGTTCCAGACAAGGTTCCATCGACAGCACTTCCTAATGAGCCATAATTAATAACATTAGTGCCACTCGTCTCATTCATTTTATAATATAAGACTGGATTATCAGCTAAAATCTCTGTTGAAAGACTATTTCGAAGCGTACTAACAGTATTATCACTAGCATAAATAGTGTCGTTACCATCACCACCATCTATGGTATTACCACCGTCACCACCATAAATAGTATCAGCGCCACTACCACCATCAATATTATCATCACCATCACCGCCTGTAATCGTATCGTTATTGGCCGAGCCTGTAAGAATAAGATCTTCTGTTTGCCCACCCATATCGATCGTTACAGCTGCCGCAGCTGTTGAAGCATCAATTTCTTCTAAACCTACAATAGATCCATCTGTTGCGCCCAATGTATTTAAATCAGTTGATGTTGATGTGATATTTAAAACATCTGTACCCGTATCAAAATCAATAATACCCGTGCCAGAAATAATGGTATTGATTTGTGCACCTGTAATTGTTAGATCATCATTCCCTGTCGATCCCATTATAAAACCGTTTTCTGCATTAAAGACTGTTGGTAAAGTTGATGCAGAAACATCAATTGTTCCATTTGCTTGTACACGGCTATTATCTGTACCACCAAGTAAATCAACCCAAGTGAAATCATCTAATTGTTGGAAAGTATAAGTAACATCATCATTACCAGCACTTCCGTTTAAGTCTTCAACGGTAGCTATTGTACCTGTTGAAAAATCAACGGTTGTTGCATTGGTTAATAAAATGTCATCTGTGCCCGCGCCACCTGTAATCGATTCACCAACACCAAAGTCACCATTGGCTAATTGGAACGTATCATTATCAGCACCACCATCCATGATATCTACACCCATACCACCCACTAAAACATCATCGCCAATACCGCCTGTGATTGTGTCGCCATCATCGCCACCGAAGAGAGAATCTGTGCCATCACCACCATCAATGTTATCCGCACCGGTGCCACCTATAACTGTGTCATTACCATCGCCGCCTTGAAGGACGTCTGCACCGCCATAGCCATAGAGCATGTCGTTACCCAGACCACCATTGAGTGTATCAATCGCATTGTCCGAGAACATCAAACCAGCATCCCATTCAATGACGTAACGGTTATTGTTAGAAACATCTTCCCAACCACCACCATTTTTCATTTCTGCAGTATCTTGACCTGCTCCAGTAGCATCATCTGGTTCTCCAGCATTCCAATTTTCATACATATTATTCACCACAGAGCCCGTATTATCCCCCTGCCAGAACTGTATGCCTGCTTCTACACCATCTGTCCAACGCCATTCACCTTCAACTGTAGTGTCTGATGCACCTAACCACACATCATTTGTTGTTAGTGAATCAACGTAGGTATTTTCAGCGGCACTTGTAATATTTACTAGATGCCCTGCGACACCATTAATAACTGATGCTTGTGCCGCCGTATTTGCTACACTTTGAGATACATTACTATTAACATACTGATAAAAACTATTCGTCTCAGCGTTGAACACAACATTCGGATTAGCGCGTAGGACTGTCCCTACTTGCTGGGCGTTCAACCCATGGCCATGTAAAATGTCATTGTCACCATCACCATTGAGAATGTCAGCTCCACCGCCACCAATTAATGCATCATCACCCGCACCACCATTGAGCGTATCTGTCCCATCTTCATCGAATAAGATGTCATTACCCGTACCACCCGTGAGCGTGTCATTACCCGCACGCCCTAATAAGAAATCGTCTTCGCTGCCACCATCTAGTGTGTCATTACCCACACCGCCATCAAGCGTATCAGCACCAGCCTCACCCATCAGATCATCATCGCCCGCGCCACCGCGTAACGTGTCATCTCCATTACCACCCTCTAACGTATCAACACCACGCGCACCATTGAGAATATCATTGTCATCGCCGCCATAAAGAAAGTCATCTCCATTACCGCCATTTAAATTATCTTCACCCTCTTCACCATAGAGCGTGTCATTGTCGTTATTACCCGTTAGCTTATCATTACCGATACCACCATAGAGCGTATCATCGCCTACACCCCCCGCTAAACGGTCATTATCTTCTTCTCCCCATAGCGCGTCATTACCCGCATCTCCTTTTAGAAGATCATCACCTGTACCCCCCACCAACGTATCATCACCACCACCACCATAGGCTCGGTCATTACCTGCACGTAAGAAGATCGCGTCGTCATTCCCATGACCACGCACCACATCATCACCGCCAAGGGCGTCAAACACTTCCAGCTCTGTGTCAACTATATCACCGCCCAGATAAATATCATTACCCGCCGTCCCGAAATCTGTCGCACCGCCAAAGCTCGCTATCGTTGGCGCCGCTACTGCCGACGTGCCACCACCAGGAGGGATCACACCAAAGCTGCCACTCTCTGAAGTGGTATCAATATTGGCCAGCTCCTGTTGCAGCAACATACCCTTATCAATAGAGCTCCCTGCTACACTCACGCCGTTAATCTGAACATCGTTAATCAGGATCGAGCGACCGGCTTCCGAAAAATCATCCTTAAATCTTAATTGAATATTGGGCACCGCACTTGCCGAGCTAAAGCTGTAATCCGTCGTAGAATAGCTACTTGTCACACTAAAGCTCGCCTCAATCACACCATCGATCAGCACCTCAAAACTAGGCGCCATTGACGCATAAAGCGCACTCAAATCCAGCGTTAAGGTGAAATTAGGCATGTTAGAGAGGCTACTCCTCTGTTTTTGTTAAGTTTTTTATCCCGCGAATACTCCTGTACCCTACCCCTATTCTACCCTATTTCCCCCTAAGAAATAGTTAAAATTTAAGGCAAATATAAGTAATAGAATCGTATATTCTCTGCTACTTCTTATTTAGGGAACTTCGACAAAGTAAATCATCACATCAAGCTTCTATATGATGAATAAACAGTCGATATTTAGGGTTATTTTTGTCTAAGAGATTGAAAAATATGCGTTAAACCACGCGAATCAGTCGCACAAATACTCGCAAAAAATTATGGCAATGGTTAAATCGTATAATATTATCAGTAAGTTAGCTCATAGGCCATTCAGCTCATAACCTGAAGGTCGTAGGTTCAAATCCTACTCCCGCAACCAAAGAAATCAATGATTACAGCCATTCCTCGGAATGGCTTTTTTCTTATGGCGCTACCTTGGGGTTACTATTATTCGATTAATAAAACTGAAATACTCATTTCAATCTAGAGTTTTATAAGTATAATCTGAAATATCCGTTAATACAGACCTTAAATCCTACCTAATCTGAATTAACTAGAATATTTCTTAATTTTTACTCTTATAAATTATCAAAAATTTTAAATAGATGGAGCAGACATAGCTTTTGCTATGCCTCCAATTGCAGGCTGTGCTTCTTCATATGCCGTACGATCAACAACTTCAACGGTAGTGCCTTTACTCGACATCGCTACAACCGTAACAGTATTATAACCATCCATGGCTGCTTGGGCGCTTACAGAAAGATCCAACTTTTCTCCTGTTGCCTCGGAAAAAACATTTGCCCTATCCAACGCCTCCCTTAAAAACTAATCATTAAGGTCACCACGAGCATAAATATCCTCAACCTCTTGCACTGTGAGATCTTCTAAGTTTTGCGTACCGCTAAATCCCATAACTTGTTGCTGTATGATTGCATTCAATGCTTGCTGTTCAGCCAATAATTCTTCAATTTCAGATTGTAAATCCTCTGCATACTCGCGCAGTTCTGAAGTAACAAAAATATTATCCGCATTAATATAAGGCAATACAGAATTATCATAGCTACGAAGCATCGTATCAATACCTCCTACATTAGTAATAGATTGGCTAGAAATTGTTTCACGCCCCGCTATGTATGTATCAAAAAGCACAGAAAATTCTTGGTCATCAGTATAAGCGTCATAAGCAGTATAAAATTCGTTAATCTCTAACTCTATTAACGTTGCCTGTTCATCTACTGATAAAAATTTAGCCATAACACTCCTTATTTTCATAATTATAACAAGAGTGCAGACCTAAAGACAAATAAACAAGAAATTTCAACTAATCAAAATCAAGAAGAGCATAAGGCTCTTTAGAAGGGAATCTTTCTTAAGGTAGAATTTTAAAGCGTTTAATAGTCGCCCCATCAGCCTGCCCATCCAAAAATCATGGGGTTTAATTCTCCACTGACTGTTCAGTTTGTGTGGCTGCGTCAATCTTGAAATATAAATCCTTTTTCAGACAAATAATCAATTAAAGCACAAGAGATATCAAAAAGCCCAAGCTGATCATGCATGATAATTACATGGTTGTGCGTTTTCTCTTGTAGGCTTTTATCCGCATCAACACGAGCCTTAAGATCATCAATAGTTTTAATATTATGGTGACCGCGGTGCTTATTATTAAGCATCCAATCTCGTGTAGTGAAGGTGTAAAGACAATCTTTAGCTTTATTTGGACAAGTACTGGGCATATTTTCAAAGGGTTGCTCAAACCCATGCTTGTGCAGATATTCTTGTAACGGCAATGTTTGATCATTCTCTTTGATTGTTGCCATATCTATTTGTTCGTTCTTTTGCCCATCACCACGGTCAATGTAAGGAAAGCGATAGAGTTTTTTAGGGCGCGGTAAATTACAATTTAGATAGGCTGCCTCAATCAAACTCTCGCACAATTCTAGATCATCAACCCAATCTTGATACTTCATCTCTCCAGCAGGTTTGTGAGCGTAAGAATGGTTACCTACGATAAAGCCTTTTTGAATGGCATATTCAATCGCACGCGGGTTTTTCTCTAGTAATTCACCGCGTACAAAAAGAATTGCAGGAATACCGCGAGCGGTTAAGAAATCAACCAGATCTTCAGTTTCTGCTGTGGGACTGTCATCAATTGTTAAGTATGCTTTGGGCATTAATAAGTCCTTTCAGCGCAGGGCAAGGATCTGTGATGATATGGATAGGAGTGTTTTGTAAATCTTCTTTCACTAATACAACTCCATCAAGACAGAAAAATTGTTCGAAGGTTTCAAAGTCAAATCTATCTTCTGTGACAAGCGCTTCTATTATCCCTCCCGTTAGATATAGGCCACCATAAGCGTTTCCGTGTATAACGCTTTGCGCTGCGAAAAGCCCGAGAAATTCATGAAACAATTTTGGGTTGGTTTTGACAAAATTATTTCGGCCGCTAACAATATCTTCAAATACGACAGGCGAACCTTTTTGTTCTTGAAAGCTTTTAACAACATCCCATTGCTCATCGGTTATGCACGCAATAGGCATATTACCACCATGAGTTTTTTGAACCATATTCGGCGGGTGAAAGTAGCCTAGCCCCAACCCCGTTCCTGGTCCCAAAAGACATAAAGATGTTTCTGGTTTTTTACCTCCTACCTTTAAGGTCTTTAAATCTTCTCCACTCAATACAGGTAGCGCATAAGTTCCAGCTTCAAAATCATTTATCATGACTTGTAAGCGCCAGCCATTCAGTTTGAATTGAGCTCTATCAATTGGCCAGTCAGGGTTATTGGTAATTGTCCAAATACTGTTTCTTTCCGATCCCGCAGCGGCAATCGAGATATCGCCTTGTTGTGATTCAATATTTTCATCGTTACAATATTGATTAAGTGCGGCATAAACTGTCGAAAATTCTGATGTTCTGTATTTACGAACTCTTTTGGGTACTTCATTAATATTTTGCGCAAACCGCGCATAAGTTCCACCGATGTCTGACACAATTTTCATTTCTAATTTTATATAGTAAAAAAAGAGACTTAGAAAGGCTGAGAATAAAACGAATTATTGACATAACGTATAAAATCTAGAAGACAAAATTTGCAGTAATTATTATTTAACACCACAACTAAGAAATTTAGACATTACCGACGACTTTACCGATCGCGCCCCTGAAAACAATTACCTTCAAATATCCGGCAATAATTACCCTTCCCAAGTTTTTTAGGGTCAATAAGCCCCCTTGCGAAACAAGATATTAACTCTACCTATGTTGTACTATTTACAATCGCCAACAGGTCATCTTTGGGGCCAAATTCTCCATGTACAAGATGGGTCGTCAACAATTTATAGCCATAAACCATTTTGCTTTCTGGGTCACGCGGCGGCAAAGTTAATTTTAAAACAGGTAACTCAGCACGAGCCGTATTAATTATTGGGTCCAAATAATCTGGACGATAGTCTGGCCCAACGCAACGATCCACAAGATTTGTATCATGTAGCGCAACTAACGTTGTGCGCGGTGTATCACCTAAATTCAGAAAATGCCTAAAAATTCTTTGGCGATTTTCCCCCTCATCTTTTCGCATTCCCTCAAATGAATCAAGATGCAGCTCGTTACACCCATATTTATCCACTTGACGGGATGATATTTTGTTATGATCCACTAACGGAGCAGTAATATCTAGGCCAGAGCTAAGGTCAGTTAAAATCTCCGTTACTTCTCCCCATGGATCTGCAAAATGATACCCTTCATGCACATTATGATTAGCAGGCCAAATTTCGAACTGGTCATTCTCTAATTTTTTCACACGATCAAACGCTCTATCAAACAAGTCATCTGAAACACCATATGATGTTTGTGTTGGCTTAATTACCGCCTCACCTCTACACAAGACCTCATGAGCTTCTCTTCTTGGATCAGATAACTCAAAAATATTTAGCCCAAAGCGAACTGTACAATCTTCATTGTCAGTAACTAAGACTCTTTGCTCAAACTTATTACTAGGAACAGATAAAATATTATTAGATCTAATACCTCTTCTTTCATCAAACGAGGGAACATCATACGACCCTACTTCTTGCGATAATACACCATAAGGGGGGAAATGCATCTCTCTATCCTTTCAGTTCTAAAGTAGACGGATTATCTCTTCTTGGTAAAAAGAGATCAAAATAATCAAAATAATGCATATCACCTAAAGACTCAGATAAAGGTTTATCTAATAACTCATCATCCAAACCTTTAAGGTCACTAGAGCGGTTTAAAACAGAAATAATTCTTTTTAACCTATCATCAACCTCTACTAAACCGCATATCATTCTTGAACCAGCATATGGATCACTATTTTCATAGGCGGGAATATCTTCTTCTAAAAATTTAGTTTCATCATTTGTTAAGTCCAAAATTCGTGCGATTTGTGGTAAATATTCGTGCTGACTCGCCCCACCAAAAGCTAATGTTCCAGGTAAAATTGATAATGCAATATAGCTCAATGCGAGGTCAGGAAACAATACACCTTCTCTCAGCGCTTCTTGAACCCCATTAGGCGAAAAATCTATCGAAACAGATTTACCATTTTCACCATCCACCATTACAACGCCACCTTTACCATCGTGGATCTTTGCTGGACGAACAGTTTCACCATCAACATAGAAAAAGAAATTTGTCGTATCTTTTAAAATTAAATTTTTTGGTGAATCCACAACAGACGTTTGATTTTCTACAAAAGACTTTCTCACAGATGGATCAAATAGCATACGATAAATAGGCGAGTTTTGATCATCAATATGCCTCCTTACAATCTCTCCACTTAAGCGTTCATCAAATTGAATTAATTTTTTTCTTCCTTTGATTTGTAAAGCGGTCCAAATATGCTGGTTAGCCTGCAAAACAGCATCAGCCGCGCTTGGAAAGTCTTGATTCTTTAATTCTTGAAGAATATCAGGTAATGGTAATGCCGCATAAGAAGGCAACCTCATTCCCAAAGGATTAAACTCAAATTTAACAGGCCCCTTTAATGTTGCAATAGACGCTCTAGACAATCGAGAACGTGACACATCAAAAACTGCATGCACATCACCTTCTAAATCTAAAAAACCTGACCCAACAGTTGCTTTTGAATTCATCATCATTTTCGACCTGCTGCACTGTTGCGTAAAGAGAAACGATATATTGCGTTCTCGGCAAGCCGTTTGGTAAATATAATTAGTCAAAAAAGTTTCAGTATCATATAAAAGATTGGAGCCATCTGCCAATTGCATCATTGGCGTATCAGAAAAACTCGTTAAAGCCCTTGCTCTTTGATCATCACTCAAATCAGCAGGCAATAATTTCTCAATAGATTCTAACAATATTTTTCTAGATAAGTTTTTTACTTTTTTCCCTAAGCCTTTTTCAGGCGTTATTTCTCTTAAATACTCTCTCAAACTTAACGACATGTGAGTATTTAGAGTCTTACCTGTATTCGTTTCTTCGTTGAAAACTAAATGCATTTATATTGCCAACTCAGTTGAAATTAAATTAGGTTGAACAAAACGTTCATTAGTTCCTCCAGTGTGAACAAGCAACACTCGGCTATTAGGTTCTATTAGACCGTCTACGCGCATGTCCCGTACTGCCTGTAAAGCCTTAAACGTATAAACGCTATCAAACAATATGCTTGACTGTCCCTCTAGATCTTTCATCAAATCATAATCATCTTGTGTGGCCACGCCATAGCCTTGGCCAATAGATTTTTCCCATATAGATGCCAAAGAACGTTTAGAAGAATCAACCCCCCAAAACCCCTTTTGTGCTAACGCTTCAAAGGTCTCTTCTGTCACAGATCTAAAAAACTTTGTATCATTGGCAATCGCAGCACCATGGATTTTAAACGGTAAATCATACATGTTTTGCGCCATCTCTAATCCAGCTAGAGTGCTTCCTGTACCAACAGGCAATACAACATGATCGTATTGAGTTTGTAACTCTTGCATCTGCACAACAGCTTCTTCAATGAGCTCCAGTCCAGCAAATGCCGTAATATGATTAGACACCCCTGTTGGAACAACATAAGGCACACGACCTTCTGCGCACAGTTTATCGGATATTGCAGATCTTAACTGTGTAATTTTATCAGGATCCCACTCCCCTATATGATCAACAGATGATGCATTACCTACAGTCACCTTATGATTTCCTTGATTTTGTTCTTCACCTGATAAAATGAAATGCGTATCTATACCATAACGCTTTGCATAAAATGACACGGCCATACAGGAGTTTGATTGTGTTGTTCCGTCCATTATTAAGTCAGTAACGCCTTGCTCTTCCAAATGCGGAAATAAATATCTAAGTTTACGAACCTTATTTCCCGCCCCCAAAGAATCAGCTTCGCATTCCATTTTCAATGAAAGCCTCACCCCCGTATGATCATCTAAAGCTTCACTTGATATAATACGCGTTGGAAACATACCTATATTCACAACAGAAGGTCTTTTATTTATGCTGTTTTCAGGGTCATGTAATATTAAAGAAGAAGAGGACATTTTACCTAGATACTGATTTTCTTCATCTGTTAATTTTGTTCTTAACAATTCCAACTCAGGGTGATTTAAACGTAGAGCCTGTTCAGTGATTGCATCATCAACATCATGAAGTTTTATATCAGAATAACGACATGGATTTTTCAAACAGTCCATGAATGTTAAAAGGTGAAGGCTGAACGTGAGGCTCATCACTCTTGGTGGATTTCCTGTACCAGAAATCATATTAACCAACGCACCTTCATTCATCGAATAAATATTTTTGCCATTTGGAAGTTTAGAACGTGTAAGATACTCACTTACTTGTGTTGATGGGTGATTGGCCGTTAAATTTGGATAATCAAACTCTTGATTTCCATGGCCAATATTACAAAATACAGCACCATTTTTTGCATTTTCAAAATCTTTCGCTGTAACAACATGTTTTCCTCCTGTTGCCAGCACAACTATGTCTCCCCGTTCAATAGCCGTTTCCTTTGTAACAACCTCAAACCCCTCAAAATTTGCCTTCACTTGATTCAAAGTATCCGCTTCAACTATAAGGCATTTACACCCTAAAGCTTTTAAAGCTTTAGCTGTGCCTTCTCCTACTTGCCCATAGCCAAATATAGAAACAGTTTTTCCCGCCATTTGTTGAGGTACAGCGTTGAATAAAGCATGAATAAATGCTTCTCTAACACCATAATAATTATCAAACATTTTTTTTGCTGGGCTGTTATTAATATTAACAACAGGGCTAGGAACCTTTCTTTGATCAAAAAGATTTACAAATTTATTAACGCCACAAGTTGTTTGTTCAGTTATTAATTTTACTTTTTTTAAAAGTTTTGGATTCTCTCTGATCAGGTAATCTGTAATGTCACAGCCGTCATCTATAATAACTAGCCCTTGAGAAACCTCATGATCTTCGAAAGACGACGCATCACGCATAGCATCTATATATTCTTTGTCAGACATATTTGCTTTTGCAAAAATATCAAAACCTATTGATCTTAAATAATTAGCAACGTCGTCATCTGTTGCAAACTGATTATCACTACACCACCGTAAATTCTTAACCCCTAACTCACCTAACGCTATAATTAAGCTTGCAGTTTCAGGGGTTACCGTTACACACCCGAGTACCGCTTCATCACTGAAAGGTTTTTGAACACCAAACTGCTCTTTAATAGCTTGAATCGCAGGCATATCCTCTCCAGCGATTTCAACCTTGAACTTACCTCGATTAATAGAATCTTGTTCTAAACTACCTGGCTCTAAACTACCTATTAGCACTTGCGAAGGCTCCCTTACCAAAACCGTGAAGTCTTACCTGTAAATAAGACAAATATTATAAAAATATATGATTTTTTTGTAATATTAATTCAATAAAGATATACATAATACAATATTATTAATATGTCAACCATTAGTTTGATGGGATATAAAGGATGCCCCTAGGTCGTGATTCACAAAGTTACCCTGTATTGCAGAAGTTATGTGCTTGACCATATTCTCTCGACCATATAGCGCCGTAAAGCCACCCATTCTTGGTCCTTCCGATTGTCCAAATAAAACTTCATAAGTTGCTTTAAACCAATCACCCAATTGTTTTCTACCAAATGCCTCTCTGCCCACAGTATAAAAAACCTTTTGGTAAAGATCAGCCTCAAGCCCGTCATCCATTTCAGCGAGCTTGTCTCTCACGGCTTCTAAAGCAATCTTTTCTTCAGCTGTAGGCAACCTATATTGATTTTGAGGTTTGAGATGTTCACTATAATAATGGGTTGCTTTTTCAATAAGAACGTCAAATAACGGATGATTAACATCTACTTGCCCCCCCCTGCTTTTTAAAATTTTAGCTTTAAGGATGTCAGGATCTTCTACGCCCATAACACTGGCTAAATTTGTAATCAAATTAAAATCTAATCCGTTGATAGGTGGAATTGGCTCACCTTGATGAATGTGCCAAACAGGATTGTCAATCTGGTTTTGTTCGTCTTGCTTCGTATATCTAGCCAAATCATTAAAATATGCCGTTGTACTATCAGCAATTGTACCTATATGTACTCTTTTATCAGATGTTGGACGCTTAAACAAAAAATGGGCCATACTTTCTCTTATGCCAAATTCCTTCCAATCATCAATTGTCAAACCATTGCCCAGTGATTTTGATATTTTTCCCCCTCGTTCATCCTGAAAAAGCCCATAAGTTAAGTTCTCAGGAGATTCACCACCAAGAATGCGTGCTATCTTAGAGCTTACTTTATAGGTAGGCTCTAAATCCCGCCCACACATTTCATAATCAACACCTTGTGCAATCCAACGCATCGCCCAATCAACTTTCCATTGCAATTTACAATTTCCGCCCAAAGCAGAGACCTCATGAGACTGCCCATCTACATCTTTAAATGTAATCATTCCCTTCTCTGCATCGATGCCCTCCAAAGGTGTCATCAAAACTTTTCCAGTAGCTGGTGAAATCGGAAGTATAGGGCTATATGTCTTGCGCCTCTCTGCACCTAATGTCGGTAACATAATGTCCATTATAGAATCGTACTTCTCTAATGCCCTTATGATCATAGGGTCAAAAACGCCTGATTGGTATTGTTCCGTGGCCGATCTAAATTCATAATCAAACCCATAATGATCCAAAAATTCACGTAATTTTGCATTATTATGAGCACCAAAACTGTCGTATTTTTCAAAAGGATCCGGAACGGACGTTAAAGGCATACCAAGATAATTCCCTAACATATCTGGATTAGGTACATTCTGAGGTATCTTACGAAAACCATCCATATCATCAGAAAAACAAATTAATTTTGTCGGGGTACTATCAATTCTCTCAAAAGCTTGGCGAACTAAAGCTGTACGAAAAACCTCACCAAATGTTCCCATATGCGGTAGCCCAGAAGGACCAAATCCAGTTTCAAAAACAACGCACTCTTTTGAAGCACCTGCTTTTTCTAGCCTGTCCTTGAGCTTATAAGCCTCTATGAACGGCCAAGATTTTGCATTAAAAAAGTTGATCATAAATGTTTCCCTGTGAATTTTA